>NZ_JBBDHD010000084.1:0-31004 GCF_044129415.1 Streptomyces racemochromogenes
CCCGGAAGCTAAGCCTTTCAGCGCCGATGGTACTGCAGGGGGGACCCTGTGGGAGAGTAGGACGCCGCCGAACAATCTTTCAAAGGACCCTTGGTCCTCAGCGTTCACGCTGAGGACCAAGGGTCCTTTTTGTTTTGCACCTCTTTCACGTTTTACGCCGAAGCGCGGCCATGGGCTGGTTGCGCGAGAATGACTAGCGGTACCCCGAAGACAGGAGTCACACCCATGTCCAACTCTCCCGACGATCGTCCGGAGCGCGAGCCTCGTCGCAACGACGGCGGTGACAGGGGCGGCTACCGCGGGGGCCGTGACGACCGTGGCGGTGACCGCGGCGGCTTCCGCCGTGACGACCGCGGTGGTCGCCCCGCCGGTGGCGGCTTCCGCCGTGACGACCGTGGCGGCCGCCCCGCCGGCGGTGGCTTCCGCCGTGACGACCGTGGTGGCGACCGTCCGTCGTACCCGCGCCGCGATGACGAGCGCGGTGGTTTCCGCGGCGGTCGCGACGACCGTGGTGGCGACCGTCCCTCCTACGGCCGCCGTGACGACGACCGTGGGGGTCGTCCCTCCTACCCGCGCCGCGACGACGAGCGCGGTGGCTTCCGCGGCGGCGACCGTCCGTCCTTCCGCCGTGACGACCGGGGCGGGGACCGCCCGTTCTCGCCGCGTCGCGATGACGACCGCGGTGGTTTCCGCGGTGGTCGCGACGACCGCGGTGGCGACCGTCCGTCGTACCCGCGCCGTGACGACCGGGGCGAGCGTCCCTCCTACCCCCGTCGCGATGACGACCGCGGTGGTTTCCGCGGCGGTCGTGACGACCGCGGCGGCGACCGTCCGTCGTACCCGCGCCGTGACGACCGCGGCGAGCGCCCCGCCGGCGGTGGCTACCGCGGCCGTGACGACCGCGGCGGCGACCGTCCGTCGTTCCGTCGTGACGACCGGGGCGAGCGTCCCTCCTACCCCCGTCGCGACGACGAGCGCGGTGGCTTCCGCGGCGGCGACCGTCCGTCGTACCCGCGCCGTGACGACGACCGTGGCGGTCGTCCCTCCTACCCGCGCCGCGATGACGACCGCGGTGGTTTCCGCGGCGGCCGCGACGACCGTGGTGGCGACCGTCCCTCCTACGGGCGCCGTGACGACGACCGTGGCGGTCGTCCCTCCTACCCGCGCCGTGACGACGACCGCGGTGGTTTCCGCGGCGGCCGCGACGACCGTGGTGGCGACCGTCCGTCGTTCCGTCGTGACGACCGGGGCGAGCGTCCCTCCTACCCCCGTCGCGACGACGACCGTGGCGGTCGTCCCTCGTACCCGCGCCGCGATGACGAGCGCGGTGGTTTCCGCGGCGGCCGCGACGACCGTGGCGGCGACCGTCCGTCCTACGGCCGGCGTGACGACCGTGGTGGGGACCGTCCCTCCTTCCGCCGTGACGACCGGGGCGACCGGGGCGACCGGGGTGACCGTCCGTCCTACCCGCGTCGCGACGACCGGGGCGGCGAGCGCGGTGGCTACCGTGGTGGCCGCGATGACCGCGGTGGTTTCCGCGGCGGCCGCGACGACCGCGGCGGCCGTGAGTTCCGTGCCGACCGCGACCGGGACCCGGTCAAGCGCCTCCCGATCGACGAGGACGTCACCGGCAACGAGATCGACGCCGACGTGCGCCAGGAGCTCCTGAGCCTCCCCAAGGGGCTGGCCGAAGAGGTCTCGCGCAACCTCGTCATGGTGGCCCGGCTGATCGACGAGGACCCCGAGCAGGCGTACGCGTACTCCCGCATCGCCCTGCGCCTGGCCTCCCGCGTCGCCGCCGTCCGCGAGGCCGCCGGCTTCGCCGCGTACGCGACGCAGAAGTACAGCGAGGCGCTCGCCGAGTTCCGGGCCGCCAAGCGGATGACCGGTTCCGTCGAGCTGTGGCCCGTCATGGCCGACTGCGAGCGCGGCCTCGGCCGTCCCGAGCGGGCGCTGTCCATGGCCGGCGAGCCCGAGGTGCAGAAGCTGGACAAGGCCGGCCAGGTCGAGATGCGTCTCGTCGCCGCCGGTGCCCGCCGGGACATGGGCGAGCTCGACGCCGCCATCGTGACCCTCCAGAGCCCCGAGCTGGCCTCCAACGCCGTGCACCCGTGGACCGCCCGCCTGCGGTACGCCTACGCGGACGCCCTGCTGGCCGCCGGCCGTGAGGACGAGGCGCGCGAGTGGTTCGCGAAGACCCTGGAGGCCGACAAGGACGGCGCGACCGACGCCTCCGACCGCCTCGCCGAGATCGACGGCGTCGAGTTCGTGGACGCCGCCGTCCTCGACGAGGACGAGGACGCGGACGTCGACGACCTCGGTGACGAGGACGACGAGGACGAGGACGCGGCCGAGGTGGCCGCCGCCGAGCGCGCCGCCGACCAGACCGAGTACTACGACGAGGACGACGAGGAGTACGAGCCCGTCGACGGGCCGGACGCCGACGTCGACCTCACCGACGAGATCGTGGTCGTCGAGTACGAGGACCGCGAGGCACGCGACAAGGCCTGATCGGGTCTGATGCCGAAGAAGGGCGGCACCCCCTCGGGGGTGCCGCCCTTCCGCACGTCCGGCTCCGGGGGCGGGCGGATCAGCCCAGGCTGCGCAGGACCAGGCCGGTGGCCGGCTTCGGGCCGAAGGAGGTGGACTTGCGGGGCATCGTGACGCCCTGGCGGGCCAGGTCCCGTACGACCTCCTCGCGGACCGGGTGCAGCAGGACGGCCGTGCCGCCGTGGCGCTCGGCCATCGCGACGGTGGCCGCCGCGTCGTGGATGTACGCGATGTGCTCCGGGGCGTCCGGGACCTGCCACAGGGCGTCCAGCAGGGACGCGTGCAGCACCGTCGCGTCCAGCCGGCGCCAGGCCTCGGGGCGGTCCCGGCGGACGGTCCGCTCGATCAGGTCCGGATCCGGGTCGGTGACCAGGTGGAAGGCTCCGTCCCCGGTGAGGAGGAAGGCGTTGCCGCGTTCCGAGGCGTCGGCGAGCGCCTCCAGGGCCAGCGGGAGCGGACCGTCGACCGGACGGACCCGGAAGGAGCCCTCCGCCTTCGCCAGGGCCTCGGCGAGGGGCAGGCGGCGCAGCATGCGGTGGATGGCGCGGACCTGGAGCGGGTAGCGGGCGGTGTCCACGAGGAGGACCAGGCCGAAGTCCCAGGGGGTGGGGGAGGCGTGCTCCTCCTGGAGGCGCAGGTACGTCGCCCAGCGGTGGTGGCCGTCGGCGATGAGGGCCTGGCGGTGGGCCAGGTCGCCCGTGACGGCGGCCAGCTCGGCGGGGTCGGTGACGGCCCAGAGGCTGTGGCGGAACCCGTCCTCGGTGACCGTGGACAGCAGCGGTTCGCGGGCCGCGGTGGCCTCGACGACCGCGTCCGCGCCGGCGCCCGGGCCGTCGCCGCGGTAGGTCAGCAGGAGGGGTTCCAGGTTGGCCGAAGTGGCGCGCATCAGGCCGGCCCGGTCGGTGACCACGTCCGGCATGACGTCCTCGTGGGGCAGGACGATGCCGGCGTCCGCGGGGGTGAGGGCCAGGGCGCCGATGATGCCGCGTTGCAGGAGTCCGGCCTTGCGCTGCTCGTAGACGTAGAGACCGGGCAGCGGGTCGGCGCTGAGGACCCCCTGCGCGAGCCAGTCGCTCAGGGTGCGGGCGGCCTGCTCGTTGCGCGCGGCCGGGGTGCCGGCCTGGGGCAGGATGAGCCGGACGATGTTGTGCGGGTCGGCGGATTCGAGGTAGTCGACTCCGTCGGGACGCACGACCACGTCGTACGGCGGCGAGGTCACCGCCGCCAGGCTGCCGACGCGCTCCGGGACGTACCGCAGTCCGTGGAAAGGGGTCAGGCGCAGCCCGTGCTCCGCGTTGCCAGGTGTGGTCATTGGTGCATGGTAAGACCCGTCTCGCGATCCGGGACGGCCGGGGGAGCACCCGGGTAGTGCAAACTCGGACAAGATCAAACGTAAGAACCGAAGCACCGCTACAGTCCTGAGCGTTTCGAGAACATTCATTGAGGAGCGGCCAGATGACCCGGCAGAGCAGGACCCGTCCCGCGGGCAGTGAGCGGAGTCTGCACCAGGCGTACGACACGGCCCTGCTGGACCTGGACGGGGTGGTGTACGCGGGCGGTCACGCCATCGCGCACGCCGTCGAGTCGCTGGCCGCCGCCCGGGCCGGCGGGATGCACCTGGCGTACGTCACCAACAACGCGCTGCGGACCCCGGAGGCGGTCGCGGAGCACCTGGGCGAGCTGGGGATCCCGACGGAGGCGGGCGAGGTGATCACCTCGGCGCAGGCGGTGGCCCGGCTGATCGCGGAGCAGGTGGAGCCGGGGTCGAAGGTGCTGGTGGTCGGCGGGGAGGGGCTGCGGGTCGCGCTGCGCGAGCGTGGGCTGGTGCCGGTGGAGTCCGCGGACGAGGAGGGGCTCGCGGCGGTGGTCCAGGGGTACGGCGGGCCCGACCTGGCGTGGGGGCGGTTCGCGGAGGCGGCGTACGCGATCAACCGCGGGGTGCCGTGGTACGCGTCGAACACGGACCTGACGATCCCGGGGGCGCGCGGGATCGCGCCGGGCAACGGGGCCGCCGTGGAGGTCGTACGGATCGCCACGGGCGCGGATCCGCAGGTGGCGGGGAAGCCGCTGCCGCCGATGCACCGGGAGACGGTGCTGCGGACCGGGGCCCGGCGGCCGCTGGTGGTCGGGGACCGGCTGGACACCGACATCGAGGGCGCGTTCAACGGGGACGTGGACTCGCTGCTGGTGCTGACCGGGGTGACGGACGCGGCGCAGCTGCTGCGGGCCGAGCCGCGGCACCGGCCGACGTACGTGGACCGCGACCTGCGGGGGCTGCTGACCGGGCAGCCGGAGGTGTCGGAACGGCAGGGGGCGTGGCGGTGCGGCGGCTGGAGCGCGGCGCACGCGGGGACCGGCCTGGAGCTGACCCGGGTCGCGGACGCGGTGCGGGAGCCCGATCCGGTCGACGGGCTGCGGGCCCTGTGCGCGGCGGCCTGGTCCGCGGCCGGGGACGGGGGCTACGCGGACGACGTGGACAAGGCGCTGGCCGCACTGGGGTGGTGAACGGGGGGCGCCCGGCCGTTCAGGGGACATCCCGGGTGCAGGGTAGGCTAACCTAACCTTCGTGTTGGCTGAGAGTCCCCCCGAAACCGAGCGGCCCGCGCCGCTGCCTGCCGTGGCCCGTCCGGGCCACGGCAGGCGCACCGCAGGTCTGCTGACCGCCCTCGCCGTACTGGCCCTGGTCGCGGTGGCGAGCATCGCCGTCGGCGCCAAGGCCATGCCGCTCGCCGACGTCTGGCACGGGCTGTTCCACTACAGCGGCACGACGAACGACGTCGTCGTACGGGACCTGCGGGTCCCGCGCACCGTCCTCGGGGTGATGGTCGGGCTCGGACTCGGCCTGTCCGGCGCGGTGATGCAGGCCCTGACGCGCAACCCGCTGGCCGAGCCCGGCATCCTCGGCGTCAACGCCGGCGCCTCGGCCGCGGTCGTCTCCGCCATCAGCTTCTTCGGGGCGAGCACGCTGACCGAGTTCGTCTGGTGGGCCTTCCTGGGGGCCGCGGTCGTCTCCGTCGCCGTCTACGTGCTCGGCGGCAGCCGCAGCGCGACCCCGGTGCGCCTCGCGCTCGCCGGTACGGCGGCCAGCGCGGCCCTCGTCGGCTACATCAACGCCGTCCAGCTCCTGGACAGCCAGGCCCTGGGCAAGCTCCGCTTCTGGACGGTGGGTTCGCTGGCCTCGGCCACCATGGACACCGTCCGCCAGGTGGCCCCCTTCCTGCTGGCCGGCGCCCTGCTCGCGCTGGTGCTCGGCCGGCCGCTCAACGCGATGGCCATGGGCGACGACACCGCCCGGGCACTGGGCGCCCACCTGACGCGGACCCGGATCGGGGCCATGGCCGCCATCACCCTGCTGTGCGGGGCCGCGACCGCCGCCTGCGGGCCGATCGTCTTCGTCGGGCTGATGATCCCGCACCTGGCGCGCCTGGTCACCGGGCCCGACATGCGCTGGGTGCTGGCGTACTCGGCCGTGCTGTCTCCCGTGCTGCTGCTCGGCGCCGACGTGATCGGACGGGTCGTCACCCGGCCCGGGGAGCTCCAGGTCGGCATCGTCACCGCTCTGATCGGCGGCCCCGTCTTCATCCACCTGGTCCGGCGCAAGAGGATGGCCCAGCTGTGACCGACACCCGGATCCGCGCGGCCGCCCGGCCGCGCACCCTGCGCGGCCCCGGCGCCACCTCGCTGCGCGTCGAGCCGCGCGCGCTGCTGGCCGGGCTGCTGCTGGCCGCCGCGACGCTGGTGCTGTCCGTCGTGCTCATCGGCACCGGCGACTTCGCCCTGGCGCCCGCCGACGTCGTCCGGACCCTGCTGGGCGACGGCACCCCCGCCGACGACTTCATCGTCAACGACCTGCGGCTGCCGCGGGTGCTGGTGGCGATCCTGGTCGGCGCGGCCCTCGGGATGTCCGGGGCGGTCTTCCAGTCCGTCTCGCGCAATCCGCTCGGCTCGCCCGACCTGCTCGGCTTCGGGTACGGCTCGGCGGTCGGCGCGCTCGTCGTCATCACCCTGTTCAAGGGCGGGGCCACGGCGGTCGCGCTGGGCGCCGTCGTCGGCGGGGTGGTGACCGGGGCCGTGGTGTACCTCCTCGCGTACAAGAAGGGGATCCACGGGTACCGGCTGGTGCTGGTCGGCATCGGCGCCTCGGCTGTCCTCGTCGCCGTGATCCAGTACCTGATCGCCAAGGCGGAGCTCATCGAGGCGACCCGGGCGATGGTCTGGCTGACCGGTTCGCTGGCCGGGCGCGACTGGGGGCAGGTGTGGCCGCTGGTGGTCACCTGCGGGGTGCTCTTCCCCCTCGTCCTCGGGCAGAGCAGGGCCCTGCGGGTGATCGAGATGGGCGACGACGCCGCGTACGCCCTGGGCGTGCCGGTCGAGCGGACCCGGATGCTGCTGATGCTGGCGGCGGTCCTGCTGACCACGGCGGCCGCGGCGGCGGCCGGGCCGATCAGCTTCGTGGCCCTGGCCGCCCCGCAGCTGGCCCGGCGGCTGACCCGGTCGCCCGGGTCGAACCTGCTGACCGGCGCGCTGATGGGCACCGTCCTGCTGCTGGCCTCCGACCTTGCCTCGCAGCGGGCCTTCGGCGCGGACCAGCTGCCGGTGGGCGTGGTCACCGGTCTGGTCGGCGGTGTCTATCTGCTCTGGCTGCTCGTCATGGAGCGCAGGGCGGGACGCGTATGACCGGCACGACGCACACGACGGGCGCGGTGGACGCGCCGCACACCCACGGGCACGGCCCGGCCGACACGAGGAGTACGCAGGTGCAGAGGCTGACCGCGGAGAACGTCACCCTCGGCTACGACCAGCGGGTCATCGCCGAGAACCTCTCGGTGGAGATCCCCGACCACTCGTTCACGGTCATCGTCGGCCCCAACGCCTGCGGCAAGTCCACGCTGCTGCGCGCCCTGTCGCGGATGCTGAAGCCCTCCGCCGGGCGGGTCCTGCTGGACGGGCGGGCCATCACCTCGACGCCCGCGAAGCAGGTGGCCCGCACGCTGGGGCTGCTCCCGCAGTCCTCGGTGGCGCCCGACGGCATCACCGTCGCCGACCTGGTCGCCCGCGGCCGGTACCCGCACCAGGGGCTGCTGCGCCAGTGGTCGGCGGAGGACGAGCGGATCGTCCTGGAGTCGATGGCCTCCACCGGGGTCGCCGAACTCGCCGACCGGGCCGTGGACGAGCTGTCGGGCGGCCAGCGCCAGCGGGTGTGGATCGCGATGGCGCTGGCCCAGCAGACCCCGCTGCTGCTCCTGGACGAGCCGACGACCTACCTGGACATCCAGCACCAGCTGGAGGTCCTCGACCTGTGCGCCCAGCTCCACGAGGAGCAGGGGCGGACCCTGGTGGCGGTGCTGCACGACCTCAACCAGGCGGCCCGCTACGCCACGCACCTGATCGCCCTGCGCGGCGGGGTGGTGGTCGCCGAGGGGCCGCCGTCCGAGGTGGTCACGGCCGGGCTGGTGGAGGAGGTGTTCGGGGTGGCCTGCCAGGTGATCGACGACCCGGAGACCGGAACGCCGCTGGTGGTCCCGGCCGCGCGGAGGGCCCGGGCGGAGGCAGGCGTCCGACAGGCCCTAGGGGCCTAGAGGAGGCTCTTGAGGCGCAGGAGGTCGCGGAAGCCGGCCTCCAGACGGACCCGGCCCGAGGCCCAGGCCTTGGCGAACTTCAGCCGTCCGTCGACCAGGGCCAGGAGGTCGTCCCCCGACATCGCGAGGCGGATCTCCGCCTTGGCGCGGGGCGGGCCCGGGGTGAGGGCGTCCACCCGGATCCGGCCGCCTTCGAGGCGGCCGGTGAAGGTCACGTCGAGGTCGGTGATGTGGCAGCTCAGGGACCGGTCGAGGGCGGCGGCGCCGCGCACGTCGCCGTCGGCCCCCGCGAGGTTGTCGGAGAGTCGGTCGAGTGCGGCGCGGCACTCCTGGATCGTAGCCATGGTGTCCCGACCGTACCGCAGAGCCGCGCGTGGCAGGGGCGGTGCTTCGGGGTAGCGTCGGGGCATGACCGACGATGAGGCCGGGGCCGCCCCGGACGTCCCCCAGGAGCCCGTGACGGAGCCCGTGACCGGGGCCGGGGCGGGACCCGCCGAGCCCGCCGGACCGGCGCCGCTGGGCCTGGTGCGCACTCCCACCGGGCACCCCGGGGTGGACGCGCACCTGGAGCGGCTGGCGGACGCGGACCACCTCGCGGCGGACGGGCACGTCGAGGTGTACGAGGATGTACATCGGGGCCTGCGCGAGGCGCTGACCGCGCTGGACGCACAGCCCGTCCCCGCACCGTACGAAAACAGGAGCTGAACCGAACGTGGCAGGAGTGGCACGCCGCCGCCTGGACGCCGAACTGGTACGCCGCAGCATGGCCCGCTCGCGGGAGCACGCGGCCCAGCTGATCGCCGCGGGCCGGGTGACCGTCGGCGGCACCACCGCGACCAAGCCGGCCACCCAGGTCGAGACCAGCGCGGCCCTCGTCGTCCTCAAGGACGACAGCGACCCCGACTACGTCTCCCGGGGCGGCCACAAGCTGGCCGGCGCGCTCGCGGCCTTCCGGCCCCTGGGGCTGGCCGTCGAGGGCCGCCGGGCGCTGGACGCGGGCGCCTCCACCGGCGGGTTCACCGACGTGCTGCTGCGCGCGGGCGTGGCCCACGTCGTCGCCGTGGACGTCGGCTACGGCCAGCTGGCGTGGTCACTGCAGAGCGACGAGCGGGTGACCGTCAAGGACCGCACGAACGTGCGCGAGCTGACCCTCGAACTGATCGACGACGTCCCCGTGGACCTGGTCGTCGGCGACCTGTCCTTCATCTCGATCGGTCTGGTGCTGCCCGCGCTCGTGCGGTGCACGGCGCCGGACGCCGACCTGGTGCTGATGGTCAAGCCGCAGTTCGAGGTGGGCAAGGAGCGGCTCGGCAGCGGCGGTGTGGTGCGCAGCCCCGAGCTGCGGGCCGAGGCCGTGCGGGAGGTGGCCGCGCAGGCCTGGAAGCTGGGGCTGGGCGTGC
Organism: Streptomyces racemochromogenes; assembly: GCF_044129415.1. Taxonomy (GTDB): domain Bacteria; phylum Actinomycetota; class Actinomycetes; order Streptomycetales; family Streptomycetaceae; genus Streptomyces; species Streptomyces racemochromogenes_A. Next base: position 9,530 of record NZ_JBBDHD010000084.1, read on the forward strand.
TGGGGGTCACCGCGAGTCCGCTGCCCGGCCCGTCGGGGAACGTCGAGTACTTTCTGTGGCTTCGGGCGGGGGCACCGGCACTCGACCCGGGGGATGTCGACCGTGCAGTGGCGGAGGGGCCTCAGTGACAGATTCGTCGTCAGCGTCAGCGGCAGCGTCAACGGGTTCGACGGGTACCGCGCCTTCGGCGGAACCGGGGGCGGGCCCCCGGACCGTCTTCCTGGTCGCCCACACCGGGCGGCCCGCGGCCATACGCAGCGCCGAGCTGGTGGTGCTCGGGCTGCTGAAGTCGGGGATCGGGGTGCGGGTCCTCGCGTACGAGGCGCGGGACCTGCCGCTGCCGCCCGAGGTGGAGCTCGTCGGGGAGTGCACGCCCGAGGTGCTGGCCGGGTGCGAACTGCTGATCGTGCTCGGCGGGGACGGGACCCTGCTGCGCGGGGCGGAGTTCGCGCGCGGGTCGGGGGTGCCGATGCTGGGCGTCAACCTGGGCCGGGTGGGCTTCCTCGCCGAGGCCGAGCGCGACGACCTGGACCGGGTCGTGGACCGGGTGGTGCGCCGGGCGTACGAGGTCGAGGAGCGGATGACCCTCGACGTCCTCGTCCGGACCAACGGTGACGTGGTCCACCGGGACTGGGCGCTGAACGAGGCCGCCGTCCAGAAGGTGTCCGCGGAGCGGATGCTGGAGGTGGTCCTGGAGATCGACGGGCGGCCGGTGACCGGCTTCGGGTGCGACGGCATCGTCTGCGCGACCCCGACCGGCTCGACGGCGTACGCCTTCTCGGCGGGCGGTCCGGTGGTCTGGCCGGAGGTGGAGGCGCTGCTGATGGTGCCGATCAGCGCACACGCGCTGTTCGCGAAGCCGCTGGTCACCTCGCCCGACTCGGTGCTGGCGGTGGAGGTGCAGACCGGGACGCAGCACGGCGTGCTGTGGTGCGACGGCCGGCGGACGCTGGAGCTGCCGGCCGGGGCACGGGTGGAGGTCCGGCGCGGAACGGTGCCGGTGCGGCTCGCCCGGCTGCACCACGCGTCCTTCACGGACCGGCTCGTGGCCAAGTTCGCGCTCCCGGTGTCGGGTTGGCGCGGCTCACCGCACTGAGGACGCCGTCGGACTCGTTAATAGCACACCCGTTCGGAGAACTCCGGGCGGGTGAGGTCACATGGCACCCGCGAAACCTCGGTATGGTCGTCCCGTGCTTGAGGAGATGCGGATACGGTCACTCGGGGTCATCGACGACGCGGTGGTCGAGCTGTCGCCCGGTTTCACCGCGGTGACCGGCGAGACCGGTGCGGGCAAGACGATGGTCGTCACCAGCCTCGGGCTGCTGCTCGGCGGCCGCGCCGACCCGGCCCTGGTACGGATCGGGGCCAAGGCGGCGGTGGTCGAGGGCCGCGTCGTCCTGCGCCCGGACGCGGCCGCCGCCGTGCGGGCCGAGGAGGCCGGGGCCGAGCTCGACGAGGGCGCCCTGCTGATCAGCCGGACCGTGTCCGCCGAAGGACGTTCGCGCGCCCACGTCGGCGGCCGCTCCGTCCCCGTCGGCCTGCTCTCCGAGCTGGCCGACGACCTGGTCGCCGTCCACGGGCAGACCGACCAGCAGGGCCTGCTGAGGCCCGCCCGCCAGCGCCAGGCCCTCGACCGGTACGCCGGCGACGCCGTCGCCGTCCCCCTGGAGAAGTACGCCGGCGCCTACCGGCGGCTGCGCGCCGTCTCCGCCGAACTGGACACGATCACCACCCGGGCCCGGGAACGGGCGCAGGAGGCCGATCTGCTGCGCTTCGGCCTGGACGAGGTCGCCGCCGTCGAGCCGCTGCCGGGCGAGGACGCCGAGCTCGCGGCCGAGGCCGAGCGGCTCGGCCACGCCGAATCCCTGGCCTCCGCCGCGCAGGCCGCCCACGCGGCCCTCGCGGGCGACGTCGAGGACCCGGAGGGCGTCGACGCCAACACCCTCGTCGCGGGCGCACACCGCGCCCTGGAGGCCGTGCGCTCCCACGACCCGGTGCTCGGCGGGCTCGCGGACCGGATCGCGGAGCTGGGCATCCTCCTCGGCGACGTGGCCGGCGAGCTGGCCGGATACGCCGACGACCTGGACGCCGACCCCCTGCGGCTGGCCGCCGTGGAGGAGCGGCGGGCGGCACTGACCCAGCTGACCCGCAAGTACGGGGACTCCGTCGACTCCGTCCTCGAATGGGCCCAGAAGGGCTCCGCCCGGCTGCTGGAGCTCGACGGGGACGACGAGCGGATCGAGGAGCTGACCGCCGAACGGGACGCGCTGCGCGCCGAACTGTCCCAATTGGCCCAGGCGCTGACCGACGCCCGCACGGAGGCCGCCGAGCGGTTCGCCTCCGCCGTGACCGCCGAACTGGCCTCCCTGGCCATGCCGCACGCCCGGGTGACCATCGACATCCGCCAGACCGAGGAGCCCGAGGGCGTCGAGGTCGGCGGCCGGCCGGTCGCGTACGGGCCCACCGGCGCGGACGAGGTCGAGCTGCTGCTCGCCCCGCACCCCGGCGCCCAGCCCCGGCCGATCGCCAAGGGGGCCTCCGGCGGTGAGCTCTCCCGGGTCATGCTGGCCGTCGAGGTCGTCTTCGCCGGCACCACCCCCGTGCCGACGTACCTCTTCGACGAGGTCGACGCGGGCGTCGGCGGCAAGGCGGCCGTCGAGATCGGCCGGCGTCTGGCCAAACTCGCCAAGACGGCCCAGGTCGTCGTCGTCACCCACCTGCCCCAGGTGGCGGCCTTCGCGGACCGGCAGCTGCTGGTCGAGAAGACCGTCGACGGATCGGTGACCCGCTCCGGGGTCACCGTCCTGGAGGGCGAGGACCGGATCCGTGAACTCTCCCGGATGCTGGCCGGCCAGGAGGACTCGCAGACGGCCCGCGCCCACGCCGAGGAACTGCTCGCGGCGGCCCGCGCGGACGGCTGAGGCGCCGGGACGTTAGCCCGTGTGGGTGAGGCTGGGGGGCGCACTGCGGTATCGCGCCCCGGATCCGCACCCGTATGGTCCCGGAACGCGCGTACGGGCTGGCATCCTGGGCGACGTCTCTGACCCCTCACCCTGGAGCTACCACCCGTGAGCAGCTCCCCGGCTTCGGTACCGCCGCCCGTCCTGCCGTACGGGCGGCCCCCGCTGCGCACCGTCCAGGTCCTCGGCGGCGCGGGCGCGGGCAGCAGCGCCCACGTCCGCTCCCTCACGACGGGGCTCGCGGCGCGCGGCGTACGGGTGACCGTGTGCGCCCCCGTCGCGGCCGAGGGGGAGTACGACTTCACCGGCGCCGGGGCCGAGTTCACCCCCGACGCGGGGTACGCGCTGCGGGCCGCCTGCGCCGGGGCGGACGTCGTCCACGCGCACGGCGTACGGGCCGGCATGCGCGCCGCCCTCGCCCTGCGGGGCCGCGGCCGGCGCGCCCCGCTGGTGGTCACCTGGCACGGCACCGCACCCGACGCCGGCCCACTGGGCCGCCTCGGCCGCCTGCTGGAACGCCACGTGGCCCGGGCCGCGGCGGTGGTCCTCGGGTCCTCCTCCGACCAGGTCGACCTCGCCCGCCGCCGGGGCGCGCGGGACGCGCGCCTCGCCGCCGTCTCCGTACCGGCCGCGCCGACGGCGACCGACGCGGGCAAGACGCGGGCGGAACTCGGCGCCGTGGAACGCCCCCTGGTCATCGCGGTCGGCAGCCTGGTCGCCCGCCGCGGCTACTCCGTCCTGCTCGACGCGGCACGGGCCTGGCGGGTGCTGGAACCGGTGCCGCTGCTGGTGATCGCGGGGGAGGGTCCGCTGCGCCCGGAACTGGCCCGCCGGATCGCATCGGAAGACCTCCCGGTGCGCCTCCTGGGCCGCCGCCGCGACGCCGACCGCCTGCTGGCGGCGGCTGACGTCGCCGTCCTGCCCAGCCGCTGGGAAGGCCGCTCCCTGCTGGCCCAGGAGGCCCTGCGGGCCGGCGTCGCCCTGGTGGCGACGGAGGTCGGCGGGGTCCCGGAACTGGTCGGCGACGCCGCGGTCCTGGTCCCGTACGGCGACTCGGGCGCCCTGGCGGGCGCCGTCGCCGCCCTCCTGGACGACCCGGCCCGCCGGGCCGCCCTCGCCGCGGCCGGCCGCGCCCAGGCCGCGACCTGGCCGTCGGAGGACGACACGGTGGCCCAGGTCCTGGCGGTGTACGACGAACTGATGGAACGTCAGCGGTAGTGCGGCCGGGGTCGGAGCCCTCCGGCGGTGGCTCGGCGCCGGGGAACCGGACCCGGTTCGGATGCCCGCACCTGCCCGAAGGCGTAATCTGGAGCCGTCGCCCTGTCCGGCACGGGCCCTTGGCCGTTCGCCGGACCCAGGCAATCGATGCGGAAACCGATCCGGGGCAATGATCCTGCGCCCCCGGAGGTGATGGACATGCGACGCTTGCTCACTGCTGCGGCCCTGGTGGTCCCCCTCGTCTTCGCGGGCGGCCCGGCCGTCGCGGTACCCGAGAGCGCCCCTTCTGCGACCAGCGTGGCGACGAAGAAGGCGGCGGACATCTGCGACTACACCCTCAGGCGTCCGACGATCAAGCGCGGCTCCTCGGGAAGTGCGGTCCAGCAGGCGCAGTGCTACCTCAACCATGCGATGAGGGGCGCGGACCTGGACGAGGACGGGAACTTCGGCCCGGTCACCGACGCGGCGACCAGGCGGTTCCAGCGCTGTGCCGGCATCGTCGTGGACGGAGTCATCGGGGCTCAGACGTGGTCGTCCCTCGTCTTCTGGGCCAACACGTCCGATTACGTCTGCTGACGGCCGGGAGGCCCTGGAACCGGGCCTGACCCGGCGGTCCGCCGGGCCCCCGCCCCCGCCCCCTCAGGACGCCGTCGTGTGCCGCCGGGCCCGGAGGGCCAGGCTCAGGGACAGGACCGTTTCCGGGTCGTCCAGGTCGGTCCCCAACAGCTCCGAGATGCGGGCCAGCCGGTTGTACAGGGTCTGGCGGTTCAGGTGGAGCTCCCGCGCGGTCTCCGCCTTGCGGCCCGCGTGGGCCAGGTACGTCTCCAGGGTGGGCAGGAGCGGCGGGCGCGACGTGGCGTCGTGGGTGCGCAGGGCGCCGATGGCCCGGTCCACGAACGCCGCCAGGTCGGGGTGTTCGCGCAGCCGCCACAGCAATAGGTCGATGTCCAGGCGGCGGGCGTCGTACCAGGGCCGGGCCGGCAGGCCGTGGGCGGCGGTGGCCGTCTCCGCGGCGTGGCGCAGGCCCGCCGAGGCCGCAGCCCAGCTGCCCGAGACGCCGACCACCACCACCGGCGGCGCCCCCGCCCGGTCCAGGCCCGCCCGTTCCACCCCGGCCCGCAGCGCGGCCGCGACCCGGTCGGCGACCCCCGACCGCTCCGACTCCGCGCGCAGCGACACCAGCAGCGGCACCCGGCCCTCCACCGGGCGGACGCCCAGCAGCACCGGCACCCCGACCGAGGACAGCTCCTCCTGCACCGCCCGGGCCAGCACCGACCAGTTCCCGGACGGGACCAGCTCCGAGGACAGCCGCATCACCAGGGGCAGCAGCGGCCCCGCCCCCGGCCGGAAGCCGAGGACCTTCGCCTGCGCCGGGGCGTCCTCCGCCGAGATCCGCCCCTCCGCCAGGTCCGTCAGGAAGTCGCCCCGGCCGCGCGCGGCCAGCTCCTCCTCCTGCCGGGCCTGCATCAGGACCACGGCGAGCACCCCCGCCGTCCGCTCGGCCGCCATCCGGTGTACCGGCAGCAGCGGCGCCGCGACCCCGACCAGCACGACCCGGGCCCGTACCGAGCCGGTACCGTGCCCGCCCCCCGGCACGTCGACCACCACCGCGTTCGCCGGGGGCTCGGCCGCGCGCTGCCCCCGCAGCCCCTCCCACACCTGGAGCGGGTCCGCGGCCGCCTCCCCGGCCACCGACCCGGCGGCGTAGAGCAGTTGGCCGTCCGGGGTCTCCAGGAAGACGGGGTTGGCGGTGAAGTCGGCCAGGATGCGCAGCACCTGCGGGATCCCGCCGCCGCCCAACAGGGCGTCCGTACATCGCCGGTGGACCTCCTCGGCCCGCTGGAGGAGCGCGTAGTGGTGGTTGACGATCTCGGTGTGGATCTCCTCCGTCACCGCGACGAAGGGGACTTCCCGGTGCAGCTGGACCAGCGGCAGGCCGGCCGTCCGCGCCGTCTCCACCAGCGTCGCCGGGAGCCGGGTGAAGCGCGGACCGAGTTCCACGACCAGCGCGGCGATGCCCCGGTCCGCGAGACGGCGTACGAAGGCGCGCTGCTCGGCGGGCCGGGTGCCCAGCCCCAGCCCGGTGGTCAGCAGCAGTTCGCCGCCCTTCAGCAGCGAGGCGATGTTCGGGACCTCGCCCGCGTGCACCCAGCGGACGGTCCGCCCGAGGCGGTCGGCGCAGGCCACCACCTCCGGCAGCCCGCTGCGCAGTCCCGGCAGTTCCAGTGCCCGCTGAACGGTGATCCCGCCCTGGTCGTCCATATCGCGGGACGCTACCGGCCCCTGTGTTCCGAGGACATCACCGGGTGGTCACGGAGTCCGTCATGTCCCCCTGTCGGGCCGACAACTCGTCGCTCCGAGAAGGAGATTATCGGACCGCGTGCCAATTGTGGTGTGCGTCACGCGGGTGGAGAGTGACGGCTCGCGAACGGCCTCCCGAACGAACGGCCTCCCGAACGAACGGCCTCCCCACAGGAACGAGGACGACACCATGAGCAGAGCCAGCGCCAGCCCCGGCCCCACACCCCCGGGCACACCCCCCGTCCAGCGCCTCAAGGCCAACTCCGTCGGCCTGGTCGGCGTGGTGTTCATGGCCGTCGCGACCGCCGCGCCGATCACCGCGATGACCGGCAACCTCCCCATCGCCGTCGGCTTCGGCAACGGCACCGGCGCGCCCGCCGGCTACCTCTTCGCCACCCTCGTCCTGACCGTCTTCTCGGTCGGCTACGTCGCCATGGCCAAGCGGATCACCGCCGCGGGTGCCTTCTACGGGTACATCTCGCACGGCCTCGGCCGGATCGCCGGCATGGCCTCCGGGATGCTCGCCGTCCTCGCCTACGTCGTCTTCGAGGCCTCCATCGTCGGCGTCTTCTCCTACTTCGCCCGGACCACCGTCCACGACCAGCTCGGCGTCGACCTGCCCTGGACCCTCTACGCCGCCGGCATGCTCGCCGTCACCGCCGTCCTCGCCCACTTCGACATCAACCTCACCGCCAAGGCCCTCGGGGTGATGCTCGTCGCGGAGATCGCCGTCCTCTTCGCGGTGGCCACCGCCGTACTGGTCGCGGGCGGCGGACCGGACGGCATCCCCGTCGAGCCGGTCAACCCGAAGAACGCCTTCACCGGCACCTCCGCCGGACTCGGCCTCTTCTTCGCCTTCTGGTCCTGGGTCGGCTTCGAGTCCACCGCGATGTACGGCGAGGAGTCCCGCGACCCCAAGCGGGTCATCCCCAAGGCCACCATCATCTCCGTCGTCGGCGTGGGCCTCTTCTACATCTACGTCTCCTGGATGACCATCGCCGGCAACGGCCTCTCCAAGTCCGTGGAACTCTCCGCCTCCTCCAACCCCCTCGACCTCTTCTTCGCCCCCACCCACACCTTCATCGGCGCCTGGGCCGTCGACGCCTTCCAGTGGCTGCTGCTCACCGGCTCCTTCGCCTGCGGGATGGCCTTCCACCAGTGCGCCGCCCGCTACCTCTACGCCATCGGCCGCGAGGGCTTCCTGCACCCCGCCCTCGGCCGCACCCACGCCCGGCACGGCTCCCCGTACGTCTCCTCCGTCGTGCAGACCACCATCGCCACCGCCCTCGTGGCCGGGTTCTGGCTCACCGGCCAGGACCCGTACCTGCACCTGTACACCCTGCTCGCGATCCTCGGCACGATGGCCATCCTGATCGTGCAGACCCTGTGCTCCTTCGCGGTCATCGGCTACTTCCGCCGCAACCACCCCGAAGACCGGCACTGGTTCAAGACCTTCACCGCCCCGCTCCTCGGCGGGATCGGGATGACCGCCGTCGTGGTCCTGCTGGTGCTCAACATGCAGACCGCGGCCGGAGCCGCCGCCGGCTCCCTCTTCTTCAAGCTGATCCCCTGGATCGTCGGCGCCGTCTTCTTCGGCGGCCTCGGCCTGGGCCTCTGGCTCAAGTACAAGGCCCCCGCACGCTACGAGGTCATCGGCCGGATCGTCCTGGAGGACGCCGCCGAGCGCACCGACGAACCCGCCCCGACCGCCGCGACCGTCTGAGGAGCCACCGCCATGGCCCGCACGCCGCTCATGCACTCCCTGCGCCGCCTCGCCGCCGACCACGCCGCCGCCCGCCGGCTCGGCCTGCCCGTCGCCGAGCTGCGCGGCTCCACCCGCCGCGAACTCCTCGGCCGGGCCGCCGCCCTCGGCCTCACCGCCGCCCTGGCCCCCTCCGCCCTCGCCCACGCCGCCCCGGCGCAGACCGCCGCCCCCGCCCCCGCGAAGAGACCCTCCGGCCCCGCCCGCGTCGCCGTCGTCGGCGCCGGCATCTCCGGCCTCACCGCCGCCCTCACCCTCCAGGACGCCGGCATCCCCTGCACCCTCTACGAGGCCAACCCGGCCCGCGTCGGCGGCCGGATGTGGACCCAGCGCGACCACTGGGCGTACGGGCAGACCTCCGAGATCGGCGGCGAGCTCATCGACACCAGCCACAAGAAGATCCAGGAACTGTGCCGCCGCTTCGGCCTGCCCCTGGAGGACTTCCTCGGCGGCGGACCCAACGGGGCCGAGGAGGTCCTCTGGTTCAACGGCTCCTACTACCCGCGCGCCCAGGCCGACGAGGACTTCAAGGCCGTCTACCAGGCCCTGCACCGCGACCTCCAGGACGCCGGGGAGGTCTCCTGGAACTCCTCGACCCCCGCCGGCACGGCCCTGGACGACATGACCCTGTACGAGTGGATCGAGACCCGCGTCCCCGGCGGACACGGCTCCCTCCTCGGCCGGTTCCTCGACGTCGCGTACAACGTCGAGTACGGCGCCGACACCCAGGCGCAGTCCGCCCTCGCCCTGGTCCTGCTGATGGGCTACCAGCCCAACCCGGGCAACTTCAACGTCTGGGGCCTGTCCAACGAGCGCTACCACGTCATCGGCGGCAACGACCGGCTCCCGAACGCCATCGCCGCCGCCCTGAACCCCGGCACCCTGGTCATGGGCCGCTCACTGGTCGCCGTACGCGCCAACGCCGACGGAACCCAGACCCTCACCTTCGACGACTCCGGCGCCGTGCGCACCGCCACCGCGGACCACACGATCCTCTGCGTCCCCCTGCCGATCCTCCAGCGCCTGGACACCTCACAGGCCGGATTCGACCCCCTCATGCGCAACCTGCTGCGCGACGCCCGGATGGGTTACTGCACCAAACTCAACATGCAGTTCACCGCCCGCCCCTGGCGCGGCACCGGACCCTGGCCCGGAGTCTCCGCCGGCGACTGCTTCACCGACTCCGCCATCCAGCAGACCTGGGACACCACCAAGGTCCAGCCCGGCAGCGGCGGCATCCTGCTCCAGTACGGCGGCGGCTCCCTGGCCGGCGCCCTCACCCCGGGCAGCCCCTTCGCCACCGAGTCCGACCCCTACGTCCGCGACCTGGCCGGCCGGGTCCTGACCGGCGTCGACTCCTTCTTCCCCGGCACGAAGGCCGTCTGGACGGGCCGCGCCCAGCTCTCCGCCTGGCACCGCAACCCCTACTCCCTGGGCGCCTACTCGTACTGGCCCACCGGCTACCTGCACCGCTACGCCAAGTACGAGGGCACCGCGCAGGGCAACGTCCACATCGGCGGCGAGCACTGCAGCTACGACTTCCAGGGCTTCATGGAGGGCGGCGCCACCGAGGGCGAACGGGCCGCCCGCGAGGTGATCGCCGCCCTCACCTGAGGAGGGCTCAGACCGGCGGGATGTTGTGGTTGAAGCGGAAGACGTTGTCCGGGTCGTACTCCCGCTTCAGCCGCGCCAGCCGCCGCATGTTGTCGGCGCCCAGCCCGGCCACCACCCGGTCCGCGCCCTCGTCGCCGGTGAAGTTCAGGTACACCGCGCCGGTCGCCCACGGCTGGACGTCGGCGCGGACGTCCCTGACCCACTGGATCACCCGCTCGTCGTCGGCGGGGTCCTCCCACATCCCGAACGGGTGCACCGCCCACGGCGCGTCCCGGTACGGCACCGGGTAGTCCTCCTTCGCCGCGGCGATCGCCCCGCCCTGCGGCCACACCACGTGCTGGGTGCCGGTCGGCACCGGCATCGAGGCCGCCCGGGCGCAGAACACGTCCACGAACGCGTCGGGGGCACCGGTCAGGTACTCCGCCGACCAGTAGTTCCGCAGCCCCGGCGGATCGTCGAGCATGCACTGGAGCTCGGCGTACGGGATCGCGGTGACGACCTCCGCCTCGTGCGGGATCGCGAGCAGGGGGCCGGCCAGCCGGCGCAGCTCCTCCTCGGGCCCCGCGTACGTCACCAGCGCGCCGGCCAGCAGCAGACCGACCAGGTGCGGCGGGACGAAGGGGGCGGGCGGCCCGGTCAGGTAGAGGGCGCCGCCACCCGCCTCGTCGGGTCCGGACTCGATGACGTCCCGGTACGCGCGGATCACCTCGGGGCCGCGCTCCGGCAGGTAGAGGACCAGCGCGATGGACAGGGCCGGCAGCTCGTGCAGCCGCAGCGTCAGCGAGGTGGCGATGCCGAAGTTCCCGCCGCCGCCGTGCAGCCCCCAGAACAGCTCCGGGTGGTCCTCGGCCGTGACGTTCAGCAGCTCGCCCTGGGCGGTGACCAGCTCCACACCCAGCAGGTTGTCCACCGCCAGGCCGAACTTGCGGTCCAGCCAGCCGGTGCCGCCGCCGAGGACGAAGCCGCCGACGCCGGTGGTGGAGGCCCGGCCCCCGGTCGTCGCCAGCGCGTACGGCTCGCAGGCCCGGTCCAGGTGGCTCATCGTCGCCCCGCCCGCGACCCGTACGGCCTTCGCCGCCGGGTGGACGGCGACCTCGTGCATCCGGCGCAGGTCCACGACCACGCCGCCGTCGTTCAGGGACATGCCGGCCACGCTGTGCCCGCCGCCGCGGACGGCCACCGACAGGTCCAGGTCCCGGGCGAAGCGCACCGCCGTGACCACGTCCGCGGCGCTCTCGCACTGGGCGATCACCGCGGGCCTGCGGTCGACCATCGCGTTGAAGACCGTCCGGGCCCCGTCGTACCCGGGATCGTCGGGGGCGAAGACCTCGCCCGCCAGGTCCTCGCGGAGCGCGGCGAGCGCCGTGGCCGCCTTGGAGAGGGGTGCCATCGCTACCCCCCCTTTCCCCAGAAGGGCATGGGACCCCTCCAGGTTAGGCGGGCCTTCCCGGCGCCGCGCGCCGTGCCCTCAGCCCCCGTACGCCCCGCTCGCCGTCAGCCGCAGAGCCGTGTCGATCAGCGGAACGTGGCTGAAGGCCTGCGGGAAGTTCCCGACCTGGCGCTGGAGCTTGGGGTCCCACTCCTCCGCCAGCAGCCCCAGGTCGTTGCGGAGCGACAGCAGCCTCTCGAAGAGGCGGCGGGCCTCGTCGACCCGGCCGATCATCGCCAGGTCGTCGGCCATCCAGAAGGAGCAGGCCAGGAAGGCGCCCTCGTCCCCCTCCAGGCCGTCGACGCCGGCCTCCTCGCCGGCCGTCGGGTAGCGCAGGATGAACCCGTCCGGGGTGGACAGCTCGCGCTGGATCGCCTCGATGGTGCCGATGACGCGCTTGTCGTCGGGGGGCAGGAAGCCCATCTGCGGGATCAGCAGCAGCGACGCGTCCAGCTCCTGCGAGCCGTAGGACTGGGTGAAGGTGTTGCGCTCCGGGTCGTAGCCCTTCTCGCACACGTCCGCGTGGATCCGGTCGCGCAGCTCGCGCCAGCGCTCCAGCGGGCCGTCCGCGTCCCCGCTCTCGATCAGCTTGATCGTGCGGTCCACGGCCACCCACGCCATCACCTTCGAGTGCACGAAGTGCCGGCGCGGGCCGCGCACCTCCCAGATGCCCTCGTCCGGCTCGTTCCAGTGGGTCTCCAGGTAGCGGATCAGCTTGAGCTGGAGCACCGAGGCGTAGTCGTTGCGGGCCAGGCCGGTCATGTGGCCCAGGTGCAGGGCCTCGGTGACCTCGCCGTAGACGTCGAGCTGGAGCTGGTGGGCGGCGCCGTTGCCGACGCGGACGGGCGCCGAGTTCTCGTAGCCGGGCAGCCAGTCGAGCTCCGTCTCGCCCAGCTCCCGCTCGCCGGCGATCCCGTACATGATCTGCAGGTTCTCCGGGTCGCCGGCGACCGCGCGCAGCAGCCAGTCCCGCCAGGCGGAGGCCTCGCCGCGGTAGCCGGTGCGCAGGAGCGAGGAGAGGGTGATCGCGGCGTCGCGCAGCCAGGTGTAGCGGTAGTCCCAGTTGCGGACCCCGCCGATCTCCTCCGGCAGGGAGGTGGTCGGCGCGGCGACGATGCCGCCGGTGGGTGCGTAGGTGAGGGCCTTGAGGGTGATCAGGGAGCGGATGACCGCCTCGCGGTAGGGCCCGTGGTACGTGCACAGGTCGACCCACTCGCGCCAGAACTCGGCGGTGGCCTCCAGCGCCGCCTCGGCCTCCGGGGCCTGCGGGGCCCCCAGGTGGGAGGGCTGCCAGCTGATGGCGAAGGCCACCCGGTCGCCCGGGGCGACGGTGAAGTCGGAGTAGGTCGTCAGGTCCTTGCCGTAGGTGTCCGCTTCGGTGTCGAGCCACACGGAGTCGGGACCGGCGACGGCCACCGTGCGCCCGTCCACCTTGTGCACCCAGGGCACGACCCGCCCGTAGCTGAAGCGCATCCGCAGCGCCGAGCGCATCGGGACGCGGCCGCTGACGCCCTCGACGATGCGGATCAGCTGCGGGGCGTGCCCCTCGCGGGGCGGCATGAAGTCGATGACGCGGACGGTGCCGCGCGGGGTGTCCCACTCCGACTCCAGCACCAGCGAGTCGCCCCGGTAGCGCCGGCGGGCCGCCCGCGGTGGCTCCGTTCCCGGCGGGAACGACGGGCCGATGCGCCAGAAGCCGTGTTCGTCGGTGCCCAGAAGGCTCGCGAAGACGGCATGGGAGTCGAAGCGGGGCAGGCACAGCCAGTCCACGGCTCCGTCCCGGCAGACCAGCGCCGCGGTCTGCATGTCCCCGATGAGTGCGTAATCCTCGATGCGCCCGGACACGTTGCTCTCCAGTCGAACGGCCACGTCCGCCCCGTAGGGCGCTTGCATTGCGCTGTCGCGCGGTCTCCTGTGCGCAGGGATCCCCGCGTCGAGTCCTACATTGCCGGAACCGGCGTTGTTACGCCGTTCGCCGGACTGCTCGGCGGCGATGTGCTGCGGTATCCGAGCAAGGTATGAGCGCACCCTAGTGATCTCCTTAAGTATGGGGACAATGTGACTCGGCCGAACGGGTGACCTGGGGAACTCCGCGGCGCGGCGGCCCCGCGGGGCCGCGGGGCGGGCCGTCGCGCAGCGCGCCCGGAGGCGGACCGTCCCGGGCGCTGATAGGCTGGTACCCCGTGGACCGGTGGTCTGCCTGTGCGAATCAGGAGCCCCGAAACCGCAGCTTCGGCGCCCCCGGAAACGGGAGAAGTCGCCGGACGCACCTCACCTCGCGACCACGGGAGCCCCCTCTTGGCGATGCCGCCCAAATCCATGACGACCAAGCACATCTTCGTCACCGGGGGTGTCGCTTCGTCCCTCGGCAAGGGCCTGACGGCCTCCAGCCTGGGTGCGCTGCTCAAGGCGCGCGGCCTGCGGGTCACGATGCAGAAGCTCGACCCGTACCTGAACGTCGACCCCGGCACGATGAACCCCTTCCAGCACGGCGAGGTGTTCGTCACCAACGACGGCGCCGAGACCGACCTGGACATCGGCCACTACGAGCGCTTCCTCGACGTCGACCTCGACGGCTCGGCCAACGTCACCACCGGCCAGGTCTACTCGCAGGTCATCGCCAAGGAGCGGCGCGGCGAGTACCTCGGTGACACCGTGCAGGTCATCCCGCACATCACCAACGAGATCAAGCACCGCATCCGCCGCATGGCGACCGACGACGTCGACGTCGTCATCACCGAGGTCGGCGGCACGGTCGGCGACATCGAGTCGCTGCCGTTCCTGGAGACCGTCCGCCAGGTCCGCCACGAGGTCGGCCGCGACAACGTCTTCGTCGTGCACATCTCGCTGCTGCCCTACATCGGCCCCTCCGGCGAGCTGAAGACCAAGCCGACCCAGCACTCCGTCGCCGCGCTGCGCAACATCGGCATCCAGCCCGACGCGATCGTGCTGCGCGCCGACCGCGATGTCCCCACCTCCATCAAGCGCAAGATCTCGCTGATGTGCGACGTGGACGAGGCGGCCGTGGTCGCGGCGATCGACGCCAAGTCGATCTACGACATCCCGAAGGTGCTGCACACCGAGGGCCTGGACGCCTACGTCGTCCGCAAGCTGGACCTGCCCTTCCGCGACGTCGACTGGACGGTGTGGGAGGACCTGCTCGACCGCGTCCACAACCCCGACCACGAGGTCAAGGTCGCGCTCGTCGGCAAGTACATCGACCTGCCGGACGCCTACCTGTCGGTGACCGAGGCGCTGCGCGCCGGCGGCTTCGCCAACCGGGCCCGCGTCCAGATCAAGTGGGTCACCTCCGACGACTGCAAGACCCAGGCCGGCGCCGCCGCGCAGCTGTCCGACGTGGACGCGATCTGCGTCCCCGGCGGCTTCGGCGACCGCGGTGTCAACGGCAAGGTCGGCGCGATCACCTACGCCCGCGAGAACAAGATCCCGCTGCTGGGCCTGTGCCTGGGCCTGCAGTGCGTGGTCATCGAGGCCGCGCGCAACCTCGCGGGCATCGAGGAGGCGAACTCCACCGAGTTCGAGCCCTCGACCCCGCACCCGGTCATCTCGACCATGGAGGAGCAGCTGGCCTTCGTCGAGGGCGCGGGCGACCTGGGCGGAACGATGCGCCTGGGCATGTACCCGGCGAAGCTCGCCGAGGGCTCCATCGTGCGCGAGGTCTACGGCGACCAGGCGTACGTGGACGAGCGCCACCGCCACCGCTACGAGGTGAACAACGCCTACCGCGGCGAACTGGAGAAGAAGGCCGGCCTGGTCTTCTCCGGCACCTCCCCGGACAACAAGCTCGTCGAGTACGTCGAGTACCCGCGCGAGGTGCACCCCTACCTGGTGGCCACCCAGGCCCACCCGGAGCTCCGCTCCCGCCCGACCCGCCCGCACCCGCTCTTCGCCGGCCTGGTCAAGGCCGCGGTGGAGCGCCAGCAGCAGGGCTGACGCTCGGTAACGTAGACGGCCGGGGTACGGATCTTCCGTATCCCGGCCGTCGCACGTCGTGGGAGGACATCGGCATGGACATCGCCATGGGCATCAAGGACACCGCGGAATCCTGGGAGACGCTGTCGACCGGGCGGCCGTTCCAGGGCGCCAAGACTGCGGTGGACTCCGACGAGGTGCGGATGCCGGACGGGTCCGTGGCCCGCCGCGACTACCAGGTGCACCCGGGGTCGGTCTGCGTGCTCGCCCTGGACGGGGAGGGCCGGGTGCTGGTGATCAACCAGTACCGGCACCCGGTGCGGCGCCGGCTGTGGGAGCTCCCGGCCGGCCTGCTCGACGTGCCCGGCGAGAACCCGCTGCACGCGGCCCAGCGGGAGCTGTACGAGGAGGCGCACGTCAAGGCGGGGGAGTGGCGGGTGCTCACCGACTTCTACGCCTCCCCGGGCGGCTCCGACGAGGCGGTCCGGATCTTCCTCGCGCGGGACGTGTCGGACGCGGACGGGGAGCGGTACCAGGACGTCTCGTCGGAGGAGGCGGACATGCGGGTGGAGTGGGTGGAGCGGGAGGCTCTGGTCCGGGGCGTCCTGGCCGGTGACCTCTCCAACCCGGCGCTGGTGACGGGCGTCCTGGCCGTGACGGCCGCGCTGGCCTCCGAGGGCGGCCTCGACGCCCTCCGCCCGGCCGAATCCCCGTGGCCGGCCCGCCCGTACGAGGCGTAGCCGGGCCCGGCGGCTGCGGGTCCCGCTGCGCGGAGCCGCCTCCGCGCAGCGGCACCCACCCCCCACCGGGATTAATAGGCCCATCCGCTGATCCGATCGGGCGATCTGTAGGCCGCGCTCCACACAGCCCGTCGCTCTGCGTGAACTACGCTCAGCAACCCGAAGGCAGGGAGAGGAGCGGATCCGTGGCGGATTTCGTCGGGCGGCGGCGTGAGCTGAAGGAGCTGCGCGAGGACATCGCGCGGACCGGGCTCGACACCCTCTCCGGCCGCAAGGCCAAGGCGCCCCGCGCGCGAGTGCTGCTGGTCGCCGGACGCCCCGGTTCCGGCCGGACCGCCCTGGCCGAGGCCTTCGTGCGCGAGATCGCCGACGACTACCCGGACGGCCTGGTCCGGGTACGGCTCACCGCCCCCGGGGGCGAGCCCCTCGAAACGGAGCGGGCCGTGCGCACCCTGCTGGAGGGCCTCGGCGAGCGCACCCCGCCCGGGGCCTGCGAGGACGACCTCAGCGCCGCCCTGCGCGAGACGCTCAAGGACCGGAGGGCGATCCTGCTCCTCGACGACGCCGCGGACCCGCACCAGGTCGACGCGCTCCTCCCGGACACCCCGGAGTGCCTGGTGGTCGTCACCGCCGAGGGCCCGCTCACCGGCATCCCCGACGTGCGCCCCTGCACCCTCGGCGGACTGGACACCGGCTCCGCCGTCGCGCTGCTCGGCCGGATCATCGGGGACACCCGGATCACCGTCGACCCGACCGCCGCCGAGGACCTCGCCGAGGAGTGCGGGGCCCTGCCCGCCGTGCTCACCCTGGCAGGCGGCTGGCTCGCCGCCCACCCCAAGGCTGCCGTCGCCGACCTGGCCAAGCAGCTCCACGAGATGCCCCCCGGCACCTCCGGTCCGCTCGGCCGCGCCTTCCGGATCGTCTACGAGTCCCTGCCGCAGCCCGCCCAGCGCACCCTGCGGCTGCTGCCGCTCGCGCCCGCCGGGATCCTCGACTCGCACACCGCCTCCGCCCTCGCCGGCTGCTCCGTCGCCGCCGCGCAGTCCACCCTGGAGGACTTCGCCCGGCTGGGGCTGGTCCGGCACGACCGGGACGGGCTCTTCCTGCTCCCCGGCTGCCTCGCGCCCTTCCTCCAGGCCCTGCTGGAGACCAGGGAGCGGCCGGCCGAGGTGCAGCTGGCCCGAGCCCGGACGCTGGAGCGGACCGTACGCCTGCTGACCTCCTGCCGGGCCATGGCCGACCTGCCCGAGGACGAGGCGGCCGAGGCCCGGGAGGCCCTGGAGGGGCTCCCGCGCGCCCTGAGGTTCCCCGACCGGCGTGCCGCCGCCACCTGGCTGGACACCCGGCTGCCCGCGCTGACCGCCGCCGCCGACCTGGCCGTGGCCGACGGGAACCTGGACACCCTGGCCCGCCGGCTGGTCTCGGCGCTGGTCAGGGCCCTGGCGGCGCACCGGGGCACCGAGGCCGCCGCCCCCGAGCTGTACGGGCTGCACCGGCTCGTCCTGGGCGTGGCCGAGCGCCGCCACCTGCACCGGGAGCAGGCCGCGGCCCTGCTGAACCTGGCCGATCTGGACGCCGCGACCGGCCGTACCCACGAGGCCCTGGAGCGGTACCGGGCCGCGCTGGCCGCCGGAAAGGCCGCGAAGGACCCGTACGCGACCGGCCGCGCGATGGAATCCGTAGGCGGCGCGTACCAGGAGCTCGCGGACTGGCCGAGGGCCTCCGACTGGTTCGGCCGCGCCCTGGCCCACGCCCTCGCCCGGGGCGAGCGCGCCGACGAGGCCCGGCTGTACGGGCGCCTCGGCAACGTGCACACCTACGCGGGCCGCTACGGGGAGGCGCTGCGCAGCTGGCGCGCGGCCGCCGCGGGCTACCGCCGGCTCGCCGATGTCCCGGGCCAGGCAAAGGCGTTGAGCGAGATGGCGCGCATTCAGGAGTACGCCGGCCGGCCCGAGGAATCGCTGCACACCTGCCGCGAGGCGATCGAGCTCGCGCGCCGTGCGGGGGACCTCCGTCTGCAGGCGGCGCTCCAGGTCAGGCTGGCCGACACACTGGACCGCCTCGGCGACCCGGCGGCCGCCCGGCTGCACCGGTCCGCGGCCGACAGATTGCTGGGAGACGACCCCGCAGCCTGCGAAATCCGCAGTAGCTCCGACTGAAATTATTGGTTTGCAAGGCTAGACAGCGCCTCATCCTTCATTAGACTGGCTTCACCACGACATCCAGTGGTGCATCCCGTTGCGCGTTCTTGTGGGCGGGTATGTATGGAAGTGCCCCGTAACATCCCCTGAGTCAAGGACCGTGATCGACGATGAAGGTCGGCATCCCCCGCGAGGTCAAGAACAACGAGTTCCGGGTCGCCATCACGCCCGCCGGTGTGCATGAGCTGGTCCGCAACGGCCACCAGGTCTTCGTCGAGCAGAACGCCGGTGTGGGCTCCTCGATCACGGACGCCGAGTACGTCGCCGCCGGTGCCGAGATCCTCGGTACCGCCGACGAGGTCTGGGCGACCGCCGACCTGCTGCTGAAGGTCAAGGAGCCGATCGCGGAGGAGTACCACCGCCTCCGCAAGGACCAGACCCTCTTCACCTACCTGCACCTGGCGGCCTCCCGCGAGTGCACGGACGCCCTGCTGGAGTCCGGCACCACCGCCATCGCGTACGAGACGGTCGAGCTCGCCAACCGCGCGCTGCCGCTGCTCGCCCCGATGTCCGAGGTCGCGGGCCGTCTGGCCCCGCAGGTCGGCGCCTACCACCTGATGCGCTCGGCCGGCGGCCGCGGTGTCCTCCCGGGTGGTGTCCCCGGCACCCACGCCGGCGAGTGCGTGGTCATCGGCGGCGGCGTCTCCGGCTGGAACGCCGCGCAGATCGCCATCGGCATGGGCTTCCACGTGACCCTGCTCGACAAGGACATCAACAAGCTCCGCGAGGCCGACAAGATCTTCGGCACGAAGATCAAGACGATCGTCTCCAACGCCTACGAGCTGGAGAAGGCCGTCGTCGAGGCCGACCTCGTCATCGGCGCCGTACTGATCCCGGGTGCGAAGGCCCCGAAGCTGGTCACCAACGAGCTCGTCGCCAAGATGAAGCCCGGAAGTGTCCTTGTCGACATTGCCATCGACCAGGGTGGCTGCTTCGAGGACTCCCGTCCGACCACCCACGCCGAGCCGACCTTCCAGGTCCACAACTCGGTCTTCTACTGCGTCGCCAACATGCCGGGCGCGGTGCCGAACACCTCCACCTACGCGCTGACCAACGCCACGCTGCCCTACATCGTGCAGCTCGCGAACCTCGGCTGGGTCGAGGCGCTCCGTCGTGACCCGGCGCTCGGCCTGGGCCTCAACACCCATGACGGCAAGGTCGTTTACGGCCCCGTCGCCGAGGCCCACAACCTTGAGTCGGTCGAGCTCAGCGCCCTTCTCGGCTGACCCGTCAACGACTGACGTCAATCTCACGTCTCCGGCCGGACCTTGCCCGCAAGGTCCGGCCGGACGCGTTTGGGGCGTGCCCGCGCAGGCCGTGCAACTCGCCTCGAACGTAACCCTTTAACCCTTTCGCACACCCGCGAAACTTCACAGCGACAGCCCGTACGCCCTTGACAGAGTGGTGTTCGGTTGCCGACACATCGTGCCGGGTCCGGCGGATTGTGTTGCCGCTGAGCGGTGACACGCCATAGAGTCGCCAACCGTCGGCATGGTGCAACGCTGACCTATCGATAAGTGTCCTGGTCACGTCCGAGGAGGTAAGACGACTTGTGAATGAGTCGACATTTGCTCCTGGAGGTGGCCGGGCAGGGACGCCCGAGCGGGCACCGGCTCCTGGACAGGGGTCCGCCGGGCTCGAAGCTGTCGGCTCCGTCGCGGTCCGCACCTTCGCAAACCACCAGCACATGACGACGCCCCAAAAGAGCATGGACGGCCTAGACGTGAACTCCACGGCCGGCGACCACAGCGGCGATGCGCCCATTGGTTTCGCCGACTACGACCAGGTGCCCGAGGGGCACTTCTACGACCCCGACGCGGAGTACGAGCCCGACCCCGAGTACGCGGCCACCCTCGCGCCCGACGCTGCCCGCCAGCGCCGCGAGCGCATCGGCCCGACCGGCCGGCCGCTGCCGTACTTCCCGATCCCGGGTCCGCTGACCGACCACGGTCCAGCGAAGATCATCGCGATGTGCAACCAGAAGGGTGGCGTAGGCAAGACCACGTCGACCATCAACCTGGGTGCCGCGCTCGCCGAGTACGGGCGCCGGGTGCTGCTCGTCGACTTCGACCCGCAGGGCGCGCTGTCCGTGGGCCTCGGCGTGAACCCGATGGAACTCGACCTGACGGTCTACAACCTGCTCATGGAGCGGGGCATGTCGGCCGACGAGGTGCTGCTCAAGACGGCGGTCCCCAACATGGACCTGCTGCCGAGCAACATCGACCTGTCCGCCGCCGAAGTGCAGCTGGTTAGCGAGGTCGCGCGCGAGTCGACGCTCCAGCGGGCGCTGAAGCCGCTGATGAACGACTACGACTACATCGTGATCGACTGTCAGCCCTCGCTGGGCCTCCTGACGGTCAACGCCCTGACGGCGGCTCACAAGGTCATCGTCCCGCTGGAATGCGAGTTCTTCGCCCTGCGCGGCGTGGCGCTGCTGACCGAGACCATCGAGAAGGTCCAGGAGCGCCTCAACCCCGAGCTGGAGCTCGACGGCATCCTCGCCACGATGTACGACTCCCGGACGGTGCACAGCCGCGAGGTGCTGGCCCGCGTCGTCGAGGCCTTCGACGACCACGTCTACCACACGGTCATCGGCCGGACGGTGCGCTTCCCGGAGACCACGGTCGCCGGCGAGCCGATCACCACGTACGCCTCGAACTCCGTCGGCGCCGCCGCCTACCGCCAGCTGGCCAGGGAGGTGCTCGCCCGGTGTCCCGCCGAGTGAGTCTGCCCGGCGCCGACGAACTGTTCCGCACGACCGGGGGGATGGCCCTCCAGTCCTCCTCGCCGCGGCGGGGCGCCGAGGAGGCGTCGCCGGCGGCGGGCACCGCGGAGCACGGGGCGGCCGCACCGGCGGACGGCACGGCGAGGACCACCGGGGACGGCCCGGCGGTGGGCGCGCAGCGCAGGCCGCAGGAAGGTTCTGCCAGCCCCGGCGGCGCCGGACCCCGGCAGGGCAAGGGCCAGGGCCGGGGCGCGAACCGGCGGCCGAGCGGGCGCGAGCGGCACGACGAGAAGATCACGGTCTACGTCTCCGCGGAGGAGCTGATGGACCTGGAGCACGCGCGGCTGGTGCTCCGCGGGGAGCACGGGCTCGCGGTCGACCGGGGCCGGATCGTCAGGGAGGCCGTCGCGGTCGTCCTGGCGGACCTGGAATCGCGCGGCGACGCCAGCATCCTGGTCCGCCGCCTGCGCGGACGCTGAGCTGCCTGCGGCGCCCGTCCCCGCCCCGCCTCGAACGCCGGCGGGGCTGAAGGATTCGCCTCGATCGCCGGCGGGGGGTGCGCCGCCCCCCCCGGCGCGCGGGGGGCCGCCGT
>NZ_JBBDHD010000085.1:0-30523 GCF_044129415.1 Streptomyces racemochromogenes
TCGTTCAGCTCCTCGGCCCGGCCCGTGAAGTCGGGCAGGTCGTAGGGGCGCGGGCTACGCGACGACCGGCGGCGGGGCCTCTATGGCGCCCTGGAGGAGGGAGAGCGGCAGCAGCACCACGGCGGTGGTGCCCCCGTACGGGGAGGGCCGCAGGTGCACCCGGATGCCGTGGCGTGCGGAGAGCCGGCTGACCACGAAGAGCCCGAGGCGGTCGCTGTCGAAGAGGTCGAGGTCCTCGGACTGCTCGATGCGGCGGTTCGCCGCGGCGAGGGCCTCGCGTCCCATCCCGAGCCCGCGGTCCTCGACCTCCAGCACGTAGCCGGCGCCGACGGGCTCGCCGCCGACCCGGACCCGGGTGTGCGGCGGGGAGAACTGGGCGGCGTTCTCGATCAGTTCGGCGAGGAGGTGGGTGAGGTCGGCGACCGACCCCCCGGCCACGGAGACCTCCACGAGCCCCTGCACCTCGACGCGGGGGTAGTCCTCGATCTCGGAGACGGCGGCGCGCACGACGTTCGTCAGCGGCACCGGGGTCCGCCAGGCCCGGCCGGGGGCGGCGCCCGACAGGATGATCAGGCTCTCCGCGTGGCGGCGCATCCGGGTGGTGAGGTGGTCGAGGCGGAAGAGGTCGCCGAGCTCGCCCGGGTCGTCGGCGCGGCGCTCCATCGAGTCGAGCAGGCTGAGCTGCTTGTGGACCAGGACCTGGCTGCGGCGGGCGAGGTTGACGAAGACGCCGCTGACCCCGCTGGCGAGTTCGGCCCGCTCGACGGCGGCTCCGAGGGCGGCCCGGTGCACGGTGGAGAGGGCCTGGCGGACCTGGGTGATCTCGTCCGCGGCGGGCGGACCCGGCGGGGCCTCGGCGTCGATGTCGATCTCGTCGGCCCGGCCCGCCCGGATCCGGTCCATGGCCTGCGGCAGTTTGCGGTGGGCGATCTCCAGGGCGGAGTTGCGCAGCGAGACCAGTTCCACGACCAGGAAGCGGCCGATGCGGACGCAGATGACGAGCGACACGGCGACGGCGGCCAGGCCCAGCAGCACGGCGGCGCCGGCCGGGCTGAGGGCGGCTTCGGCGAGCGGGTCGGCCCGGTCCGCCGTCTCGGCGTGCGCGGCCTGGCCGATCTCGCGCATCGAGCTGCTGACGCTGCTGTAGGCGCCGTCCCAGCCCGGGGGCGTGCCGCGCGGCTCCTTGGCGGCGGAGGCGCCGGCGCCCGCGGCCGCGGGGGTCAGGGCCTTGTCCTCGGCGCCGGTGAGCTCGGCGTAGGCGGCGCTCTTCGCCACGGACTCCCAGACCGCCCGCTGGCCGGGGGGCAGGTCCGCCGCGCCGGCCGCGGTCAGGACCCGGCGGGTCTCCACCATGCCGGTCAGCCGGCGCTGCGCGTCGGCGGTGCGGGGACCCGGCAGGGCGAGCAGCGCGTCCTCCCGGGAGAGCGTTTCGGCGGCCCGGGCGAACTCCAGCAGGACCCGGGTGCCCGGCCCGGAGCCGGCGTCCCGGCCGTCGGCCAGGGCGCCCTCGACGGCGAGGGCGGAATCGGCCACGCGGGTGTACGTGTCGTAGGCGCCGTCCGGGGTGGCCCGGCGGCCGGTGATGTCCTGGCGGGCGGAGCCGAGTGCTTCCGCGTCGGCGACGAAGGCGCCGAGCCGGACGGCCACGTCGGTGCGGTAGCCGCCGGAGTCGGCGACGGTGTGGCTCTCGCCCAGCCTCAGCCGCCGTACGGCCGCGTCGGTCCGCCGGGCCTGCTGTTCGAGGGCGGAGGCCTGGTCGGAGGCGGGGTCGGCCAGGAAGCGGACGGCGGCCCGGCGTTCGGCCTGGATCTCGGTGAGGGCGGCGGCGACGGGGGTGCGGATCTCGGCGTCGGCCTGCCGGACGCGGCCGGTGCGGACGATGTCCTGGGCGGCGCCGACGGTGGCGAAGCCCCAGAGGGCCAGCAGGGAGACCACGGGGACCATCAGCAGTGAGACGATCTTGGCGCGGACGGTGGCGGGCCGCAGCCGGAGCCCCGTCCGCGCCGGGTGGCCGTCGCCCGCGCCGGTCCCCCCGCCGGGGAGCCCCGGCCCGGCCGCCTCGTGTGCGGGGGGACCGGCGTGGGCGCGGCGGCCGCGCGAGAGGGGCGCGGGCGGCCGCGGCGGCGCTGGTTCCGGTCTTCTGCGGGGTGTGCGCATGGGCTCCTCGTTCCGGGGCGGTACGGCTGGACGGCGCGGGGGTCAGCGGGAGGCCGCGGGACGCTCCGCCGACGGCCGCGCGCGGCCGGGCGGGTACGGGGAGGCGGAAACGGGGACCGGGGCGGGGGAAGGGTCCGCGGCCGGGGCGGGGGAACGATCCGCAACCGGGGCGGGGGAAGGGTCCGCAGCCGGGGCGGGCGCGGGGACGAAGGCGGACGCGGAGGCCGACGCCGCCCGCTCGTCGGCCGTCGGGGACAGGGCGACGAAGGCCGCGGTGATGAAGAGGTAGGAGCCCAGCCCGACCGCCAGGGGGAAGATGAACTGCAGCGCGGTGGCCCCCGGCAGCGCCTGGGCCGAAGGGGTCACCCGGACGGAGACGGCCATCATCCCGGTGTAGTGCATGCTGCTGACGGCCGCGCCCATGACGAGGGAGGCTGCGGCGACGGCCAGCGGTGACCTGATGTTGAGGGCGGCCCAGAGCGCGGCGGTCGCGGCGACGACGGCGATGGCGACGGAGATCCCGACGACGAGCGGGTCGTAGGTGATCCGGCCGTGCAGCCGCAGGGCCGCCATGCCCAGGTAGTGCATGCTCGCGACGCCGAGGCCGGTGGTGAGCCCGCCGAGGACCAGGGAGCGGCCGCGGTCCCTGCCATAGCCGACGGCGAAGAGGCCGGCGCCGACGACGAGCACGGCGACGAGGAGGCTGAGCAGGGTCAGCGGCACGTCGTAGTGGATCTCGGTACCGGTGATGTGGAAGCCCAGCATGGCGACGAAGTGCATCGTCCAGATGCAGGTGGCGAAGGAGGAGGCGGCGGTGACCAGCCAGTTGCGGCGGGAGGGGCCCGTCGCGGCGAGCGCGCGGACGGTGCAGCGCAGCCCCAGGGCGGCGCCGATCGAGGCCATCACGTATGACAGCGCGGGTGTCAGCCAGCCATAGGCGGCGTGGTCCAGGTGTCCCATGGCCACCGGACGCTAGTCCGGGTGAGGGGGCGAACACGGAGCGCATTTCGAAAGCCGCTGGAACTGCTGGAATATGACAGACATGCGTTCATCTGCGATCGCGGCAGGGGGCAGCTTGCCCACCGGCCGCCCCGGGTGCGGAATCATGGGCGCATGAGCACTGTGAACCGTATGAGCGAGGACCACACGCGTGTACAGGAGTTCTTCGGGGCGCGCGCGGACGCCTGGGACGAGAAGTTCCCGGAGGACGGGCCCGCCTTCGCGACGGCCGTGTCCGCGTGCGGGATCGGGCCGGGCGACCGGGTGCTCGACGCCGGCTGCGGGACCGGGCGGGCGCTGACCCCGCTGCGCGCGGCCGTCGGCCCTTCCGGGACCGTGCTCGGCGTGGACCTCACCGCGCCGATGCTCGCCGCCGCCCGGCGGGCGGGACGCGGGGCGGACGGGACGCTGCTGCGCGCGGACGTCGCCCGCCTGCCGCTGCGCGACGGGGTGCTGGACGCGGTGTTCGCGGCCGGGCTGGTCGCGCACCTGCCCGACCCGGCGGCGAACCTGGGCGAGCTCGCCCGCGTGGTCCGCCCCGGCGGTCGGCTCGCCCTGTTCCACCCGATCGGGCGAGCCGCCCTGGCCGCGCGCCACGGCCGCGAGCTGACCCCGGACGACCTGCGGGCCGAGCACAACCTCGGCCCGCTGCTGGCCGGTTCCGGCTGGGAGATGACCTCGTACGCCGACGAGGACGCCCGTTTCCTCGTCCTGGCCGTCCGCCGCCCCTGACAGGGGCCCGCGGTACGCCGGCACCCGCCCCGGGGTCCCCGCCGGACCGGGCGGCTACGCCGGAGGCTGGGCGTCCGCTCCTGCCGGGCGGCGCGGGTGGGGCACGGGGCAGCCGCTCGCCCCGGGCACCGGGAAGGTGCCGAGCTCGCCCACGTCGTAACCGTGGGGGTAGCCCTTGATCTCCGGGTTCTGGCGCGCGTAGTGCGGGGCCGTCCGCGGCGGCAGCAGCCGTACCGCCCGGCCGCGCAGCCGCAGGGCGGTGCGGACCAGGCGGCCGACCGCGGGGTGCGGGCGCTCGTAGCGGAAGGCCTTCAGCAGCGGTTCGTCGAGCAGGGCCAGGCTCGCGCCGCGCACGGCGGGGGCGAGGGGTGCCGGGTACCAGGAGGCCATCAGGCCGAGGGTGGAGTCGGCCACCGCGCGGCCGCCCTCGTCCCAGCCGAAGTGGGCCTCCTCGTAGGCGTCGAGGGTGGTCTCGAACTCCTCGTAGGTGTCCGGAACGTCCTTGATGCCCAGGTGCCTGCCCAGCTCGGCGTAATAGCGGGCGCAGGCGCGGCGCTCGTGGTGGGTCAGCGGGCGCCAGCCGTAGGCGTCGATCCAGCGTGCGGGGATCACCACGAACGTGCACAGGACGTAGCGCATGTCGTCGTCGGAGATGTCGTAGCTGCGGTGCATCTGGTTGACGCGGCGGATGGCGGTGCGCGCCGTGTCGTGGTCGAAGCCGTGCTCCACGACCGCGTCGAGGAGCAGCGCGGTGTCGTCGTAGCGCTTCTGGGGGCGCTCGGTGAACTCGGCCGTCTCGGCGAGCAGGCCGCCGATGCTCGGGACGGCGTAGGTGCGGAAGAGCGCGAGTTCCAGGGCGCGGGTGAAGTCCCAGGGGAACTCGTAGGTGGCGGTGAGCCGGTAGATGGCGAGGAAGTCCCTGTCGGGGTCGAGCCGGAGGATCTCCTTCAGCCGGTCGTAACGCTGCACCGGTCTCCCTTTCTGTGGCGGGTCCCCAACTCTACGTGCAGGTAGCGGGCTTGGAAATCGCCGCCCGCCGGGTCTCGACGGGCGAGTTACCGGCTGGTTAGGGTGCGCCCACGAGACTGCGATCGGGAGGCCACGTGTCGGACGAGGAGGGCGGGGGCTCTCTGTACGTGCTGAGTGCCGTGCTGCTGACCCCCACGCAGTTCCCGGCGCTGCTCGGCGACGACTTCCCGGAGGCGTGCGCGCTGCTGGGCGTGCCGCCCGCCGCCGAGGGGTACGGGCTGGTGCTCGGCCAGGACGAGGAGGGCGCCCGCTGGACGGTCGTCGTGGACGACGTCTCGCTCGTCGCCGCCGCCATCGCCTCCTGGGACTGCGGCATGGAGTACGACCTGTCGCCCGACGAACGGACGGTCGTGCTCTCGCTGGCGGGCTGGCCGCTGGAGCTGACCGTGTCCGCGCCCGGCATCCCGGCACCGCACGACCCGGAGCGGGGTGCGGACGGGACGGGACGGGTGCCGCTGGCCCCGCCGTCGGCGGACACCTGGGGGCCGGTGCAGCGGAGGCTGGGCGCGGACCAGATCGCCCGGGAGTGGGCGGACTGGCGCGAGCGCGTGGCGGAGGACGGCGGGGCCGCGGCCGCCGCACACCCCGGGCTGGCGCGGGCGCTGCGGGAGGCCGAGGGCTACACCCGGCAGGCCCCGCCGCCGGGGCGGGTCCGGTCGTCCTTCGCGGGCGAGGGCGTACGGGCCCTCCGGGCGGACGGGCCCGGCTGGTCGCTGGTGGCCCGCACCGGCGAGGCGGCGTTCGTCCTGCTGGACGAGGAGCCGGGCGAGGTGCTGGCGGTGCCCCGCCAGGGTGCGGGCGGGCTGCCCGAGCTGTCCGGCCTGCTGGCGGCGCTGGACCGCGTCGCCATACGGCCGGCCCGAGGACGGACGGAGAACGGGGAACAGTGATGGTCGAGTCGGTGCCCGTGGGCGTGGTCGTGGGCGGCCGGGCGGACGCAGTGGACGACGACTGGGGGCGGGAACAGGCCGTGATCCGGCTCGACGCCGAGCTCTTCGGGCCGGAGGCCCTCTACGGGCTGGAGGACTTCTCGCACGTCGAGGTCGTCTACCACTTCGACCGGGTACCGGTGGAGAAGATCGAGACGGGCGCCCGGCACCCCCGGGGGAACCGGGACTGGCCGCTGGTCGGCATCTTCGCCCAGCGCGGGAAGAACCGGCCCAACCGGCTCGGCGTCTCGCGGTGCCGGGTGGTGCGGGTCGACGGGCTGGAGGTGCACGTGGAGGGACTGGACGCGGTGGACGGCACCCCGGTGCTCGACCTCAAGCCGTACATGGAGGAGTTCGGCCCGCGGGGCGGGGTCCACCAGCCGGAGTGGGCGACCGCCCTGATGCGCGACTACTACTGAGGCATCCGCACCCGCCCTACCCGGGGCGCATCCGCTCAGACCCGTTCGAGCGGTATGTGCGGCAGCGGGGGGGAGGGTGACCGTGATGGGGTCGCCGGGGCGGACCGTGCCGCCCCGGTGGACCACGCCCATGATCCCCGCCTTGCGGACCGGCCTGCCCTCCTCGTCCCGGCCGACGACCTGCTTGAGCAGTCCGTCCTGGAAGGCGTTGATCTGCGGGCACGGGTTGCGCAGCCCGGTCACCTCCACGACCGCCTCCGCGCCGATGCCCAGCAGGGTGCCGGTCGGCAGGGCCAGGAGGTCTATGCCCTCGGTGGTGACGTTCTCCCCGAGCTGGCCGGGCCCGACCTCGTAACCCGCGCCGGCGACCTCGTCGAAGAGTTCCCGGTGGATCAGGTGCACCTGGCGCAGGTTCGGCCGGGTCGGGTCCCGCGCCACGCGCGAGCGGTGCCTGACCGTGACCCCGGCGTGCACGTCGCCCTCGACGCCGAGACCGGTGAGCAGGGTGATGCTCTCGCGGTTCGGCTTGGTGAAGGAGTACACGCCGTTGCTGCTGACCGCCGCGACCTGTGCCGTGGTGGTGGTGCTCATGTGTCTTCCCCCCCTCCGCCGCTTCAGCGGCCGAGCCGTTTCCTCGACATCCCGCGCACCCGACGCCTCTGGGAGGAGTCCAGGAGGAGATAGGCCAGCACCGGCACCCCGATCAGAACCGCCACCGCCGGCCAGAATCCGAACAGCCAGAACAGCACGACCGCTGCCGCGACCGCGACGACCGCGGTCCTTCCGCCCTTCGACATCTGCGGACACCTCCTCCTGCGTCGGCCACTACCCCCACAACGCGCCGCGGCGGTGGCACGTTCCCGGCCACACGGACTCCGCGCGAACTCCACGCGACACGACCGACGACCGATGACCGGCCGCCGGACGGCACCGGGCCCGGACGGGCGGCCGCGGCTCGGGCGGGCGCGCGCGCAGGAGGCGGGTTTCGGCGCGGAGTGGCCGACGTGATGCTTGCCGGGCTCCCCCGACCGCACCACGATGGGGGCGCTCCGCTCACCGCGGCGCCACGGTCCCTGGGAGGTCACATGGGCGATCCGTCGCCGGCGCTGCCGGGCGGGGCCGATCCCGTCGAACGCACGCGCGTCCTGCGGCGGGCGCACGAGGCCTTCACCCGGGACGGGCGGGTCGAGCCGCCGGTCCGGGCGGTGATCGCGAAGTCCTGGCGGCGCTGCGCCCGGGCCCGGGTCAGCCCCGAGTGCGCGCCCCGGCTGGAGCGGCCGGAGCCGGAGCTGCTGGCGTACCGGGAGCGGCATCCGCTGGCCCGGGTGATGCCGCTGTTCCGGGACCTGGTGGGAACGTTCGCCGCGCACGGGGCCCACCTGCTGGCCGTGTGCGACGCGCGGGGCGGCCTGCTGTGGGTCGAGGGCGAACCCGCCACCCTGCGCCGGGCCGAGGGGCTGGGCTTCGTCCCGGGCTCGCGCTGGGCGGAGACGGCGATGGGAACCAACGCCCCCGGTACGGCGGTCGCGCTGGGAGAACCCGTACAGGTCTTCGGGGCCGAACACTTCAGCCGCCGCGTACACCCCTGGACCTGCGCGGCGGCGCCGGTCCGGGACCCGCGCACCGGACGGGTGCTGGGGGCGGTGGACATCACGGGCGGGGACGGTCTGGCCCACCCCCACTCGCTGGCCTTCGTACGAGCGGTGGCCCGGGCGGCCGAGGCCCAGCTGGCGCTGCTGCCACCCGAGCCGGACGCGGCCGCCGCCCACACCCTGACCGCGCTGGGCCGGGACGAGGCGCTGCTGGTGCTCGGCGGGCGGCGGATCACGACGGGGCGGCGGCACAGCGAGATCCTGGCCCTGCTCGCACAGCACCCGGAGGGGCTGACCGGGGAGGAGCTGGCCTACTGCCTCTACGAGGACGAGTCGGTGGCGGCCGTGACCCTGCGGGCGGAGATGTCCCGGCTGCGGGCGCTCCTGGGCGCCGGGAACCTGCTCTCGCGCCCGTACCGCACCGCCGTCCCCCTGGAGGCCGATTTCACCGCCGTGACACGGCACTTGGCGACGGGCGCCGTCTCGGCCGCCCTCACCCGCTATCCGGGTCCCCTGCTGCCGGCCTCCTCGGCCCCGGGGATCGTCCGGCTGCGGCGGCGGATCGAGGACCAGGCGCGGGCGGCGGTGATCGCCCGGGCGGACGTGGGACTGCTGTCGGACTGGGTGTGCAGCCCGTGGGGCGCGGAGGACCCGGAGGTGTGGCGGGCCCTGGCCGCGGCGCTGCCGCCGCGGGACCGGCCGGCCGCGCTGGCCCGCGTACGCTCCCTCGACGAGGAACTGGGCGCGGGGCGTGCAACGTTCCCGCAACCCGCCCGCCCCTAGCCTCCCTCCCGAGCGCTGTCCGACGGCGGGCGGCGCCCGGCAAGGGGAGGACCACCATGGCCCGTTACGCCGCACCCGGCACCGAGGGCGCCCTGATGGCGTACGCGACGCGCTACGACCACCACATCGGCGGGGAGTACGTGCCGCCCGCGCGCGGCCGGTACTTCGAGAACCGCTCCCCCATCACCGGACAGCCCTTCACGGAGGTCGCCCGGGGCACGGCGGAGGACGTGGAGCGGGCCCTGGACGCGGCCCACGCGGCGGCCCCGGCCTGGGGCCGTACGCCGGCCGCGGAGCGGGCGGGCATCCTGCTGCGCATCGCGGACCGCATGGAGCAGCACCTGGAGGCCCTGGCCGTCGCGGAGACCTGGGAGAACGGCAAGCCGGTCCGCGAGACCCTCGCCGCCGACCTGCCGCTGGCCGTGGACCAGTTCCGCTACTTCGCGGGGGCGCTGCGCGCGCAGGAGGGCTCCCTCAGCCAGCTGGACGAGGACACGGTGGCCTACCACTTCCACGAGCCGCTGGGCGTGGTCGGGCAGATCATCCCGTGGAACTTCCCGATCCTGATGGCGGTGTGGAAGCTGGCCCCGGCCCTGGCCGCGGGCAACACGGTGGTACTCAAGCCCGCCGAGCAGACCCCGGCGTCCGTCCACTACTGGCTCAGCCTGGTGGCGGACCTCCTTCCCCCCGGGGTGGTGAACATCGTCAACGGCTTCGGCGAGGAGGCGGGCAAGCCGCTGGCATCGAGCCCGCGCGTGGCGAAGGTGGCCTTCACCGGGGAGACGGCGACGGGCCGGCTGATCCTCCAGTACGCGGCGGAGCACCTGAAGCCGGTCACGCTGGAGCTGGGCGGCAAGAGCCCGAACCTGTTCTTCGACGACATCTGGGCGAAGGACGACGACCTGCGCGACAAGGCGCTGGAGGGCTTCACGATGTTCGCGCTGAACCAGGGCGAGGTGTGCACGAGCCCCTCGCGCGCCCTGGTCGAGCGCGGCCGCTACGGCGACTTCCTGGACGCGGCGGTCGCGCGCACCGAACTGATCGTGCCGGGCCACCCGCTGGACACGGACACGATGATCGGCGCGCAGGCCTCGGAGGAGCAGCTGAAGAAGGTCCTGTCGTACGTGGAGATCGGCCAGCGGGAGGGCGCGAAGATCCTCACGGGCGGCGGCCGCATCGACCACGGCGGCGACCTGTCGGGCGGCTTCTACGTCCAGCCGACCATCTTCGAGGGGGACAACCGGATGCGGATCTTCCAGGAGGAGATCTTCGGCCCGGTGGTGTCGGTGACCTCGTTCGAGGACTTCGACGACGCGGTCCGCATCGCCAACGACACGGCGTACGGCCTGGGCGCGGGCGTCTGGACCCGCGACGTCAACACGGCCTACCGCGCGGGCCGCGCGATCCAGGCGGGCCGCGTCTGGACGAACTGCTACCACGCGTACCCGGCCCACGCCGCCTTCGGCGGCTACAAGCAGTCGGGCATCGGCCGCGAAACCCACAAGATGATGCTGGAGCACTACCAGCAGACGAAGAACCTGCTGGTCAGCTACTCGCCGAAGAAGCTCGGCTTCTTCTAGAGAGCAGAAATCCGTTGCCTGGAGAGGGCATTGCCCTCTCCAGGCAACGCTCACGTCAATTACAGAAAGTAATCGAACGAGGCCCTTAAGCGACCTCTGGACCGCTTCAGTCCCTTCCTCCGGACCAGTCACGGACCAAGAAGTTTGAAATCTGGCAGCCCTACGAAAACCCAGAATGAGCGAATTCATCCTTGGGGAACGGAGGCACGGCACTACTATTCACCCCAGAGCCCGGTCTCTACATGACACCAATGAGGCGGTCGTCGCCCGCACCGCAGGCGCCATCGCTTCCTCAAGCACGCTGGTCAGTAGCGGCCTGGGGCGAGATCGGCGAGAGGGTCGGCACGACGAGTATCACGGCTCGGCGCAAGGCCCTGCACGAAGCCCAACGCGCCGCACACCGACATCAGACTATACTTCTTGATCTTGTGCACCCACCTGTACTTGCGTACATGACACGCGATACGCGTGGTCTGCGACGTGCCGATCATCGTGCGCAGGTGCCGTATGCCCGCGCCGATGCGTCCGGCCTAAGTCAAACGAGGTCGGCGTGCCAAGCCGTGTTGCGCGTCAAGTACCGGTAGCCGACCCACTCCTGCGCCAAGCGCCGGCCAGCGGTCAGGAGGCCGACCGCCTTCGCCCGGTGAGCTATGGGCATCCACTCGGCCAGAGCGCAAGCCTCCCCTGCATCGATACCCCTCTCCTTCGCACAGCGTGCGCGTCCTAGTTCCAGCAGCGCGCCGTAAAGACGTTCAGTGGGCTGGACAGCAGGAAGGCCTCGATCCATCGCCGTCTTGGATGCCGCGTGCGGAATACGGATACCGCTGAGATCAAGGTCACCGAAGTAGCGGATCTCCTTGATAAGGTGCTTTGCCGCGAGCGTGTTGACCGACGCACGGAATGTGCCGCCGAGTCCCCAGGCGACGTACCCCAGCCGGTGGTTGTCGGGGAGGCTGTGCACGAGAGACCACCAGGTGGCCGAGTTTTCGACCACGAGCAGAATGTCTCCCGAGCCGACACGCTGGTAGTAGCCGTCCCCGATTTCGGTCAGGAACGTCTCTGTGAGCAGCGGTGGGTGCGTCGTGAACGTACGCAGAGTCGCGTGCAGACGCTCGGGGTCTCCGAAGATCGGCCCCGAGCGCAGGGTGTCGAAGGTCTTTTCCGGCATAGGGAAATCCGCTTCGCTTCCGTAAGTTCCGAAGATCTCCAGAGCCCGCTCCCGGAGCGGCACAGGAAAGAAGTCCGGATCGGTCATCAGCCACTGATTGACGGCCGCATACGCGGAGCGCTGCTTCGAAGTCGCGGTCGGCCACTCCCGGGCGAGCCGGTAGAGGTCGGGGTGCCAGTGCGGCATAGGCGGTACGGCGGATCGCGGAGGAGCGGTGGCACAGAGCCAGATCTTGACTGGCAGGGACACCTTGTCCCGGGTACGTTGCTTCATTTGCTCGATCAGACCGTGCTGTTCGAGCTCGTCCAATAGTCGTGACATGAGTAGCGGTTCGTATTCACCGTCCGGATTACGGTTATTCACCCTCCGGAATGCCACCCAGATGTCGTCCAGCACGACGCGTGTCCTGCGTGCGCCGTTCCAGCCCGCCTCGGTGGCACCAGCTCTCAGGTGCCGGATGAACTCACTTTGCCTGTGCTTCACGGGGGCTTCCGTCTTCCGTCTCTCGCTTGAAGATTCTGGTGGCAGTGACGTTGCCCGTGCCGTCCGGCTCGGCCAATACGTCGAGCGCCTCCTGGATTCGGTCGGTCACGCTGAGGTACTTGCGTCCCGCCCGCAGATCGGCGTCATTACGCAACCTCAGAATGAGAGGAAAGCGTTTGAGCGTGCCGTCGTCGGACAACCCTGTGGTGTAGATGAGTTGCACGCCCAGTGCTTCGGCGACCTTGCGTTGGAGGGCCAGCAGATAGTCTGCGTTGGCCCGGCCGATCGGGTTGTCGAGGAACAGGACACCAGAGTGCGTGTCCCTCTCCCTGCCCCGGTTACTCGCCCTCAGGGCGGCCATGGTGCAGTACAGAAGGATGGCCGCGGTGAGGTGCTGCCCGCCGGAGAAAACGTCCTTGATCTCAGAGACTCTGATCCGCTCGTTGCGCAGCACAGCGTCGGGCTTGAGCATGTCGATCCGGAACCCCTTGGGGACTACTGCCCTCACCCCCGCGAGCAGCAGCGACATCCCATCCCTGCGCACCGTCCGTCCATCCGCAGTATGGCCCTTCGCCGCCTCGTCGATGACCTCGCCGATGCGCAGGTGCGCGGTGTCGCCCTCTGCCGGGGTGAAACGGAAGCGGAGGAACTCCTGAGCGGCCCAGTCGTCCAGGCTTGCCGGCAGTCGTGACATCCGCTGCGCCTGACGCAACGAGGCCAATGCCTTGTCGACCTGCGCTTTGAGGTTCTGCACGATCAGTGTGCGGTGTCGCTCTGTCTGGTCGATCTCCTCGTTCAAGGCGCGCAGGCGCGGCCGGAGGGCGTCGGTCCACTCAGTGGCGCGGGCCGCCACCGTTTCCCAACCCGCAATACGAATCTGTGTCTGCACACGGACGTGCAGGTCTTTGAACTCTTGGGCAGCGGCGTGGTGCGTGATTCTCTCCGTAGCCGCGCGCAGGGTCTGCTCGTCGGTGTAGGCATGCGATTCGCAGGCCGTTCGTTCCTTGGTCAGCCGGGTGACGAGGTCCTGGGCTGTGCCCGCATCCCCTTCGTAGGGCGTGATGCCTACGGCCTCGCTGCCACCCTCGGGCAAGTCTGTGGTAAATCCGTCGACGATGAACTGGAAGGCCTTCGCCGATGCCTCGGCACTCTCCAGTTGGTGTCCGAGCCGAATGTGCAGTTCCTGCTGGGCCGTCACCTTGCGAGCACTTAAAGTCTGCTGTCGGCCGGCTTCATCAACTGCTTCAATACAGGACTCGATGTCGACCGGGTACTCGGGAATCTTTACTTTGGTCGTCACGCGACCCTTCGCAGCTGTTAGTTCGTCCGCACGGCGGGACTCGGCCACTGCTGCCTTCCGTGCTCCGGCCTCGGCTTCCTCCGCCGCATGGACCGCAATTTCCAAAGCCGTCACTCGCGCGGCTTCCTCGGAACCCTCGGGGCTCTTAAGCAGTACGGCCGCCCTGTCGCGGAGTTCCTCGGAGAGCTCGAAGTAGGCTCGTTTCGCCTTGGCGGCACGTTCGTCTGCTCGCTCACGTTCTTCCAGCAGGTCGCTCCCGACCTGGACGCGCAGGTATCGCGCTGCGGCCTGGTCGTACGTGCTCCGCAGCAAGGCTGTGGAGAGTTCGGGAACAGGATCGGAGCGGCGGACGACCTCGCTTCCGGGTAGCTTGGCTCGCTCTTCGTTGACGATACGCACGGTGCGTCGATGTTCGTCTGCTCTGCGTTGATGGTCCGTGACGAGCTTCTGGAGCTCGGCGGCCTCATCCTCTGCTTTCCCCGCGGCTTCCTGGTACTCCCGTACCCTCGCTGTCGCGACCGACACCTGCTCTGTCCACTCCGCCAAATGGCCGTGCCGGTCGGCAAGTTCCCTGAGACGCTCCAGCCGTTTGGTGAGCGAGTCCCGAGTCTCACGCAGGGGCGGGAGCTCCTCCTTGATCTTCTGCCGCCCTTCCTGGAGCGTCTGGAGCATTTCCCGGCGTTCGGCCACCTGAGCTTCGGCGGCTGTGTGCTCCAGCACCACACCCGCGAGTTCTTCGGTCAGTGCGGCGATACTGCCTTCCGGGTAAAGCGTCCGCCAGTTCGTGAGGGCATAGGTCAGACTGCCGTCCTGCTCGATGCGTGCGGCAAGCTCCTCGGCCCGGGCACTGTTTACGGCGTACCGAGCGTTGATCGCCTCGTGCTCGGCGTATGCCGCGTCCACGTCATACAGAGCGGGGTGGGGCGGGATCACCGCCTCGACGCCGCCTGTCAGTTCCGCCTCGGGGTCAGTGAAGGTCCTGGTTGTCGAAACCGAAACAAAAACGGTCGGCTGGGGACGCAGTGCCGTGAGTACTTCTCGGGCCCGGTCGATGTCGTCAGGATCGTGAAGGAGGATTCCCGCGGCCAGGTGCGGCAGCCGCTCCACGATGTCTCGTCGCCGGTCAGCATCGGGGATGGCCGAGAGGTAGCGCCACCCCGGGACCGCGACCACTTTTGCGGTCTCAAGCGCCTTGCAGGCGTCAGAGACCACCTGGGCGGGTGGCAGGAGGTCGCCTGCGGCCAGGGCGAGGCGTGCCTGTTCATCGATGGACTCAACGACCTTGAGCTCGGTCCGTTCTCGTTCGGCCTCACCGCGTGCGGTGGTCAACGCGTCCAGGAGCGAGGTCACGTCGCGTTCGAGGTCGATGTGCGGCACATCGAGGAGCCCGGCGAGTCGGGGGTTCGCTTCCAAGCGCGCTGTTTGTGTGCGGACCTCGTCCAGGCGGGCGATGAGACCGTCACGACGCCCACGCAGGTCTCCTGCCTCCGCCCCGGCCTTCCGCAACTCGTCCTGCGCGAGGGCCTCTCGATCTGCGAGTTCTGCCCATTCTCGTTCTAGATCCGTCACTCGCTGGGCTGCGTTGTCGCGTCCTTTCTGAACGGTCTCCACGGTCCGGGGCAATGCGACGGCGTCATGCAGCAGACCGTCGGCGACGGCTGCCTCGATGTCCTCGTGCAGGCGTGTGATCGATTGGCAGAACTGGGCGGCCTCGTATTCGGCCTTCGTGGCGTCTCGGTGCGCCGCGCGAGCACGCTCTTGTGCGGCGCTCTTCTCCTTCTCCCCGGCCGCAGCCCGCTTCAGCTCGCCGGAGGCAGTTTGGGCAGCCTCGTCAGCCGTCGCCCACAGGCTGCGTGCAAGGCGGCGGGCCGCGACGTCGCGTTCTTCCAATGCCGGACGGGCCTTCTCCTCCTCAGCGCCGATGAGATCGGTCAGCGCCTTGACCTGAGCGATGCTGTCGTCGTACTCATGCACGGTCGAAGTCTCTCGCCACGCGGCGACGAGAGCGCGAGCCTGCGACAGTGCATCCTCGCTCGCCGTCAGCTCCCGCTGAGCCATCTTGTGTTTCAAGTAGACAAGGTGGCAACGCAGTTCGACCACGATCGCCTCGGCCTGGTCGGCGGCGCGTGTCAGCTCATCGAGTTCCTCTTGCGACGTGACGACCTTTGCGCGCTGTCCACGCACCACGTCCTGCTCGCTTCGCGCGCGCACCCGAAGCCGTTCGCCCAGCTCCGTGACATCACGGGCGGCCTTCTCCGCTCGGCGCCGCGATAGGCGGCCCGCTTCGGCCAGTTCTACGATCGGGCCCAGGAGATCGAGTGCGCCGGCGACAAACTCCCGCTCGGTGAGGAGCAACCCACGGCTCGCGAGCCGCTCCACGTGTTCGGAGACCAGCGCCGCCAGGTCGTCCATTTCCTCTGACCTGACGATCGCCCGCAGCAGGAAGTCGACGAACTTCACGTCCGAATCGAGCTTGAGCCAGTTCGCCGCTTCGCCTTCGTCGACGTTCATCTCCCGCTGGTACCTGAAGAGTTCGGGGTCGATGCCGAGCAGTTGCAACCTATTCGTCCAGTCGCCCTGATGCCGTGTCCAGTACAGGTCCAGACTCTGGTCAGCCGCGTGCGCCTCCTGGAGCTCGTCCCGGTATGTGTCCAAGGTGCGCGACTTCGCACCGACCGCCATCGGGAGGGTTCGAAGGTTGATCTCGTTACTGGGCCGGAGGCAGTACCAGCGCTCGCTGAGGTTGTCCGAGACTTCGGAGGCAACCTGGTTGCGCCATGCCAGCACCTTGCCGGTGAGCAGCAGATCGCCGGTGAGCGGGTTCATCCACTCCAGAACGATGTGGGACACGTCCTTGGGCATGACGAACTTCTCCAGGACGCGCGTGTTGGTCGTGCCCACGGTATGGCGCCGCCCGGGAAGGACGACGGAGAAGACGAGCTTGAGAAGAACGGACTTGCCGCCCCCGTTCTCCAGCAGAACCAGGCTGGCGGGCGAGGGTCGGTAGGTCGTAGCGGTGGCGTCGAAGAGGGCTCCCTGCTCGGCACCCACCGGGCGTCCCGCGCCACTGAGGTCCAGGGTGACGTCGTGGAAGCGGGCACCTGCTGGTCCAACGGTCCTCAGCCGGACGCGGGACAGCTCGTACATGGCGCAGTTCTCCTAGTCGTACAGCGTCTCGGCGCGGGTGGTCCGGAGTGTCCCGGTCCCAGCAATGGGAGGCAGTACCCCGAGTGCGGTCAGTTCCTCATAGGCACGTGTGCTGGCCAATTCGCGCACATGGACCTGATAGCGGTGGGTGGCGACGAAGATCTTCTCCCCGTCCTCGGAGTCGGCTCTGCCCTGGTGGAACATCCCGCGATCAACGAGGTGCGCGAGAGCCCGCCCTATCAGGCTGCGAGTGGCCGATGCCCCTGATCGTCCGCCCTTGGTGGGGGCGACTTCGGGCCGACGTTCGTAGGCCCGCCAGGCCCTCTCCAGTTCCGGAGCTTGAGCCGGTGGATCCTGCGACTCCGCGCTCTCAGCGACGCGTTCCGCCAACACTCGGCATACCGATCGCACGAGCCGGTCGATGGACGACACCCGGACCTTGCCCTGGTAGCCGTCATCGGCCAAGTCCTCGGGCCGGGGGAAGGCCAGGGCCGCGACAGCCAGGTGCGTGATGCCGTACAGGATGCGCTCGGCCTCCCGGCTCTCCCGCATCCGCACGTGCCGGGCGTACTGGTCCATCCGAGTCTCGAAGGCCGACCCCGGCAGCGCGGTGTGCACCATGCCGGCACGCGAGGTGACCGCGATGACCCTCAGCCCCATTCCCGCCGCGTACCGGGTGACGAGCGTCTCGAAGTCCGGGTCCTCGGCATAGCGCTTTACGAGTGCCGCGTAGGCACTGTCGCGCGCGGGTCGGATCTTAGGCCTGAAGCCGTATCCGATGAGTCTGCCCGCGGCCTCCGCGTCCTCGGCCATGGTCTCGATGGTCATGATCGTCCGCTGTTCCTCTCCAGACGGTCGGCGTCCAGAGCCGCACGGTCGAATGCCGCAGACGTCAGCAACAAGTCGTCACCCTCGAACCCTTGGCTGTCCAATGAGATCCCCGCCGATACGGCGAACAGGACGCGGTCGGCTCCCTCGCTCAATGCCGCCCCCAACTGTGGACTGAAGGCCCGCAGCGCTAACAACGCCAGTAGGTCGGGGAGTTCCGGATCGAGTGCAGCGGCCTCCTCCAGCAGCTCTGACAACGGCCGTGCATCGTCGGCCAGATCGACCAAGGACTCGGCCACGTGCTGTTGCTTGTCTGTGTATCCGCGTACTTCCACCACCGGGACGAGCTCCGGCTCCTCCTCGCCCGTGAACCGGGTGCGTTCGGGTGAAGGGGCGAGCAACGCAGGAACCAACGTGGCCAGACAGAGCTGGTCATCCGTCGTCGGCCCCACGGACTGCTCGTAAAAGGAGCGCACCGGATGGAAGGCATCGGCCAGCGTAAGCCTGAGCACCGGCTGAAGGAGGTCGCCGTACACGTCCACCGAAGCCCGGAGGGCGGTTCCGGAGAACTGTTGGCGGTCCTGTTCGTCGAGGAAGAGCGTGCGAGCGCCGCGCAAACGGATCTGCAGCCGGGTGTGCCGCCGAATGCAGTCCTCCACGATGTCGACCAGGTCGGCGGCCTGTTTCCTACGGACCGCATCCTCGGACTGGTCACGCTCGGTGGAAACGGACCGGGCGATCGCGGACTCTTCCTGGAGCCGGTGGCCGACGTGATCAAGAGCCTCGTTGAGGAGGTCCGGTACCTCTTCGGTCCAGTCGACCGTCGTCACGTTCCGGCTCGTGGCATCGAGTTGAGCGCGGATGATCTCCGCGTACTGAATGGTGCGGATACGGGCCTGCTCGGCGACGGCCTTCGCGTCGGTCAGCCGCCCCCTGCCGATGAGGTTGCGCAACCTCACCTCGGCGGCAATCTGAGCTGATTCCACATCTGTGTCCAACGCGCCGACCAAAACGTTCAAGGCCTCGTTGGAAGCACGCAGATACAGGTCTCCGTTGCTGTCCGAACGTTCTTCGATCAGCTTGAAGTCCCACTTCCTCAGCGCGTACGCACCCGCGTCGTCCACCTCTCCGTAGAAGCGGCGGAAGCCCCTGTCTATGTCCCGTACGTTAATCAGGGAGTCGAGCACCCATCCGGCGACGCGTGTGTGCTCGTCGGCAGGGCGGTCAGGCGCCTGCGAGCCGACGAAACCCCGGGCCCGGAGCAGGACCTGCTCATGGTTCGCCCCTCTGTCGTAGTCCATCGCGATGGCCACGTGATCAATGATCTGCAGAGCCACCTCGGCCATCTGGTAATGAGAGCTGTCCAGCCATGGCAGTTTCGCCTTGCGAATGTCGAGCTCGTGCAAGGGCGCCGTGCAGGCCAGCGCCTTGAGCCTGCGTGTGAGCCCTTCGTCGGGCCACACGTTCCGTTCGCCCCCCTGACCGTTCATGGCGTCACTAGACATGCTTGAAGCTGAGGGTGTCTTCTGATCCACAAGGCATGGCCAAATCATGGCGGCACCCATCGCGACTACCAGCTAGTAACTTATTGCCCTATAGGCTCACTTACTGCAGATTCCTTAGCAAAAGCCCGTTACCAACGCATCCCACCCCAGCGCGAATCTCAACACTTTGGCTCAATCACGACCTACGGGAAAGGACGGGCCGCTTTGCCCTCCTCACGCCAACCGCATCGGTAACCTCGCCCTCCTTGCCCCTGTGGTCGAGTAGCTTGATGCGGCTTAGGTCGAACAGCCGTCGGACCCCAGGACAGTGACAACAGTCACCCTCTGGGGCCGGCGAGGTTTGCAGCCAGACATCAAGGATGGAGCCGCTGTCCGCACGCTCCCGGCGATCACCCTTCGGTGGCCAGCCGGATCCGGTGTGAGAACTCCCAGTCGACCCAATGCGGTACTGGAAAAGGCGTCACGAGCGACACCGGATCCTGGATCGGTGGTGTCCCACTCCGGCATCTTGCAGGAATACAGCACCAACCTTTCCTGCGTGCCCCGGACGTCAGTTCGTTGTACAAGAAATCTCCTGGTGCCGCCCGAACCGCTTGTCCGGGGACTTCGAACCTCCGTTGGCCCAACCGCTCCCAAATGGGCCCCCACCAACCGTCAGGCGTGCGTTGACGCCCCCCATGTGCCTCACAAAGATCCGGACCATTTCCGGACCAGGCCCTGCCAGGGAGCACCGTAAACCAGCCTTCTCGCTGGTCAGCATGGGTGCATTTGCTGTACCGCCAGCAGACGAAGAATATTCTTTGTAGCTACTCGCCGAAGAAGCTGGGGTTCTTCTAGAAGAAGGAAGCATTCTTGCAGGGAAAGGGCGTTGCGTCCTTCAGGCAACGCCCGCTACCTTCAAAGTTGTCTGTGGCGTTGTCGTTGTTCGGCTGCTCTGGAACGGCCTTCAGGTCGGCGGAGCAGGACCGGTAGCGGCGCTCCAGCCAGGAAGCCTGGCCATTGGCTACAGATGTTCGCCCGTCGACGGCCTGCGATGAGTAGGAGAAGCTGATCTGCGGACTGGGTCCGGCCGGCGAGGGGGGCACTGTGACGGGGTAGGACCAGGAGAAGCCGCCGCCGCTACCTCCCGCGCTCCAGGCCCCGCTCGGCGACAGGATGCTGGCCGTGTAGGTCCCGCCCGCTCCTGAAGCCGAGTCGGAAGCGGCTAGAACGTTGGGGCCACCGCCGCCACCAGCCATGGTGCGCATCCCTTGGCCGGGCGCTGTGCCAGGATCGATGGTGGCGCGGACCGTTCCCGTGGCGGGGTCGTTGTTGCTGGGGACGTCCTTGGCGACGGTGCACTCGGGGAGGTCCGGGGTGCTCGGGAAGCATTAGTCCAGCTGCACGTCGACTGGAGTGGAGCCCTCGGCGGGCGGTGTCACCTTGATGAGAGCGCCGTCGATGTTGGCCGCCTCTGTCTTGGCGCGCGTCTCGACCGACACAGACCAGGTGCCGGAGGGCGTCGGTGGAGTCGGGTTCTCCGGAGTCGGAGAGGCCTTGCCGATGCTCACCGGCAGAGTGGGAGCCTTGACCAACTGGGCACCGGTCGGTGTGACCGGCTCGGTGCCACCGACCGGCGGTGTCGCCTTTGCTGGTCTCGCACGGCGACCAGGGCGGCGGCTACAGCCTGTACGTGGAAGACGGGCGGCTGCGGTTCGCCTACAACGAGTACGGCGACCTGCACGAGACCGACGGCGGCCCGCTGCCGGCGGGCCGGCGCAGGGTCACGCTCGCGGCCACCGCGGTG
Source organism: Streptomyces racemochromogenes (assembly GCF_044129415.1). Classification (GTDB taxonomy): domain Bacteria; phylum Actinomycetota; class Actinomycetes; order Streptomycetales; family Streptomycetaceae; genus Streptomyces; species Streptomyces racemochromogenes_A. The sequence continues at coordinate 20,438 of NZ_JBBDHD010000085.1, forward strand.
GAGGGTCTGCGCTGGGAGTTCCGCATCCTGATCGACGGTGTGGAGACCGGCCGGTCGGACAGCGTCCACCAGCTCATCGGCATGGCGCCGCTGCAAGGCATCGGCGTGGGCGTGGACCGCAAGTCCCCGGTCTCCTGGCCGGTCTACGAACGCCACCGCAGCTTCCGCTACACCGGCCGCCTGCGCTCGGTGACCTACCACCCCGGCCCGCAGGCACCCTACGACCCGGCGGTCGTGGCCCGCGCGCTGAAGGAGGCGGCCGCCGCCTTCGAATGACGGGGAACGCGCACGGGGCCGGCGCTCCGCCGCCTGCGGGACTCCCCCGTCGCGCCCGGTACGGTTCGGGCCGGTCGTCGGGTGGCGGTCCTCAGCGGGCTGTTCTGCGCGGGGTGTGCAGGAGGGGTGCCCACGCGGCGGTGTCCGTGAAGTCGTGCCTCCCGGCCGGGACGAGGTCCATGACGACGCGGTCGGGGCGCAGCAGGACGGCGTCCGCCCGCCCGGCGCGCAGCCAGGCGCTGAGGGTGCCGTCGTCCCGGAGGCCGCTCACGGGGATCGCCGGGGCGCCGAGCCCGTGGGCGAGGGCGCGCAGCGAGGGCCAGGGTTCGGCGGCGGTCAGCACGGTGAAGCCGTCGCCGAGCCGGTCGTCGAGGCGGGAGCGCCCGCCGTCGGGTCCCGGCACCCGCGGTTGGGGGCAGTGGGTGCCCACGAGGCTCCTGCGCGTACGGCGCCGGACGAGGGGCCCGGCGGTCAGGGGTGGGCTGAGGTCGCGGCCCGCCGCCGCGGTGAGGCCGGGTATGCGGCAGGCCGCGGCCAGGAGCCGGCGGCGCAGCGCGGCGGCGCCGTCCTGGCCGCCGGTCATGGCCCAGCCCATGGCAACCGCGAGCCGGATCGCGTGCCGTGCGTGCGGCTTGCGTTCGCTCTCGTACGTGTCCAGCAGCCGTTCGTCGCCGCCCTGGCCCAGGACGCGGGCCAGTTTCCAGGTGAGGTTGTGGGCGTCACGCAGGCCCGAGCACAGCCCCTGCCCGATGAACGGCGGGGTGAGGTGGGCGGCGTCGCCGAGGAGGAAGACCCGTCCGCTGCGCCACCGGTCGGCCACGCGCGCCCGGAAGGTGTACTGCGTCTCCCGTACGACGTCGAAGTCCCCGTCGTACGAGGGCGACAGCCACGGGGCGATCAGTTCGCGGACCGGTTGCCGTCCGTCGTGCAGCCGGAACTCCCAGCGGTAGCGGTCCTCACCGACGCGCATGAACGTCGCCGGCCGGCGCGGGTCGCAGACCTGGTCGACGCCTTCCCAGCAGCGGACGTCGGCCTTCGTGCGGACGTCGATGACGGTCCAGCGTTCCTCGAACCGCAGGTCCTCCCATGCGGCGCCGATGGCGGCACGGGTGAGGCTGCCCGCGCCGTCGCAGCCGAGGACCGCCTCGGCCCACAGGTGGTGGTCACCGTCGTCGTCGCGGTAGGTCACGCGCACGGGGCCGGCCGGGTCCGGGACGACGCCGGTGACCTCGACGCCGCCCCGCAGTTCGCACTCCGGGCGCCCGGCGAGGGCGTCGCGCAGCAGTCGCTCCAGCTCGGGCTGGTCGAACATGCTGGTCTGCGGGTAGCCGTGGTGGCCGTGTTCGGAGCGCCGGAACTCGGCCATGACCCGGTGCCGGGCGTCCAGCAGCCGAAGTCCGTTCGCGGGGCGGGCGATCGCGGCGAACTCCTCGCCCACGCCCGCGGCCTGGAGGATGCGGCGCACCTCGTCGTCGGTGGCGACGGCACGCGGGAGCGGGTAGACGTCCTGGTGGCGTTCCAGGACGACGGTGCGGATACCGCGCCGGGCGAGGAGGAGGGCGGCGGTCACGCCCACCGGCCCGGCGCCGATGATCACGACGGGGGCGGGGGCGGTGGGTACGGGCCCGGGTGCGGTGTCCCGGGGTCCGGCCTGGTCGGCGGTCATGCGCGGCTCACCTCGGGTCCTTCCCCCGGGCTCTTCGAACACGGGGTACCCCCGGCGTCCGTGACGGGCGTGCGCTGCTCGCCGAGGTCGATCCGCCCGTCCGCGGTCGAGATCGTCGCCGTGATCACGTCACCCGTGTGCAGGTAGTGCGGGTTACGGGCCTGGCTCTTGAAGAACGCCTTCCACTTCACGGCGGGCGGCAGCAGCGCGCCGATCTTCTCGACGGCCTTGGGCGGGGCCTTGAGGGCCGTGCCGCCGGGGGTCCCGGTCAGCAGCAGGTCGCCGGGGTCGAGGGCCTGGAAGCGGGCCAGGAGGGTCAGCGCCCGTGCCGGGCGGACGATCATGTCGGCGAGGGTGCGGTCCTGGCGCAGCTCGCCGTTGACCGACAGCCGCAGCCGCAGATCGAGGAGGCGGGCGAAGTCCTCGGGCTCCAGCAGCGCCAGGCGGGGGCCGGTCGGCGTGAAGGTCGGGTACGACTTGCTCTCGTAGAACTGCGTCTTGGTCAGCTGCACCTCACGGGCGCTGACGTCGTTCGTGATCACCAGCCCGGCGACGTACGACGGCAGGTCGCGCTCCTCGACCACGGTGCCGACGGGCAGGGGTGCGCCCATGACGAGCCCGAGTTCGATCTCGTAGTCGAGGAACCTCACGTGCGGCGGCCGGACGATCGCCTCGCCCGGGCCGCTCACCGACCCGGACGCCTTGCGGAAGAAGGCGGGCGGGATGTCGCCGGTGAAGCCCGAGTCACGGGCGTGGCTGCGGTAGTTGACCATCTGGGCGACCACCCGGCAGGGGGTGGTGACCGGCGAGAGGGCGACCAGGTCGGCGACGGGCGTGCCCGCCTCCCCGGAGAGGGCGGCCTCGCGCACGGCCGCCCGGTCGGCGATCAGCTCGGCGGTGGTGGCGGCCCCGGTGCCGACGGGGACGGCGCGGTCGCCGCGGAGGACCCACCATCCGTCGGCGGTCCGCAGGACGTTGGTGCTCATATCAGTACCTTCGTGGAGGGGTCGGGGGTTCAGGACGTGGCGGCTTTGAGCAGGCCCAGCAGGCGTGCCGGGTCCATCTCGTTGTCGCCTCGCAGGGCTTCGATGACGTCACGGACCCGCTGCGGGGAGGGGCTCGTGCCGAGGAAGTCACGGGTGGCAGGAGGTCCCCACTGGGCGAGGCCGCAGGTCGACATGGGCGCCCAGCCGGGCTCCAGGTCGCAGGAGAACAGGTCGCCGTCGGCGAAGTGCTCCAGCATGAGGCGGTCGGGGTCGCGCCAGTAGTCGAAGAGCTGGCTGCCCTGGATGTGCCGGCCGATGCCCCAGCTGCGCCGGTAGCCGCGCTCGGCCAGGTACTCGCCGCCTGCGGCGATCGAGTCGAGGTCGGTCACCTGGTAGGCGGAGTGGACGTAGCCGTTGCCCGGGCCCAGGTGCATGGCCAGCGTGTGGTGGTCGACGGCCCGGCTGCCCTGGTCACAGCGGATGAACGCCATCGTCGGGCCACGGCCGCGCCGGCCGTCCAGGAACAGGAAGTCGGACACGATCATCCCGAGGGTGTCCAGGTACCAGTCCAGGGCGCGCCCGAACACCCGCGTCTCCAGAACCACGTGCCCCAGGCGCTGGATGCGGGAGGGTTCACGCGGCGGGCGCTGGGTGACGTTCGTGCGACGGTGACCGGTGCCGAAGTTGAGCAGGAGCGGCTGCTGCTCCGGCAGCGCCGGCAGTTCCGCCGCGCAGTGCACGACCCGGACCGGGAAGCCGGAGGGGTCGAGCAGGTCGACCGCCTTGCCGCCGCCGGGCACGTCCGCGTCCCGTACGGACGTGCCCGTGACGCGGGCCAGCCGGTCCAGGTCGGCCCGCTCGGCGGCGCGGAACGCCGGGCCGATGAAACGGGAGGTCCGGCCGCGCCGGATCACCATGCACGGCGAGCCGGCGAAGGTGCCGCGCAGCCACAGCTCGGTCTCGCTCCGGGCGGCGATACCGAAGCCGAAGTCCCGGGCGAAGACCTCGGCCCGGTCCAGGTCGGGCTTCTCGAACTCCAGCCAGGCCAGGTCGGCCACCTTGATCACGGGGTTGCGGGACCGCCCGGGATGTTCGCCGCGCAGCGCGCCCTGCCCGCTGTGGAGGTCCTGATGAGCCGTCCTGACGTCCGGGACGCCGACTGCGTTGACGCGGGTTTCGGACATGGTGCCCTCCAAGCCACATTGCTATTTGAGGAAATCATCAAGTGTGACGGTTCTGTCGTCAAGGTGTTCGCGGCAGGAAATGATGAATTCATCAGGACTGCGATGGTCATCGCCTCGGCGGTTAGAATCCGGACATGCCTACGTCAGCCCCGCCCAGCAACCGATTCGAGCGGCGTCGCGCCGAGACCCGCGGAGCACTCGTCCGCGCCGCCCGCCGGATACTCGCCGAGACCGGGGACACCAGCGTCAGCATCCAGGTGATCGCCGAGCGCGCCGACGTCGGCTTCGGCTCGTTCTACAACCACTTCGCTTCGAAGACGGAGCTGTTCGAGGCCGCGGTGCAGGACGCGCTGGAGGAGTTCGGCCAGACCTTCGACGAGCGCCTGGCCGGCATCGACGACCCGGCGGAGCTCGTCGCGACGGGCTTCCGGCTCAGCGCCCGCATGGCCGAGTCGCACCCGGAGCTGATGCAGGTGCTGCGCCGCCGGGGCCTGGGCCACATCCACGCGGACAACGGCCTGTCCCGGCGGGCCCGCCGGGACGTCGAGGTGGGCATGGCCTCCGGCCGCTTCACCGCCGTCGACCCGACCGTGGCCCTGTCCGCGCTGGGCGGAACCCTGCTGGCCCTGGTGGAGCTGAGGTTCGCCCGCCCCGATGTGGACGGCGACGCCGCCGCGGTGGACCTCGCCGAGATGGTCCTGCGCATGCTGGGCGTTCCGCCGGACGACGCCCACGAGGTCGCTCGCCGCCCCCTCCCCGACCTCGCCTGACCGGCCACCGACGCCGCTGTTCGAGCGTCGCCCGGCACGGCGCGAACCCGGCCGTGGACGGTCGAAGGTCGCGTCAGCCGACCCGGAGACCGACGGCCAGCGTCAGCTCAAGGACCCGGTCGGGAGACGCGAGATCCGGAAACAGCGCCCGCAGCTGCGACATCCGGTACCGGACCGTCTGGGGATGGACGAACAGCGCCGCCGCCACCTCGTCCCGTCTGCCCTGGTGCAGCAGCCACGCCCGCAACGTCTCCTCCAGCCGCCGTGCGGTCGCGACGGGCAGGGTCCTCAAGGGTGCGAGGGCTCGGGCACGCAGGTCTGCGAACGCGTCCGCGTCGGCACTCAGCACGAGCTCGGGCAGGTGGTCCTCGGTGTCGCGGATGGCGGAGGAGAGGGAGCGCGCGCGTGCGGCTCGTGCGTACGAGGCGGACGCACGGGTCCACGGCCGGGGCGGGCCGACCACGGCGGTGCGCCCGGTCAGCTGCCGCAGGAGATGCGGCCGGTCGGCATCGGGGACGAGCAGCACACCGGTGGCGTCCGGCAGATCGTCGAGGACGAGGGTGCCCGGTTCGAGCGTGCGGTAGGCGGGCCGGGCCTGGGCGGCGGGCAGCAGGACCGCGGTCAGCGACACAGGAGGCTGCCACCCGGCCCGTTGGGCCGAGGCCAGCAGCACGTCCGGGCTCGCGCCGGCGAGGAGGTCACGGGCCAGGTGTTCCAGGTGGCGCTCGTGCTCCCGGCCCCGGGCGGCCAGTTCGTCGGCGTGGCCCGCGGCGCTCGCGGCGGAGAGCTCGTCGATGTAGGCGAAGGTCAGCTCGGCGAACTTGGCGACCTCGGCGGCGGGCAGACCTGCGGGTACGGCACCCGCTGCCAGGCATCGCCAGGCCACCCGGGCGCCGACGCGGTAGGCGCTGAGCAGGGCGTCCATCGAACGGCCGTCGCGCACCTCGCCGCGGCCCAGCTCGTAGGCCGCGTCACCGGCGTCGCCGCCCGTGGCGTTCCCGCTCGCGAGGTCCAGGTAGTGCCCCAGGGCGGTACGGACGGCTCGGCGGATGGTGACGCCCATGCGGCCCGAAAGGGCGTTGGCATAGGGAGGGACCTCGTCGATGATCGCCTGGACGACCTCGTCGGCGGTGGCCGTCAGCGCCGCCCGAAGCGCGGTGACCGTCGTCTCATCCAGGGCCGGTTCCGTGACTCTCCGGATGGGGTGGCTCATGTTTTATTCCCTGCGAACAATTCATCCGGCCAGATTTACGTCCTACGGTCAGGACTTTACGCCTCGCGGCGCATCAAGCTGGGGTCATGACGAGTGCAGCCCTCCGCAGTAGGGCGTGGAAACTGCTGGAGATGGTCACGACGCCGCTGCTGCCGTCGGACTACCTCGACCTGGTCAGCCCCCTGCGTGCGGGCGCTGACCTGCGGGGGCGCATCGAGGCCGTGCACCCCGAGACGGGTGACGCCGCGACCATCGTGATCAGGCCGGGACGGGGCTGGCGCGGTCACACGCCCGGGCAGTACGTGCGGATCGGGATCGACGTCGACGGGAGGCGCCTGTGGCGTGCCTACTCCCTCACCTCGCCGCCCGACCGCGGGGACGGCCGGGTCACGATCACCGTGAAGACCGTCCCGGGCGGCAAGGTCAGCAACCACCTGGTCCGCAGGGCGAAGCCGGGCACGCTGGTCCAGCTCGACCAGGCGGCCGGTGACTTCGTGCTGCCGGAGGCCAGGCCCGCCAAGGTGCTCTACCTGACGGCCGGCAGCGGCATCACGCCCGTGATGGGCATGCTGCGTGGCACCCGGTTCGACGACGTCGTCATGGTCCACTGCGCGCCACAGCCGCAGGACGTGATCTTCCGCGACGAACTGCACGCCCTGGTCGCGGCCAAGAAGCTGCGGCTCACCGAGGTGCACACCGGCACGGACGGCAGGCTCGACGTCGCCCGTCTCGACGAACTCGTGCCCGACTGGGCCGAGCGCGAGACCTGGGCCTGCGGGCCCACGGGCCTGCTCGACGCCGCCGAGGAGCACTGGAGCGAACACGGCGTCCCGCAGCGCCTGCACACCGAACGCTTCCGCCCCGGCACCGTCGTCGCCGGTGACGGCGGCCAGGTCACGTTCAGCACCACCGGCAAGACCGTCGACGCGGACGGCGCCACGCCGCTGCTGGACGTCGGCGAGGAAGCCGGCGTGCTCATGCCCTCCGGGTGCCGCATGGGCATCTGCTTCGGCTGCGTCACGCCGCTCAGGGCGGGCGCCGTCCGCGACCTGCGCACCGGCGAGATCACCGAGGCCGAGCCGGGCGTACTCATCCAGACCTGCGTGTCCGCCGCGGCGGGCCCCTGCGCCATCGAACAGTAGGAGCACCTTGACCGCCATCGACCCCACCGCCCACCTGACCGCGGAGCAGATCGAGGAGCTCGGCCGCGAGCTGGACGCGATCCGCGATGAGGTGATCGCCTGCCGCGGCGAGAAGGACGCCGCCTACATCCGCAGAGTCATCTCGGCACAGCGCACGCTCGAACTGGTCAGCAGGGGCGTGCTGCTGTTCTCGTTCTTCCCGCCGGCGTGGGTGATCGGCACCGCCGGGCTGTCCGTGGCGAAGATCATGGACAACATGGAGATCGGCCACAACGTCCTGCACGGCCAGTGGGACTGGATGCGGGACCCGAAGATCCACTCCACCACCTGGGAGTGGGATCACGTCTCGCCGTCCGACCAGTGGAAGCACTCGCACAACGAGCTGCACCACACGTACACCAACGTGATCGGCAAGGACAACGACCTCGGCTACGGCATCATGCGCGTCGACGAGGACCAGAGGTGGCATCCGTTCCACCTCGGCCAGCCGCTGTGGAACTTCGTCAACGCCTGCTTCTTCGAGTACGGCATCGCGGCGTACGACCTGGAGCTCGGCAAGAACCTGCGGGGGCGCCGCCGCAAGGACCCGGAGTTCCGCGCGCGGGCCAGGGCCGTGGGGCGCAAGATCCGCAAGCAGGTGCTCAAGGACTACGTGATCCACCCGCTGCTCTCGGGCCCCTCCTTCCTCCCCACGCTCGCCGCCACGTTCACCGCGAACCTGGTCCGCAACATCTGGTCCCACTCGGTGATCATGTGCGGGCACTTCCCCGAGGGCGTGCAGGTCTTCGAGCGCCGCTCGATCAAGGGCGAGACGCGCGGCCAGTGGTACCTGCGCCAGATGATGGGCTCGGCGAACATCAGCGGCAGCAGGGCCATGCACTTCATGACCGGCAACCTGTCGCACCAGATCGAGCACCACCTGTTCCCGGACCTGCCGAGCAACCGGTACGCCGAGGTCGCGGTCAAGGTGCGCGCGCTGTTCGAGAAGTACGAGCTGGAGTACGTCACCGGGCCGCTGCCCAAGCAGGTGTTCTCCGCGTGGCGCAAGGTCTTCCGGCTCTCGCTGCCGAACAGGAAGCCCACGGTGAAGACGCCGGACCACGAGCGGGAGCTCGTCGCGGCCTGATTCCGGGGCGCGGTCCGGATCCGCCCGAGCCGGCTCCGAGTCCCGCGAGCCCGCCCCGCACACCGGTCCGGCCGAAGGGGGACCGGCGCGGGCCGGTCCTGCCGGTCCCCCGGACGGGGCCCGCGGTCCGCCGTCGGGGCCGCCGTGGGGGCCCGCCGCGTCGGTCGCGCCTCTTCTCAACAGCCTCCCGCGGCCCTCGACCGGACCGTTGCGCGGGCGTCGGCGGCGTCGTCGGCGAGCAGGGCCAGCTCGGCGAGTTCGCGGCACTCCGCGAGGGTGTGGGCGGCCAGTGCCGCCCGTACCTCCGGGAGCGAGGCGGGCGCGGCCGACAGGCTGGTGATGCCGAGGCCGACCAGCACCAGGGCGAGCATCGGGTCGGCGGCCGCCTCACCGCACACGCCGATCGGACGGCCGTGCTCGGCTGCGGACCGGGCGGCGGAGGCGACCAGCGTGAGCAGGGCCGGCTGCCAGGGGTCGAGGAGCTCGGCGAGGGAGCCGAGCGTGCGGTCGGCGGCGAAGGCGTACTGGGCCAGGTCGTTGGTACCGACGCTGAAGAAGTCGCAGACCTCCGCCAGCCGGTCGGTCCGCAGGGCGGCCGCCGGGACCTCGATCATGGCGCCGGCCAGCGGCAGGCCGTGCGCACGGACCCGGGCGGCGAACCCGGCGGCCTCGGACGGGACCGACACCATCGGGGCCATCACCCAGACCTGCGCGACGCCGTCCTCGGCGGCCTCGGCGATCGCCGCGAGCTGGGTCTCCAACAGCTGGGGGTCGCGGACGGCCGTCCGCAGGCCCCTGACGCCGAGGGCCGGGTTCTCCTCATCGGCGGCCGTGGCGAAGAGCAGCGGCTTGTCCGCCCCCGCGTCGAGCGTGCGGACGACGACCCGGCGGCCGGCGAAGGCCTCGAAGACCCGCCGGTAGGCGGCGGCCTGTTCGGCGAGTCCCGGTGCCTCGGCGCGGTCCAGGAAGAGGAACTCGGTGCGGAACAGGCCCACGCCCTCGGCGTCGGCCGCGGCCGCGCCGGGCAGCTCGTGCGGCGCTCCGAGGTTGACGAGGAGTGCGACCGGATGGCCGTCCGCCGTCCGGCCCGGACCCTGGACCCGGGCCGTCAGCTCGCGGCGGCGGCGCTCCCGTTCGGCGGCCCGCCCGAGCGACTCCGGGCTCGGGTCGGGCTCGACCACGCCGTCCGCGCCGTGCACCAGGACCTGCCGGCCGTCCCGGAGCTCCACGGCGCCGGCGCAGCCGACCACGGCGGGGACGCCGAGTGCCTTGGCGAGGATGGCCGTGTGACTGGTCGGCCCGCCGCGGACGGTGACCAGGGCCAGCACCCGGGCGGGGTCGAGCAGCGCCGTGTCGGCGGGCGCCAGGTCCTCGGCGACCAGGACGTACGGGTGTCCCGGGTCGGGCAGACCGGGCACGGGCAGGCCCAGCAGGTGCGCCACCGCCCGGTCGCGCAGGTCGTCCAGGTCGGCGACGCGTTCCGCGAAATGACCGCCGGCGGCCAGCGCGGTGCGGAATCGGTCGAAGGCGGTGGCGAGGGCGTGGGCGCCGTCGGTGCCCTGTTCGGCCAGGGCGGCCGCCGCGTCGGCGAGGACCGGATCGGCGGCCATCATGGCCTGCGCGGCGAGCACGTCGGCCGCGGGGCCGCCCACGCGGGCGGCTCGCTCCTCCAGATCGCGGACGACCGCGCCGAGGGCGGCGCGGACCGCCGCCGCCTCGGCGG
>NZ_JBBDHD010000086.1:0-30513 GCF_044129415.1 Streptomyces racemochromogenes
GGCCGAGCAGCACCGACAGGTGGCCGGTGGCCGCGGCGGTGGGCCCGGCGGCCCCGGTGGTGGACCCGGGGGCCCGGGCAGTGGACCCGGCGGGCCCGGCGGCCGCGGCGGTGGGCCCGGGGGGCCGGCTTCTGTGCCCGGGGTGCCGAACTTCCTCTGCGACTTCCTGCTCGACACCACCCGCGCCGCCGCGAACATGATCCGCACCCGGACCCTCGACCGCTTCCCGAACCTCTCGGTGCTCCTCCCGCACGGCGGCGGCTTCCTCCCGCAGATCGCGACCCGCATGGAGGCCTTCGCGTACGCCTTCGACCCGCCCGTCGAGCCCGCCGCGGTACGGGACCACCTGCACCGCTTCTACTACGACACCGCCGGCCCGCTGTCCCCGGCCGGCACCCTGCTGGCCACCGTGGACCCCGACCGGATCCTGTTCGGCAGCGACTGGCCGGCCTGCCCGGCCGGGGTGATCACGGACCTGGCCGTCCCCGCCCTGGCCGCCGACCCGGCACTGACCGTGCGCCAGCGCCGGGGCATCAACCGGGAGAACGCGCTGCGTCTGATGCCGGGCCTGGTCCGCGTCTGACGCCCCGACCGGCCGCACCGGGCCGCAGCGGGCCGCGCCGCCCCGCTGCGGTCCCGGGCGGGCCAGGGCCCGTCAGCGGCGCAGCAGCGTCACCACCGCCGCCCCGCCCAGCCCGATGTTGTGGGCCAGGCCCGTCCGGGCGGCGGGGACCTGCCGCGCCCCGGCCTCGCCGCGCAGCTGCCACACCAGTTCCGCCGCCTGCGCGAGCCCCGTCGCCCCCAGCGGGTGTCCCTTGGAGATCAGACCGCCCGAGGGGTTGACCACCCAGCGGCCGCCGTACGTGGTGGCGCCGCTCTCGACGAGCTTGCCGGAGGCCCCGTCCGCGCACATGCCGAGGGCCTCGTACGTCAGCAGCTCGTTCACCGAGAAGCAGTCGTGCAGCTCCACGACGTCGACGTCCTCGATGCCGAGCCCCGAGTCCTCGTAGACCCGGCGGGCGGCCGCCGCCGTCATCGGCTTGCCGACCACGTCGATGCAGGAGCCGCCGAAGCTCTCCTCGGTGTCCGTCGTCATGGCCTGCGCGACGATCTCCACGGCCTTGTCGTGCAGCCCGTGCGCGACGACGAACCGCTCCGAGACCACGAGCGCGGCGGCCGCGCCGTCGGAGGTGGGCGAGCACTGGAGCCTGGTCAGCGGATCGTGGATGGTCTTGGCGGCGAGGACCTCCTCCACCGTGTACACGTCCTGGAACTGCGCGTTCGGGTTGTTCGCGGAGTGCCGGTGGTTCTTGGCGCCGACCGCGGCGAGCTGCGCGGGGGTGGTCCCGTACCGCTCCATGTGCTCGCGGGCTGCGTTGCCGAAGATCTGCGCGGTGGGCGGGGACATCTCGAAGCCGTGCGCGGCGGCCATGATCCCGTAGTGCCGGGCGACCGGCGAGGTCGTGAAGTCGCCCCCGTCCGCCCCGCCCCCCAGCGCGCCGCGCTTCATCTTCTCGAAGCCGACCGCGAGCACGCAGTCGCTGATCCCGCCCTGTACGAACTGGCGGGCCATCATCAGGGCCGTCGAGCCGGTCGCGCAGTTGTTGTTGACGTTGTAGACCGGGACCCCGCTCAGGCCCAGTTCGTACGCCGCCCGCTGGCCGGCCGTGGAGGGCTGGAAGCAGTAGCCCACCGGCACCTGCTCGACCAGCCCGTAGTCCACGCCCGCGTCGGCGAGCGCCGCGCCGCCCGCCTCCCTGACCATGTCCCAGTACTGCCAGTCCCGTGACTCAGGCTTCTCGAACCTCGTCATGCCGACGCCCACGATGTACGACTTCATCTGCGCTGACTCCTAGTCCCTGGGAAGGCCGAGGATCCGCTCGGCGACGACGTTGAGCTGGACCTGCGTGGTGCCCCCGGCGATGGTCAGGCAGCGCGACATCAGCATCCCGTGCACCGCCCGCTCCCCAGCCCCCTCCCGCACCGCACCGGCCGGGCCCAGCAGTTCGAGCGCGAGCTCGGCGGTCCGCTGCTGGTGGGGGGTCTGCACGAGCTTGCGTACGGAGGCGCCCGCGCCCGGCTCCAGCCCGGACACCTGCTGGAGCGTGGTGCGCAGCCCGATGCAGGCGAGGGCGTGCGCCTCGGCGGCGAGCGCGCCGATCCGGACCCCGTAGGAGGCGTCGAGGCCGGCGGAGCGGGCGATCAGCGCCTCCACTCCGGTACCGAAGGTCATCTGGTCGGCCATGTGGACGCGTTCGTTGCCGAGGGTGTTGCGGGCGGCCTTCCAGCCTTCGTCGGCCGCTCCGACCAGGGCGTCCGGCGGCAGCAGGACGTCCTCGAACCAGACCTCGTTGAAGAGGGAGTCGCCGGTGATCTCCTTCAGGGGGCGGATCCCGATCCCCGGGGTGTTCTTCATGTCGACCACGAAGTAGCCGAGCCCGCGGTGCTTGGGCGCCTGCGGATCGGTGCGGGCGAGGAGGATCCCGAAGTCGGCGGTGTGCGCGGAACTCGTCCACACCTTCTGCCCGTTGATCCTCCATGAGCCGTCACCGGTCCGTTCGGCCCGGGTGCGCAGGGAGGCCAGGTCGGAGCCGGCGCCCGGCTCGGAGAAGAGCTGGCACCAGGTGGTGTCCCCGCGCAGGGTGGGCAGGACGTACGCCTCGCGCTGCTCCTCGCTGCCGAAGGCGATCAGCGAGGGCACGATCCAGGTGGCGATCCCCAGATCGGCGACCCTGACCCCGGCCTCCTCCAGCTCCTGCTGGATCACGATCTGCTCGGCGGGTCCGGCTCCGCGCCCGTACGGCGGCGGGAGGTGGGGGGCCGCGTAGCCGGTGGGCGCGAGGACCCGGCGGGCGGCGGCCGGGTCGAGGCCGCGCGCGGCCCCGATGGCGGCGCGGGCCTCCGCGCGGTGCGCCTCGGCCTCCACGGGGAGTTCCAGACGCAGCTCGCGCCGGGCTCCGTCGGCGGCGAGGCGGACCGCGCGCAGCCGGTGGGTGTCGCCGGGGCCCAGGAGCTGGCGGGCGACGAGGGCGCGGCGCAGGTGGATGTGCGCGTCGTGCTCCCAGGTGAAGCCGATGCCGCCGAGGATCTGGACGCAGTCCTTGGCGCAGGACCAGGCGGCGTCGAGGGCGGTACCGGCGGCGAGGGCGGCGACCAGCGAGCGCACGCCGGGCTCCTCGTCGAGGCTGCCCGCGGCGTCCCAGGCGAGGGCGCGGGCCTGTTCGAGGCGGACCAGCATGTCGGCGCAGAGGTGCTTGACGGCCTGGAACCGTCCGATGGGCCGGCCGAACTGCTCGCGGGTCTTCGCGTACTCGGCGGCCGTGTGGACCGCCCAGGCGGCGGTGCCGCAGGCGTCGGCGGCGAAGAGCACGCAGGCCGTGTCCCGCACCAGGGCCTCGTCCAGTTCCAGGAGCCGCCCGGCCGGGACGGCCAGGTCCCGCGCCCGGACCTCGGCGGTGGGCCGGGTCGGGTCGGCGCTCTCGTGCGGCCGGACCTCCAGATCGGAGGCGTCCACGGCGAACCACCGGACCCCTCCGGCGCCCTCGGCGGCTTCGGTCCCTCCGGCGCCCTCGGCCGCGAGCAGCACCAGCTCCGCCTCGCCCGCGCCCAGCACGGGCGGCGCGACCCCGTCCAGCCGCCACCCGCCGCCCTCGACGGCGACGGCGGTGACCCCGCCGGGCCCGAGGGCGACCGCCCCGACCCGCCCGTCGAGCGGCCGCGCCCCCGCCCGGTCCAGGAGTACGGAGGCCAGCGCACTCGGCAGGAAGGCCCCGGGCAGCGCCGCCCGGGCGGCCTCCTCCACGACGACGGCCAGATCCAGCAGGGTCCCGCCCTCCAGATGGGGGGTGGCCAGCCCCTGCGCGTGCATGGCGTCCCAGTAGCCGGGCCGCGCCCCGGCCTGGGGCGGTGCGTCGAGCAGCTTGCGCACCGCCTCGGGCGGCACCGCCCGCGCCACCCAGCCGCGCACGGCGTCGGCCAACTCCCTCTGCTCCTGCGTGATTCCGATGCCCATGCGCGGCAGATTAGAACACGTTTCAATCTGACGGAAGGTCAGATGCGGGTGTTCTTCCCCGGGTGGGAGCCGGTTGCGTCGGCGGGGGAAGCCGGGGTGCTCCGCTGACGGCGCTGCGGCGGCCGGAGGGTGAGGAGGCCGACTGCTTCTTCTGCGGAGGAGGGCGGCAACGTCGTCAGCGAGCCCTGGCGGCAGGCGGACGGCGAGCTCCGGCACCGGATGGTCTGCCCGGCCTGCGGAACGGGCGACCAGCGCTGCGTGCGGAGGCCGCCCGGCGGGGGGCGAGGGCGCCGCTCAGCGGGCCGACGCCGGGGTGAGGGCGAGGGCGGCCCGGGCGGTGTCCTTCACCTGCGGCCGGCAGGCGTCGGGGGACTGCCCGCCGTTGAGCCATACCGTCACCATGACGTTCCCGTCGCGGACGACGAGCTGGCAGGCCCCGTTCCAGAACGCCTCGTCACCGATGCCGGGTTCGCCCCCGCCGTCGGTCATGGCCTCGGCGTAGCGCTTCCGCTGTTCTTCCGTCCCGCTGCGGCCGCGCCCGCTGAGCTCCAGGTCCCAGTCCACGGACGCGTACGCCGCCCTGTCCTGTGACCAGCCGCAACTGGTGATCGCGCCCGAGGCGGTCTCGGAGTGGACGTCCTTGGAGGAATCGCGCGCCCGCTGGAGGAGCGGGAGGAGCGGGGCGGCCGTCGGGCAGTCCGCCAGGGCCGTGTACTTGTCCTTCACCTCGACCGTGCCCGGGTCCTCCGGCCCGGACCGCGCCCAGGTGGTCCCCCATGCCCCGAGACCGACGGCCGCGAGCACCCCGACGGCGGCGAGGAGCGCGGCACGGGGCGGGCGGGCCCAGGACCGCGCCGGCTCCGCCTCCGGTCCGGCGGGGGCCGCCGCCGCGGTCACGCCACCGGCCACCCCGGCCCCACGCCCGGGCCCGACCCGGCGCTCCGGCTCGGGCCGCCGTTCCGGTCCGGGCCGGTGCTGCGACTCCGCCCGGTGCTGCGGCTCCTGGCGGTGCTGCGGCTCGGGCGCTTGCGCGCGTCCGGCCTCGTGTCGGAGCCCTGCCGCCTGCTCCGTTTCGGCCGCCGGCCCGGGCGCGGCCCCGTGCGGGGGACCGGCCGACGGTCCCGGTGCGGCCGCCGGCCCGGGCGCGGCCCCGTGCGGGGGCCGACCCTCCAGCCGGGGATCCGGAATCCTCGCACGCGCATCCGGCTCGGTCGGCGTGGCGGCTCGCTCCGGCCCTGCCTGCGGGGCCCGGGCCGTCGGCCGGCGCCCCGGGGCGGCGTCGGCTCCGCCGCCCAGCAGGCGGTCGATGGCCGCCCCCTGGGCGGCGATCAGGTCGTGCACCGCCGGCGGCCACGGCAGGCGGCCGGCCGGGGGGACCGGGCCGATGAGCCGCAGCAGCTCCGCCGGAGTGGGGCGGGCGGCCGGGACCTTGGCCAGGCACCGGGCGACCAGCGGACGCAACCCCGCCGGGACGGCCGACAGTTCCGGTTCGCCGTGGACCAGGTTGAACAGGGTCCGGAGGGTCGAGTCCGCCGCGAACGGGCTGCTCCCCGTGGCCGCCAGGGCCAGCACCGAGCCCAGCGAGAACAGGTCGCTGGCCGGGGTCAGTTCCCCGCCCTCGGCCTGCTCCGGTGACATGAAGGCCGGGGAGCCGATCACCAGGCCGGTCCGGGTCAGCTGGGTGTCCATCCCGCTCTCGGCGGCCCGCGCGATGCCCAGGTCGATCACCCGGACGCCGTCCTGGGTGAGCAGCACGTTCTCCGGCTTGAGGTCGCGGTGGATCAGGCCCGCCCGGTGGATCTCCGTCAGGGCCGTCACCAGTCCGGCCGCGAGACGCCGTACGGTCTCCTCCGGCAGCGCGCCCAGCTCCGCGACCGCCGTGCCCAGCGAAGGCCCGGGGACGAACACGGAGGCCAGCCACGGCGTCGGCGCGTCCACGTCGGCGTCCATCACGGCCGCCGTATAGGCCCCGGAGACCTTCTGCGACGCGGTGACCTCGCGCCGGAAGCGGGCGCGGAAGTCGTGGTCGGCGGCCAGCCCGGCGTGCACCTGCTTGACCGCGACCAGCCGTCCGTCGGGCGCCGCGGCCAGCAGTACCCGGCCCATGCCGCCCTGCCCGAGTACGCCGAGCACCCGGTAGGGCCCCACCCGCTCCGGATCCGACGACCCGATGGCCTCCATACCCGCCCCGCCCTCCCACCCAGAGCGCCGACCGGCCTGGTCCGGCCCGGTCCGGCCGCTCATGGCAGGGAAGATCATACGACCGGCCAACTCGCCTTGTGCGGCAGCCGGATCACCGAGCGGGAGGCTCCGCGTACCGGGCGGCGAGCGCCCCCACCGCGTCCGCCACCGCCGCCCGCAGCTCCGGCGGCCCGAGCACCTCCGCCTCCGGTCCCAGCCGCAGCAGGTCCCCGACCGCCACGGCCCGGGACTCCACCGCCAGTTCCACCTCCACCCAGCCCTCTCCGTCCGGCTCCCCGGCCCCCTCCAGGGCCCGCACGCCCGGTGCGCCGAACTGCATGGGCAGCAGCCGGCGGGCGCGCGGCGAGATGCGCAGCCGGGCCGTCTCCCGGTGCAGGGCCGCCTCCAGACGGCGGGAGGACTCCGCCCAGTGCGCGGCCAGGTCGAAGCCGTCGGGCCGCTCGAAGGTCCCGCCCGTCTCCGCGACCGCCAGCAGCCGCGACACCCGGTAGGTGCGCGGGCTCCCGTCCGCCCCCGCGACCAGGTACCAGATGCCGCCCTTGAGGACGATCCCCAGCGGACGCAGCTCCCGCCCCCGCAGCTCGCCCGACCAGCGCCGGTACTCCACCCGCAGCGTGCGCTGCTCCCACACCGCCCGGGCCACCGCCGCCAGGTGCGGGACGGGGTCGGCGTCCCGGAACCAGGCCGGGGCGTCCAGGTGGAAGCGGTCCTGCACCAGCCGGGCCCGTTCCGCCAGCGCGGCGGGCAGGGCGGCCTCCAGTTTCAGCCGGGCGGTGGCCACCACCGCGCCCAGGCCCAGGTCCCGGGCGGGGCCGGGCGCCCCGGCCAGGAAGAGGGAGCCGGCCTCGGCGTCGGTGAGGCCGGTCAGCCGGGTGCGGTAGCCGTCCACCAGGCGGTAGCCGCCCGCGGGCCCCCGGTCGGCCCGGACGGGCACACCGGCGGCGCCGAGCGCCTCGACGTCCCGGTACACCGTGCG
Source organism: Streptomyces racemochromogenes (assembly GCF_044129415.1). GTDB lineage: Bacteria > Actinomycetota > Actinomycetes > Streptomycetales > Streptomycetaceae > Streptomyces > Streptomyces racemochromogenes_A. The sequence continues at coordinate 7,191 of NZ_JBBDHD010000086.1, forward strand.
GACGGACACCTCCAGCTCGGCGGCGAGTTCGGGGGCGGTCATCCCCCCGCGGTTCTGGAGCAGCAGGAGGAGGGAGAGGAGCCGGTCGGCGCGCATGCGCCCATTCTCGGCGCCGTACCTGACAGAAGGTGTCAGGTATCCCGCCGAGGCTGGTCACCGCACGAGCAGCAGCCCCGTCCCCGGAAGGACACCCATGCCTGCGCACCACGTCACCGGCCACTTCACCTACGCCAGTTGGGAGGAGCACGCCGCGGGCCCGGACGGCGCCCTGCCCAGGATCGCCCGGGCCTCGGTCGTGAACTCCTTCTCCGGCGGCATCGAGGCCGCCGGCACGGTGTGCACGTACGCCATCGCCTACCTCACGGCCACCACCGGCACGTTCACCGGCCTGCAACTGCTCACCGGCGCCCTCGACGGCCGCCGGGGCGGCTTCGCGGTCGAGGAGCGGGGCACGTTCGAGGAGGACGGCACGACCCGGTGCGCCTTCGAGGTGGTCCCCGGCTCGGGCAGCGGCGCGCTGGCGGGCCTGCGCGGCAGCGGCGGCTTCGTCCACCGGCAGGGCGAGGCGTCCGTCCCCTACACCTTCGCCTACGAGCTGCACTGAGACCCCGCCATGGTGCCCTACCGGGCAGTAGGGCACCATGGGCCGCCACACCCGCGGCGCACCCGTGCCGCACCCCGCCGCACCGCTCACGCCGGAGGACCAGCCATGGCCGCCACCCCCAAGCCGGAGACCCTCGCCGCCTTCGAGGCCGCCAAGGGGTTCATGCCCGTCGGCGAGGGCCTCGCGCTCCACGAGGCGGCCTCCGCCGCGGCAGCGCTCGGGCTGCCGCTGCTGGAGGTCGGCACCTACTGCGGCCGCTCCACGATCCTGCTGGCCGACGCCGCCCGCGAGGCGGGGGTGCCCGCGATCACCGTCGACCACCACCGCGGCAGCGAGGAGCAGCAGCCCGGCTGGGAGTACCACGACCCGACGGTGGTGGACCCGGAGGTCGGCCTGATGGACACCCTCCCCACCTTCCGCCGCACCCTCCACCGGGCCGGCCTGGAGGAGCACGTCATCGCCGTCGTGGGCCGCTCCCCCCAGGTCGCGGCGGCCTGGGGCGGCAAGCTCGGCTTCGTGTTCATCGACGGCGGGCACACCGACGAGCACGCCACGAACGACTACGAGGGCTGGGCCCCGCACCTGGCGGTCGGCGGCACCCTGGTCATCCACGACGTCTTCCCCGACCCGGCCGACGGCGGCCAGGCGCCGTACCGCATCTACCTGCGGGCCCTGGCCTCCGGCGCCTTCGAGGAGGTCTCGGTGACGGACTCCCTCCGTGTCCTGCGCCGCACCGGCGAGGGGATCTGACTCCCGCCCCCCACGGCAGCCCCGCCGGACCGACAATCGGACCACGCCCTCGGATGGCGCAGGATGCGTACGCGCACCGGCGGGGCGTTCTAGCATCGCGACGTGCGCTACGACGACAGCCCCCCGCCGCCCGAGTCCGCCTCCTCCATCAGCCCCGACCGGCCCTGGTTCGCGCGCCGGCCCGCCCTCGTGGTGGCGCTCGCCGCGCTGGCGCCGGCCTGCCTGGCGGGCTGGGTGCTGACCCAGGTGCTGGGCGGCGGCCCGGGCTCCGACGCCCCGCAGCCGGCGGGGGCGAAGCTCGCCGCCTCGTCCCCGGCGGCCGCCGCGGACGCCAAGGCCAGCGCCGCCCCGAGCGCCCCGCCCGCCTCCCCGGCGGCGGCCCCCGCCAAGGGACCGCTGGCCGGCCGGACGGTGGTCATCGACCCCGGACACAACACCGGGAACTTCAAGCACGGCCGCGAGATCGACCAGCAGGTGGACATCGGGACCAACCGCAAGGAGTGCGACACCACCGGCACCACCACCAACTCGGGTTACATGGAAGCCGAGTTCTCCCTCGACGTCTCCCACCGGGCGCGCGCCCTGCTGGAGGCCAAGGGCGCCAAGGTGGTCCTCACCCACGACGGGGAGCGGCCCTGGGGCCCCTGCATCGACGAGCGGGCCCGGATCGGCAACCAGGCCGCGGCCGACGCCGTCGTCTCCGTCCACGCCGACGGCGCCTCCGCGGGCAACCGGGGCTTCCACGTCATCCTCCCCGCCCGGGTCAAGGGCGGCGCGGCCGACACCGCGAAGATCGTCGGCCCCTCCCGCGACCTGGGCGAGCGCATCGCCTCCAACTTCGCCCGCGCCACCGGCTCCTCCCCCGCCAACTACCTCGGCAGCGGTACGGGCTTGGTCGTCCGCGACGATCTGGGCGGGCTCAATCTCTCGACCCGGCCCAAGGTGTTCATCGAATGCGGCAACATGCGTGACGACAAGGACGCGGCGCAGCTGATGAGTCCGGAGTGGCGGCAGAAGGCGGCCCAGGGCATCGCGGACGGCATCACCGGCTTCCTCGGCGGGTAGTCCTCCCGGGCAGGCCCCCCGCCGCCCCGGTCCTCCCGGTCAGGGAAACCTCCGTACCATGGGGGCGCCCGATCCGCCCTGCCAGACCGAGAAGGACACCTCAGACGTGAACATCCGCTCCCTCACACGAGGCGACGGCGTGGTGATCGGAGCAGCGGCGCTGCTGTTCATCGCCTCGTTCCTCGATTTCTACTCCGTGACCGGCGCCGACCTCCCGAGTGCGTGGGACACCGACACCTACCGGCTGGTCCTCCCGGCCGTCTTCCTGACCGCTTTCATCGCGGCGGGGCTGCTGATCGCGGCACGCTTCCAGCCCGAGGGCCGCAAGGTCGGGGGGCTGACCCTGACGGCGTGGGGCACGGCGCTGGCCGTGGCCGCCGCCTGGAACGGCCTGTGGTCGCTGATCACCACTCCCGCCCGGGCCGACCTCGGCGCCGGCTGCATCCTCGCCTTCCTCGCCGTGGTCGCCCTGGCCGGGACGGCCATCGCCGGCCCGAAGATCCCCGCGCTCGCCGGGCCGCTCCTGCCGGAGCCCAAGCCCGTCACCGCCCCGCCGTACGGGGGCCAGCCCGGCACCGGCTACGGCTACCCGGGCGGCCAGCAGCCGCAGGGCTACGGGGCCACCCCGCAGCCGGCCCCGCCGTACGGGGGCTCCCCGCAGGACTCCGCGGGCGCCGGGTTCCCGGCCGCGGAGTTCACGCCGTTCTGGTTCGCGGTGCCCGTGGCCCGGCCGCTGTTCGCCGAGGACGGCTCGCCCAGCCCGATCGCGGAACTCGCCCCGGGCACCTGGTACCTGGCCGTCGACCAGCGCGGCCCGTCCACGCTGATCGCCCAGACCCAGGACGGCCGCCGCGGCGTCCTGAACGACACCTCGGGCATCCAGCGCGGCTGACCCCGCGCGTGCGCCACCGTACGGCCCCCCGCCCCACCGGCGGGGGGCCGTCGCACTTCCCGGCGGGGCCCGCGTGCCCTACAGTCGCCCGGACGGATTGTCTGACGCCTCGTCAGATCAGGTACCGCGGAGGGAACCGCACATGCGCCTGGGACTCGCACTCGGCTACTGGGGCCGCGGACCCGGCCCGTCCCACCTCGACCTCGCCACCGAGGCCGAACGGCTGGGCTACGACTCGGTGTGGACCGCCGAGGCCTGGGGCTCGGACGCCTTCACCCCGCTCACCTGGATCGCCGCGCACACCTCCCGCATCCGCCTGGGCACCGCCATCGCCCAGATGGCGGCCCGCACCCCCACCGCCACCGCCATGCACGCCCTCACCCTGGACCACCTCTCCGGCGGCCGGATGATGCTGGGGCTGGGCCTGTCCGGACCGCAGGTGGTGGAGGGCTGGTACGGGCGCCCCTTCCCCGCGAGCCCGCTCACCGCCACCCGCGAGTACGTCGACGTCGTCCGCCAGGTGCTGCGCCGCGAGGGCCCCGTCGCCCTGGACGGCCGCTTCCACTCCCACCCGTACCGGGGGGCGGACGGCACCGGCCTCGGCAAGCCCCTGAAGCCCATCACCCACCCGCTGCGCGCGGACCTCCCGCTGCTGCTGGGCGCGGAGGGGCCGAAGAACATCGCCCAGACCACCCGGATAGCCGACGGGTGGCTGCCCCTGTACTGGTCCCCCACCCGCACGGACGTCTACCGGGCCTCCCTCGCCGACCTCCCCGAGGGGTTCATGATCGCGCCGATGGCCCGGGCCCACGTCTGCGACGACGTCGCCGAGGGGCTGCTGCCGGTCAAGGCCATGCTGGGCTTCTACATCGGCGGCATGGGCCACGCGGCCCGCAACTTCCACGCCGACCTGATGGCCCGCATGGGGTACGCGGACGAGGCCCGGCGGATCCAGGAGCTGTTCCTGGCCGGGCGCCGGCAGGAGGCGGTGCTCGCCGTCCCGGACGCCTTCGCCGACGAGATCTCCCTGGTCGGCCCGCGCGAACGGATCGCGGAGCGGCTGGAACTGTGGCGCGGCGGCCCCGTCACCGACCTCCTCGTCACCGCCCCGGACCCGCGCACCCTCCGGGTCCTGGCGGACCTGAACGGCTAGCCGGCACGGCCGGGGCCGTGCCGGGTCGTGCCGTGCCGTACCGCCGCTGGTCCGGTGGTCAGCCTCCGAGCTGGGAGAGGCTCGGCACCTGGTCGGTCACCGGGGCGCCCGCGCTCTTGCCGGCCTCCTTCACCCCGCTGATCACGTTCTCGAAGGAGCTGATGTCGGCGTCACCCGCCTGGCCCTTGCGCAGCTTGGTGGCCAGGTTCTTGAGGGAGTCGATACCCGCCGTCAGCGGGACCACGGCCTTCGACAGCAGCGGGTCGCCCTGGGCGTTCTCGGCCGCCGCCTTCAGCCGGTTGTACGCGAAGGCGCCCGCGAGGCCCGCCTTGATCAGCGCGAAGGTACGGCCCTTCGCGCCCTTCTTGAACTTGCCCGCCCGGTACGGCTTGATGATCCACTGGTAGGTGGCCCCCGCCGCGAGGCCGGCGTTGGCGACGAAACGCGTCTTGGCGAACTTCTGCCGCTCCGCCGACGTACTCGGCTCGGGCGTCGCAGCGGCCAGCGCGTCGGCCTCGGCCGCATCCGGCTCCGCCACCGCGAGGGCGGCCAGCTCCGCGGCCGTCGCGGCCGACGAGGCCTCCTCGCGCCGGCCCCGGTCCCCACCGGATCCGCACGCGGTGGCGCCGACCAGCAGCGAGGTGGACAGGACCAGGGCCGTCACGGCGCGACGGAATCGGATGGTGGGGGGTACGCGCACGGTTGCCTCCGGGGACTGAGGTGTCCCCCGCAGCCTCACCCGGCCGCCGCCGCCCCGCCAGTCGGGCCACCCGTTCGGATCCGGCGGGGGCAGGACGTCGAGCCGTACGGGTTTCAACCGTGCGGGAGCGGCAAGACGCCCGGCATGTACGGAGACCGCATCGCAGGACGCCACCGGGCCGGCTGGTCGGCCGGCCGGTTCGTGGCGCTGGCAGCCGACATCGTGGCGCTGATCATCATCGTCTGGATCGTGCTCGACCTGCTGGACGCGAACCGCTCCAACGACGTGGTCCAGTGGTTCCACGACGCGGCGACCTGGCTGGCCGGCTGGTCGCTCGACATCTTCCACCTCAGCCGTCACTGGGCCCAGGTGATCGTCGGTTACGGCGTGGCCGCCGTGGTCTACCTGGTGGCGGGCCACGCCCTGGCCCGCCTCCTCCAGCGCGTCTGAACCGGGCGGGTGGCCGGCGGCGGGTCCGTCGCCCCGCCGCCCGTCCGGCCGCCGGTTACGCGCAGCAGCCCGGGTCCAGCCCCGCCGGGAGCCGTTCGCCGCCGAAGACGGCCGTGGTGGCCTCCTCGCCGCCCAGCGCGGCCACCGCCAGCAGCAGCGAGCCCGCCGTCCAGGTCGTCTGCTCCACGGGCCACACCGCCCGGTCCTCGAAGACGTACCCCGTCCAGTACATGCCGTTGTCGGCGCGCAGGTGGCCGATCGAGCGCAGGATCTCCAGCGCCCGGTCCGACTCCCCCATCACCCACAGCGTGAGCGCCAGCTCGCAGGACTCGCCGCCCGTCACCCACGGGTTCGGCAGCACGCACCGCACCCCCAGGTCAGGGACGACGAACTCGTCCCAGCGCCCCTCGACGCGCGCCGTGGCCTCCTCACCCGTCAGGGCTCCGCCCAGCACCGGGTAGTACCAGTCCATCGAGTAGCGGGACTTGTCCAGGAACCGCTCCGGGTGCCGGCGTATCGCGTGCCCCAGCGCGCCCGCCGCCAGCTCCCAGTCCGGCTGGGCGTCACCGCGGTGGTCGGCGATGGCCAGGGCGCAGCGCAGCGCCTGGTGGATGGAGGAGGAGCCGGTCAGCAGGGCGTCGGTGACGGCCGTGCCGTCCGCCTCGCGCTTCCAGCCGATCTCGCCGCCGGGCTGCTGGAGGCCGAGGACGAACTCGACGGCCGCCACGACCGCCGGCCACATCCGGTCGAGGAAGGTGTCGTCGCCCGTGGCGAGGTAGTGGTGCCAGACGCCGACGGCGATGTACGCGACGAAGTTGGACTCCCGTCCCGCGTCCTGCGGTTCGGCGGTGTCCACCCCGTCGGGCCGGTCCGCGTAGGCGGCGTACCAGGAGCCGTCCGGGTTCTGGTGGCGGGCCAGCCAGGCGTAGGCCCGTTCCGCCGCCTCGTGCTCGCCGGCCGTGTCCAGGGCCATCGCGGCCTCGGTGTGGTCCCACGGATCGAGGTGGTGGCCCCGGAACCACGGTATGGCCCCGTCCGCCCGCTGCACGGCGAGTATCCCCTCGACCGTGCGGGCCGCCTGTTCGGCGGTCAGCACGCCCTCCAGGACGAGGTGTTCGGGTACGGTGCGCCCCGGCGAGCTCACTGGGCGGAGCCGGCGGCGCCGGCGGCTTCGACGGGGAGGTGCGGCTTGGTCGCGTAGGCCACGAAGCTCTTGCCGATGAGCGGGTTGAGGGCCTGCTCGGCGAGGCGGGTGGCCAGCGGCTTCTTCATGATGTCCCAGACCAGGAGCTTGTGGTACGCCTTGACCGGCAGCGCCTTGTCGTTGTCGACGCCGAAGGCGCACTTGAGCCACCAGTACGGGGAGTGCAGGCCGTGCGCGTGGTGGGTGCCGTACGGCTTGAGGCCCGCGGCCTCCATCTTGCCGAGCAGCTCGTCCGCCTTGTAGATGCGGATGTGCCCGCCCTCGACCTCGTGGTAGGCGTCGGACAGTGCCCAGCAGATCTTCTCCGGACCGTAACGCGGGACGGTGACCGCGATGCGGCCGCCGGGCTTGAGCACGCGCACCATCTCGGCGAGGACGCCCTTGTCGTCCGGGATGTGCTCCATCACCTCGGAGATGATGACGACGTCGAAGGACTCGTCGGGGAAGGGCAGCGCCAGGGCGTCGCCCTCCATGGCGGTGGCGGTGGCGCCGGCGGGGGCCTCACCGGCCTCCTTCATGGCGGCGAACCACTTGGCGACCTCGCGGATCTCCTCGCCGTTGCGGTCGACGGCGACGACCTGGGCGCCGCGCCGGTAGCACTCGAAGGCGTGCCGGCCTGCGCCGCAGCCCAGATCGAGCACACGGTCGCCGGCGGCGAGCGGGAACCGGGAGAAATCGACGGTCAGCACGGGGTCCTGCCTTCGCGGTCACGGGGTGAAAGGTGGTGCGGGTGGTGCGGGGTGGTGCGTGGTGCGGGGAGGTGCGGGGGCGTGTGCCTGCGGTGCTCGCCGTTCGGTGGTGCGCCGGTCACCGGGTCCGGGCGGCGGCGGCCCGCGCGATGGCGGCTCTGTAGTGCGCCGCGGTGCCCTCGGCGGCCTTGGCCCAGGTGAACCGGGCCAGCACCCGCTCCCGCCCGGCCGTACCGAGGCGGGCGCGCAGGCCGGCGTCGCCCAGCATCCGGCCCAGGGCCGCGGCCAGCGCCCCCGCGTCACCGGGCGGCACCGCCAGGCAGGTCTCCCCGTCCGGGCCGGCCACCTCGGGGATGGCGCCGCCGGTGGTGGCGACGAGCGGGGTGCCGGTGGCCATGGCCTCGGCCGCCGGGAGCGAGAAGCCCTCGTAGAGGGAGGGCACGCAGGCGACCTGGGCGCTGCGCACGAGGTCGACGAGCTCGGCGTCGGTGATGCCCTTGACGAAGCGGACCGAGCCCTGGAGGTCGTACTTCTCGATCGCACGGGCGACGGGGCCGCTCTCGGCGCGCTTGCCGACGACGACGAGGTGCGCGTCGGGCTGCTCGGTGCGCAGTTTGGCGAGGGCCTCGACGAGGTGGACGAGCCCCTTGAGGGGGACGTCGGCGCTGGAGGTGGTCACGATCCGCCCCGGGACCTCCGCGACGGAGGGGTCGGGCGACCAGAGGTCGGTGTCGGCTCCGATGTGGACGACGTGGATGCGGTCGTCGCGGACGCCGAGGTGCTCGGCGATCTCCTGCCGGGAGGACCCGGAGACCGTGAGGACGGAGGGCAGGCGGCGTGCGACGCGGCCCTGCATGCGCGTGAACGCGTACCAGCGGCGCACGGACGCCCGCTTCTTGCGGTCCTTCGCGGCGGCGAGGTCGAGCTTGCGGTCGACGGTGATGGGGTGGTGGATGGTCGTCACCAGTGGGGCGCCGAGGTCGCCGAGCAGGCCGTAGCCGAGGGTCTGGTTGTCGTGGATGACGTCGAACTCTCCGGCGCGCGCCCGGAGGTGGCGGCGCGCGCGGAGGGAGAAGGTCAGCGGCTCCGGGAAGCCGCCGGTCCACATCGTGGCGACCTCCAGGGCGTCGATCCAGTCCCGGTACTCGTCGCGCTTGGGGGTGCGGAACGGGTCGGGGCTGCGGTAGAGGTCCAGGCTCGGGAGTTCGGTGAGGGTGGCGCCGGTGTCGAGCACCGGGTAGGGCTGCGCGCCGATGACCTCGACGGAGTGTCCGAGCTTGGCGAGCTCGCGGGAGAGGTGGCGGACGTAGACGCCCTGGCCGCCGCAGAACGGGTTCCCCTTATAGGTGAGCAGTGCGATGCGCAACGGCCGTTCACCGTCGGTGGCGGAACCCGTGAGAGCCTCGAAAGGGCTCGTCACCATGGCCTCTGCGGTCACCCTCGGCCCCCTTCTCCCTGCATTGTCGCCGGAGCGTAACCGCTCGGATAATGTAGAACAAGTTTCAGACTTGATCCGTCGAAGAGCATTGAATCTACCGGCCGGAAACCCCACCGTAAGAGGCGGAGCAGGTGATTCGCGCCACGGCTCGGACGCCTGTCATCCTTGGTTACGGACCCATCCCGGAATCAGCCCCCGCAACGACACGGAACGCCAGGAACGGGACACATGACAGCGGAAGCGAAGGCCGTCACGGCACCGGCACCGGCCCCTGCCCCGACGGCCACGGCCGGCTCGGCGTCCCCTCCCCTGACGGAGCGCCAGGAGGCCCGGCGGCGCCGGATCCTGCACGCGAGCGCCCAGCTGGCCAGCCGGGGCGGCTTCGACGCCGTGCAGATGCGGGAGGTCGCGGAGTCCTCCCAGGTCGCGCTCGGCACGCTCTACCGGTACTTCCCGTCCAAGGTGCACCTGCTCGTCGCCACCATGCAGGACCAGCTCCAGCACATGCACACGACCCTGCGCAAGCGGCCCCCGGCGGGCGAGGAGCCGGCGGAGCGGGTCGCGGAGACCCTGATGCGGGCGTTCCGGGCGCTGCAGCGGGAGCCGCACCTGGCGGACGCCATGGTCCGCGCACTGACGTTCGCGGACCGCAGCGTCAGCCCGGAGGTGGACACGGTCTCCCGGCTGACGACGGCCATCATCCTCGACGCGATGGGCCTGGAGTCCCCGCCGACGGCAGAGCAGTTGTCGGCGGTCCGCGTCATCGAACACACCTGGCACTCGGCCCTGATCACCTGGCTGTCGGGGCGGGCGTCGATCGCGCAGGTGAAGATAGACATCGAGACGGTATGCCGTCTGATCGACCTGACGGCCCCGGAAAAGGCCTGATCGGGTTGTCGGGGGGCACGCTGTCTCCCCCTCGCGGGGTCCCGGCCGAGCGGTGATGGCCCACCCGCCTCCCTGCCCGCGGGCCGGCGGCTGGGGGCCGCTTCCCCGGGCGGCCGGGGCCGTATGAGCGCCCTCCGGGGCCGCGATGCGCGACGGATCGCTACGCGCTCCGACGTCTCGGATTGCGCAGGGCGCGAGCGCCGGGTCGAACCGGCCTGTGTCCGGGACGCGTCGGGGCGTGGGTTCACCACCGCCGTCGGCAACGTCGAGGCCGTCGGCTGGAGGGCTTGAGGCCCTGGGGTCAGGCCGGGGTGGGGCGGAGGAGGAGGGTGGCGAAGCCCCACGTGGCGCGGTAGGTGCGGAGCCATTCCGTGCGGCGGGTGGTGGCCCAGTCGAGGACCTGGGGGCTGTCCGGGTGGGTGGGGTGGTCCAGGGCCCAGTCGGCGAGGGTGCCCCAGTTGGACCATTCGTAGTCGTCCAGTTCCTGGCGGGTGCTGGTGTGGCCCTGGACGGGGGTCCAGCCGGCTGCGGTGATGCGGTCCACGGTGGTGGACAGGTCGGCGAAGTCGCCCAGCACTTCGATCGCTTCGGGGGTGGGGGTGCGCTCCCAGAAGCCGTCGCCGATCAGGACGCGGCCGCCGGGGGCGAGGTGGTCGCGGGCCGCCTCAAGGGTGGGGAGCAGCCCGCCGAGGGCGTGGGTGGAGCCGACGCAGAGGATCAGGTCGAAGGGGTGGGGGGAGGTGAAGTCCTCGGCCTTCTGGTGGTGGAGCGTCAGGCGGGCGTCGACGCCCAGGCGGACGGCCCTCTGACGGGCCTCCTCCAGGTCGCTCTCTGAGATGTCCACGCCCTCGGCGTGGACGTCCGGGTGCGTGGCCAGGGCGCGCAGGAGCCACTCCGCGCTGCCGCAGCCGAGGTCGAGGACGCGTTCGTCGCCGCGTGGGAGGGCCTTGGCGAGGAGGCTGCTGACGGAGTCGTCGTTCAGGGGGGACTTGATGGGGTGGTGGGTATGGGCCAGCTTCGAGATCTGTTCACGGTTCACCGGCGCAGCTTCGCAGCGGCCGAGATCGCCCGCATCTCGTTTTCGGCAGGGATCGTAGGCTCTGCGGATGATCGATGAAGCTCGGGTCTGGGACCGTTTCGCCGCACTGCTGCCGGACGCCGACGGCGATGAGGTGCGGGTGTGCTGGGCGGTGGGTGAGCAGGAGGCCGGCGTCGAGCACCTGGTGGACGCCCTGCTGCGGCACCGGGTGGCGATCGGTGAGGACACCCGGGCGGAGATATCCGTGGTGGCGGAGGGGTGGGGGATGCGGGCGGCCGTCGCCGGGCGGCTCGTGGCGTGCCCCGGGGACGGGCTCCCGGCGGAGCTGGAGCTGGTCGAGGGGGCGGACCTCGCCGTCGGCGTGCGCGATCCCGCGCTGGACGGGTTCCTCCTGATCCCGTGGATACGGTCCACGGGATCAGGGCGACTGCTCGTCCGGGCTCATGTGGAGGAGCCCTGGGGGGACCTTTCGCTCATTCCGGAGTACTACGGGGTCCTGGCGTCCGGGCAGGGGCCGGTGCTGCGTCTCTTCGAGTCGTTCTCCGCCCGGGAGGCGTTGGAGGAGCTGAGGCGGCTGCCCTGAGGCGTCAGGCGGCCACCTCGGTCTTCAGCATGCCGCGCAGTGCGTCGCGGAACTCCTGGGTGTCCTCCTCGCCGTGTACCGCGACCGCGTGCTGGACGGCCGCGTCCATGACCTCGTCTTCCTCACCGATGATGGTCAGGGTGCACCCGACCTCGCTCGGGTACTCCCTGCAGTCCATGACCTTGCGCATGACGCACCTCCTACTGGTCACCCCTTCCACGATCCTCCGATCGCGTCCGGGAGGAAAGCCGGGGCGCCGGTCAGGCGCCGCCCGGCTGGAGGACGCCGTTGACGGTGAGGCGGTAGGGGGCGGCGGCCCTGATCGTTTCGGTGGGTTCGTAGTGGTCGACGATCGCGAAAACCGTGGTGGCCCTGGTGCCGAGGAGGTGGCGCAGGCGGCTTTCGTCGAGGGTGGCGTGGTGGTCGGCGTCCAGGGGGACGTCGGCGGTCCAGGCGTGCTTGTGGTCGTCGGTGTAGGCGACGAGGCGCAGGCTGATGCCGGGGATCCGGTGGATCTGGTAGCTGCTGATCGTCTGCCAGCCGGTGAGGGTCGAGCCGTCGGAGACCGGCGTGGAGCCGGACCTGATGTTGTCGATCCACAGGCCGGGCTCGGTGAAGGAGCCGTCCGTCCGGTAGCGGAAGGCGACGAGCACGGTCTGGCCGGCGAGGTCGGAGAGGTCGATGCTCTGGTGGGTCCAGCCGCCCGAGTCGCCGTTGAAGCCGGGCAGCAGGGCCGCGATTCCGGCTTCGGCGTCGCTGTTCAGGGTGGTGGCCATGTCGGCGCTGCGGCGTGAGGTGAAGGTGGCGCCGCCGTCCGTGGAGACCTGGACCACGCCGAGGTCGTAGCCGGGCTCGATGTCCCAGCGCGCGTCGAAGGAGAGGGTGGGGTCGGTCGGGTCGACCGTGAGGGAGCGGACGATGCTGCGGTCCAGGTTGGCGGCGTCGTTCACGGGGCCCGAGGAGAGGGCGGGGTCTCCGGGGGCGTGGCCGTTCGGGTCGACGGTCCATTCCACCGGGGTCGCCGGGTAGTCCGCGGGCGAGTCGAAGGTCAGCGATCGGAGCGCGGCCGTGGTCAGGGGGCCCCCGGAGGCGTTGCGCAGGCGGACGAAGTCGGCGCCGTTGGAGGGGGCGCCGGGACGGGCGTAGGCGAACGGGGTGTCGAGGTTGACGGTGGAATGGAGGGGCTGCGCCCGGAAGCGGCGGGGGTCGGCGCCGGTGAGTTCGGCGCCGTCGTCGAGGATGGCGTCGAGGGCCGCGGTGGTGGACCAGTCGCGCAGGAGGGCGAACGGGCTGGTGTGGATCCCGTGCCGGGCGACGGTCTTGGCGAGGCGGTCGAAGCCGGAGCCGCCGCCTTCGTAGAGGAGGTCCCTGATGAAGTCCTGCCCGTAGCGTTCGGCCAGGGTGTGGATCATGACCTCGGAGGCTCCGTAGTCGCACAGCACGCTCTGGCCGGGGTCGCCCCAGAGGGTGAGGGAGTTCTCGGGGCCTCCGTTGCGGTCGCCGTAGGCGTCGGTGTAGCCGTCGGGAAAGGCGGCCTGCTGCCGGCCCTGGAAGCAGGCGATCTTGAGGTTCTTGAGGGCGTCCTGGGAGCGGTCGTCGTAGCCGACCAGCCATCGGGCCCATTCGGCGGTGCCTTCGACGGTCCAGTTGGCGCCGTTGGCGTCCTTCGCCCCGCTGTACCAGAGCACGTGGTTGTACTCGTGGGCGAGCAGGCCCTCGATGTAGTTCGGCATCGGGAAGCCCTCCCAGACGCGGCACGGGTCCGGGCCCAGGTTGGCCGGTCTGGCGCCCAGCATGGTCTTCCAGCCCGCAGCCTCGATGATGAGGATGTTGCGGTCGACCGCGTCGACGTCGCTGCCGAGGAATTCGCCGCCGGCCGCGATGTTGTCGACGAGGACGACGACGCGGTCGCCCTTGCCGCGCCAGGCGTCAGCCGGGATGCTCGGGTCGAGGAGTTCCGGTTTGGCGTGGCTGCCGTCGCGGGGCCGGGGGACCCCGAACACCTTGGCTTCGCGCGGGCGGATCACCTTCTCGAACTGTTCGCCCAGGTAGCGGAGCTGCGGGTCGGTGATCACGAGGTCGTCGGCGTTGGAGGTGGAGCAGTCCTCGGTGTCCACCGCCAGGTCACCGGTGGGGACCCAGAACTCGGCGTGCGGGCTGAGGGAGCGCAGTCGGAACTCCCGCAGCACGGTCTGGCCGGAGAAGTCGATGGTCGGCCAGGTGCGGAGCGTGCCGACCTTGGTCCCGCCGCCGTAGCGGCCGCCCTTCGCCTGCTGGGACAGGCGGGGGTGGTGGCGGTGCTTGTGGTGGACCGAGTGGTGGCGGTCGGGGCGGGGCCGGGGGGCGGCGGCCTGGGCCGGGGTGGGTGGGAGGGCCCAGGTCAGCAGGAGTGCGGTCAGGACCAGGGACCACCACGCGGCGCGTCGGCGCACGGTGGACGGGGCGGGCTGGCGCATCGGTCTTCTTCCGGAGAAGTGGATGATGCGACAAGTTAGCGAGAGGGGATATTTCATCCGGGCATGTCGGATGCGTGTCGGGCCGGAGCGGGTCGGCTCCGGCCCGGCCGGCGTCAGTCCTCCGGCGGGAAGACCGGCTCCCCCGTGGCCGCCAGGGTGATCAGGATGGCCTCGACCGGGCAGCCCTCGGCCGCCGTGAGGGTGGGTTCGTTGGCGTCCGTCTGCGGGGTGCGGGGGTGGGACTGGCGGGCGGAGTCGAGGGCGAAGGCGTCCGGGGCGTGGTTCACGCACATGCCCGAGCCGATGCAGACCGCCCGGTCCACCTCCACCTGCCAGCGGTCGCCCATCACGAGCCCGCCGGCAGGTGGATCATCTTGTGCTCCAGGTACTCGCTCAGGCCCTCCGGGCCGAACTCGCGGCCCACACCGCTGTTCTTGTAGCCGCCGAACGGGCCGAGCATGTCCAGGCTGAAGGTGTTGACGTTGAAGGTGCCGGTGCGCACCCCGCGGGCGAAGTCGACGCCGTGCTCGACGTCGGCGGTCCAGACGCTGCCGCTGAGGCCGAACTCCGAGTCGTTCGCGATACGGGAGGCCTCCGCCTCGTTCCCGTACGGGATCAGGCAGACGACCGGGCCGAAGATCTCCTCGCGGGCGATCCGCATTGCGTTGTCGACGTCGCCGAAGAGGGTGGGCTCGACGTACCAGCCGCGATCCAGGCCGGCCGGGCGGCCGCCGCCGGTGAGGATCTTGGCGCCCTCCTCCTGGCCGATGCGGATGTAGTCGAGGGAGCGCTGCTGCTGGCGCCGGGCGACGAGTGGGCCGAGCTGGGTCGCCGGGTCGAGGGGGTCGCCGACGACCAGGGCGCCGGCCGCCGCCGCGAGGGCTTCGGCGATCTCCCCGTAGCGGCTGCGCGGGGCGAGGATCCGGGTCTGGGCGACACAGGCCTGGCCGTTGTTCATCCAGGCGGCGGGGACGATCCCGGCGACGGCCGCCTCCAGGTCCGCGTCGGGCAGGATCACGGCGGCGGACTTGCCGCCGAGTTCGAGGGTGACCCGGGTCAGGTTGCGGGCGGCGACCTCCATGACCCGTCGGCCGGCCGCGACCGAGCCGGTGAAGGCGACCTTGTCGATGCCGGGGTGTCCGACCAGGTACTCACTGACCTCGCGGTCCGCGGGCAGGACCGACAGCACGCCCTCGGGCAGTCCGGCCTCCCGGGCGATGTCGGCCAGGATGAAGGAGTCCAGCGGGGCCTCGGGCGAGGGCTTGAGGATGACCGACGAGCCGGTGAGCAACGCCGGGGCGAGCTTCGCGGCGGCCACGAACTGCGGGACGTTCCAGGGGATGACGGCGGCGACGACGCCGACCGGTTCACGGCGCACGAGGATCGGGCCGAGGGCGCCCTGGCGGCGCTCCTCGTACGGGTAGTCGCGGGCGACGGTGATGGCGGCGTCGTAGACCATCATCGCGCCGAGGGCCTGGGCGAGGACGCTCCAGGAGTACGGGGAGCCGTTCTGGGAGCTGATGGAGCGGGCTATCTCCTCGTGCCGGACGGTGATGGCGTCCTTGATGCGGGTGACGACGGCGATGCGCTCGTCGAGGGAGAGCCGGGGCCAGGGGCCCTCGTCGAAGGCCTTGCGGGCGGCGGCGACGGCCCGGTCGACGTCGGCCTCGCAGGCGTGCGGGACGCTGCCGATGACCTGCTCGGTGTGGGGGGAGACGACGCGGATGGTGTCGGTGCCCAGCGGATCGGTCCACTCCCCGCCGATGAACAGGTGTCCGTGTTCCACGAGCTCGGTCATGTCCGATGCCTCCAGGGGCTGCGCACGCTCTCACCGATGTCGCAGAACTGATACCAGTTCTAGTTCCAGGAGTCCACGGTCGGAGCGGGGGTGCCGGAAGATCCGATGGCCGGTCAGGACTGTTGGTGGACGGTCGACTTGGGCTACTACTGGAACGCGTTCTCGTCAGAGCGGATCGAACCGGCCAGGGAGCCCCCATGTCAGAGGTCATGTCACAGGTCACCGACCACGGCGGGGGTGTGTGGGGACTCAAGGTCCCCATCCCCGACAACCCGCTCGGGCACACCCTCGTCCACGTCCTCGACACGGACGCCGGGCCCGTCCTCGTGGACACCGGCTGGGACGATCCCGACGCCTGGGACGCCCTCGCCTCCGGGCTCGGCGCGCTCGGCCTCGCCGTCGCCGACGTGCACGGGGTGGTCATCACCCACCACCACCCCGACCACCACGGCCTGTCCGGGAAGGTCCGGGAGGCGTCGGGGGCGTGGATCGCCATGCACGCCGCCGACACGGAGGTCGTCCTGCGCACCCGGTCCGCCGAGCCGGACGTCTGGTTCGACTACATGGACGGGAAACTGGCGGCGGCCGGAGCCCCGGAGGAGCACCTGGCGCCGCTGCGGGCGGCCCGGGAGAGCGGCCGGATGCGCACCCTGCCCGGACTGCGGGCCGCCGTCCCCGACCGGGAGATCGTCCCCGGCGAGCGGCTGCCGCTGCCCGGGCGCCGGCTGCGGGCGATCTGGACTCCCGGGCACACCCCCGGCCACGTCTGCCTGCACCTGGAGGAGGCCCACCCGGCGAACCTGCCCGGCAACGGCCGGCTCTTCTCCGGCGACCACCTGCTGCCCGGGATCTCCCCGCACATCGGCCTGTACGAGGCCCCGGAGGACACCCGTGTCACCGACCCCCTCGGCGACTACCTCGACTCCCTCGAACGCGTCGGCCGCCTGGAGCCCGCCGAGGTGCTCCCGGCCCACCAGCACGCCTTCACCGACGCCCCCGCCCGCGTACGGGAGCTCCTCGCGCACCACGAGGAGCGGCTGAGCGGGCTGCGGCGGCTGCTGCTGGCCGAGCCGCTGACCCCGTGGGCGCTGGCGGAGCGGATGGACTGGAACCGGCCCTGGGAGCAGATCCCGTACGGCTCCCGCACCATCGCCGTCTCGGAAGCGGAAGCCCACCTGCGGCGACTGGTGAAACAGGGCCGGGCGGAGGCGGTCCCGGGCACGGACCCGGTGGCGTACCGGGCCGCGTGAGCGGCGCGGGCCGGCGGGCGGGGGCTCCGGCACCCCGGGGCCCGTGGGGTACGGGCCGGTAGAGTGAGGCCGTCGTCCACACTTCCGTACGGGGGGAAGCCGGTGCGAATCCGGCGCTGACCCGCAACCGTGACCCGGCCCGCAGCACGCGGGGCGGGGAGTCGGAATGCCCCGTAGCGGAGGTGCGCGGCTCGTGCCGCCGGAGCCTCCGGCGGCCGGCACCGTCGAGGTAAACGGAGCCGGAGCCCGGTGCCCGCGCGTGCCCGTCTCCCGCTCCCCGCACGAGAGGCACCCGCCCCGCCATGAACGTCCGCCGCAGCGCAGCCGCGCTCGCCGCCTCCGCCGTGCTCTGCGTGGGCGCCGCCCCCGCAGCCCTCGCCGACACGCCGCCGCCCGCCCCCTCCGCGCCGCCGGTCATCCCCTCGGGCCTCTTCGGCAAGGCCGACCCCTCCTACGACGGGGTGTGGCGCCAGTCCTTCGCGCTGCTCGCCCAGCAGACGGTCGGCCTGAAGCCCGCCCCGCAGGCCGTGGACTGGCTGACCGCCCAGCAGTGCGCGAACGGCGGCTTCGCCTCGTTCCGCGCGGACGCCGCCAAGGCCTGTGACGCGACGACCGTCTTCGACACCAACGCCACCGCGGCGGCCGTACAGGCGCTGAAGGCCCTCGGCGGCAAGGACGCCCAGGTCAAGAAGGCCGTCGACTGGCTGAAGTCCGTCCAGAACGAGGACGGCGGCTGGGCCTACGTCCCCGGCTCCCCCAGCGAGGGCAGCTCCACCTCGATCGTGATCAGCGCCCTCGCGGTGGCGGGCGACAAGCCGGCCGAGGTGAAGTCGAAGGCCGGCAAGTCCGCCTACGACGGCCTGCTCTCCTTCCAGCTGGGCTGCTCCGCCGAGCCGGCCGCCGACCGGGGCGCCTTCGGCTACCAGCCGGCCGACGGCAAGCTCGCGGCCAACGCCGACGCCACGGCCGCCGCCGTCCTGGCCGGCCTGGGCAAGGGCACGCTCGTCGAGCCCGCCACCACCGACACCCCGACGGCCCCGCTGGCCTGCCCGGCGGGCGCCGCCGACCCGGCCGCCGCCGCCCAGGCCGCCGCCGGCTACCTCGCCGAGGCCCTGAAGAAGGACGGCCACCTGACGGCCGTCACCCCGGGCGCCGACCAGCCCACCCCGGACACCGGCAACACCGCCGACGCCGTGATCGCCCTGGCCGCGACCGGGCACCGGCAGGCGGCCTCGGGCGCACTGGAATGGCTGAAGAACAACTCCGCCTCCTGGTCCAACCGGAACCCCGCCGCCCTGGCCACCCTGGTCCTGACCGCACACGCCACGGGCGCCGACCCGAAGGCCTTCGGCGGCGTCGACCTGGTGGCGGCGCTGAACGCGACCGGTCCCGCCCCGCAGCAGCCGGACGCCGAGGCGCAGAAGGTGGAGAACAAGAACGACAAGAGCGGCTCGGGCGGCCAGAACCTGTGGTGGATCATCGGGGCGGGCGCCGCGGCCGGCATGGGCATCGGCATCCTGCTGAGCGGCCGCCGCAAGAAGAACCAGCTGTGAGCCCGCGCCGTGCGCGGGGCACGGTCGGCCCGCTGGCCGTCCTCGCCCTGGTGCTGACCCTGTTCGCGGCTTCCCCCGCCCTGGCGGCGAGCTACCGCTACTGGTCGTTCTGGCAGGGCGCGGGCGGGAACTGGGGCTACGCGACCGAGGGTCCCTCGACGGCCCGGCCCGCGGACGGCGCCACGCTCGGCTTCCGCTTCTCGGTGAGCAAGGACGCCGGCGCGGAGGCGGCCAAGCCGCGCGCCGCCGCCGACTTCGACGCCGTCTGCGGCGCCACCGCCGCGGCGGAAGGGAAGAAGCGGGTGGCGCTGGTCATCGACTTCGGGATGCCCGGGGACGCCCCCGCCGGCGAGGCCCCGCCGCAGGAAGGCCCGCGCACCGCCTGCGCCCAGGTGGCCCCGGACGCCACGGCCGCCGAGGCACTGGCGTCGGTGGCGAAGCCGCTGCGCTACAACGGCGCGGCCCTGCTGTGCGCGGTCTCGGGCTATCCGCGGTCGGGCTGCGGCGAGCCGCTCGCGGACGGCGCGGAGCCGAAGGCTTCCGCCTCCGCCCCCGCCTCCGCCGCCCCGTCCCCGGGCGGGGGCTCCGGCCCCTCGGCGGGCCTGGTCGCGGGCGTCGCGGCGGTGGCGGCGCTGGGCGCGGCGGCCGTCTGGCAGTCCCGCCGCCGCAGGCGATGACGGGTCCCGACACGGCAGGGTCCCCGGTCGCCGGCGCACCCGCGGCCCGGCCGGGCGGGACCCCGACCGGCGCCGACGGCCCGGCCCGGCACGGCCGTGACGGCGACACCGCCCACGGCGCGGCACGTGCCGGCGCACCGCCGGCCCGGCCGGGTCCCGGCGGGGCCGGTCGGGGGCCGCACGGGCCGACGTACGACCGCCGGAGGCAGTGGCGGGCTCCCGAGGCGCGCCGGAGCAACGCCCTGCACGCGGGTGCCTGGTGGATCTGGGCCCTCGGGCTCGCGGCCGCCGCCTCCCGGACCACCAATCCGCTGCTGCTCGGGCTGATCGTGGGCGTCGCCGGCTACGTGGTCGCGGCCCGCCGGACCGAGGCGCCCTGGGCGCGCTCGTACGGCGCCTTCGTCCGGCTCGGCCTGTTCGTCGTCGGGCTGCGGCTGCTCTTCTCCGTCCTGCTGGGCTCCCCGGTACCCGGAGCGCACGTCCTGTTCACCCTGCCGGAGGTCCCGCTCCCGGCGTGGGCGCAGGGCATCCGGTTCGGCGGCCGGGTCACCGCCGAGCAGCTGGTCTTCGCCTTCTACGACGGCGCGAAGCTGGCGACCCTGCTGATCTGCGTCGGCGCGGCCAACGCCCTGGCCAGTCCGGCGCGGCTGCTGAAGTCGCTGCCCGCCGCGCTGTACGAGGCGGGGGTGGCCGTCGTCGTCGCCATGACGTTCGCGCCGAACATGGTCGCGGACGTGGCCCGGCTGCGTACCGCGCGCCGGCTGCGCGGCCGTCCCACGGCCGGGGTCCGGGCCGTCCTCCAGATCGGGCTGCCGGTGCTGGAGGGCGCGCTGGAGCGTTCGGTGGCCGTCGCCGCGTCGATGGACGCGCGCGGGTACGGGCGTACGGCCCAGGTCCCGCCGGCGGTGCGGCACACCACCAACGCCCTCACGCTGGGCGGCCTCCTCGGCATGTGCGCGGGCACGTACGCCCTCCTCGCGGCGGAGGGCGCCGGCTATGGGCTGCCCCTGCTCGGCATCGGCCTGGCCCTGGCCCTCGCGGGGCTGCGGCTGGGCGGGCGGCGCAGCGTCCGGACCCGCTACCGGCCCGACCGGTGGGGGGCCCGCGCCTGGCTGGTCGCCGGGTCCGGGGCGGCGGTGGCGGCCCTCCTGATCCGTGCGGTGTCGGTGGATCCCGAGGGGCTGCGGCCGGGCGTGGTGCCGCTGGTCGCGCCGGGGCTGCCGCTGTGGCCGGCGGCGGCGGTCCTGATCGGCCTGCTCCCGGCCTTCGTGGCCCCCGTCCCTTCCCCCTCTTCCAAGGAGCCGTCCCGTTGATCCGCTTCGACCAGGTCTCGGTGACGTACGACGGCGCCGCGCGGCCGTCGCTGCGCGACGCGGACTTCACCCTCCCGGAGGGCGAGCTGACCCTTCTCGTCGGCCCGTCGGGGGTGGGGAAGTCGACCCTGCTGGGGGCCGTGTCCGGGCTGGTCCCGCACTTCACGGGCGGCACGCTGCGGGGCCGGGTGACGGTGGCCGGCCGCGACACCCGTACGCACCGGCCGCGCGAGCTCGCGGACGTGGTGGGCACGGTGGGGCAGGATCCGCGGGCCCACTTCGTGACGGACGTGGTGGAGGACGAGCTGGCGTACGGCATGGAGTCGCTGGGCCTGCCGCCCGCGGTGATGCGGCGCCGGGTGGAGGAGACCCTGGACCTGCTGGGCCTGAACGAACTCCGCGACCGCCCGATCGCGACCCTGTCCGGCGGCCAGCAGCAGCGGGTGGCGATCGGCTCGGTCCTGACGACGCACCCGCGGGTGCTGGTCCTGGACGAGCCGACCTCCGCCCTGGACCCGGCGGCGGCGGAGGAGGTGCTGGCCGTGCTGCAACGCCTGGTCCACGACCTCGGCACGACGGTGCTGATGGCGGAGCACCGCCTGGAACGGGTCGTCCAGTACGCCGACCGCGTCCTGCTCCTGCCGTCCCCCGGCACGGCCCCGGTCCTGGGCACGCCGTCGGACGTCATGGCCGTCTCCCCGGTCCACCCCCCGGTGGTGTCCCTGGGCCGCCTGGCGGGCTGGACCCCGCTCCCCCTGTCGATCCGCGACGCCCGCCGCGCGTCCGCCGCGCTCCGGGCCCGGCTGTCCGAGGAGAACGGTCCTCGAACGCCGGACGGGCCGGGATGTCCGGCCCCGCCGGTGTTCGAGGCGCGGGGGCACGGGGACGGAGCCCCCGGAACGGGGTCCGGGGCGGAGCGCCGGGAAACGGGGGAAGGGCGGGGCCGCGAGCAGCTCCGCGCAGCGGTCCCCACCACACCCGCACCCGTATCGGTCCCCGCCCCTCGCTCCGGCCTGCTCGGCCGCCTCACCCGGCGCGGCCGGGCCGCCGCGACGGCCGCCGAGCCCACCGGCGCCCCGGCCGCCACCGCCACGGCCCTCGGCATCCGCCGCGCCCGCACCGAGGTCCTCCACGACGTCACCCTCACCGTCGCCCCCGGCGAAACCATCGCCCTGATGGGCCGCAACGGCGCAGGCAAGTCCACCCTGCTCGCCGCCCTCACCGGCACCCTCGCCCCCACCACCGGCCAGGTGACGGTCGGCGGCCGCGCCCCCCACCGCACCCCGCCCCCGGAGATGGTCCGCCGGGTCGGCCTCGTCCCGCAGGAACCCCGCGACCTCCTCTACGCCGACACCGTCGCCGCCGAGTGCGCCGCGGCCGACGCCGACGCCGGGGCCGCGCCCGGGACCTGCCGGGCCCTGGTCAGCGCCCTGCTGCCCGACGTACCGGACGACACCCACCCCCGGGACCTGTCCGAGGGCCAGCGCCTCACCCTCGCCCTCGCCCTCGTCCTGACCGGCCGGCCCGCCCTGCTCCTCCTGGACGAGCCCACCCGCGGCCTCGACTACGCCGCCAAGGCCCGCCTCGTCGAGACGCTGCGCGCCCTCGCGGCCGACGGCCACGCCATCGTCCTCGCCACCCACGACGTGGAGCTCGCCGCCGAGCTGGCCCACCGCGTCGTCATCCTGGCGGGCGGAGAGGTCGTCGCCGACGGGCCGACCGCCGAGGTCGTGGTGTCCTCGCCCGCCTTCGCCCCGCAGGTGGCCAAGGTCCTGGCCCCCGGCCACTGGCTCACGGTCTCCCAGGTGGCCGCCGCGCTGAAGGCCACGGAGGCCACGGACGCCACGGCGTCGCCCCGGACCCCGGAGACCACGCCGTGAGCCCCCGCCCCGTCCGCATCGGCCCCCGCGCCGCCGCGGCCCTGGTCCTGGTCACGCTGATCGGTGTCGCCGCCTTCGGCTGGCCCCTGCTCGCGGACGCCCGGTCGGGCCTGTCCCACTCCCAGGACGCCCCCTGGCTGTTCGCCGCGCTGCTCCCGCTCCTGGTGGCCGTGGTCGTCGCGACCATCGCCGACAACGGGATGGACGCCAAGGCGGTGGCGATGCTCGGCGTGCTCGCCGCCGTCGGGGCGGCCCTGCGGCCGCTGGGTGCGGGCACGGCCGGCCTGGAGCCGATGTTCTTCCTGATGGTGCTCAGCGGCCGCGTCCTCGGCCCCGGGTTCGGGTTCGTCCTGGGCGCCGTCACGATGTTCGCGTCCGCCCTGCTCACGGGCGGGGTGGGGCCGTGGATGCCGTTCCAGATGCTGGCCATGGGGTGGTTCTCGCTGGGCGCCGGGCTGCTGCCCGGGGCGGAGGGGCTCCGGGGGCGGGCCGAGCTGGCGCTGCTCGCGGCGTACGGGTTCCTGGGCTCGTTCGCGTACGGCACGCTCATGAACCTCCAGGGCTGGGTGCTGCTCCAGGGCATGGGCCAGGGGGTCTCCTTCCGTCCGGGGGACCCGGTGGCGGAGAACCTCGCGCGGTTCGCGGCGTACTGCCTGGCCACCTCGCTGGGCTGGGACCTCGGGCGGGCGGCGCTGACGGTCGTGCTGACCTTCGCCCTCGGCGGCACCCTGCTGAGGGCACTGCGGCGGGCGACTCGGAAAGCTGCGTTCGACGCGCCGGTTTCCTTCGATTCGGCGGGCGGGAGTGGCCCAGGACACGCACCCGAAAGGGTATGAACCGGCACGCACGGTGACATCCGGGCCCCGTGGCGGTGAGGCGGCCCACAGGACCCACGTCACATCCGACCCCGCCTAGTAGCCCCGCCCCACCCCCGCCCACCG
>NZ_JBBDHD010000328.1:0-486 GCF_044129415.1 Streptomyces racemochromogenes
ACCGATGTGTTCGACCGTGGGTCGGTCGAGGTGCTGGTGGGGCGGCTGGTGCGGTTGCTGGAGGCGGTCGCGGGTGATCCGGATCGTCGGGTGGGTGCGCTGGAGGTGCTGGCTCCGGGGGAGCGGGCGCGGATGCTGGGCGAGTGGAACGACACCGCTCGTGAGGTGCCGGCCGGTTCGTTCGTGGAGTTGTTCGAGGAGCGGGTGCGGTGCGCGCCGGACGCCGTGGCGGTCGAGTTCGGTGATGTCGCGCTGTCGTACGGGGAGTTGAACGGTCGGGCGAACCGGTTGGCCAGGTATCTGGTGGGCCGGGGTGTGGGGCCGGAGCGGCGGGTGGCGGTGGCGTTGCCGCGGTCGTTGGAGTGGCTGGTCGCGGTCCTCGGTGTGATGAAGGCCGGTGGTGCGTACGTTCCGGTGGACCCGGAGTACCCGGCCGACCGGATCGCGTACATGCTCCAGGACGCCGGACCCGTCGCCGTCCTCACC
>NZ_JBBDHD010000087.1:0-30220 GCF_044129415.1 Streptomyces racemochromogenes
GGCCACGCCGGCCGCGGGAGCCGGGCGCGCCACCGCCGCCGCGGGTACGGCGGGGGCCGCGCGGGCCGCGGTAGCCGGGGGGCCGGGGCCGGAGGGCGCCGGGACGGCCGGGAGCGCGGTGTCCGGGGTGACCGCCGGGGTGTCCGACCCCGTGCGGGGGCTCGGGGAGCTGCCCGCCGCCTGGGGGCAGGCCGTCGCCGCCTCGCGGGCGGCCGCCGCGGAGCCGCGCCTCGGCCCGGTGGCCCAGTGGGCGGGGATCGGCCCGTACCGGATGCTGGGCGCGCTGGCCGCCGGGCCCGTGGACGACCCCGCCACGCGGGCCCTGCTGAGCCCGGCCCACCGTGAACTGGCCCGTACGGCCGAGGTGTTCCTGGACTGCGCCGGACAGGCCGGGCGGGCGGCGGCGGCTCTGGGCGTCCACCGCCAGACCCTGTACTACCGGCTGGGCCGGGTGGAGCAGCTGACGGGGCTCGACCTGGACGCGGGCGAGGACCGCCTGCTGCTCCACATGGCCCTCAAGTCAGCCCGGCTGAACGGCTGAACCGCCGGGCGCCCGCTCCGCGTCCGCGATCCCGCCCGCCAGCCGCCGCAGCCCCTCCGCGAACTCCTCGCCCGACGGGGCGGTGGCGGGGTCGAAGAGCCACTGGATCATCAGGCCGTTGAGCAGCGCCTGGTAGACCGCTCCGAGCGTGCGCTCGTCGCGCTCCGTCAGCTGTTCCTCGGGGGTCCCGGTCATCATCGAGACCAGGCCGCGGCGCCCTTCGAGCTGCGAGGCCGCCAGCATCGCCCTCAGTTCGGGCTTCTGGTCCCGGCTCAGCGCCACCTCCAGGCTGGCCGCCCAGACCGGGCCGGCCGTGCCGTGCTCGGCGACCACTCCGTCCCACAGCGCGCGCAGCCGCTCAAGGGAGCCCGCGGCCCCCGCGAGCCCGGCCTGCCGGCCCTCACCCCACTCCTCGATCAGGGCGAGGAACGCCTGGGTGAGCAGCGCGTCCTTGGAGCCGTAGTGGTAGCCGATGGACGCCAGGTTGGTCCCGGAGGCGCTCACGATGTCGCGTGCGGTGGTCCGCACGAACCCCTTCTCGACGAGGCACTTCTTGGCGCCTTCGAGCAGATCTTCACGGTGTCCCATGCCGCCACGGTAGCAAGACATCCGTTTAATACGCACGTATACAAGGAAGGGCCCGGGGTGTGCACCCCGGGCCCTTCCCCAGCGAACGCGCGACGGTCAGACGAGGTTGACCGTACGGGCCGACGCGGCGCCGATCTCCGCCGAGATGGCGGCCAGGACGTCCACCGGTACCTCCGCGTCGACGGTGAGGACGACGAGCGCCTCGCCGCCCTCCTCCGCGCGGGCGACCTGCATGCCCGCGATGTTCAGGCCGGCCTCGCCGAGCAGCAGGCCGACCTTGCCGACCACGCCCGGACGGTCGGTGTAGCGGAGCACGATCATGTGGTCGGCCAGGGCCAGGTCCACGTCGTACTCACCGACGCCCACGATCTTCTGAAGGTGCTTCGGGCCGGCGAGCGTGCCGGAGACCGACACCTCCTGACCGTCCGCCAGGGTGCCGCGGACGGTCACCACGTTGCGGTGGTCCGGGGACTCCGAGCTGGTGGTCAGGCGCACCTCGACACCGCGCTCCTGCGCGAACAGCGGGGCGTTGACGTAGGAGACCGTCTCGTCGACGACGTCCTCGAACACGCCCTTGAGGGCGGAGAGTTCGAGCACCTTGACGTCGTGCTGGGTGATCTCGCCGCAGACCTCGACGTCGAGGCGGACCGCGACCTCGCCCGCGAGGGCGGTGAAGATGCGGCCCAGCTTCTCGGCGAGCGGCAGGCCGGGGCGCACGTCCTCGGCGATGACACCGCCCTGGACGTTGACCGCGTCCGGTACGAGCTCACCGGCGAGGGCCAGGCGCACCGACTTGGCGACCGCGATGCCGGCCTTCTCCTGGGCCTCGTCCGTGGACGCGCCGAGGTGCGGGGTGCAGACGACCTGGTCGAGCTCGAAGAGCGGGGAGTCCGTGCAGGGCTCCTTCGCGTACACGTCGAGGCCGGCGCCGGCGACGCGGCCCTCCTTGATGGCCGAGTACAGCGCGGCCTCGTCCACGATCCCGCCGCGGGCGGCGTTGACGATGCGGACGGACGGCTTGACCTTGTGCAGGGCCTCGTCCCCGATGAGACCGACGGTCTCGGGGGTCTTGGGCAGGTGCACGGTGATGAAGTCGGCGACTTCGAGGAGCTCGTCGAGCGTCAGCATCTTGACGCCCATCTGGGCGGCGCGCGCGGGCTGCACGTAGGGGTCGTACGCGACGACCTTCATGCCGAAGGCCGACATGCGCTGGGCGACCAGGACGCCGATGCGGCCGAGGCCGACGACGCCGAGGGTCTTCTCGCTGAGCTCGACGCCCGTGTACTTGTTGCGCTTCCACTCGCCGTTCTTCAGCGCGGTGTTGGCCTGCGCGATGTTGCGGGCGGTGGCGACGAGGAGGCCGCAGGCGAGCTCGGCGGCGGTGACGATGTTCGAGGTCGGGGCGTTCACGACCATCACGCCGGCCTTGGTGGCGGCGGAGACGTCCACGTTGTCGAGGCCCACACCGGCGCGGGCGACGACCTTCAGCTTCTTGGCGGCGGCGATGGCCTCGGCGTCCACCTTGGTGGCGGAGCGGACCAGGATGGCGTCGACGTCGACGATGGCGGGCAGCAGCTGTGCCCGGTCGGCGCCGTTGACGTGCCGGATCTCGAAGTCCGGACCGAGCGCGTCCACCGTGGCGGGCGACAGCTCTTCGGCGATGAGTACGACAGGTTTCGAGCTCACGTGGGTCCTCACAAGTCCAGTGCGGACGGCCGTCCCGACGGCCGCAGGCGGTGGAGGGGGTAGCCGCGTGGAAGACGCACGACACTGTGGGCCTGACGCGTTGTGTTGAGCAGTGTAGTAGCGGTTCCGGCGCGGAATTCCGCCTGTACGGAAGGATCACCCGTCCGTGATTGGCCGGGGTGGACAATCCGCACGTTTCATGGTCTACATTCCGTCGATTTTCGACGGGCCCGCGACCGAGGGTCCGGCCGGAGGGGGATGCGCGGCGGGGCCGGGACTGCGTGTCCCGGCCCCGCCGTGCGCGAGATCAGCTCTCGTCGCTGTCGACCCAGCTCATCAGCTTGCGCAGCTTCTTGCCGGTGGTCTCCAGCAGGTGCTCGGAGTCCGCCTTCTTGTACTCGTTGTACTTCGGCAGACCGGCCTTGTACTCGGCCATCCACTCCTCGGCGAACTTGCCGCTCTGGATCTCCTCCAGGACCTTCTTCATCTCGGCCTTGGTGGCGTCGGTGATGACGCGGGGGCCGGTGATGTAGTCGCCCCACTCGGCGGTCTCGGAGACGGACCAGCGCATCTTCTCCAGGCCGCCCTCGTACATGAGGTCCACGATGAGCTTCAGCTCGTGCAGGCACTCGAAGTACGCGATCTCCGGCTGGTAGCCGGCCTCGGTCAGGGTCTCGAAACCGGCCTTGACCAGGGCGGAGGCGCCACCGCAGAGGACGGCCTGCTCACCGAACAGGTCGGTCTCGGTCTCCTCGGTGAAGGTGGTCTTGATGACGCCGGCGCGGGTGCCGCCGATGCCGGCCGCGTACGACAGGGCCAGGGCGAAGGCGTTGCCCGAGAAGTCCTGCTCGACGGCGGCGATGCACGGAACGCCGCGGCCCTCCTCGTACTGGCGGCGGACCAGGTGGCCCGGGCCCTTCGGGGCGACCAGGGCGACGTCCACGTTGGCCGGGGGCTTGATGAAGCCGTAGCGGACGTTGAAACCGTGGCCGAAGAAGAGCGCGTCGCCCTCCTGCAGGTGGTCCTTGATGGACGCCTCGTAGATCTCGGCCTGGAGCGGGTCCGGGGTCAGGATCATGATGACGTTCGCCCACTCGGCGGCCTCGGCCACGGGGAGGACCTTCAGGCCCTGCTCCTCGGCCTTCGCCTTGGACTTCGAGCCCTCCTTGAGGCCGACGACGACGTCGACGCCGGAGTCACGGAGCGACAGCGCGTGGGCGTGGCCCTGGCTGCCGTAACCGATGACCGCGACCTTGCGGCCCTGGATGATGGACAGGTCGGCGTCGTTCTCGTAGAACAGCTCGGCCACTGGGGTATCTCCTTGGTGCGCTGATGTTGCACCCACCGTACGGCGGGGAACGGAATAAGAGTTTGTCGGTCTCGCCATGCGAACCGGGCGTGTCCCGCCCGGTCCAGGCGTGGCGTCAGGCGCGTGTCAGGCGCTGCGTTCCAGGGAGCGCAGGCTGCGGTCCGTGATGGACCGGCCGCCGCGCCCTATGGCGATGGTGCCGGACTGCACCAGTTCCTTGATGCCGAAAGGCTCCAGCATCTTGAGCATGGCGCTGAGCTTGTCGCTGCCGCCGGTGGCCTCGATGGTGACGGCCTCCGGGGAGACGTCGACGGTCTTGGCGCGGAACAGCTGGACGATCTCGACGATCTGCGAGCGCGTTTCGTTGTCGGCGCGGACCTTCACCAGAACGAGTTCGCGTTCGATGGCGTTCGACGGCTCCAGCTCGACGATCTTGAGCACGTTGACCAGCTTGTTGAGCTGCTTGGTCACCTGCTCCAGCGGGAGGTCCTCCACGTTCACGACGATGGTGATGCGGGAGATGTCGGGGTGCTCGGTGACACCGACCGCGAGCGAGTCGATGTTGAACCCGCGGCGGGAGAACAGGGCGGCGATCCGGGCGAGGATGCCGGGGGTGTTCTCGACCAGGACCGAGAGCGTGTGCTTGGACATGTGAGTCGTTCTCTCTCTCAGGCTCTCTCGGCTCAGTCGTCTTCGTTGTCGCCGAAGTCGGGGCGGACGCCCCGGGCTGCCATGACCTCGTCGTTGGAGGTGCCGGCGGCGACCATCGGCCACACCATGGCGTCCTCGTGGACGATGAAGTCGATCACGACCGTGCGGTCGTTGATGGCGTTGGCCTCGGCGATGACCTTGTCCAGGTCCGCCGGGTCCTCGCAGCGCAGCGCGACGCAGCCCATGGCCTCGGACAGCTTGACGAAGTCCGGGACGCGGGTGCCCTGGCGGGGGGCGACGGACTCGCCGAGCTGGGAGCCCACCGTGTCGTGGCCGGTCTCGTCGCCGTGGAGCACGGTGTTGGAGTAGCGCTGGTTGTAGAACAGCGTCTGCCACTGGCGGACCATGCCGAGGGCGCCGTTGTTGATGATGGCGACCTTGATCGGGATGTTGTTCAGCGCGCAGGTGGCCAGTTCCTGATTGGTCATCTGGAAGCAGCCGTCGCCGTCGATCGCCCAGACCGCGCGGTCCGGCATGCCGACCTTGGCGCCCATCGCGGCGGGGACCGCGTAGCCCATGGTTCCGGCGCCGCCGGAGTTCAGCCAGGTGCGGGGCTCCTCGTACTTGACGAAGTGGGAGGCCCACATCTGGTGCTGGCCGACGCCGGCCGTGAAGATCGTGCCCTGCGGGGCGAGGGCGCCGATCCGCTCGATGACCTGCTGCGGCGAGAGCGAGCCGTCCTCGGGCAGGTCGTAGCCCAGGGGGTAGGTCTCGCGCCAGCGGTTGAGGTCCTTCCACCAGGCGGTGTAGTCGCCCGTGTGGCCGTCGTTGTGCTCGGCCTGGACCGCCTGGACGAGGTCGGCGATGACCTCGCGGGCGTCGCCCACGATCGGGACGTCGACCTCGCGGTTCTTGCCGATCTCGGCCGGGTCGATGTCCGCGTGGATGACCTTGGCGAAGGGGGCGAAGCTGTCCAGCTTGCCGGTGACGCGGTCGTCGAAGCGGGTGCCGAGCGCGATCAGGAGGTCCGACTTCTGGAGCGCCGTGACGCCGGTGACGGAGCCGTGCATGCCCGGCATGCCCACGTGCAGCGGGTGGCTGTCGGGGAAGGAGCCCAGGGCCATCAGGGTGGTGCAGACCGGGACGCCGGTCAGCTCGGCGAGGACCTTCAGCTCGGCCGTGGCGCCGGACTTCATGACGCCGCCGCCGACGTACAGGACCGGGCGCTTGGCCTGGACGATGAGCTTGGCGGCCTCGCGGATCTGCTTGGCGTGCGGCTTGGTGACCGGCCGGTAGCCGGGCAGGTCCAGGGCCGGGGGCCAGGAGAAGGTGGTCTTGGCCTGGAGGGCGTCCTTGGCGATGTCGACCAGGACCGGGCCGGGGCGGCCGCTGGAGGCGATGTGGAAGGCCTCCGCGATGGTCTTGGCGATGTCCTCGGCCTTGGTGACCAGGAAGTTGTGCTTGGTGATCGGCATCGTGATGCCGACGATGTCCGCCTCCTGGAAGGCGTCGGTGCCGATCGCCTTGGAGGAGACCTGGCCGGTGATCGCGACCAGCGGGACGGAGTCCATGTGGGCGTCGGCGATCGGGGTGACGAGGTTGGTGGCGCCCGGGCCGGAGGTGGCCATGCAGACGCCGACCTTGCCGGTGGCCTGCGCGTAGCCGGTGGCGGCGTGGCCGGCCCCCTGCTCGTGGCGGACCAGGATGTGACGGACCTTCTTGCTGTCCATCATCGGGTCGTACGCCGGGAGGATGCAGCCGCCCGGGATGCCGAAGACGGTGTCGCACCCCACCTCTTCGAGAGAGCGGATGAGGGACTGCGCACCCGTGACGTGCTCAACTGCGGTGGGCTGCTGCCCACCCGTACGGGGCCGCGGCTGCGGATGGTGGGCCCCGGAGGCCTGCTCGGTCATCGGCATTCTCTTCTCGAAGCTGAGGGTTTTACGAGGAGCGGGGGTGCCCCGGTTCTCGTCCGGGTGCGTGTGCCAGTGCAACAAAAAACCCCTCGTGCCAGGTGGCAAGCGAGGGGAGCGCGTCGGCGGTGTGGAGCGGGGACATGCAGGTCCCAGCTTCAGCCGACGCGCTTTCCAAGTACGAGAATTCGGGTGCGCATGGCATTGACCCTCCCTCCGGCGGGAGGTCGATGTCAAGCGGGTGGGACGGGCGTCTCATTATTTGAGCCTCTATGGATGACCATCGAGCCACCGGACGAGCCTCCGGCCAAGGCAGGCTGGGCCGTACCGCCCGGTACTGGGAACGTACCCCTCACGAGCGCGCGGCGCAGCCTGTATTCGTCGAGGGGGCCGGAAAACGCCATTCCCTGTCCGTGGGTGCAGCCCATGGCGCGCAGGGCCGCCACCTGCTCGGGGAGGTCCACGCCGTCGGCCACGGACTGCATGCCCAGATCATTTGCAATGCGCAACAATCCTGCGGTGATCTTGTGCAGTCGGGCGGACTCGACGACGCCCTCGACCAGGCCCCGGTCGAGCTTGAGCAGGTCCACCGGAAGGCGGCGGAGGGCGCTGATGGCCGCGTAGCCGCTGCCGAAGCCGTCCAGGGCGATCCGGACGCCGAGCCGGTGCAGGGCGGTCAGGCGGCGCTCCAGCTCGTCGAAGGGGACTCTGGGGTCGGAGGCGGCCAGTTCGAGGACGAGGGCGCCGGAGGGCAGACCGTGCCGGCCGAGCAGGGCCTCCACGGAGCCGCCGGGCACCGCGTGGTCGAGCAGCCGCCGGGCGGTCATCCGTACGACCACTGGTACGTCGTGGCCCGCGAGATGACGCTCCGCGGCCTCGGCCACCGCCTCTTCGAGGAGCCATCGGCTCAGCTCGGCGGCCCGGGAGGGGTCCGGGCCGCCTCCGGGGCCGCCCTCGCTGTGTTCGGCCACCCGCAGGAACTCGGACGGGGTGAAGAGGATCCCCTGGGCGGAGCGCCAGCGGGCCTGTGCGGCGACCGCGGTGACCTCGCCGCCGGCCAGGGAGACGACGGGCTGGTGCAGCAGGGCGAACTCGCCCTCGTGCAGCGCGGTGCGCAGCTTCCCGGCCAGCTCGGCCCTGCGGACGACCTCGGCCTGCATCTGCGGGGCGTACAGCTCGACGCGGTCCTTGCCGGCCGCCTTGGCCCGGTACATCGCGAGGTCGGCGTTGCGCATCAGGTCCGAAGGGGTGATGCCGGGGTCGGCGAAGGCCACGCCGATGCTGGCGGCGACCCGGACCTCGCTGCCGGCGATGCGGTAGGGCTGGGAGAGGGTGCCGCGCAGCCGGTCGGCGATCTCGTGGACCTGGTACTCGCGGGCACTGCGGTCGCGGCTGCCGTCGCCGAGGATGAGGGCGGCGAACTCGTCCCCGCCGAGGCGGGCGGCGGTGTCCCCGGCCCGGACGGCGTCCTGGAGGCGGCGGGCGGCCTCGACGAGCAGTTCGTCTCCCGCCTGGTGGCCGATGGTGTCGTTGACGGCCTTGAAACCGTCGAGGTCGATGAAGAGCACGGCGGTGCTGTGGTCGCCTGCGCGGCGGCCGGTGAGGGCCTGGCGGACGCGGCGGGTGAACAGGGCGCGGTTGGGGAGGTCGGTGAGCGGGTCGTGCTCGGCGCTGTGCTGGAGCTGGGCCTGGAGGCGGACCCGCTCGGTGACGTCCCGGCTGTTGAGGATGAGTCCGCCCTGGTGCCGGTTGACGGTGGACTCCACGTTGAGCCATTCCCCGCCGCCCGATTTGAACCGGCATTCGATGCGGGTGGTGGGCTCTTCGGCGGGCGGGGCGGCGAGGAAGCGGCGCACCTCGTGGACCACGCGGCCGAGGTCGTCGGGGTGGATGAGGGCGGCCAGTTCGGTGCCGACCAGCTCCTCCGCCTCGCGGCCGTAGACGCCGGCGGCGGCGGGGCTGACGTAGCGCAGGGTCCCGGTGGGGGCGGCGATCATGATGACGTCGCTTGAGCCCTGGACGAGGGACCGGAAGTGGTTCTCCTTCTGTGCCAGTTCCTGGGTCAGCGCGATGTTGTCGAGCAGCATGATGCCCTGGCGGACGACGAGGGCGAGCACGACGGTGCAGCCGGTGAAGACCACCATCCGGTCGACCTTCCGGCCGTCCACCACGTTGTAGAGGATGCCGAGCGTGCAGACCGCGGCGGCGAGGTACGGGGTGAGTGCGGGCAGCGAGCCGGTGATGGGGCGGCTGTGGGGCCGGTCGGCGCGCGCGGGCGCGGGCCGCGGGACGGGTTCGGGCCGGCGGGCCCCCCAGGGGGCGTAGGCGAGCAGCAGGGAGCCGGCGAACCAGCCGGCGTCGAGGATCTCCCCGGAGCGGTAGGTGGTGTTGAGCAGCGGCGAGGTGAACAGGGCGTCGCTCAGGACGGTCAGGGCGAGGGCCGCGATGGCGGTGTTGACCGCCGAGCGGTTGTTGGCCGAGCGCCGGAAGTGCAGCACCAGGACCATCGAGACCAGCGCGATGTCGAGGAGCGGGTAGGCGAGGGAGAGCGCGGCGCGCGGGACGCTGCCGGGCGCCCCGGACTGGGCGGTGCGCGCGGCGTTGGCGAGGGCGAGGCTCCAGGAGAGGGTCAGCAGGGAGCCGCCGATGAGCCAGGAGTCGAGCGCGAGGCAGACCCATCCGGCGCGGGTGACCGGGCGTTTGGCGAGGACGAGCAGGCCCACGATGGCGGGCGGGGCGAAGCAGAGGAAGGCGAAGTCCGCGAGCGAGGGCTCGGGCACCTTGCGGTCGAGGACGACCTCGTACCAGCCCCAGATGCCGTTCCCCAGGGCCCCCATGAGCGAGGAGAACGCGAACATCAGCCAGGCGGGGCGCTCGCGGCGGTCGATCGCGCGCGCGTAGTGGTAGCAGGAGACGGCGGCCAGTAATCCGGCGGTGCTGAGCCCGAAGTCGCCCATGATCTCGGCGAGTTCTTCCGAGCCCCAGCCGAGGGCGGCCCCTACGGCGTAGCCGCCGCTGACCACCGCGAGGAGGAGTTGCGCCCCCAGGCCCTTGCCCCCGCCGCCGGCGACCGGAGGCCGGGTCAGGAGCGCCGCCCCCGGGGCGCTCACCGGTCCCCCTCGCACGCCGGTCCCGGCGCGCTGCAGTCCCGGCAGCGCCGCCTCCGGCGGCTCTGCCGCATCGGATCCTTCGTCCATTGGCCGTGCATCGCCCGTCGCCCCCCAAAGTGTCCGTTCACCCCAGCGCCAGACGTACGTGGCGCAGCCCCTTGTTCCGGACGATACACCACTTTCGTCACTCAGCGACATAGCTTCTCTACTCTCCGTCACCAACGGGAGGCGTGCGACAACTGCTCGCATACGTATGGACGCGGAGAGTGGGCGTCTTGGTTCAGTCGGTGATCAGAACGGTGTTCTCGACGGGCTCCCCGGCGGCGAACCGGGTGAGCTGGCGGGCGATCAGCCGCTTCGCCCGGGGCTCGAAAGCGGAGCTGCTGCCGCCCACGTGGGGCGTGATCAGGACGTTCGGGGCGTGCCAGAGCGGGTGTGCCGGGGGCAGCGGTTCCGGGTCGGTGACGTCGAGGGCGGCGCGCAGCCGCCCGGACTCCAGTTCGGCCAGCAGGGACCCGGTGTCGGCGACGGGACCGCGCGAGACGTTGACCAGGAGGGCGCCGTCCTTCATCCGGCCGAGGAACGCGGCGCCGGCCAGGCCCCGGGTGTCCTCGGTGAGGGGCGTGGAAAGGATGACCACGTCCGCGTCCGGGAGGAGGGCCGGGAGGTCTCCGAGGGCGTGGACGGGCCCGTGCGGGGCGGTACGGGCCGAACGGGCGACGCGGGTGATGCGGCCGCACTCGAAGGGCAGCAGCCGGTCCTCGATGGCCGCGCCGATCGCCCCGTAGCCGACGATCAGCACGGACTTGTCGGCGAGCGCCTCGTAGAAGCCGCCGCGCCACTCCTCGCGGTCCTGGCCCCGGACCATGCCGGGGATGCCGCGCAGGGAGGCGAGGGTGAGGGTCAGGGCGAGTTCGGCGGTGCTGGCCTCGTGGACGCCGCGCGCGTTGCACAGCCGGACGCCGGGGCGCAGGTGGCCGAGGCCGGGCAGGACGTGGTCGATGCCGGCGGTGAGGGTCTGCACGACGCTCAGGGCGGGCATGGCCGGGAGCGGGCGCAGGGTCACGGCCTGGGACTTCATGTACGGGGTGACGTAGAAGACGCAGGCGGCCGGGTCGGCCGGGAACTCGTCCTCGCCGTCCCACCGTCGGTAGCGGAAGGAGTCGGGGAGGCCGTCGACCTCCCCGGGCGGGAACGGGAGCCAGACGTCCGCGGTCGTTGCAGTCATGATCCCGAGGCTATGCGAAGCGCACGTGATCAAGCCGTTAGTTTGAGGGCCGGACCGGGACAGGGCCGGGAGGGGGGACGCAGGGGTGGAGCGCAGGTCGATCGGGTCGGGACCGTTGACGGTGGGGGCCATCGGGCTCGGCTGCATGCCGATGAGCTGGGCCTACGCGCCGTCGCGGCGCCGGGGCGAGGAGTCGCTGCGGACCCTGCACACGGCGCTGGACCTCGGGGCGAACCTGCTGGACACGGCCGATCTGTACGGGCCGTTCACCAACGAGCTGGCGGTGGGGCGGGTGCTGCGCGAGCGGCGGGCCGAGGCCTTCGTGTCGGCGAAGGTGGGGCTGCGGGCGGGCGAGGGGCACGTGGTGGCCGACGGGCGGCCGGAGTACGTGCGGCGGGCGTGCGACGCCTCGCTGCGGCGGCTGCGCACCGACGTCATAGACCTCTACCAGCTGCACCGGGTGGACCCGGAGGTTCCGGTGGAGGAGACGTGGGGGGCCATGGCGGAACTGGTGCAGGCGGGGAAGGTGCGGGCGCTGGGGTTCTGCGCGCTGGGCGCGGGGGCCGGCCCGGGGGCGGGGCGGCGGGGGGACCGGGCGTACCGCTCGACGCTGCGGCACCTGGAGCGGGCGCAGCAGGTGTTTCCGGTGACGGCGGTGCAGGCGGAGCTGTCGGTGTGGTCTCCGGAGGCGGCGTGGCAGCTGTTGCCGTGGTGCGCGGCGCGGGGGGTGGGGGTGCTGGCGGCGATGCCGCTGGGCAGCGGGTTCCTGACCGGGACGCTGACGCCGGGGCAGGGGTTCGAGGAGGCCGACGTGCGGGCGCGGCACCCGCGGTTCACGGCGCACGCGATGGCGTCGAACCAGGTGCTGGTGGCGGAGCTGCGGCGGGTGGCCCGGCGGCACGGGCCGGAGGTCACGGCGGCGCAGGTGGCGCTGGCGTGGGTGCTGGCGCAGGGGCCGCACGTGGTGCCGGTGCCGGGGGCGGACCGGGCGCGCTGGGCGGCGGAGAACGCGCGGGCGGCGGAGGTGCGGCTCACGGCCGGGGAGCTGGCCGGGCTCGCGGCGCTCCCGGCGGCGGTGGGGGCCTGGGACTGAGCCCGGGACCGAGCGGCCCTCGTGGGAGGGCCGCGACAACCACTCGATCGGGTGTACGAGTGGTGGAACTTGGGCACCCGCCGGATCTGTTGGGTCTTGTGAAGGGCAGGACTGGGCCGACCGGAGGGAAGCGGGACGATGCGGTACGGAGTGCGGGGAGCGGTGCGGGGCGGGCGTTCGGGTACGGGGGCCTACGGCGCCCCGGGCGCGCGGCGCCGGGGGGCGCTGGCCGGGGTCGCGCTGGCCGGGTGCGGGGCGCTGCTGGCGGCGGGATGCTCCGGGCCGGGCGGGGCGCCGCCCGGGGCGGGGGGTTCACCACCGCCGGGGTCGCCGGCGGCGGTGTCCGCGGGGGCTTCGCCGGGGGCGGGTGCGTCGGCTCCGCCCGCGAGGGGCTCGGTGACGGTGACGGCCGAGGTGGCGAAGGGGCTGGACTCCCCGTGGGGCGTGGCCCCGCTGCCGGGAGGGGACCTGCTGGTGGGGTCCCGGGACAAGGGCACGATCAGCAGGGTCCGGACGGACACGGGCGAGGTGACGCAGATCGGCAGGGTGCCCGGGGTGGCGCCCGGTGGGGAGGGCGGCCTGCTGGGGCTGGCGCTGTCCCCGCGGTTCGCCTCGGACCGGCTGGTGTACGCGTACTTCACGACGGAGTCCGACAACCGCATCGCCCGGATGCGCTACGACGAGCAGAGGCCGCCCGGCCAGCAGCTGGGGGCGCCGGACACGGTGCTGAGGGGCATCCCCAAGGGGGTCGTGCACAACGGCGGGCGGATCGCCTTCGGCCCGGACGGGATGCTCTACGCGGGGACGGGCGAGACGGGGAACACGGCGCTGGCGCAGGACCGGACGTCGCTGGGCGGGAAGGTCCTGAGGATGACCCCCGACGGGAAGCCGGTGCACGGGAATCCCGAGCCGGACTCGGTCGTCTACTCCTGGGGGCACCGCAATGTGCAGGGCCTCGCCTGGGACGCGGACAAGCGGCTGTGGGCGTCGGAGTTCGGGCAGCACACGTGGGACGAGCTGAACCTCATCGAGCCGGGCGGCGACTACGGCTGGCCGGTGGTGGAGGGCAAGGGCGGCAAGGCGGGCTTCCGGGATCCGGTCGCCGTCTGGAGGACGGACGAGGCCTCCCCGAGCGGGATCGCCTGGGCGGAGGGTTCGATCTGGATGGCTTCGCTCAAGGGCGAGCGGCTGTGGCGGATCCCGCTGAAGGGGGCCGTGCCGGCGGCGGAGCCCGAGGCCTTCCTGACGGGGAAGTACGGGCGGCTGCGGACGGTGGTGGCGCTCGGCGGCGACCGGTTGCTGCTGGTCACGAGCGAGACGGACGGCCGCGGGTCGCCTCAGGCGGGCGACGACAGGATCCTGGGTCTGACGGTGCGGTGACCGACGGAGCCCCGGTGGGGGGCGGAAGGCACGGTGGGCACGGTGTTCAACATGATCGAGGAGTTGTTCAACCCGGGGCGGCGGCACACGGACGAGGAGAAGAAGCGGCTGGAGCTGTCCCGGACCGATGTGGGTGACGGCGATCCGGGGCGTGGCCCGATAGACCTCGACTCGGGCACGGTCCTCATACGCCCGGCCGGGGGCGCCCGGCCGGAGGCGGAGGGCGACGCGGGCGGCGGCGCCCCGGGGACCGGGGCGGACGCCGCGCCGGGTGGGGGCGGCGCCTCCTAAGGCCGCGGCGCCAGGGCGGCGAACAGGCGCAGCCGGTGGGCGAGCGCCGCTGCCTCGCCCCGGCTCGCGACGCCGAGCTTGGCCAGGATGTTCGAGACGTGCACGCTGGCCGTCTTCGGGGAGATGAACAGCTCCTCCGCGATCCGGCGGTTGGTGCTGCCCGTCGCGACCAGGCGCAGGACGTCCCGTTCGCGGCTGGTGAGCCCCAGGGCCTCGATCGGGTCGGTGTCCGGCGCCGGCGCGGCCGGGTGTGCCTCGTCCGGGGTCAGCGGGAGCCGGGCGCGCTGGGCGAGCAGGGCCAGGTCCTCACGGAGCCGTCTGGAGCCCAGCCGGTCGGCGGTGGCGTGGGCGTCGCGGAGCAGTCCGGCGGCCGTCTCGCGGTCCCCTCCGGAGCCCAGTAGCGCCTCGGCGAGCCGGTGGCGGGCGCGGGCCAGCAGATAGGGGCGTCCCAGGGGGCTGACGGCAGCCTCGACGGCCGTCCAGTCGTCGACGGTGTCGCGGCCCTCGGCGCGCAGCAGCTCGGCCCTGAGGTACTCGGAGTGGGCGGTCCACAGGGGTGCCGGGGTGGCCAGGGTGCGGGCGGCGTCGCGCAGGGCCTCCAGGGCGGCGGCGCGGCCCTCCTCGGTGCCGGGCAGGCCCCGGGCGTCCGCCTCGGCGGTGGCGGAGGCGAGGAGGAGGGGCCAGGCGTAGCGGTGCTGGCCGAGCGGGAAACCGTAGGCGATGGCCTGGGCCGTCTCGGCCCGGACGTCGGCGAGGCGTCCTTCCCCCTCGGCCACGCCGATGGCCAGGCGGAAGAGCGGTATCCGGTGCTGGGGCTGGCTGTCGTGGGTGCCGAAGTGGGCGTGGGCGGCGGCGAGCTGTGCGGCGGCCTCGGCGAGTTCGCCGCGGGCCAGCGCCAGGTAGGCCAGGCGGGCGGAGGCGGAGCCGCGGGGTGCTGCGCCGTGGCCGACGCGCAGGGTGTGCCGGGCCGCCTCGGCGGCCTCGTCCCAGCGGCCCAGGCTGTACAGGCTTTCGGCCATGTTCCCGCGGACCCAGGCCTCGGTGTCCAGGAGCCGGGCCCTGCGGACGAGTTCGACCCCTTGTTCGGCCAGTTCCACGGCTTCGCGGGACCGGCCCATGGATTCGAGTTGGGAGGTGATGTTGATATGGGCGCGGCCCGCCACGACGGTGAACCCGAGCGCGATGGCGCGGTCCTTGACCTCGTGGAGTGCGGCGAGGCCGTTGGGACCGTCGCCGGAGTCCATGAGCAGGCAGCCGTGGGTGATGCGGGCGTTGAGCTCGGTCTCCTCGGCGCCGATCATGCGGGCGTACTCCACGGCCCGTTGGGCGGCGGCGAGGTTGCCGGGGCCGGGGTTGTGGAGCATGCCCCAGCCCGCCACCCGGACGAGGACGTCGGCGTGCACCTGGGACGGGGGCAGTCCCTTGACGAGTTCCTGGGCGGTGGCGATCTCCTGCCATCCGTCGCCGCGGCCGAGGTTGGCGATGAGGCGGGAGCGCTCGGTCCAGAACCAGGCGGCGCGCAGCGGGTCGCCGCCGTCCTCGTCGAGGATCCGCAGGGCCAGTTTGGTGAGCTTCAGGGCCCGTTCGCGGTCGCCGCCGTAGCGGGCGGCGACGGTGGCCTCGGCGAGGAGGTCGACGCGCTGGAGCGGGGTGGTGGCCGGGTCGCAGCCGCAGGGCGGGTAGACCTCGGTGTAGTCGGCGGGGCGCAGTTCGTCGCGTACGTCGTCGGGGACGCTGTCCCACAGGTCCATGGCCCGTTCGAGCAGGCTGAGCTGTTCGGAGTAGGCGTGCCGGCGGCGGGCGGTGACCGAGGCGGCGAGGATGGCGGGCAGGGCCTTGGCCGGGTCGTTGGCGGCGTACCAGTAGTTGGCCAGCCGAATGATCCGCTCCTCGGCGCGGAGCAGGGTCTCGTCGTCTTCGACGGCTTCGGCGTAGCGCCGGTTGACGCGGGCGCGTTCGCCGGGCAGCAGGTCGTCGCTGACGGCCTCGCGGACCAGGGAGTGGCGGAAGCGGTATCCGTCG
The DNA here is from genome assembly GCF_044129415.1 of Streptomyces racemochromogenes. Lineage (GTDB taxonomy): Bacteria > Actinomycetota > Actinomycetes > Streptomycetales > Streptomycetaceae > Streptomyces > Streptomyces racemochromogenes_A. The sequence continues at coordinate 15,813 of NZ_JBBDHD010000087.1, forward strand.
CCGTCGGCGGTGGCGAGGAGGATGTTGGCGCCGACGGCGGCGCGCAGCGCCTCGATCAGCTCGTCCTCGCCCAGCCGGGAGACGGCGAGCAGCAGCGGGTACTCGACGGTGGAGCCGCCTTCGGCGACGATGCGGACCACGCGCTGTGCGGCGTCGGGCAGGACCTCGACGCGGACGAGGAGCAGGTCGCGCAGGGATTCGGTGAGCCCGGTGCGGCAGCCGCTCTCGTGGGAGGCGACGAGTTCCTCGACGAAGAAGGCGTTGCCGTCGGAGCGTTCGAAGACGGAGTCGACGAAGGCCTCGTCGGGCTGGGAGGCGAGGATGCCGGCGAGCTGGCGGCGCACTTCGCCGCGGTTGAAGCGGGCCAGCTCGATGCGCTGGACGGTGCGGAGCCGGTCGAGTTCGGCGAGCAGGGGGCGCAGCGGGTGGCGGCGGTGGATGTCGTCGGCCCGGTAGGTGGCGACGAGGACGAGCCGGCCCCGGGCGAGGGTGCGGAAGAGGTAGGCGAGCAGGTGCCGGGTGGAGGTGTCCGCCCAGTGCAGGTCTTCCAGGACGAGGACGACGGTGCGGTCGGCCGCGAGGCGTTCCAGCATCCGGGCCGTCAGTTCGAAGAGGCGGGCGGTGCTCTCCTCGTCGTGGGGGCCCCGGGGGGTCTCGCCGAGTTCGGGGAGGATGCGGGCGAGTTCGTCCTCCTGGCCGGCGGCCGCGGCGGCGAGTTCGCCGGGGAGCAGGCGGAGCAGGGTGCGCAGGGCCGTCGAGAAAGGGGCGAAGGGAAGGCCCTCCGCCCCGATCTCCACACAGCCTCCGACGGCCACCACGGCTCCGCGGCGGGCGGCCTCGCCGAGGAACTCCTCGGTCAGCCGGGTCTTGCCGACTCCGGCCTCACCTCCGAGGAGGAGGGCCTGCGGCTCCTGGTCCGCGGCGCGGGCCAGGGCGTCGACGAGGACGGCCAGTTCGTCGGCACGGCCGACGAACACCGGGCTGACAGATCTGGTTTCCACGCCGCCGAGCATCGCACACGGGTGCGGCCGGGCGGCAGTCGTTGTCGGTGCGCTCGTCATCTCGCGTCATTCCACGTGCTGCGTGGTGCGGGTCACGCGGCGCGGGTGAAGAGGCTCCGGTGGCGACTCACCGGCCTTTCGGATTCCTGGCCGCGAGAGGCGCGGGGGGCCTTCTTGGCCTCGCGGGCCATCCGGTACCGGTCGGCCTCGCGGATGAGGTCGGCGCGGCGGGCGGTGGCGATCTCGTACTCGAACATCTCGTTCTCCCTGGTTGCTCTTCTGGGGCACCTCGTTCGGTGTGATCCAAGATTCGCGTCCCAGAGGGGTGCGGCACATGGGGCTCATGCCGCATCTGTGCGGCCGCGGGGTCCTTAGGCGGGGGGCCGGGGGTCCTGAGAAGGCCTTGAGCCGCCCGGGGGCGGCCTAAGGCAGGGGGTAAGGCGGTGCCTATTCGGCGGCCGTCGGGAGGGGGACGAGGAGGTCGAAGTACATGAGTCCGAAGAGCAGCACGCCGAGGACGCCGAGGGCGACGGCGGCCCAGGAGACGGAGCGGACCCAGGCGGGGTGGGCCCGGCCCGGTGCGCCGAAGGCGGGGGCCGCGAGGACGGCGGCGGCGAGCAGCAGGGCGAGGGTGGAGAGGAGGCCGTTGACGAGGGCGGTCATGTGCCAGGCGTCGCCGTACAGGGCGGCGATCTTCTCCTTGGCGGTGGTGGCGTTCGCCGACTCGATCTGGCCGATGAGGGTCTGGCGTTCGCCCATCACGCGGGCGACCCAGCTGCCGCTGAGGGCGATGAGCCCGAGGCCGGCGGCGGTGAGGGCGGCGGCCGCGGAGCCGACGCCGGTGGGCCGCTCGGGGAGGGGGTCCGTCTCGTCGTCGTCCGGGCTCTCGCCGGGCTCTTGGCCTGCGGCGTCCACGGCAGCCTCGGCCTCTGCTTCTGCTTCGGCGCCGGCGGGGGCGGCGGTGTCCCCGGCCTCGGCGGGGGTGCCGGTGACCGGCTTGTCCTCGGCGGCGTCCGTCTCGGGAGCGGTCGGGGCGGCGGTCTTGGTGGTGTCCATGGCGCGCACCGTAGGCGGCGTTTCTGAGAGGCGCCTGAGAGGGTGGTCCGCCCGGCGGCCCCGGTGGGCCGCGGGTCCCGTGCGGTTCCTGCGGCCCTGGCGGCTAGGCGGTGCGGGCGGCGGCCCATTCGGGGGCGAGGACCGACCAGACCTCGGTGTCCTGGCGGACGCCGCGGTGCAGGTGGTTCTGCCGCAGGACGCCCTCGCGGGTGAGGCCCAGGCGCTCGGCGACGGCGATGCTCTTGGCGTTGCCGCTGGCCACGTGCCATTCGACGCGGTGCATGCCGCGCACCTCGAAGGCCCAGTCGATGAGCACCCGGCAGGCCTGGGTGACCAGGCCGCGGCCGGTGCCCGCGGGCTCCATCCAGCAGCCGACCTCGCAGTTGCCGGCGGCGGCGTCGAAGTCCGCGAAGAGGACCCCGCCGACGAGGGTGCCGCCGACCCGGATGCCGTAGAGCCGGCGGCCGTCGGCGGCGGACTTCTCGGCGTTGGAGCGCAGCAGCTGCCGGGCGGAGTCGAGGTCGGTGGCCCGGTCGGGGAAGCCGATGAACTGCCCGATGAACTCCCGGCCCCGGTCGATGTGCGCGAGGAACTCCTCCGCGTGCCAGACCTCCAGGGGGAAGAGCTGGGCGTCGTCGGCCAGGTCTGTCGCGAACATGTGTGCTTCCTTGTGGTGGGTGGCCGGTCAGTGGGAGAGGTCGGCCGGTGCCGCGTGGTCGGCGTCCGGCCGCTGCGCCGGGAGTACGGCGCGGGGGCGGCACTCCGGGGGTTCGATGCTGATCCGGGGCAGCCGGCGCTCCAGCCAGGCGGGGAGCCACCAGTTCGCCCGGCCCAGCATATGCATGAGCGCGGGGACGAGCAGGGTGCGCAGGACGAAGGCGTCGAGGGCGACGGCGACGGCGAGCGCGATGCCGAACATGGCGATGATCCGGTCCCCGCTGAGCACGAACGCCAGGAACACCGAGATCATGATGACGGCCGCCGAGTTGATCACGCGGCTGGTCTCGGCGAGGCCCACGCGCACGGCCCGCCGGTTGTCGCCGGTCTCCAGCCACTCCTCGTACATCCGGCTGACCAGGAAGACCTGGTAGTCCATGGAGAGCCCGAAGAGCACGGACACCATGATCACCGGCAGGAAGGGTTCGATCGGGCCCGCGCTGCCCAGGCCCAGCAGCTCGCTTCCCCACCCCCACTGGAAGATCACGACGACGACGCCGAAGGAGGAGGCCACGGCGGCGACGTTCATGGCGGCCGCCTTGACCGGGATCCCGATGGAGCGGAACGCCAGCAGCAGGAGCAGGCCGCCGAGGGCGATGACCACACCGACGAAGAGCGGCAGCTTGCCGACGATCACGTCGGCGAAGTCGTCGTAGCCGGCGGTGACCCCGCCGACGTGGGCCTCCATCGTGCTGCCGTGACCGGCGCGGGGGATGACGTCCGCGCGGAGGCGGTCGACCAGCTCGCTCGTGGCCCGGGACTGCGGGGCGGAGTCGGGGACGACGGTGAGGATCGCGGTGTCCGCGCTGCGGTTGAAGACGGCCGGGCCGGTGGAGGCGACGCCGCGGGTCGTGCGCAGGGCGTCGGCCAGCCGCTCGACGGCGAGGCGGTCGCCGGCGCCGTCCAGCCGGGCGACGACGGTGAGCGGACCGTTCACACCGGGGCCGAAGCCGTCGGCCAGCAGGTCGTAGGCCTTGCGGGTGGTCGCGGAGGCCGGGTTGTTGCCCTGGTCGGAGGTGCCGAGGTGGAGGGAGAGGGTGGGCAGTGCCAGAGCCGCCATGACGAGGGCGGCGACCAGGCCGAGGAGTTTGGGGTGGCGTTCGACGAAGGCCGACCAGCGGGCCGCGAATCCGGTGGGCGCCTCGGGCCGGGGGCCTTCGGCGGCGAGCCTGCGGCGTTCGCGGCGGGACAGGGCCCGTATGCCGATGTACGAGAGGAGGGCGGGCAGCAGGGTGACGGAGGCCGCCACGGTCAGGACCACCGTGAGGGAGGCGGCCATCGCGACCCCGTTGAGGAAGCCCAGGCGCAGTACGAGCATCCCGAGCAGCGCGATGCAGACGGTGGCCCCGGCGAAGACGACGGCCCGGCCGGTGGTGGCGACGGCGTTCTCGGCGGCCTCCTCGACCGTCAGTCCGCGGGCCAGGCCCTTGCGGTGCCGGGTGACGATGAAGAGGGCGTAGTCGATGCCGACGCCGAGGCCGACGAGGGTGCCGAGCATCGGGGCGAAGTCGGCGACGGCCATGGCGTGCCCGAGGAGGGTGATGCCGAAGTAGGCGCTGCCGACGCTGACCAGGGCGGTGGCGATGGGCAGCAGGCTGGCGGCGAGGGAGCCGAAGGCGAGGAAGAGGACGACGGCGGCGATGGCCACGCCGATGACCTCGGCGAGGTGGGGGCTGGGGGCCTCGGTCAGGCCGATGGCGCGGCCGCCGAGTTCGACCTGGAGGCCATCGGCCTCGGTGGCGGGGTTCTTCGCCGCGTCGACGACGGCCTGGGCCTGGGCCTTGGGCACGGAGTCGGCCTGCTTGTCGAAGGTGACCACGGCGTAGGCGGTGCGGCCGTCGGGGCTGATCCGGGCGGCGTCGGCGGGGCCGGGCCCGTAGGGGCCACTGACGGAGCCGACTCCGGGGAGCGCTGCGACGGCCTCCAGGGCCCGGGTCATCCGGCGTTCGACATCGGGGGTCCGTGCCGTCTGGTGGTCCGGGGTCCGCCACACGATGGTGTCGGTGTCGCCGCCCTGGCCGTGGAAGCCTTCACGCAGCAGGGTGTTGGCCCGGTTGGACTCCGTGCCGGGGACCTCGTAGTCGTTGGAGAACGCCGTTCCGGCGGCCGTGGCCGCGGCGGCCGTCGCGCCGAGGGCGAGCAGCCAGATCAGGACGGTGACCAGCCGGTGTCGCATGCACCACCGTGCGATTGCTGCCAACGGACGTGCTCCCTGGTGGTTCGGATCTTCAGCGGGAGTCGGCCCGACGCAAAGAACGCTTGAACTCGTGAAGTCGTGGACTGGTGAGTCGTGAACTTGTGAAAGGTGCGGCCGCCCGCGGGCGGCCAGGGTGCTGGGTTTACACCTCGTTCGACACGATCGCAGCGTTTCCTGATCGTTGGTCGCTTTCGTGTGCATCGTCACAGGCCTGATCTCCGGCGGGTCCTTCGGCCCGGTAGCCCGGGACGGAGGGCCAGCGGACGGTGAGGACGACCGCGTCCTCCTCCGCGTACCAGGAGTGGTCGACGCCGCGGCCCCAGACCACGTAGTCGCCCTGTTCGGCCAGAACGACGGTGCGGCCGGGGAACTCCAGCCGGAAGCGGCCGCTGATCAGCACCTGGAGGGCGGTGCGCCGCTCACCGGTGACCCAGCGCTCGCGCGCCTCGCCCTTGGGGTGGACCCCCCACTTGATCTCCACGTCCTCGCTGTGCCGCGGGTCCCCCGGCTCCTTGAAGTGCCCCAGGAGCCAGCCCCGGTCGGCGGCGGCGTCGGGGGTCGCCTTGCCGGTGTAGATGGCGCAGTCGTCGTTCACGGGGTGAGGCTAATGCACTTGTGGGCGGCGAGGACCAGCTGATGAGGTGCGCGCATGACGATGGATCTTGCTGAACTGACGAAGGTGCGCGACCGCTACGACGCCGAGGTGCGGCGCGGCGCGGAGGGGCCGCACGTGGAGCGGGCCGGCCGGGTGGTTCGGATGAGCCTGCCCGGATGGAACGGGGTGGTGTGGTCGGACCTCGACGAGGACACGGCGGACGCGGAGATCGCGGCGCAGGTGGCGCACTTCGGCGCGGGCGGGCGGGCGCCGGACGGGCCGGTGTTCGAGTGGAAGCTGTACACCCACGACCGTCCGGCCGATCTCGCCGGCCGGCTGCGCGCGGCGGGCTTCGCGCCGGAGCCGGCCGAGACCCTGATGGTCGGCCGGGCCGCCGACCTGGCGGCCCTGCCCGTGGAGCCGCCGGAGGGGATCACCCTGCTGCGGGTGACGGACGAGGCGGGCGTGGACCTGATGATGGCCGCGCACGACCGGGCCTTCGGCGTGGAGCGGCCCCGGATCAAGGAAGCGGTGCTCGCCCAGCTGCGGGAGGACCCCGACTCCGTCGAGGTCGTGGTGGCGATGGCCGGGGAGGTCCCGGTCAGCTCGGCGCGGATGGAGATCCAGGAGGGCAGCGCCTTCGCGGGCCTCTGGGGTGGCGGCACGGCCCCCGAGTGGCGGGGCCGGGGCATCTACCGCCTGCTGGTGGCGCACCGCGCCCGGATCGCGGCCGAGCGGGGGGTCCCGTACCTCCAGGTCGATGCCTCGGACGACAGCCGCCCGATCCTGGAGCGCCTGGGCTTCGGGGTGCTCGGCGTCACCATCCCCTACATCTGGCAGGGCTGAGGGGGCGTACGGCGTCCGCCGGGGGCCCACCCGTTCCCCGGCGGGTCCGTAGGCCCGGCCGCGAAATCGTTTCCGGGGCCGCCGAAGACGCGGCAGGATCACGCCCATGGACATCACCGAACGCGTCGGCCCGCCCCTGACCGGGGACGAACGCGAGACCCTGCGGGCCTTCCTCGACTTCCACCGGGCCACCCTCGCCTGGAAGTGCGACGGACTCACCGACGAGGAACTGCGCCGCCAGGCCTCCCCGCCCTCCGCCCTCTCCCTGCTCGGCCTGGTGCGTCACATGGCCGAGGTGGAGCGGCAGTGGTTCCGCCGGACGCTCGGCGGCGACACGGACGTCCCGCACCTGTGGTCGGACAGCCGGGACTTCCAGGCCGCCTACGACGCCTCCGGCGCCACCCGCGCCGAGGCCTTCGCCGCCTGGGAGGCGGAGGTGGCCCACTCGCGCGCGGTGGAGGCGGCGGCCGAGTCGCTGGACGTGACGGCGTACGTGCCGAGGTGGGAGGAGGAGGCCTCGCTGCGCCTGGTGATGCTGCACATGATCCACGAGTACGCCCGCCACAACGGCCATGCGGACTTCCTCCGGGAGGCGATCGACGGCACCGTCGGCGCCTGACCGGACCTGGCGCCCGCGACTCCCCCAGTCACCTTTATAGTTAGGCCAGCCTAACCTAAGACACTGGGGGAAGAGCGTGAGCGCTGTGACCACCGAGGCCTATGAGGTCTACCGCGACAGCTGGGGCATCCCGCACCTGCGCGCGTCCGACCCGCTCCGCCTCTCCTACGCACAGGGCCGGATCACCGCCCGCGACCGTGCCTGGCAGCTGGAGGTGGAGCGGCACCGGGCCCAGGGCTCCAGCGCCTCCTTCCTCGGGGCCGACTGGGTGCCCTGGGACCGCTTCGCCCGCCAGGCCCGCCTCGACGACACCGCCCGCCGCTGCTTCGAGGCCCTGGACCCGGACACCGCGGCCTGGGTGGGAGCCTACGTCGACGGGGTCAACGCGGGCCTGGCCGAGGGCGCGGCCCGCGACGACCGCTTCGCCGCCGCCGGCCACACCCCGGCCCCCTGGGAGCCATGGGTTCCGCTCTCGATCTGGATCGGCACGCACATCCTGTTCGCGGGCTTCGCCACCAAGCTCTGGCGCGACCGTGTCGCCCGCGCCCTCGGCGACGGCGCCGCCACCCTCTTCGCCACCGACGGCCCCGGCACCGCCGGCAGCAACGGCTGGCTCGTCGCCGGCGACCGCACCGCCACCGGTGCCGCGATCATCGCGGGCGACCCGCACCGGTTCATCGAGGACCCGGGCGTCTACCAGCAGATCCGCCTGGCCTGCCCCGAGTACGACGTCCTCGGCCTGGCCGTCCCCGGCGTCCCCGGCCTGGCCCACTTCGGCCACGCCGGCTCCGTCGCCTGGGCCATCACCAACGCCATGGCCGACTACCAGGACCTCTACACCGAGCGGCTGCGCCCTGCGGCCTACGGCGTCGAGGCGCTGGGCCCCGACGGCGAGTGGGAACCGGTCGCCCGCCACACCGAGACGATCACCGTGGCCGGCGCCGAGGACGTCGAGGTCGAGATCCTGGAGACGGCCCGTGGCCCGGTGATCGTCAACGAGGAATCCCGCGCCCTCTCCCTGCGCTACCCGCCCCGCGTCCGCGCCGACCTCGGCTTCGCCGCCCTGCCCGCCCTGCTGCGCGCCCGCACCGTCGCCGACGTGGACCGCGCCCTCGACGGCTGGGCCGAGCCCGTCAACGTCGTGCACGCCGCCGACTCCGAGGGCGGCCTGCTGCACCGCGTCGCGGGCGCCGTCCCGCTGCGCGAGGCCGCGAACCGGCTGCGCCCGGTGCCCGCCTGGGACGCCCGCCACGCCTGGCGCGGCTGGGCCGAGACCCCCGCCGAACCGGTGCGGGGCTTCGCCGTCATGGCGAACGCCCGCGGGATCGCGTCCCCGCTCGGCGTGGAGTTCGCTCCCCCGCACCGCGCCGACCGGATCCGCGCCCTGCTCAGCGGCTCCGCCGACTGGTCCCCGAAGGCGATGGCGGACGTCCACCGCGACACCCACCTGGCCTCCGCCGCCCCTCTCCTCGCCCTGCTGCCCGGCCTCGACCCCCTCTCCCCCGAGGCCGCCGCGCTCCGCGACCGGCTCCTGGCCTGGGACCGGCACATGGAGGCCGACAGCACCGACGCCGCCGTCTTCGCCGCCTTCCGCACGGCCGTCGTACGCCGCCTCGCGGCCGACCCCGTCTTCGCGGAGCTGGCCGGCGCCCCCGACGGCCCCGAGGTGTTCCACCCCTGGCTCTACCTGGTCCCCCGGGTCGGCTACGCCCTGGAGGGCCTCCTCGGCACACCCCTCCTCCCCGGCCTGGACCGCGCCGCACACGTCCGCGCCGCCCTGGAGGAGACGGCGGCGGCCGAAGCCCCCGAGGCCCCCTGGTCGGACTCCCACCACCTGACGCCCTGGCAGGCCGTCCCGGACCCGGACGCCGAGTGGCCCGGCCTGGGTGGCGACCACGACTGCGTGAACGCCACCTCGTCCGTCCCCGGCGTCACCGACACCGTCGCCCGGGCCTCGGCCGCCCGCTACGTGTGGGACCTGGCCGACCGCGAGAACAGCCTCTGGGCGGTCCCGCTCGGCGCCGACGGCGTCACCGGCTCCCCCCACCACCGCGACCAGCTCCCGCTCTGGGCCCGCTGCGAACTCGTCCCCGTCGTCACCGACTGGGCCCGCCTCAGCAAGGAACGCTCATGACCCGCACCCCCGTCTACGCCCACCCCGTCGAGGGCTTCGGCACCGTCTCCTTCACCCCCGTCGACCCCGCCGCCGACGCCGCCCTGATCCACAGCTGGGTCACCGAGGAGCGGGCACGCTTCTGGGGCATGGGTGAGGCGAGCCGCGAGCTGGTGCAGGAGATCTACGAGGACGTGGACCGCCGCACCACCCACCACGCGTTCATGGTCAGCCTCGACGGGGAGCAGGTCGCGCTCTTCCAGACGTACGACTGCGCCGAGGACCGGGTGAGCGAGTGCTACGAGGTCCAGCCCGGGGACGTCGGCGTGCACCTGCTGATCGGCCCCACCAAGGGCCCGGCCCGGCACGGCTTCACCGGAGCCCTGATAGAGGCCTTCATCGCCTACCTGTTCACCGAAGGCGGCGCCCTGCGCGTGGTCGGCGAGCCCGACGCCCGCAACGCCAAGGCGATCGCCCTGCTGGAACGTTCCGGCTTCGCGCTCGGCCCGGAGGTGGAACTCCCGGAGATCGACCTCCCCGAGGTCTACCTCCCGGCCAAGCCCGCCCGCCTGGCCTTCCTCACCCGGCAGGCCGCTGCTCGCTGAGGAACTCCGTGATCAGCGCGGCCCATTCGGCCGGGCGCTCGGCGAAGGGGAGGTGCCCGGTGGGCAGCTCCGCGTACCGGGCACCCGGCACGGCCTCGGCCAGCTCCTTCTGGAGCTCCAGCGGCACGAGCCGGTCCTCGGTGGTCGCGATCACCAGGGCCGGTACGGAGACCCCGGCGGCCTCGGCTCGCAGGTCGGCCCCCTTGATCAGGTCGACCTGCCCCACCGTGCCGGCCGTCACGGAAGCGGCGGTCGCCCGCACCACCTCCTCGGCCTCCTCGGCGCTCAGCCCCTCCAGCACCGCCGGGTTGAGCGCCAGCGGCACCATCAGCCGCGCCAGCAGCTCGTTCTCCCCGCGCGCGGCCAGCCCCGACCACAGGTCGCCGACGAACTTCAGCCGGTTCCCGGCGCGCACGAAGGTGGCCGTGAGCACGAGCGCGGTCACCCTCTCCGGATACCGCGCGGCGATCCGCAGCGCCACGTTCCCCCCGAGGGAGTACCCGAGCACCGCGAAGGTCTCCAGCCCCTCGGCGTCGGCGGCGGCCACCAGCTGATCGGCCAGCTCGTCCAGCCGGAGCGGCCCCTCGGCCACCGGGGTCTCCCCGGCCCCCGGATAGTCGACGCCCACGATGCTGTACTCAGCGGCGAGCGCGTCGAGGATCACCCCGAAGTTGCTCTCGACGCCGCCGCCTCCACCGTGGGCCAGCAGCAGACCGGGACCGCCGCTCTCCTTGCGGACGGTACGGGCGTAGGCAGCAGTGATGACAGACATGGCAGGACCTCGTTCATTTCCCTAGCGGTCGTTACGGATTCAACGGTACACGCTTTCTCTATCGATCACTACAGAAATAGCTCGTACACCGGTTTTGTACGGGTGGCGTACGTGCGGTTCGCGAGTCAGCGGGGTCGCGAGGGGGGAAAGTGTCCGGCATGCCCCAGAGCAACAGGCCCAAGCGCAACGCCTCTTGGAAGGTCGTCGGCGTCCTGCTGGCCCATCAGCGCAAGCGCGCCGGGTACACCCAGGTGCAACTGGCCGAACTGGCCTTCTGCGACGTGGAGTCCATCGCCTCCGTGGAACAGGGCCGGAGGCCGCTATCCGTCCGGATGGCCGAGGTCCTCGACAACCACCTCGACTCGAAAGGAGTGCTTCATGACGCGGCGGCAGCCATTCCACGCCGCGAGCGATATCCAGCCTTCGCCCGGGAGTACATGGAGCACGAAGAGGAAGCGCTGAGCCTGTTTTCCTACGAGAACGCAGCCGTTCCAGGACTGCTCCAGACCCCCGAGTACGCGGCGGCAGTCTTCTCCAACTTCTACCCACCCATGCCCACGGACCAGATCAGCCAGCAGACAGAGGACCGCATCGCCCGGCAGAAGCTCTTCCAACGGGCGCCCCAGCCACCGGTGATGCACTTCATCGTCGAACAGTCCCTGCTGGAGCGCCCCATCGGCGGTCGAGCCGTCCTAAGGGGACAACTGCGCCATCTCCGCGCAATGGCCGAACTGCCCTTCGTCGGCTTCCAGATCATCCGCACCGACCGCGACTCCCACGCCGGTCTCGCTGGCCCGTTGGTACTCCTGGAGACCCCAGATCACGATCAGCTCGGCTACTTGGAGGGGCAGCACGTCAGCTTCCTCCAGGACGACCCGGACGAGGTCCATCTCCTCCATCTCAAGTATGGGATGCTGCGTTCGCAGGCGCTCTCCATCGAGCACAGCAAGAGCCTGCTGGACGACCTGCTAGGAGAGTCATGACCCACCAACTGGCCTGGTTCAAGTCGAGCTACAGCAGCGATGCGGGCGGTAATTGCGTCGAAGTCGCCTACGGCTGGCGGAAGTCGAGCTACAGCGGCGACGCCGGAGGCGCATGCGTGGAGGTCGCCGCGCACCCCGCCGCCGTGCACGTCCGCGACTCCAAGGTGACCGGCGGCCCGATCGTCACCGTCGCCCCGGGCGCCTGGGCCTCCTTCCTGGCGACCGCCGTTTCCCATTGACCCCACCCGCCCCGGCCAGCCAAGCTGATCTCCACCAACTGACTGGGCCGGGGGGCGGATTGACCAGCCAGAAGCTGTACATCGGACCCGACTCGGCGCCCGACCGGTACCGACTGCTGCGGTCCATCGGGCGCGGCGGCGAGGCCGTGATCCATCTCGCGGAGCTGGAGCTGGCGGGCGGGGCCGAGCCCGTGGTCGTCAAGGTGCTCGACTCCAAGACGACGATCACGTCCGAGGAGTTCTCCCGGATCAGCCAGAAGTGGAACGAGCAGGCCGAGTTGCTGCGCTTCGTCCACCGCCCCGGGGTCGTCGGTGTACGGGAGCACTTCGAGGGCCCGCCGATCCACCGGGCGGGTGAGGCCTCCGGCCTGTCCGGGCGGTCCCTGGTGCTGGTGATGAACCGCGTGAACGGCGTCGACCTGCGCGACTGGCGGGCCGAGCGGGACCTCTCCACCCCCGCCGGACGGCGCGAGGTGCTCCGGACGCTGGAACAGCTGGCCGAGGTACTGGACTGGCTGCACTCGGGGAAGGCCACCCCGTCCGGGCGTCAGGTGGTCCACGGCGACCTCTCCCCCGGCAATGTGATGGTCGACGCCGACGGGCAGGCCACGCTGGTCGACTTCGGCCTCAGCAAGCTGACCGCCGAACACCGCACGGCCGAGATCTGGTTCACCCCCGGCTACGCGGCCCCCGAGGTCTTCGACGGCCGCCGCACCCCCGCCACCGACCGGTACGCCTTCGGGGCCCTCGCCTACTTCCTGCTGAGCGGGGAGTCCCCGCCCCGCACCCCGGGGCTCCTGGCCGAGGCGATGGCGGAGCTGCCGCAGGTCGCGACGCTGGACCCCGGGCGGCGGGAACGGATCGCGGCGCTCTGCGCCAGTGACCCCGGGGAGCGGCCGCCGAGCCTGGCCGGCTGGGTGCAGGAGGTCCGCCAGGCGGTGGTCTCCGTCCCGCATGAAGAGATCCAGGACGCGCGGCCCGCACAGGCATCGGCACCGGCGGCGCGGCGGCGCAGCCCCGTACTGGTCGCGGCCGCCTGCGCGGTACTCCTGGCGACCGTCGCCGTCACCGGCGTGGAGCTGTTCGGCGACGAGGGCGACGGCAGCCCGGACCGTGCGGGAGGCGCGCAGCCGACGGCCCCGTCCGCGTCCCGCACGTCCTCTCCGCCCCCTGCCGCGTCCGACGCGGGCGGGGTCTCGCTGACCACCCTCCAGCCGGTCGCCAAGAGCGAGTACGCCTGGTTCGAGGCGGGCGACGGCACGCTCGGTTCGCAGCGCTTCGAGACCGCCCTGGTGGCCGCCGGGCCGTACAAGATCTGCGACGGGGCGGCCTCCTACGACCTGGGCGGCGGGTGGAAGACCCTGACCATGGTCGCCGGGGTCGACGACGCCTCGACGCACGCGAACGCGCGCGTCAGCGTGGGGGTGGACGGGAAGTCCGTGTGGAGCGGGACCCTGCGGGTCGGGTCCCCGGAACCCCTGTCGCTCGACGTGGCGAACGGCCGGCGCCTGGACATCTCCTACGTCGACCCGGGGAACACCTGTGGGATGGGCCGGCTCGTCCTGGGCACGCCCACCCTGAGGAAGTAGCGGGGCGGCGGCTTCAGTCGGCCGCCGACACCCCGAGGTCCACCCGCATGGCCGCGCGCATCTCCCGGAGCAGGTCCCAGATCTCCTGCTGGGCCCGGGAGACGGTCTCCATCGTCTCGCCCGCCTCGGGGGCGCCCCGCTCCAGGCGCTTGACCTGCCCGTAGACCAGGGTCAGGGCGTGGTTGACGGCGGTCGCGGGGTCGAGCACGGCGTCCGGGGCGATCATCTGCGCCTCGGAGTACGTGTCCCGGTGCGCGGCCTTCGCCGCGTCGAGCGCCTCCCGGTCCGCGTCCTGCACCCCCTGCTCCCGCATCACGTGCAGGTGGCGGTTGAGGGCGGTGGTGTACTGGCGCGAGTCCCGGTTGAGGGCCGCGTAGCAGGCGCGCCGCAGGGCCAGGTTCTCCCGTACCTCCTCGTGGTCCCGTACGAGTTCTATCTCCCGCCGCTTCGCCCGCTCCGCGCCCCGCTGCGTGAGCAGCGACGCCCCCAGCGTCCCCGCCACACCCACGACGGCGACGACCATCGCCCCGATCTCCACCCATATCCCCCGTACGTTGTGGGAGCAGCGCTCATCGGCAGCTCCCCGCCTCCGCCGTCACCGACAGCAGGTCCGTTCCCTCTTCCCCCGGCCCGATCCGCTCCTTGGGCCGGAGGGTCATGCAGTAAAGCCCCATCAACCCATCCCGAAGGCGTCGCCAACGTCGCCGGGCAGCTCATCGGAGTCGTCCGGGATGTGGATCGCGCCCGCTAGGGAACCGCGGCCCGTCCGCGGGACGCCGGGATGCAAGGGAATCACCTTGGCAATCGGTGTGCCCGCCTTGGTGATCGCCACCTCTTCGCCGGCGGCCACCCGCTCCATGATCTGCGAGAAGCGGCCCTCGGCCTCGTGGACGTCGTACTCACGAAGCTCTTCCATGGCTGCCTCCCCAGCAGAGCGGCGGGTGGGCTGATCAGCGATCAAGGGTAGCCCGGTGATCCGGTCTCCGTCAGCGCACATGGCGGAGGGGGGGGGGGGGGGGGGGGGGGGGGGGGGGGGGGGGGGGGGGGGGGGGGGGGGGGGGGGGGGGGGGGGGGGG
>NZ_JBBDHD010000088.1:0-30018 GCF_044129415.1 Streptomyces racemochromogenes
CCCCCCCCCCCCCCCCCCCCCCCCCCCCCCCCCCCCCCCCCCCCCCCCCCCCCCCCCCCCCCCCCCCCCCCCCCCCGTCCGCCGGGCCCGTCCCGTCCGGCACCCAGGTGTCTTGAACCACCGGTGGGCTTCCCCGAAGGTGGGGGTGACCTGCGCGTCCCGCCGGTTTCCCGGGCCTGTCTGCTGAGGGGTTGATCTGTGTGCCTTCGTTCGGTGTGTCGTCCGCGCATGAAGGGATGTGGCGGGCGCAGGAGATGGCGCCCGACACGCCCAACCACGCGCTGACCATGTGGGACGTGGACGGAGAGCTGGACGCCACGGCCATCCGGTCCGCGTTCCTGCACGTCATGGACGAGGCGGAGGTGCTGCGCGTCAACTTCGTCGACGAGGGCGCCGGACTGCGGCTGGTCCCCCGCGCACTGGGCGACTGGCAGCCCTTCTTCCTCGACCTCTCCGCCGAGGCCGACCCCGAGCTCGCCGCCCGAGAGGCCCTGGCCGACCTGGTGCGGCAGCCCTTCGACCTGGCACGGGACCTGCTGCTGCGGCTCGGCGTGGTCCGGCTCGCACCGGCGCGCTCCCTCCTGGTGATCGCCTACCACCACCTCGTCTCCGACGGGTACGGCGCGGGCGGCCTCCTCTCGCGGCGCCTCGCTGAGGTGTACACCGCCCTCGTGCGCGGCGAGCCCGTACCGGCCCCCGAACACCCCTGGGACGCCGCCTCCTTCGCGGCCGAGGCGGTGGAGTACCTCGCCTCCCCGCGCTTCACCGAGGACACCGCCTTCTGGCGCGACTACCTCAAGGAGGCGCCCGCCCCCGCGCAGGTCCCCCGCGTGGCCCTCTCCGACGCGCAGCGCGCCGCCCTCTCCGAGCCCCTCGGCAGCGCCGACCGCTGGTCGGAAGTGGCCGAGACCATCGGCATGGTGAGCCGTACGCTGACCGTCCCGCACGCCGAGGCGCAGGCCTGGAACGAGGCCGCGCAGTCGATGGGCCTGTGGAAGTCCCAGTTGCTGACCGCGGCCGCCGCCGTCTACCTGCGCCACCGCTGCGACCGGCCCGAATTCCTCTTCTCGCTGGCCGTCGGCAACCGCGTCGGCGTGGCCAGCAGGACGCCGGGCCTGGCCGTGAACGTCGTCCCGGTGCGGGCGGCCGTCCCGCTCGGCGCGACCTTCGCCGAGGTCGCCGACGCCCTCACCGACGAGACGTACGAGATCTTCGACCACACCGCCTGCCACTACTCGGACATCCAGCGCGCCGCCGGAACCGTCCTGAGCGGCCGCGGCAGCTTCGGCGCCGTCGTCAACGTCGTCGAGTTCGCCGAACAGCTCCACTTCGGCGACAGCCCCGCCCGCTACTCGGGCGCCACCACGGGCACCTTCGAGGAACTGTCCGTCGGCGTCTACACCGACGGCAGCGCCGACAGCGACCTGTACGTCCGCCTCGACGCCCCCGCCGGCCTCTACCACCGCGCCGAACTCCGCTTCATCGGCGAGGAGCTGATCGCCCACATCCGCGCCGTGGTCGCCGACCCCGACCGGCCCGTCGGCGCCCTCGACGTCCTGGTCGGCGCCGCACGCGACCGCGTGCTCAAGACGCCCGGCGCCACGGACGCACCCCTGGCGGAAGAATCCGTTCCGGAACTCTTCGCGCGCCAGGTCGAACGCGACCCCGACGTCCCCGCCCTCGTCCACGGCGACCTGGTGCTCACCTACCGCGAACTCGACGCCCGCTCCACCCGCCTGGCCGCGGCGCTGCGCCGCCGCCAGGCCGGACCCGAGACCGTCGTCGCGGTGGCGCTGCCCCGCTCCCCGGAGCTGGCCGTCGCCCTGCTGGGCCTGGCGAAAGCCGGCGCCGCCCACCTGCCCCTGGACCCGGCGTCCCCGGCGCAGCGGATCACGGAACTCGCCGCCGAAGCCCCGGCGCACCTCCTGCTCACCGGTGCGGCCACGCCCCTCCCGGACCGCCCCGGCCTGCCCGTCCTCCTCTTCGAGGACCTCCTCGCCGAGGCGGCCGACCCCGCCCCGCAGGCCCCGCCCGCACCGCACCCCGACACCGTCCTGACCCTGCCGCACGGCTCCGCACCGGCCGGCCGGGCCGCGGTCGCCGTCACCCACCGCGCCACGGCACGGTTCGTCCAGGGCCCCGGCCGGCGGCAGGCAGGCCCCACCACCGTGCTGTGGCACGCACCGCCGACCTGCGACACGCTCGCCCTCGACCTCTGGACGCCCCTGCTCAACGGGGGCCGGGTGGTCGTGGCGCCCCCGGCCGGCCTCGACCCCGACGCCCTCGCCGAGGTCCGGGAGACCTACGGGATCACCGCGCTGTGGCTGCCCGCCGGCCTGTTCACCGCGGTCGCGGCGGACCGCCCCGAACGCCTCGCCGGCCTGCGCGAGGTGTGGACCGGCGGCGAGCGGGTGCCCGCGGCCGCGCTGCGCCGGGTCCGGGAGGCCTGCCCCGATCTGACGGTCGTCCACGGCCACGGCTCCGCCGAGACGGGCGCCTTCGCCGCCCGCCACGTCCTGGCCGCCGACGCACCCGTGCGCCACGCGGGCGCCGTCGGCCGCCCGGCCGACGGCACCGCCCTCTACGTCCTCGGCCCCGGTCTGGCCCCGGTCCCCGTCGGCGTGGCCGGCGAACTGTACGTGGCCGGGCCCGGGGTGGCCCGCGGCTACCCCGGACGGCCCGCCCTGACCGCCGGGCGCTTCGTGGCCTGCCCCTTCGGCCCGGCCGGCGCCCTCATGTACCGGACCGGGGACCGGGTGCGGTGGGGCACCGACGGCCTCCTGGAGTACGTGGGCGGCCCCGGTACCCGGGCCGAGGTCCGCGGGGTCCGCGTCGAGCTCGCCGAGATCGAGGAGGTGCTCTCCGAGCACACCGGGCTCGCGCAGTGCGCGGTGGCCGTCCGGGAGGACGGCTCCGGGCAGCGGCGGCTGGTGGCCTACGTGGTCCCGGCCGCGGGCCGCACCGTGACGGGAGAGGAACTGCGCCGCTTCGCCGCCGGGTGGCTCCCGGAGTCCCTGGTGCCCTCGGCGTTCACCGTCCTGGAACGCCTGCCGGTGACCGCCGACGGCAGGCTGGACCGGGCGGCGCTGCCGGAGCCCGCGTCCGACGGCGGAACGTACCGGGCCCCCCGGAACGACACCGAACGGGTCCTCGCCAAGGCGTTCGCCGAGGTGCTGGAGCTCGACCGGGTCGGCATCGACGAGGACTTCTTCGACCTCGGCGGCAACTCCCTGCGCGCCATCCGGCTGGTGGGCCTGATCCGCGCGGAGCTGAACCAGGAGGTGACCATCCGCCGGCTGTTCGCGGCGCGCACCGTCACCGGCCTGTCCGACATGTGGAAGGACCTCGCGCAGTCCAGCAGGCCGAGCCTGCGCAGGAGGACGAGGGACGGCGCCGTCCTCTGACCGGACGGGCGCACAGCGGTACCGGGGCGGGGGGGGCGCCGGCGCCCCCCCCCCCCCCCCCCCCCCGCGCCCGCCCCCCCCCCCCCCCCCCCCCCCCCCCCCCCCCCCCCCCCCCCCCCCGCCGCCCGCGGGCGGCGCCGCCCGCCGCCCCCCCCCCCGCGGGGGGGGGGCGGGGCCCCCGGGGCCGCGGCGCCCCCCCCCCCCCCCCCCCCCCCCCCCCCCCCCCCCCCCCCCGCCGCTGCGCCGGCGCCGTCAGGAGACGGCGGCCGCCGGGGCGAGCAGCCCCTCCACGACGGCCGAGGCGACCCCGGCCCGCTGCTCGTCGAGGTAGAAGTGGCAGCCGGGGAAGACCTCCAGCCCGAACCCGCCGGTGGTGTGCTCCCGCCACGCCCGTGCCTCCGCGAGCGTCACCATCGGGTCGCTGTCCCCGGTCAGGGCGGTCACCGGTGTGGCGAGCGGTCCGCCGCCGCTCCAGGTGTACGTGCCGACGGCCCGGTAGTCCGCCCGCAGCGCCGGCAGCACCATCTCCAGGATCTCGGGGTTGTCCAGCAGCCTCTGGTCGGTGCCGCTGAGCCGGCGCACCTCGGCCAGCACGTCCGCGTCGCCGTAGTCCCGGTAGTGGGCCCCGGACCGGGTGTGCGGAGCGCCCCGCCCGGAGGCGAACAGCCGCCGGGGGGCGGGCAGAGCGGCCCGTTCCAGCCGGCGGGCCGTCTCGTACGCGACGAGCGCGCCCATGCTGTGGCCGAACAGGGCGTACGGCCGCCCGGGCTCCGCCGCCAGCGCGCGGGCCAGTTCCCCGGACACCGCCTCGACGAGCGGCTCCAGGGAGGTGTACGGCGCCTCCCCGAAACGGTCCTGGCGGCCCGGGTACTGCACGGACACCACGTCGACGTCGGGGGCCAGCGCGAGTGCCAGGGACTTGTACGCCGTCGCCGAGCCCCCCGCGTGCGGGAAGCACACGAGCCGCGGGGCGTTCCCCGGGGCCGTGGTGTAGCGCCGGAACCAGGTGCTGTTCACCGTCGTCGCGTCCTTTCGTCCGTCGTCCGTCTTCCTGCGTCCTTCGGGTGCCGCCGCTGCCGCGCGCTGCCGCGTCCGTCAGACCGCTTCCGGCGCGAGCGCGCGCGGCCCCGCCACCGGGCGGGGGGCCGGCCCGGCGAAGGCGGGCGCGAGCGCCGGTTCGGCCTCCAGCACCGCGGCCAGCCGGCGGACGCCCTCGCGGATCCGCCCGGGCGGGGGATAGCAGTAGGACAGCCGCATCCGGCGGCCGCCGAGCCCGTTCGTGTAGAACCCGGTGCCCGAGGCGTACGCCACCCGCGCGTCCACCGCGCGCGGCAGCATCGCCCGGGTGTCCACGCCCTCCGGCACCCTCACCCACACGTAGAAGCCGCCGTCCGGCTCCGTCCACGTGCAGCCGGGCGGCAGGTGGTCCTCCAGGGCGCGCAGCATCGCGTCACGGCGCTCGCGGTAGGTCTCCCGGAAGGCATCGATCTGCCCGCGCCAGTCCTGCGTGGCCAGGTGGCGCGACACGACCATCTGGTTCAGCGTGGGCGGGCACAGCGTGGCCGACTCCGCGGCCAGCACCAGCTTCTCCCGTACCGCGCGCGGCGCCAGCACCCAGCCGACCCGCAGGCCCGGGGCGAACGTCTTGGAGAACGAGCCGAGGTACACGACGTTCTCCGGGTCCAGGGAGTGCAGCGCCGGGTACGTCCGGCCGTCGAAGCCGAGCAGGCCGTACGGGTTGTCCTCGACCACCAGCACGCCGTACGCGCGGCAGATCTCCAGGATCTCCGCCCGCCGCCCCACCGCCAGCGTCACCCCGGACGGGTTGTGGAAGTTCGGGATCGTGTACAGCATCTTCACCCGCCGCCCGGCGTTCCTCGCCTGCCGCAGCGCCGCCCGCAGCCGGTCCGGCACCAGGCCGTGCTCGTCCATCGCCACGTGCACGACCTGCGCCTGGTACGTGGCGAACGAGCCCAGCGCGCCGACGTACGACGGGCCTTCGGCCAGCACCACGTCACCCGGGTCGCAGAACAGCCGGGCCACCAGGTCGAGTCCCATCTGCGAGCCGACCGTCACCACGACGTCGTCCGGGTGGCCGCGGACGCCTTCCAGCGCCATCACCTCGCAGATCTGCTCCCGCAGCTCCGGCAGGCCCTGCGCCGACGCGTACTGCAACGCCGCCAGGCCGTCCTCGGCGATGATCCGCGCCGTCTGCGCCGCGATGTCCCGCAGCGGCAGCGCGGCCAGGTTGGGCATCCCGCCGGCCAGTGAGACCACCTCGGGCCTGCTGGCGACGGCGAACAGCGCCCGGATCTCCGAGGCCGTCATGCCCGCGGTGCGCGCGGCGTACCGGCCGAGGTGCGGGTCGACGCCGCCGTGGACGTCCTGCGGACCGTGACCCATTGCGTCTCCCCCATGTCGTCGGCCTTGGCCGAAAGCATCGGGGCCCCCGCTCGGGACCCCCTCAAGAACCCCTGGAGGGGCCCTCGACACGGGGCGGCGGCCGCTCGGGGTCCCGGTCGAACGCCGAGGTGGGAACGGACCCGCACCACCGATTCATACAAGCGTATTGAACAACTGTCATATACGTGCGTATAGTCACTCTCGGCAAGCCCGCCGCCCGAACCGAGGGAGTACGCCATGACCACCGCCACCACCGCCCGGCCCACCCGCGCCACCCTGACCGTCGACGGCCGCGCCCTGTCCTACCTCGACTTCGGCGGCACCGGCCGCCCCCTCGTCGCCCTCCACGGCCACCTCTCCGAGGGCTCCTCCTTCACCGCCCTGGCCGCCGCCCTCGGCCCCGAGTGGCGGGTGATCGCCCCCGACCAGCGCGGCCACGGCGACTCCGACCGCGCCCCCGAGTACACCCGCGCCGGCTACCTCTCCGACCTCCTCGCCCTCCTCGACCGCCTCGGCATCGACCGGGCGGTCTTCCTCGGCCACTCCCTCGGCGCGATCAACGCCTGCCACCTGGCCGCCGAACGCCCGGAACTGGTCGAGGCCCTGATCAACGTCGACACCGCCGCCGACCTCCCCGACCACGGGGCGAGCCCCCTCTCCTTCGTCCTGGGCTTCCCCTACACCGCGCCCACCCGCGAGGAACTCGCCGCCGCCTGCGGCCCCCTGGCCGCCGTCCTCGGCCCCGTCCTGCGCCCCCTGTCCGACGGCACCGGCTGGCGCCTGCCCTTCCACCCGCAGGACACCGTCGACTCCGAGAACCTCGTCCACGGCGACCACTGGAAGCAGTGGCTCGCCACCGACTGTCCGGCCCTCCTCGTCCACGGCCTGCGCAGCCAGGTCCTCCCCGCAGACCAGGCCCTCGCCATGGCGGCACGCCGGCCCCGCACGGCCTACCGCGCCCTGGACGCCGACCACTTCGTCCAGCAGGCCGACCCCGAGGGCTTCGCCGCCGAGGTCCGCGCCTTCCTCGCGGCCCTCTGACCGGAGCCCTTGCGTACAGCGTTCCGTTCCGCGTACGGTGTTCGCATCAAGCAACGCCGTACGCGCACCGAGCGCCGGCACCGCCGTGCAGCAGAGAGAGGGACCCACCCATGGAAACCCGCCGCAACCCACGCCGCTGGTGGATCCTGATCGTGCTGTGCCTGAGCTCGCTGGTCCTCGTCGTCGACTCCATGGCGCTGACCGTCGCGGTCCCGTCCATGACCGCCGACCTCGGCGCGAGCGCCCAGGACACCCAGTGGATCCTCGACTCCTACATCCTGGTGTTCGCCGGCCTCCTGCTCACCTCCGGCAGCCTCGGCGACTGGTTCGGCCGCCGCCGGATCATGCTGACCGGCCTGCTGCTCTTCGGTGCCGCCTCGCTCGCCGCGACCTTCGCCGACGACCCCGCCGAAGTGATCGCCGTACGCGTCGCCATGGGCATCGGCGGAGCGCTGATCATGCCTTCCACCCTCTCCCTCCTCGTCACCGTCTTCGACGAGGAGGAGCGGCCGAAGGCCATGGCCGCCTGGGGCTCCGTCGCGATGCTCGGCCTGGTCGGCAGCCCCGTCCTCGGCGGCGTCCTCATCGACCGGTTCTCCTGGCACTCGATCTTCCTGATCAACGTCCCCGTCGTCGCGCTCGCCGTCGTCGCCGCCCTCACCCTCATGCCGGAGTCCAAGGGCCCCTGGCAGAAGCCCGACCCGCTGGGCGCCGTCCTCTCCGCCACCGGCATGACCGCCCTCGTCTGGTGGATCATCGAGATCCCGCAGCACGGCGCCTTCGGCGGCCGCTCCCTGCCCACCCTCGCCGTCGCCGTCGCCGCCCTCGTCGGCTTCGTCGCGTGGGAGAACGCCACCGACTCCCCGATGGTCCCGCTCGTCCTCTTCAGGAACCGCGACTTCAGCGGCGGTTCGCTCTCCCTGACCCTCGTCCAGATCGGCAACGGCGGCCTGCTCCTGGTCCTCACCCAGTACCTGCAGTTCGTCCTCGGCTACTCGCCCCTCAAGGCCGGCCTCGCCTTCGTCCCGCTGGCCGTCGCCGCGCTCGCCGGCAACGCCGCCGGAGCCGGCCTCGCCGCGAGGACCGGCCACCGCCCCCTGGTCGTGGCCGGCCTGCTGGTGATGGCCTCCTCGTTCGCCCTCCTGACCACCGTCTCCGCCGACACCGGCTTCACCGTCCCGGCCGTCGCCCTCGGGCTCCTCGGCCTCGGCGCGGGCCTGGCCATGCCGGCCGCGGTGGGCGCCCTGATGGCCACCATCCCCGAGGAGCGGGCGGGCGTCGGCTCGGCCCTCAACGACACCATCCAGCAGGCCGGCACCGCCCTCGGCGTCGCCATCCTCGGCTCCCTGCTCACCAGCGGCTACGCGCAGCGGATGCCGGCCGGGGCCCCCGCCGAGGCCAGGCACTCGCTCGCCGGGGCCCTGGCCTCCGCCCACGGCGAAGCCGGCCCGGTCCGCGCCGCCCGCGAGGCCTTCACCTCCGCGATGGCCACCACCTTCACGTTCAGCGCCGCCGGCCTCCTCGCCGCCGCCCTGCTGGCCGCCGCCGTCATGCGCGGCAGGAAGCCGGCCCCCACCGCCCCGGAACCCCGACTCGCCGCCTGACCTCCCCGCCCGTGAAGGCCGGTACCCCCCCAGGGGCACCGGCCTTCACGCGCACGGGCCGCCTTTCGGACAGCCGCCCCACCCCGATATGGACGCGGCCGGCCCCACCTGTTGCACTCGCAGGCCCGGCGGGCGCAGACCGCCACGGACCGCGGACACCAGGGGGAACACCATGGCCAGGGCAGGACGACCACAAGGAGCTCCGAAGGGCCGCTCGCGGGCCGCCAACGAACTGGCCGAACTGCTGAGACAGGTCACCACCGGCCTGACCGTAAGGGACCTGGCCCAGCGGTTCGGGGGAGGCAAGACGGCCTGGAGCGAATACCGTTCGGGCGCCCGGATCATCCCGCTCGGGCGCCTCGGCCTTGTGGTCGGGGAGTGCGTCCGCGACCCCCGCAGCCGCCAGCGGCTCCTGGCCAAGGCCCGGACGCTGCACGCCCAGGCACTGACCGCGGACGCCGAGGCCGAGGCCGAGGCCACTCCCGCACCGGGCCTGGAGGAGGCACTGCGCCGGGCCCAGGAGGACCTGGCCACCTCCGGCCGTCTGGTCGAGGGGCTGCTGTCCCTGATGGCGATGCTCCGGGATCAGGCCAAAGTCGCCGAGCCGGACGACGCACCGGACGCCACCTCCGCACCCGGGCCACACGCCTCCCCGCCCGAACGCCTACGGGGCCGGCTGGACGAGGCGCTCGACCAGCTGGTCACCGCCCGGGCCGCCGAGGAAGCCGCACGCCGGGCCGTCTCCGAAGTCCGGGCCCGGCACGAGGCCGCCGCACGCCGCGGGCTGCCGGCCCTCGCACCCCCACCCTCCGACGCCCCCGGAACCGACCCGGGCGAGGAGCCGGAGGAGGAGCCGCCCCCGACGGCCGACAAGCCCCTGTCCACGGAACTGATCCGGCTGCGCCACAGCCTGGAACAACAGCGCGAGGACGCCACCTGGCTGTGGGAACGGACCCGGGCCGACCGGGGCGCCCACGAGTTCGTCGAGGGCGTCGTCCTCGAACGCCTCGACACCCTTCCCGCGGTCCCCGCCGCCCCCTCCGTCCCCGCACTCCGCCCCACCGGGCCCGCCAGGGCCCCGACGGCCGTCCCGGGGGCCCTCCTCGCCCTCGTGGTCATCGCGGCAGCCACCCTCACCGGGGTCCTGGTGAGCCACCGGCACACGTTCCTCACCGCCGAAACCCCCCACGTCCAGCCCCTCCCGCCGCACCGGGCGAGCCCCTCGGCACCCCCCGCGACCCCCTCTCCCGCCCCTCCCCCCTCCCCCTCGTCCACCCCCGCCCCCCTCCCCTCCTTCCCCGGCCCCCTCCCCGCCCCGGGTACCCCGGCCCCACCGGCCCCCGACGCCCCGGCCCCCACCCCGCAGTCCCCTCCCGGCACCGCCTACGCCGTCTCCCAGGACCGGCGCAGCGTCCTGCGGTGGACCGCCCGCGACGGCTCCTGGAAGGTCATCGGCCCCGCGGCCGAGAAGGTCTACGCCGGCGCGGCCGGCCTGTTCGCCACCCACACCGGCGACGGCCGCATCTTCAAGTACGACGAGCCTTCCAGCTCCTGGTCCCAGATCGGCTTCCCCGGCGACCAGTTCGCCACCGCCGGGGACGCCCTCTACGGGATCACCGAACACCGGGACGCCGTCATGCGCTGGACCGGCCAGGGCACCGAATGGGTCCGCATAGGCACCGCCGCCGCCCGGCTGTACGCGGGTGGCGCGGGCCTCTTCGCGACCAGCCCCGACACCGGAGCCCTGTTCCGCTACACGGGCTTCGGCGACGACTGGGTCGACGCGGGAGGCCCCGGAGCCGACTTCGCCGTCGGGCCCGACTACGTGGCCCGGATCTCCCCCGACGGCCGGGAGGTCTGGCAGGCCGACGCCAAGGGCAGCAACTGGCGCCGGATCGGCGGCCCTGCCCGCAATCTGTACGCGGGCGGCGCCGGCCTCTTCGCCGTCGACACCGCCACCGGCCGGATCCTGCGGTACGACCACGTGCCGGACGTATGGACCCCGATCGGTACCGCGGGCGTCGGCCTCGCCGTCGGCGCCGACTCCGTCTACCGCATCGGCGCGGACCTGGCCGTCTCCCGCTGGACGGGCCGGGGAGCCGAATGGACCACCCTCGGCATCTCCGCCAGCTCCCTCGCCACCCCCGGCTGAACTCCCCACCCCGCCACCGTCGTCCACCCGGCGCGCACCACCGACCCGAACGGACCCCGCGGCCCCCGAGCCCCACCGCTCCGGGGCCGCCGTCCCGCTCCGCGGCCGCATCCGGAAGAATGCCTTCCCATGATCGCGCGCCCCTCGGACGACCTCCCCGCAGCCTTCGCCCGCCTCGGAGGTGAGGAGGACGCCCGTGTGTGGGGCGAGTTGTGGGACGACCTGTGCCACCAGGGCTCCGTCTACGACGACAGCTTCCCCGCCCTCCCGTACCTGGCCGCGATCGCCACCGGCCGCGCCCCGGGTGCCCCCCTCGACGCGGTCCTGATGGCGGGCCTCATCGTGTCCGCGGCGGACGGGGAACGCACCGCCCGCTACGCCGGCGAGACCGCCGCGCTCCTCCCCGTCGCCCGCGCCCTCCTCGACGCCGCGACGGACGACGCCCCGGCCTTCGTCTACCTCCTCCAGTGCGTCCTGGCCTTCGAGGGCGAGCGGGTGTGGAGCGCCGGCCGCCTGGAAGGCCTGTTCGAGCAGGAGTACGAGCTCGACTGCCCCGCCTGCGCCTCGGCGCTCTTCGTCGGCTTCGGGGACCACCACGCCTTCGCCCCGGACGGCGACCCCCTGGAGGCCGACCCGGCCCGGGCGGTGCTCCTGCCCGCCGACCCGGCCGCCCTCGAATCGCTGCCCGCCCGCCTGCACCGCACGGCGACGCGGGCCGGCCACGAGGACATCGCCCGGGGCCTGACCCACCTCTTCGGCCGGGCCGCCTGCCCCTCCTGCGCGACCGCCTTCACCGTCTCGGACGAAGTCCGCAACAACCCCTGATCCCTGTGGCCTGTCCGCCGGACAACCGCGTTGTCCACCCCCTCCACCCCGCTGAGCTGCGCGGACGTGATCCGGACCGTCCGGCCAACCTCCGCGCCGGGTCAGTCTTCCGGCGGACGGGGCGCCGACGGGGCGCCCCGCCATCCGGCCCACCCGGTGGGACCGGACGACCAGGGGAGATCCATGTCATCGACGCGTATCCGCCTGGCGGCGCTCGCCGCCGCCCTGCTCGGCGCCCTCGCCGTGGCAGGCCCGGCCCAGGCGACCGACACGGCCGCACTCTCGCAGACCGCCTTCTCCGCCCAGGCCAGGTCGGCGGGTCTGAGCAGTGCGCAGGCCAATGAGCTCCAGCGCACCGTGGACGCGAACCTCGCGGCGACCGGCGGCCGACAGGTCGGCGCCAACAAGATCGCCCTGGGTGGTGGAAGTTACCGCCTGCTGACGCTGCCGGGCGAGCAGCGTGCCCGTGACCTGGACGCTCCCCGCAGCCTCGCGGGCGAATGCCCGTACGGCTACGGCTGCCTCTGGTCGGGCACATGGTTCACGGGCAACGTGGACTACGTGTACGAGTGCGGCGACCGGCACATGAACAACTACACGGGGACCGGCTCCTGGAAGAACAACCAGCCGTCCAAGTACCGGATGAAGTTCTACGACCGCAGCGGCGTCCTCCGCTGGACTTCCCCCGGTGGTCCCAGCTCCGACCCCCAGGCGGACTGGAACTGGGTGGGGGCAGTCGCGGCCTGCTGATCCGCAGACCGCACACCGCACACCGAGGGCCTCCCGCCGCCCCGACGGCAGGAGGCCCTCACTCCTGCGGCACCTCCCCCCGCGGCGGATGCGCGGCGAGCCAGTGCCGAGCGATCTGCTCCCGCGTGGCCACCCACCCCCCGCCGAGCTGCGCGACGTGCCGCAGGAACCCGTCGAGCGCCCGGATCCGCCCCGGCCGCCCGATGATCCGGCCGTGCAGCCCCACGCTCATCATCCGCGGCCGGTCGGCCCCCTCCGCGTGCAGCGTGTCGTACGTGTCGACGAGGTACGCCAGCATGTCGTCCGCGGTGGTGAACCCGTGCACGATCAGGAACTTGAAGTCGTTGGCGTCCAGCCCGTACGGCACCACGAGCCGCTGCCGCCCGCCCACCCCGACGTAGAACGGAAGATCGTCCGAGTAGTCGTCGGAGTCGTACAGGAACCCGCCCTCCTCGGCCACCAGCCGCCGCGTCCGCGCACTCGTCCGCCCGGTGTACCACCCCACCGGCCGCCGCCCGACCAGCCGCCCGATCGTCTCGACGGTCCGCGCGATGTCGGCCCGCTCCACCTCCTCGGGCACGTCGCGGTAGTCGATCCACCGCCATCCGTGCCCCGCGACCTCCCACCCGGCGGCCCCCATGGCCCGCGCCGCCTCGGGGTTGCGCTCCAGGGCCTGCCCCACCGCGAAGACGGTCAGCGGTGCCCCGTGCGCCCCGACCGTCCGGTGCACCCGCCAGAACCCGGCCCGCGCGCCGTAGGCGAACATCGACTCGGCGTTCAGGTCCCGCCCGCCCACGACGGCCGGCGCCCCCACGATCTCGTGCAGGTACCCCTCGGATCCGTCGTCCCCGTCCAGGACGCTGCGTTCGCCGCCCTCCTCGTAGTTCAGCACGAGGCTCACGGCGACCCGCGCCCCGCCGGGCCAGCCCGCGCGGGGCGGTTCGGCCCCGTACCCGACGAGATCACGCTCATACCCGGACACGGCCCGCACCCTACCCGCACATCCCACGCCACGACCGCCGACAGGCGGGAATACCCCACCCGCCCCCCGGTTATAGTTGAATAATCAACAACCCTGGAAGGGGAGCCATGCAGTTCGGGATCTTCACCGTCGGCGACATCACCGCCGACCCGACGACCGGACGCGCGCCCGGCGAGCACGACCGCATCAAGGCCATGCTCACCATCGCGCAGAAGGCCGAAGAGGTCGGCCTCGACGTCTTCGCCACCGGCGAGCACCACAACCCGCCGTTCGTCCCTTCCTCCCCGACGACGATGCTCGGCTACATCGCCGCCCGCACCGAGAACCTCATCCTCTCCACCTCCACCACCCTCATCACCACCAACGACCCGGTGAAGATCGCCGAGGACTACGCGATGCTCCAGCACATCGCCGACGGCCGCGTCGACCTCATGATGGGCCGCGGCAACACCGGCCCCGTCTACCCCTGGTTCGGCAAGGACATCCGCGACGGCATCGACCTCGCCATCGAGAACTACGCCCTGCTCCGCCGCCTGTGGGACGAGGACACCGTCACCTGGGAGGGCAAGTTCCGCACCCCCCTCCAGTCCTTCACCTCCACCCCCCGCCCCCTGGACGGCGTCGCCCCCTTCGTCTGGCACGGCTCCATCCGCTCGCCCGAGATCGCGGAACAGGCCGCCTACTACGGCGACGGCTTCTTCCACAACAACATCTTCTGGCCCGCCTCCCACACCCGGCGGATGGTCGACCTCTACCGCGAGCGCTACGCCCACTACGGGCACGGCACCCCCGAACAGGCCATCGTCGGCCTCGGCGGCCAGGTCTTCATGCGCGCCAACTCCCAGGACGCCGTACGCGAGTTCCGCCCCTACTTCGACAACGCCCCCGTCTACGGCCACGGCCCCTCCCTGGAGGAGTTCACCACCCAGACCCCCCTCACCGTCGGCTCCCCGCAGCAGGTCATCGAACGCACCCTCTCCTTCCGCGACTACGCCGGCGACTACCAGCGCCAGCTCTTCCTCATCGACCACGCCGGCCTGCCCCTGAAGACCGTCCTGGAACAGCTCGACCTCCTCGGCGAAGAGGTCGTCCCCGTCCTGCGCAAGGAGTTCGCCAACCTCCGCCCCGTCGGCGTCCCGGACGCCCCCACCCACCCGTCCCGCACCACCGCGGCCGCTACGCCATCGGAGTGAGGAACGAACGACCCACCACCGACCGAGGCCCGCGCCGCCGACGGCGCCGCGGGCCGCCCGGTCGGCGACCCGAAAGCCGACCCGCTCGTCGCCGACCTGATCGACAACAGGCAGCCCGACGGCGTCAACCCCCTGTTCCGCACCCTCGGCACCCTCACACCGGCCATGACCTCTCCACCCCCCCCGCCCCGCCTGGCCGAGTTCCCGAAGCAGGCCGCCGCCCCGCCGTAGGACTGGCTGGACGCAGACACCAAGGCAGCCGAGTCCTTTGTCGCCCACCACCACGGCGAGCCGTCCATGCTCCAGGGCACCGTCGGCCTGATCGGCACCCACCTCTCCCCGACCGGCACGTTCACCCTCCGCTCGACCGGCCACCTCGGCGGCGCGGGGTGCCCGGGCAAATGGTCCAAGCCGGACGACGGCGTCTTTCTACCCGCCGGGCGCCAACGACGCGTTCGTCGCAAGGTCCGCCACGCCCTGTCCGACAGGTACGCCGACATGGCCGGCCTGCCCAAGAGCGTCCTGGCCACCGCCGCGAAGCCCCTCGCCGCCGGCCACGACCTGGTCAGCGGCATCGCGCAGAAGGCCACCGGCGTCAACCCCTACAAGGAGACGGCCCCCTACGCACCAGGACCTCCACGACAACCGCTGAAGTCCCCCACGCGTCAGCACCCGGTCAGCACGCATCATGCAATCTGGTTCCTGTGACCGAGCGGGAAACGGCCCGGGCCACAGGGAGAGGTGCCCGGAGCGGCTGATCGGGGACCGACCACGCGTCGTTCGGGTTCTCCGGAACCCACGCAGGTTCGAATCCTGCCCTCTCCGCCCCCCACCCGGCTACCGGCGTGTCGCGTGCATCTCCTGGAACAGCTCGAACTCGCCGTCCGCACCGGCGCTGAACCCCTGCCAGTGGAACGAGGTCGGCGTGACGTCGGTGAACGTCCAACGTGAGCGCCGGCCCTCGGAATCCGTCCCTTCCTGGACCATCCCACCCGCCCCGTCGGGCCGGCCGACCTGGGCGAAATAGGAGGGGAGCTTCGGCGAGATCCACGTGATCCGCCAGAGCCCGGTCGTGACGTCGTACATGCGGACGGTGGTGCCGGGGAACCGGTCGTGGAACTCCGGGCAGAAGAGGACGTCCTGCACCGCCCGCCCACCGAGCACCCAGCCGAAACGCCACTCGCCGCCCGCGGTACTCCACCGCCCCTCCCCGGAACGGTACCGGTTGCTGATGTTCCAGGTTCCGACGAGACGCCCATAGAGCATCATCGCCTCCGCATGCTCCGGATCCGGACCGTCAGCAGCCAGCAACTCCAGCATCGACACCGTCATCAGAACCCCAGACCTCCCGTCCGATCACGTCGGGAACCCAAGCAGAGGACATCGGCACGGTCAAGAATCCCAGGCGGCTGGTGATCCCACTGTCGATCTCGAAGCAGCCACGGCGCTCTTCGAAGGCGCCAGCGGGGGGACCGCACCTGCCCCCCAGGAACGACCGGCCCGACAACCGGCGGCTCGCTGCCACCGGAGCACCTGCCCCGGGACGGCGCCCGGAAGAGGACGCGATGCACGCTGCTCGGTACTTCAAGCGCGCACTGGGCACCAGCCCGGGCCGCTACGCCCGCAGCGGCCCGGCCCGCCATCTGACCGGTTCACCTGGCTGAACCGTGTCGAGCCAGACCTTGCGGACGGTGGGACGCCAGCCCGCCGGGGCGCGCCTCGCGCCGCGCCGAGGCGGCCTCCGGATACGTGACCCCGCGGCCGACCAGGCGCATCATCAGGAGCTGCCTCAATCCCCCTGCGATCCGCCCTCCCTCTCGGCCGACCCGGGCCCACTCAACGGGACTGATGCCTGGCCCGTGGTCGGCGGCTCCTTTCATCTGGAGACCACACGACGGACCGCTGCGCCTCAACTCATCTCGGCATGAGAATGAGGAGTGCGGCGTCGATACGCGTAGGGCTGTCGTTCAGAAAGTGCCGCGCGGCTGCTTGAGGCAGCTGAGCGTAGTCCCGGCAAGGAGGACTGCGATACCGGCGACCAGGGCGGGCACGCTGGTTGAGGGGTGCAGGACGACAGCCCACGGTTGGGCTCCGCGTCCCCCGCTCTTCCAGCCTCCAACGGCGAGGATCAGGGGTATGGCGGTGAGGACTGGGGCTGCGACCCGGGCCCCGGTGAGGGGGTTGAGGATGAGTGCCAAGCCGAGGTAGAAGACTGTGTTCCGGCCGATCGCCAGGGCAACGGCTTCGGCGCCCATGAAGTGTCCGAGAACGGCCATGCCGAGTGTGAGGACCGCACAGACAGCGGCGAGGAGGGTGTCGAGGCGGTGGACCGCCCGCACGGCGACCGTTTCAGTTGCATTTCGGGCGCGGCCTGTGAATGCAAGCCAGATCACGGCCGGGGTGACGGTGATCAGTGCGCCGAGAAGGAAGTGTCCGGCTCCGCCGACCATTGCGGGCACCGGGATGCGGCTCTGCCCGAAGGCCAGGCCGGCCCCGGCCGTCGCAGCGGTGACGGCGGCGAGGGTGGGGACGTTGCGGGATGCGGCCCACCAGTTCACCGGCTTGCCCCTTCAGGATTCAGCGTCGGATTCTGGTCACAGCCGGTGAGCGCGGTCCGGTTCGTCTCGTACCAGGCGTGTTGGCGGTCGGAGGGCAGCGTGAGGATCTTGTGGGCGAGTTTCGCGTCGTCGGGTGAGATACGGCCCTGGACCGGCGCCGGGGGCGTTTGGGTGGCGATGGCGGTCAGCCAAGCGGTGAGTGGTCCCCGGGCGGGATACGCAGGGTACTTGCGGCTGGCGCGGGCGCACTCGGGTATGGGGGGCAGGAGCGTGTTGGTGAGGTTGGCGGCCACGTCCTGCTCGCACACTTGGCCCTTGCCTCCGAAGTGGGCCTGTCCGGGCTTGAGGTCACGGTTTTGGGTGAAGGAGGCAAGCACGGGGAACCCGGCGCTCTGCAGGCGTCCGCTGTAGGTGCGGGTTGTGGCCACGATCCTGGAGCGGTCCGGTGTCTCGGGCCACAGGCATACCTCCGGGGCGCCGGCGGTGTCGCAGACCAGTGCGTCGGGGTTCCGGTCGGTGACTGGGCTGTAGCTCAGGTTCACCACCAGGTACACCGAGGCGGCGGAAGCGGCGACCAGTACCGCCAGGGGCTTCCAGCGGCTGGCCTGGGCGATGACCAGGAGGGAGGCGGCGATGATTCCGCCGGTGAACAGGAGCGGCCCCCACACAGCCGCAGGGTCGATGACGGACCCGATTGAGCAGCAGCTGTCGTAGGCACCCGCGACCAGGTGGCGAGGCCACGGGGTGTCCCAGGATCCGGGGAACGCGGTCAGGCAGAACCCGACGACCATCGCCAAGGGCGCGGCCGCAAGGTGCGGAAGAAGACCGCCCAGGAGGTATCCGGCGAGCGTAGCGGCTGCCATCAGCATCGCAAACACCACGAACATGCCCAGATGGGAGAAAGGCGGCAGCGTTCCCGCCGCGGAGACCCCGATGCCGACCGCGATCAGCATCCCGGCCACTCCCATCACCCATACGGGCGCGAGTAACGGCAAGGCGATGGCGAGCCGGCTGCGGGAAGGAGTCTGCCCGAAGACGTTGCCCCGGCGCAGGCGAGCGCCTTCCCACGCTCCGCTCGCCGCGCACGCGGCGGCGGCGAACGGGATCGTGTAGGAGGCGTTGCCGAGGACGGATGGCCCGTACCCGTGGACGGTGCCCGCTGTGATCGGCTCCGACAGGAGCAGCAGGACGTAGCCGGCGAGAAAGACGAGCATGAGCACGGCGGAGGAGGACCGAAGGAGAGTGGCGAGGCGCATCGGTCAGATCTCCCGTCCGACGAGCATCGCGTAGGCGGCCTCGGCCTGCTCGCGTCCGCCCGTGGTGGCCGGCGCCAGGGCGTGGAATTCGGCAGGGCTGCCCTGGAACCTGACCCGGCCTTGGGAGAGGACGGCCACGTGCGTGTACAGATCGGCGAGGTCTTCGGTCTGGTGCGTGGAGACGACCACCTGGACGCTGCCGACCAGGTCGCCGACGAGTTCACGGAAGACCAGGCGCTGTGTGGGGTCGAGGCCGGCTGTCGGTTCGTCCATCAAGATCAGCTCACTGCGGTGGGTCAACGCCCCGGCGATGCCCATACGGCGCAGTTGGCCGCCCGACACCTGGTGACTTCTGCGCCCCGCGAGGGGGGTGAGGTCCACGCGGCGCAGCGCTTCCCTGGACGCCTTCCACGCCAGATCCTTCGGCATGCCCTTGAGCCATCCCGCATAGGCGACCTGCTCGCGTACGGTCAGTCCGGGCATGGGGGTGATTTGCTGGGGTATCCACGCCACGCGCTTGCGGTAGGCCGTCAGATGGCGGCCCTTCGCGACACCTCCGTCAAACGTGACCGACCCGGAGGAAGGAGACAGGTGGGAGGCGGCGATGGCCATCAGCGTGGACTTGCCGGCTCCGTTCGGTCCGAGGAGGACCGTTGCCCGCGCATCAATGTGGAGACTGAAGTCATTGAAGACGGGGGTCTTCTCGTACCTGAACGAAATGTGATCAAACACCAGAGGCATGGATGAACGCACAATCCGCCACCCCACTGCCAGCGGGTGGCTTTGGTTATGGGATGGTGGGTAGTGCGAGGGTCCCGGTGCTGAATCCACCGGGACCCTCGTACTACTTATTCAACGACCGTACTACCAGCCGACCTTGACGTAGTCGACCGAGAGGTACGTGCCATGGGACACGTCCGTCAGCGCGAAGTAGTAGTTGCCGGCGTCGTCCGGGTCGCCGTAGTCGACCCACCCGCAGTAGTTCGTTCGGGTTCCCTTGGAACGGTCCGGAGCGTTGGGGACGTCCTTCCACAGCTGCAGCCCGGCGTAGTTGAACCCGCCGCCGCCGTCCGCGTGGCAGCCCGAGAAGTAGATGCCCGTGTAGTCCGAGCTGCTGTTGTTGTCCCACCAGCGGTGCGACTCGTTACCCGCCCGCCACGAGTTGATGGACGACTCGAACTGTCCCTCGGCGTGCGCCGGGATCACCGAAACCGCACCCAGCAGCGCGGCACCGGCTATCGTCCCGGCCCACGACTTCAAATCGATCTTCACTCGATCCCTCCCTGTTCCTGTTACCGCCCCTGCCGGGCGGCACCATCGCGGGTCGTGAATCCAACCCGTCGTCCGGCCCTCCGCTACCAGCCGACCTTGACGTAGTCGATGTTGATGTAGTCGCCGTTACCGACGTCCGAGAGCTGGAAGTAGTAGTTGCCCGCGCTGTTCGGGTCGCCGTAGTCCACCCACCCGCAGTAGTTGTCGCGGGTGCCGAACTTCCGGTCCGGGGCGCCGGGAATGTCCTTCCACAGAGTCAGCGACGCGTAGTTGTAGCCGTAGCGCTCGTCATCGGAGCGGCACCCCGAGAAGTAGATGCCGGTGTAGTCCGAGCTGCTGTTGTTGTCCGTCCACCGGTGAGACTCCGTCGGAGCCGTCCACCACGAGATGTGGGACTCGAACTGTCCTTCAGCGCTCGCCGGCGTGATGCCGGCGACGCCGAGGAGCGCAACACCCGCCACCACGCCGGCCGCGTTCCTGCGCCGTGTACTCATCAGTTTCCCCTTCCCCTGCTCATCGGCCCTGTGTCAGGGCATGACGGAGGGAGGAGACGTTGTGCGATGCCTCCCCCCGAGGCGAACCGAACGCTAACCACGGAACGTCGCATTCTGCGAAAAATTGTTCGTGTATGGCTCAAATCGACACCAACTCGGAGCCCACGCACAGCAGGTCACAGCTGCAAGCCACCGTCTATCCCGCCTCACGCGCCCCACTGTGCTTTGGCCGAGACGCATCGTCTCGCTAACCCCCTCGCAACCCCTCGCTGACGAGGCTCAGGACCAAGGTTGCCTCCGCACACGAAGCCCACCGGGCCGTGGGGTATTCGGCCCACATCCGTCCCGGCGCCAGGTAACCGCTTCCGCAACCTTGGCGGTCCAAGGGGTGCTGCGCCGGGCTGGTGAAGCGGCGTCGGCCAACAGTTGCTGCCGCGCCGGGCCCGGCATGATGCGCAGGGACGTTCCTGCGGTGCACCACGCCACCTCCTCGGGTGAGGTGCCCTCCGGGCCCCTGTCGGTAGGTGCTGGTAGCCCGGTACACCGGCGTACGTGATCAAGAACCTGCTGCGGTGCGGGCCTGCCCGCGCTCGCCCTCTGCGCCCCGCCCTTGCTGTCCTCCGCCCCGTCAGCACACTCCGCGCCCGCCGCCGGCCTCGGGCCGGCGGCGGCGGGCTCGGCCGGCGTGCCCCGCTCCTCCCGCTCTCCGAGGCGATCGGCCGGCTCCCGGTGGCCCCCGAGCATCGCGACGGCTACCGACGCGACCTGGAAAGCACTGGAACCGCGGGCTGAACGCCTCGGACGGCTGCGAAACGAGGAAGGAAGTCATCCCCTCCGAAGCCGTCGAAGCGCCGCAGGTCGCAGCCGACTGCAAGCTGACCGCCGGTCGTCGTAACCGACGCCGCCCGCCTCGATGTCGACCACTTCGTGCCGCTCGCAGAGGTCTCGGAGGTCTGCGATTCCGAGCGCACGCCCTGGTCCCCGGCGCGGAGGGAGGCGTACGCGAAGGGACACGCTGGTCGTGGTCTCCGCCGCCTCCAACCGGTCCAGGGCCGACAGGGACCGGCGGAGTGGCTGCCGTCCGACGCGTCCTACCTCTGCACCTACGCGGGACACGAAGCTCCGCTCGACGCCAATGAGCGCCAAGCCCTCCTCGGACTTGGCCGGCCTGCCGTTTTCACCAGTGGGTGAGGTCGAATACCTGGGAACAGTAGGGGTCGGTCTGGTCGGAGGGGTTGTAGCGGAGTTGGTCTTCGGCGATGAGACCGGGCAGGGCTGCTGCGAGGCCGGTGATCCCGGCCCTGGGTACTCCGTGCGCATCTCGCAGAGCGACATCGATTCCGTATGGGGCCGCCTGGGCGTTGCCGGTGACGTAGAGGCGTGCTCGCGAGGAGTCGAGGAGCAGGAAGCCGAGCAGGAGGAGGTCTTGCTCGCCGGTGTCGGTGACTGCGGTGAGGGCGGTGGCGGCAGCGTGGAGGGAGTCGGTGATGTCCAGGGCGGTGGGGTGGGCGTCGAGGAACTCGCGCAGGGTTTCGCTGGGCATGACCGGGATGCCGTACGCGTCCCGGACGAGGTCGGCCTCGGTCTGCCGTTCTGGGGCAGGGTGGCGCACCAGGTGGCGCACGGCGGCCACCAACCGGGCGGCGGGGATGTCGTGGCCGCCGCGGTCGAGCAGCGGCACGTCATATGCCTGGGACGTCGTCAGCCTGACGCCGTCCCAGACGACCACGCGTACGACGTCGGGCTGTTGCGGAAGGGGGAGGACCGCCCGGACGACGGGTCCGCCTCCAAGGGGAGTCGTCGTGCACCGGAGCATGGCCCTGACCAGGGTGGCCTGCAGCCGCGCGAGTCCCTCGCTCCGCCAGGGGGGAACCGGAGCCGGCTGTGGGTCGTCGCCGAAGGGCGTGGGGGACGGTGGTGTCATGTTTCGTTCACCGCGTCCGGGCACCTGTTCCGTGACACCCGCTCACAGTAGGCAGTGACACGCCGTCCGCGGTCTTGTAGTCGTACTGGGCAATGACCTTGATGCGGGCGAGGATGGCCCCGAGGCGGTTGGTGAGCACCCCTCCGTACTCGCGTCGCGCACCCTTCTTCACGGGGTGCTCGCTGGTCACGATCTTGATGACTTTGGGGTCGCGGATGTTGTGCGGTCCGGAAAAATGCTGCCAGCCGAAAGTGCTGTTGCCTTCCCGTGTCGGGATGGCCTTCCCTTCACCGTCGGTGCTGACGAACCTGACGACGCTCCAGTGGCTGGCGCCTGCTGTTGCAAGGGTTCGCGCGGGCGGCGTGGCGGCGGTTGCCAGACCGGCGGCCTGGGCACGGTCCTTCCCGTACGCGGCTGCGTACTCCTCATCAGACATCACGCTGAGATCTTCTTGTCCCCGCGGCAGGGTGCGCGAGGCCGCTGGCGGAGCAGCGGCAAGAGCCCCCAGGAGCGTGGCACCTGCAGTGGCGAGGACCACAGTGGTGCAGAACCGGACGGTCAAACAAGCCTCCTCGGGCGAACCCATGAGGACGGAAAGTGTTGTTGCTCCCAAGGATGGAACAGCAGTGTCGTCGCAAGCGGGCCGCACTAGGAAGTTCACCCGAGTTACGCAAAGCCAGGGCACAGGGCTCTGTCACCAGCGTGTATCCGGACTAATATTTTGAAGCAGCCGAGCAGTAAAGCTCCCGTGAAAAACTCGGTGCCACTTCGTAGGATGGTCGCCACGGGCAGGGCTCTGGTTCCCTGCCCTTGTGTGAGAAGGAATGCCCCCAGTGGAACCGAAATCTCGACGAGAGCTCCTGGCGGATCTCTACGGGCATGACCAGGACGCCCACTTCGATGCCACCCAGCTCCGACAGGGCCTGGCCCACCACATGCCTCTGGCCCTGCTCGACAAGGTCATCGCGATGGTTGAGGTGACAGGGGACCCAGCAGTCGATCTTGAAACAGTCACGACACTCCTTGACGGCGCCCTTGAGGAGACCGCATGTCAACCGCCAAGGAACGAAACGGCCGAGAACGCCCGGCAGCAGGCCGTACAGAACCCGTGGACCCCAGCCCATCAAGCGGTCGAATCGAGTGACCACGCCACCCTGACGCGACTGCTCGACGGCGGTGCCGACGTGAACGAAGTCTGCTGCGGGCAGACCCTCTTGATGCACGCCATCGACCTCGAAGGCGACTCCGCTCTCCAGTCAGGACAGCCGATCGACAGTGCGCTCACCGCGATACTCCTCGCGTACGGCGCCGATCCCGGCCTGGTTCTCAGAGGCAGGACGGCCCGAGACCTGGCCCACACCTACAACCACGACATGGCCATCCGCCTCCTCGACCGGTTCCACCCCCACCAGCCAGCTTCCCGCACAACAGGCCTTACTCCTGGAGGCGAAGCCGGAAGGAGCACAAAGGTCGGGCAGCGAAACCGCCCCGCCCAACAGGCCTAAGAAGCAGCCCCCGTGAAATGAGATCACCTCCGAGGGAGCGCAGCGGATGCGGATCAGTCCTTCCTGGTTCGCAGCCTGGCACAAGGACATCGGCGACCCGTACGCCCAGCCTTCGGATCGCCGGCTGTTCCCCTGTCCGCATCTGAGTCCGGGCGAGCGCGCCTACGTCCGGTACACCGACTGGGGGCGGTGTTCGCTAGCGTGGCGTGATCACGAGAGCGGGAGGCACAGCGCGGCGGTCGACGGCGTTACGGGTTGCGGGTGTTGGGGTGGCGTCGGTGATCCTGGCGGGTTGCGGGAGTACCGGGTCGGACGGCAAGCCAGCGGAGACGCCCTCGGCGCCCGTGCAGGCCTCGGGGAAGGCCGACCCGCAGGCGGCGGAGAAGGCGGCGGTGCTGGCCGCGTACGCGGGCATGGGGGCCGCCGAGGTCCGCTCCTACACCTCCGGGACGCTGGACCCCGACCTGGAGCGCTACGCGACCGACGCGGCGCTCGCGGACATCAAGGCGACGCTGTTCTGGTACCAGCAGCGCGGCACCGTCATGAAGGGCCAGCCAGCCCACGCGCCGACGGTCGAGTCGGTCGACACCACCGGCGATCCGCAGCGGGCGGTGGTGAGCGACTGCGTGGACTCCACCGGCTACGACAAGGTCGACAAGGCCTCCGGCCAGCCGGCGCCCGCGCCGTCGGGGCCGCGCCGGCACGTGGTCACGTCCACGGTGCAGCGCACCGGGTCGGGGCCGTGGCTGGTCTACCGGTCGACGATCGAGCGGGACCGCACGTGCTGAGCCGCCCCCAGCTGGTGGCTGCGGCCGTGGTGGCCGGGCTGCTCTGGGCGGCCGCGGTGCCGCCCGTGTTCGCGGACGGGCCCGGGGGCGGGGTGGTGTGTCCGCCCCGGGATCTGGACTGCGACATCGCAGCTCAGGACCCGGGCAAGCCCGCCCCGGGCAAGCCTGGCGGGGGGTCGGGCAAGCCCCTCTCCGAGGGGGGCTTGCCCAGCTGCGCGATCGACGGCCAGGAAGTGCCCTGCTCCACCCCAGAGATGGGCACGTTCTCCTCGGCGGACTCCTGCTACTGGCGGCCCACAGACGGCCCGCCCGGAGGCCTGCCGCCCGGATTCGACACCGGCGCCCCGCCCGGCTGGAAGCCGGGAGACCCGGGCGGGAGCCTGTACCTGGTGACCTGCCCCAGCGGCGGGGACGTCCGCGGCGGGATCCGCTGGTCGGCCACCGGCCCGGCCGGCGGCGGCGTCGACGTCCAGGCGCTCGCCCGCCAGGCCGTCGAGCACCTGCGTCTGGAGGGCCCGGACATCGGCATCGTCCCGCGCCCGGACGGCAAAGGGTTGGTGGGACCGCGACCGCCAGGGCGCGCACCGTGGTGTGGTCGATGGGCGACGGCACCACGATCACCTGCACCCGCCCCGGCACCCCGTACTCACCGGAGCGCGGCAAGGAGAAGTCACCGGACTGCGGCCACATGTACACCCGCACCAGCGCCCCAGGCGCCCGGCGGCCGCTACCCGGTCACCGCCACCACCGCCAGAGCCAGACCAGCCTGGCCATCGGTGAACTTCAGGTCCTCAACGTCCCCCTGACGGCGCTGGTGAGGTCACCGGTGACCTCACCAGTGATCTCACCGGCCTGGGCAAGCCTGCCCCGGCGGGAGCTGGTGAGGGTTGCACCGGAGGTTGTCTGGAGGGTTGCACGTAGAGGTGCACTAGGAGTTGCACCGCAGGTGTGACCGTGAGTGGGACCCCCACTTTTCCAATTCCGGGCATCGTGCCTGGTCAGACCCGGTGGGCAAGCCCCTCTCGCGTGACGACACCTCTATGTACGCGTGAGCCGGACACAGAGGTCACCCCAGCACTGCTGCCGGGCCGGGCACGCCAGGAGGGTCCGGCCCGGCGGGTCGGTGCCGGTCTCTCCCTTTGTTCCCGGGCTCGTGGAGTGGCTCGGTGGCTGGCCGGAGCTGTAGCGGAAGAGGGCCCCTGCCGGTAACAGGGGCCCTCTGGGTGTTCCGTTGTGTCCGCGTCGGGCCCAGGAGGACTTGACGAGGGCGTCACGGCCACGGTCGCCGGGAAGCGGCCGCTGGCGTTCAGTTTCGCCAGGGCGATCGGGCGAGAGCAAGATCGTCTGCGTGTTCGGCCTGTTCGGAACTCTCAATGGCCAGGTCAGCGTGGGTTTTGAGGTGTTGTTCGGAACGGTGGAGTGGCCGGTCGCCGTAAGGGTTTTGGCGGCCTTGTGCCGGGCCGGGAGGTGCGCACTCGGGCGCGGGTGGGGGCGGTCCGCGAGCGGATCAAGGCGGTTGTGTTCCGCCCTGGATCAAGGGTTGCCACGCCCCCTTTTGCGACCGCAGGCTTACGTCTCATCACAGCCCGTACTCGGCGTCCGGTAAGCGCCTGCGGGCTTGATCCGTAGGTCCACGTCACACCCAGGAGGCACAGCATGCAGGCACATCGATCTCTTCGGCGTCGCGGTC
Source organism: Streptomyces racemochromogenes (assembly GCF_044129415.1). GTDB lineage: Bacteria > Actinomycetota > Actinomycetes > Streptomycetales > Streptomycetaceae > Streptomyces > Streptomyces racemochromogenes_A. The sequence continues at coordinate 25,842 of NZ_JBBDHD010000088.1, forward strand.
TTGAGCCGGCCCCCAGCGCCTCGTCCTGCGGGACGGGCGGGCTGTCGCAGGGGCTGCGGGTGGGGGTTTTCGTGGTGGTCGTGGTGGTGGTCGTCGCGTTGATGAAGTCGGGCCAGTCCATGCTCGACGCGTTCGGCCTGGTGACCGTCGCGGCCGGTACGGCGACCCAGATCAGCTCGTGGCTCGGCCAGTCGGCGGCTGCTCTGCTCGGGGAGGCGGCGTGACGGCCCCGACGCCCCCCGGGGGCGGAGCGTACTGGGAGGCCGAGCTCCGCAAGATGAGCTCCGACCAGGAGCTGCGTGACCTGCTGGCCAGCTTCATCAAGGCTCGGGGCATGACGTACGACAAGCTCGCCACGGCGGCTGAGAAAGCGGGGGGGGGTCTGCGGCTTCCGAAGGCGACCGTGGCGGGTGTCCTGGCCCGGGCCAAGCTGCCCAAGCTGGAGTTCGTGAGGCAGGTCCTCAGGTGCTGCGGGCTGGACGAAGAGGGCCGGGCTCTGTGGATCGAGGTGTGGCGTGCCCTGGATGAGGGGCGGGCTCCCCTCAATCAGCTGCCTGGCCGCGACGTCCCGTCGGTTCGCCAGCCGGAGGTCGGGCCGGTCGAGGACGAGGTGCCGCCGCAGTACGCCGAGCCGGTCGAGGACAAGGCGCCGCCTCAGTACGCCGGGCTGGCCGGGGACAAGGCGCCGGCTACGGTGCCCGCCGGGGACGAGGTGCCGCCTCAGTACGTCGAGCGGGTCGGGGACGAGGCGCCGGCTACGGTGCCGGCCGGGGACAGGGCCCCGGCTGGGGAGCCCGAGCCGGCTCGGGAACCGGTTCCGGCCCAGGACCACGCCACCTTGAACCTGGGGCGCCGGTCTCCGGGGTGGCCGTGGCGCCGGCGGAAGGTTCTCGTCTCGCTGGGGTTGGCCTTCGCACTCGTGGGCGGCGGCGTGTGGTGGTACGCGGCGAAGGCGGACGAAGCGCAGGCCGCGGTGGATGCGCAGGCGGCGGCGGATGCGAAGGCGGCTGCCGAGCGGGGGGCCTTGCGGAAGTCCCGCTGCGACACCGACAACCCCAGGCTGCACCAGGTGACGGGCTGGTGTGCTGGGGTCACCGACGGCAGCGATCGCCACGACGTGTTCGGCGCGGAGTACGAGCCGGCGCTCGCGGCGATGGAGGCCGAGAACAAGGAGGTCATCAAGTCCCCCGGCTACGTCACGGTGGCCTTGATGGCGCCGCTGTCGACCAAGGGCGGCAACAGTCTGACGGTCGGCCGGGCCGTACACCAGGTCGAAGGCGCTGTCGTGGCCCAGCAGGAGGCGAACAAGGGGGGCACCTACCCCCAGATCCGCCTGGTGCTGGCCAACATGGGCAGCGACGAGTCGAGCTGGTCCACGGTCGTCGACGAGCTCAAGAAGATGACCGGAGGCGCCGACCGGCTCGTCACGGTCACCGGGATGGGCCTGAGTCAGCAGGAGTCGGTCGACGCCGCGCGGGCCCTGTCCAAGGCCGAGATACCGATGATCGGCGACCTGATCACGGCGGACGGCTTCGACACCACCGGCAGCATCGACCACGGTGCCGCGATCCCCGGACTGGTACGGATCGCCCCCAACTCCAGCGCGCAGATGAGGGCGGTCAGCCAGGAGATCCACAAGCACCCCGAGCTGAAGACCGCGGCTCTCGTCAGCGCGCCGACCACCCCGAACGGGACGCCGGACTTCTACACGGAGTCCCTCAAGGGGGCGTTCCAGAACCCGGACATCGGCCTCCTGCCCTACCAGCAGGCGGGGGGATCTCCTTCAAGTTCGACGCCCGCGAAGACGCGGTGCGGCCCAGCCTGGACACCATCAGCAACAACCTCTGCGGCAGCGTCGTGCCCGACCTGGTGTTCTGGGCCGGCCGCGCGACTCACTTGCCGGACTTCCTGGAATACCTGCGCCAGCGGCAGTGCCACAGCACCCCCATCACCGTGGTCACCGGCTCCGACGCGGCCACCCTGGATCCCAAGCTGGCAGCCCTCAACGATCCGGGCGCCCCCATCTCCCTCCTCTACGCGCCGCTCGCCGATCCCGGCCAGCTCGGCGCCAACACCAACCCCGACCGCGGCCTGTTCAACACGTTCGTCGAGGAGTTCGGCGCCGACCACCACGGGCAGCAGTTCGACAAGGGCCACCTGGCCAGCGGATGGGCCGTCATGGCGCACGACGGCTTCCTGGTCGCGAGTCAGGCCATCCGCAAGGCGGTCAACTCGCCCAAGACCCCGCCCAGCCCGCACGCGGTGGCAGCCCAGCTCTACCTGTTCGACGCCACCAACGTCATCAGAGGGGCCAGCGGCATCTTCCGCATCGACCCGGACACCGGCAACCGCAAGACCGGCCAGAATCCGCAGGTAAGCCGTCTGGGCCACGCACTGAAGGACTAGGCGCCTGTGGCCGGCCTCGACTTGGTCGAGGCCGGCCACAGTTGTGCGGCGTTGTTCCCGCTAGCGGTCGGCCGGCGGGGTGTGGCCGGGCCCCAGCGGGCGCCGGCCGTCTCGCACGGCGTCGGCCCGGACGACGGGGACCTCGGGGACGGCCGCCAGTTCGGCGGCGAGCAACCCCCGGCGGCCCGATGGAGTCGGCGCTGAGGGAGTCGCGGGGCGGGGGCCGGTACCCAGCGGGCGGCGCTCGATCATCCGGCCAGTGTCTCCCAGCTGTTCCTGATGGGCGTGCCCGGGCTGGCGCAGCGAGGCCCGCGGTTCTGATGGCCGGCCCAAGGCTCGTGTCCTGCGCCGATCTGGCTGCGGGCTTCACCAGCGTCGCAGGAGGTAGCGCAGCCCGCCGACGGCGGCTACGGCGGCTGCGATGGTGACGGCGGCGGGGTCGGCCCAGGCCGGGGCGATTCGTACCACCAGGCCCAGGCCTATGGCAGCCGCGATGGTGAGTACCAGGGCGAGGCCGTCGCGCTGTCGCCGCAGTCGCGCCAACTCCTGGGCGTGGTTCTCGGCGGGCTGGGTGACCGAGTTCGTCGTCGTGGTTGTCGTCGTGTTCATGGTGGTCCTTCGGTGGGGCCGGCGTGTTGCCGGGCGTGGGGTGGAGCGGGAGCCACTGTGGGAGGGCGGCGCGGCCGGGTCGAGTTCTCGCGAATTTCCGTTCCGGGCCTGTTCGGACGGGGTCTAGTGGGTCGATCGCACGGATTCGCGAAGCCTGGACACGGCGCACTGCGGTGGGCACTGGACGCAGAGTGCCGAGCGCGGGGGCAAGCTCCGCAACCCCCGCCCTGGCCACCGGCAGGGGCCCCCGGGACGTTCCGCACGGGAGGGCACATCGGTTCGTCATCCCACCCGAACGGGACGCCCAGCGCCGAGACACGCCCCATGAATGTGAATTGAAGTGGCTTTATCGCGACCCTTAAGAATTTTTCTCGGATGGTTTCTGAAGGCTTCTGATAAATCTCCAGAGCGACGTATGGAATTTCTCGACCATCTCTGATGGATCGTCAGGTCGGTGTGTTTTGGTGGTGGGTGGGGTGGGGCCTCCGAGGACCGGGGTGCTGTGGGCTGTTGTGGGGGCCGTTCTTGGCGGGGTCGCCCCCTTGGCGAGTCTGTACAGCTCAAAGGCCAGTAGGCGGCCACCCAGGGGTGTTCTGGAGGGGGCCCCGGGGCTGTGGCCGGGGTGGCTCGGTGTCGGGTAGGGGCGTGGTCCCAGTGGCTATCCCGGTCGTCTGGGATGAGGCACCCCGGGTGAGGGTTGACACCCTCCCCTCGCTGCCCGAGCATTGACGGAGCGTTACCGGATCCAAAGCCGCACTTTGGATCCCGGCCCCGGCCACCCTCCTCCGTTGCCAGCCGCCCGCGAAGCGGACCGGCCCCCACAGCCCAGTAATCCCAAGGGGGAGCGCAGCGCTCCCGACCCCACCACAGGGGTCTGGAGCGCAGCGGAAGACCCCCAGGCCCAGCCCGCGAAGCGGGCGCCGGCCCGCCCCCGCGCGAAGGCGGGGCCTCACACTCCGTCACAGCCCGCGCGCAGCGCGGGCGTTCCCTTCCCCAGCGCGCAGCGCTGGGGATTCAGTGCTCCGAAGGGTGGGCTGCGAAGCAGCCCTAGTTCCCGCGAAGCGGGACCGTGCTCTCCGCCGCACTGCGGCGGAGAGCACGAGGTCACCCCCGCGCGAAGCGCAGGCAGTTCGAAGCCAAAACAGAGGACCTCCGTGCCCGA
>NZ_JBBDHD010000089.1:0-29896 GCF_044129415.1 Streptomyces racemochromogenes
CACGCGCGAGGTGAGCCGCTCGAACCCCGGGCCGAGCTTGTCGAGATTCGCCCCGTCAAGGACGAGGTGGCCGACCTCGACGGCAACGTCTTCGGCACCGGAGACTGGCGGGTCCCCTTCTCCACCCAGTCGATCACGAAGGTCTTCGCGCTGGCCCTCGCCCTCGCGGAGGGCGGGGACAGCCTGTGGGAGCGGGTGGGCCGGGAGCCGTCCGGCAACCCGTTCAACTCCCTCGTGCAGCTGGAGTACGAGAACGGCATCCCGCGCAACCCCTTCATCAACGCGGGCGCGCTCGTCGTCACCGACCGGCTCCAGACCCTGACGGGTGACGCGAGCAGTGAACTCCTGGAGTTCCTGCGGCAGGAGAGCGGCAACCCGGACGTGGGCTTCGACCCGGAGGTGGCCGCCTCCGAGCACGAACACGGCGACCGCAACGCGGCCGTGGCGCACTTCATGGCCTCGTACGGCAACATCGACAACCCCGTGCCGGCGCTGCTGGACCACTACTTCTGGCAGTGCTCGATCGAGATGAGCTGCGCCGACCTGGCCCTGGCCGGACGCTTCCTGGCCCGGCACGGACTGCGCTCGGACGGCTCGCGCCTGCTGACCCGCAGCGAGGCGAAGCAGATCAACGCGGTGATGATGACCTGCGGGACGTACGACGCGGCGGGGGAGTTCGCCTACCGGGTGGGACTGCCGGGCAAGAGCGGGGTCGGCGGGGGCATCATCGCGGTCGTCCCGGGCCGCTGCACCGTCGCCGTATGGAGCCCGGGCCTGGACGCCCGGGGCAACTCGGTGGCCGGCGTGACCGCCCTGGACCGCTTCACGACCCTGACGGGCCTGAGCGTGTTCTGACCCGAGGGGGCCTCCCGGCGGCAGCCGGGGGAGTTCGAGGCACGCGGGGCCCGGGAGCGGAGCCCCCGGGGGGCAGCCCCCTACGCCTCGGCGAGGGTCAGTTCGTAGAGCCGGATCCGCCGTCCGCCCGGGGCGGCGATCTCCTCACCCGGCGTCATCCCCAGCCGCTCCGCCACCGCCACCGAACGGACGTTGCGCACGTCGATCACCGCACACACCCGTTCGACGCCGACCTCCCGCAACCGCTCCACCGTCGCCAGCGCGGCGGCGTGGGCGTATCCCTTCCCCCAGGCGGAACGCCCCAGCCGCCAGCCGATCTCGATCCGCCCCACCGGCCCCCACGCCTTGCTCGCCGGCCACGGCTGCGCGCCGGTGAAGCCGACGACCTCGCCCGCGTCGTCCAGCAGGGTCCACAGGCAGTACCCCAGCTGCGCGTCGTGCATCCGCTGCCGGGCGGTGATCTCCTCGTACGCGGACAGCTCCGCGGGCCCGCCCAGGAACTCCATCACGTCCGCGTCGTCGAAGACGCGGTGCCAGGCGCGCGCGTCCTCGTCGGTCGGTACGCGGAGCTGGACCGCAGGCAGCGGCGGCCGGGTCGTCGGCGAGGTCGTCATCGGGGCAGCCCTTCGGATCGCGATCACTCTCGCTGCATAGACTGCGTCATGTCCTGTGCCGTTGGGCACCCTTTATCGAGCCTTGGGGAGACCCCGCAGTGACCGAGCCCACCGAGCCCCTCTCCGAACACCGCGCGGACGTGATCGTCGTCGGGGCCGGGCCCGCCGGCTCGACGACCGCCTACTACCTCGCGAAGGCCGGACTCGACGTCCTGCTGCTGGAGAAGACGGCGTTCCCGCGCGAGAAGGTCTGCGGTGACGGTCTGACCCCGCGCGCCACCAAGCAGCTGGTGGCGATGGGCATCGACATCTCCGAAGAGGCCGGCTGGCTGCGCAACAAGGGCCTGCGCATCATCGGCGGCGGGCAGCGGCTCCAGCTGGACTGGCCGGAACTCGCCTCCTTCCCCGACTACGGGCTCGTCCGCAAGCGCGACGACTTCGACGAGACCCTCGCCCGCCAGGCCCAGAAGGCCGGCGCCCGCCTGTACGAGCGCTGCAACGTCGGCGAGCCGATCCGCGACCCGCGCACCGGGCACATCACCGGCGTGCAGGCGAAGCTCGGCGAGGAGAAGACCCCGGTCACCTTCCACGCCCCGCTCGTGGTCGCGGCCGACGGCAACTCCTCGCGGCTGTCCCTGGCGATGGGCCTGCACCGGCGCGAGGACCGCCCGATGGGCGTGGCGGTGCGCACGTACTTCACCTCGCCCCGGCACGACGACGACTACCTGGAGTCCTGGCTGGAGCTGTGGGACCGGCGCGGTCCGCAGGACCGGCTGCTGCCCGGCTACGGCTGGATCTTCGGCATGGGCGACGGCACCTCCAACGTCGGCCTCGGCATCCTCAACTCCTCCTCCGCGTTCAAGGAGCTGGACTGGCGCGAGGTCCTCAAGGCCTGGTGCGCGTCCATGCCGGAGGACTGGGGCTACACCCCCGAGAACATGACGCAGCCGATCCGCGGCGCGGCCCTGCCGATGGCCTTCAACCGGCAGCCGCACTACACCAAGGGGCTGCTGCTGGTCGGCGACGCGGGCGGGCTCGTCAACCCGTTCAACGGCGAGGGCATCGCCTACGCGATGGAGTCGGGCCAGATCGCGGCGGACGTCATCGTCCAGGCCCACGCCCGCTCCACCCCGGCGCAGCGGGAGCTGGCCCTGCACAACTACCCGAAGGTCCTGAAGGAGACCTACGGCGGCTACTACTCGCTGGGCCGCGCCTTCGTGAAGCTGATCGGCAACCCGAAGGTCATGAAGATCGCCACGCAGCGCGGGCTGACGCACCCGGTACTGATGCGCTTCACGCTGAAGATGCTGGCGAACCTGACGGACCCGGCGGGCGGCGACGCGATGGACCGCATCATCAACGGCCTCTCGAAGGTGGCCCCGAAGGCCTGAGCCGCGCCCGTACGCCTGCTGAGCCGCCCCCGGGTCCCCGGCGGGCGGCTCAGCCGTCCGCGGGCTCCTCGACGGACCCTGGGGCGCCGTGGACGGTGCGGACGCAGCGGGCCAGGAGGCCGAGACCGGCCAGGAGGAGGGCGCCGGAGACGGTCCAGCCGAGGCCGAGGAGCAGCGGGGAGCCGGGCTTGTGCCAGGGGCGGGCGGTGGTCAGCATCCAGCCGCCGACCGACAGCAGCCCCAGCCCGAGCGCGGCGGGGAGGGCGGTGTCGTCGCCGGCGCCGGGGTCGTCGCACGGGGTTCCGCTCACGGGATCACCACCTCCGGGGATCGCTGGGGGCGCACGGGTACGCCGCCTATCTTCGCAGGGCCCCGGCGGGTTCCACACGGGCCGTCCCCCGGGCGGTGTTCCGGGCATGCCGAAGGTCCGGTACTCCGCCCCCGAGCAGGGGAGTACCGGACCTCGCGTGGACCGGGTGGGTCAGAGGACGCGGACGGCGCCCGTCGGCATGTCGTAGCTCAGCGGGCGCTCGACGATGCCCGTGCTGGGGTTCTGCGCGCCGACGAACTTGCCGCCGCCGACGTAGATGGCGACGTGGTAGGCGCTGCCCTTGGGGCCCCAGTACAGGATGTCGCCCGGCTGGAGGTTGCTCAGCGACACCGAGGTGCCGGCCAGGGACTGGTCCTGGGAGGTGCGGTCCAGGGAGATGCCCGCCTGGCGGTAGGCGGCCTGCACCAGGCCCGAGCAGTCGTACGCGGAGGGGCCGGTGGCGCCCATGACGTACGCCTTGCCGACCTGCGCGTAGGCGAAGTTGATGATGGCCGCGGCGGAGCCGGTGGCGGAGGAGCGGCTGCTGGAGCCGCTCTTGACGACGGCACCGCTGCCGTCGTCGGAGGCGGACGCGCTGGTGAGGGAGGAGCGGCCGCCGCTGCGGGTGGCGCGCTCGGCCTCGGCCTTGCGGTCGGCCTCCTGCTTCGCCTTCTGCTCGGCGGCCTTCTGGGCGTCTTCCTTCGCCTGCTTCGCCTCGGCGGCGGCACCCGTACGGGCGCTCTCCTCCTGGGCGTTCAGCTCGCCGGTGACGGCGGCCTCGACGGCGGCGACGCGGGTGTTCTCGGCGGCCGTGTTGACCGCGTTGGAGACCTCGGTGCCGAGGTCCAGGCTGAGGACCGGCATCTCCAGCGTCGTTTCGGCCACGGGCTCGGTAGACGGGGACGCGCTCGCGGTGCCGGCCATGGCCAGGGTGCTGAGGACGCCACCGGCAACTCCGGCGCGGACCGCGAGCTTCGAGGCGCTGCGGCGGGGCTTCCGGTGGCTGGGTATGTGAGCGGTGTGGGACATGGGACAACCGCTATCAGGGGTGCAGGGTCACCTTCAAGAAACGTGGTCTGCGCCACAGTTGCCGGAAAAGCCGGGCAACCGGGCGCGTCGCGCCCCTTATTGACGCCGTAACGGACGTATCGGACACCCCCTCACAGCGCTGTGATCATGGGCTTTCAGCAATAAGTCCGAATTGATCCACCGCCTACCATCGACCCGCACAGATGGCCAAGCCTCCTTTTTGCCGGCCATGATCGATGTGTCGCAGGTCACAGTCACCTGCCGTCGTGAGGGCGCCGTGGCCGGTCCGTGATCCGACCGTGAACTCGCCGTGCGGTCCGTCGGCCGCGCGGCTCGTGAACGGATGCACATCCTCCCGGCGCCGGGCCCGCCGTCCACTTCCGTATTGCCGCGCCCCCCGGGCGGGGGAAGTGGATTCCCATATCACCCTGACCGCCCTGCTGCCAATTTGCCTGTAGCCCGCATTCTTTGATAGTGCAAGGCCGCCTCTACCTGCGGTAACGAGGGCGGATGTCACGTTTGGTGATCCTGTGGATGCCTTGCGTATGAAGATCACCACTCATCGGGCTTCATGATCGTTCGTCAGGTGGTGGAGATCACAAACTCGGTGTTGTTACCCGTGTCGCAGATCACAGACCGGCGGGCATAAGATGCGCACCAGTCTGGCTTGTGAACTGCCTCACATGCGACCAACGGTCAAGGACGACTGGAAGGAGCGAGGAGCGTGAATGCCTACGCACCCATCCTCGTGCTCGGCGCCATCGGCGCAGGGTTTGCGATCTTCTCCGTGGTCATGGCCACGCTGATCGGCCCAAAACGGTACAACCGGGCGAAGCTTGAGGCCTACGAGTGCGGCATCGAACCCACTCCGATGCCCGCCGGAGGCGGTCGCTTCCCCATCAAGTACTACCTCACGGCGATGCTCTTCATCGTCTTCGACATCGAGATCGTCTTCCTCTACCCCTGGGCCGTCACCTTCGACTCCCTGGGGATCTTCGGGCTCGTCGAGATGCTGCTCTTCGTGCTCACCGTCTTCGTCGCCTACGCATACGTCTGGCGCCGCGGCGGCCTGGAATGGGACTGAGGGGCTGAGTTTTCCATGGGACTGGAAGAGAAGCTGCCGAGCGGCTTCCTGCTGACCACCGTCGAACAGGCCGCGGGCTGGGTGCGCAAGGCATCCGTCTTCCCGGCCACCTTCGGCCTCGCGTGCTGCGCCATCGAGATGATGACCACCGGCGCCGGCCGCTACGACCTCGCCCGCTTCGGCATGGAGGTCTTCCGCGGCTCCCCGCGCCAGGCCGACCTGATGATCGTCGCGGGCCGGGTCAGCCAGAAGATGGCGCCGGTGCTGCGGCAGGTGTACGACCAGATGCCCGCCCCGAAGTGGGTGATCTCCATGGGGGTCTGCGCCTCCTCGGGCGGAATGTTCAACAACTACGCGATCGTCCAGGGCGTCGACCACATCGTCCCGGTGGACATCTACCTGCCCGGCTGCCCGCCCCGCCCCGAGATGCTCATGGACGCGATCCTCAAGCTCCACCAGAAGATCCAGGGCTCCAAGCTCGGCGTGAACCGGGAAGAGGCGGCGCGCGAGGCGGAGGAGGCGGCCCTCAAGGCCCTCCCCACCATCGAGATGAAGGGGCTCCTGCGGTGAGCGACGAACCCGCCGTGGAGAACGGCAACGGCAACAACGTCCCCGCACCCCGGGCGGGCGTCCCCGGGCCCGAGGTGATCGGCGTCCGCAAGGGCATGTTCGGCGCCAGGAACGGCGGCGACACCAGCGGCTACGGCGGCCTGGTCCGCACCGTGGCCCTGCCCGGCGCGAGCTCGCGCCCGTACGGCTCCTACTTCGACGAGGTCGCCGACGAGCTGGAGGGCGCCCTGGAGGAGCAGGACCTGCTCCCCGGGAACGCGATCGAGAAGGTCGTCGTCGACCGGGGCGAGATGACCCTCCACATCGCCCGCGAGCACCTCCTGCGGGTGGCCTCCACCCTCCGCGACGACCCGGCGCTGCGCTTCGAGCTGTGCACCGGCGTCTCCGGTGTGCACTTCCCCGACGACAAGGGCCGCGAGCTCCACGCCGTCTACCACCTGCGCTCCCTCACCCACGGCCGGATCATCCGGCTGGAGGTGTCGGTGCCCGACGGCGACCCGCACGTCCCCTCGCTCGTGAGCGTCTACCCGACCAACGACTGGCACGAGCGCGAGGCGTACGACTTCTTCGGCCTGGTCTTCGACGGCCACCCGGCCCTCACGCGGATCATGATGCCGGACGACTGGCAGGGCTTCCCGCAGCGCAAGGACTACCCGCTCGGCGGCATCCCCATCGAGTACAAGGGCGCCCAGATCCCGGCTCCCGACCAGCGGAGGTCGTACAGCTGATGTCCCACACCCCCAACACCGCGGACCACGCGGCCTCCCGCGAGACCACCGAGGGCACCGTCTACACCGTCACCGGCGGCGACTGGGACGAGATCGTCCAGTCCGCGGCCAAGGCCGACGACGAGCGCATCGTCGTCAACATGGGCCCGCAGCACCCCTCCACCCACGGGGTGCTCCGCCTGATCCTGGAGATCGACGGCGAGACGGTCACCGAGGCCCGCTGCGGCATCGGCTACCTGCACACCGGCATCGAGAAGAACCTCGAATTCCGCAACTGGACGCAGGGCACCACCTTCGTCACGCGCATGGACTACCTGACGCCGTTCTTCAACGAGACCGCGTACTGCCTCGGCGTCGAGAAGCTCCTCGGCATCACCGACCAGGTCCCCGACCGGGCCACCGTGATCCGCGTCCTGCTGATGGAGCTCAACCGGCTCTCCTCCCACCTGGTGTGCATCGCCACCGGCGGCATGGAACTCGGCGCGACCACGATCATGATCTACGGCTTCCGGGACCGCGAGCTGATCCTCGACGTTTTCGAGCTGATCACCGGCCTGCGCATGAACCACGCCTTCGTCCGCCCCGGCGGCCTCGCCCAGGACCTGCCCCCCGGCGCGGTCGACCAGCTGCGCGAGTTCGTCAAGACGATGAAGAAGAACCTGCCGGAGTACGACAAGCTCGCCACCGGCAACCCCATCTTCAAGGCCCGCATGCAGGACGTCGGCTACCTCGACCTGGCCGGCTGCATGGCCCTCGGCGCCACAGGACCGATCCTGCGCTCCGCCGGCCTGCCGCACGACCTGCGCAAGACCGACCCCTACTGCGGCTACGACACCTACGAGTTCGACGTCCCCACCACCGAGAGCTGCGACTCCTACGGACGGTTCCTGATCCGCCTGGAGGAGATGCGCCAGTCGCTGCGGATCGTCGAACAGTGCCTGGACCGGCTGGAACCCGGACCGGTGATGGTCGCCGACAAGAAGATCGCCTGGCCGGCGCAGCTCGCCATGGGCCCCGACGGCCTCGGCAACTCCCTCGACCACATCAAGAACATCATGGGCACCTCCATGGAGGCCCTCATCCACCACTTCAAGCTGGTGACCGAGGGCTTCCGCGTCCCCGCCGGACAGGCGTACGCCGCCGTCGAGTCCCCCAAGGGCGAACTCGGCGTCCACGTGGTCTCCGACGGCGGCACCCGCCCCTACCGGGTCCACTTCCGCGACCCGTCCTTCACCAACCTGCAGGCCATGGCGGCGATGTGCGAGGGCGGCCAGGTCGCCGACGTCATCGTCGCCGTCGCCTCCATCGACCCCGTGATGGGAGGCGTCGACCGATGACGGCCGATGCAGTGAACACGGGCATCAGCCTCGGGATGCCGCAGCTCCCCGCCCCCGACTTCCCCGCCGAGGTGCGCGCCCGGCTGGAAGCGGACGCGCAGGAGATCATCGCCCGCTACCCCGACAGCCGCTCCGCGCTGCTGCCGCTGCTGCACCTGACGCAGTCCGAGGAGGGCTACGTCTCGCGCACCGGCATCCGCTTCTGCGCCGAGGTCCTCGGCCTGACCACCGCCGAGGTCACCGCCGTCGCCACCTTCTACACGATGTACCGGCGCAGGCCCTCCGGCGACTACCAGGTCGGCGTCTGTACGAACACCCTGTGCGCGGTGATGGGCGGCGACGCCATCTTCGACGAGCTCAAGGAGCACCTGGGGGTCGGCAACAACGAGACCACCCCCGACGGCAAGGTGACGCTGGAGCACATCGAGTGCAACGCGGCCTGCGACTACGCCCCCGTGGTGATGGTCAACTGGGAGTTCTTCGACAACCAGACCCCCGAGTCCGCCCGGGCCCTCGTCGACGACCTGCGCGCCGGCCGCCCGGTCGAGCCGACCCGGGGCGCGCCGCTGTGCACGTACAAGGAGACCGCCCGGATCCTGGCGGGCTTCCCCGACGAGCGCGAGGGAGCGGTGGGGGCGAGCGGCGGAGCCGGCCCCGCCTCCCTGATCGGGCTGCGCATCGCCCGCGGCGAATCCCCGCACGCCCCCGTCGTCCGCCCGCGCGCCGAGACCGGTACCGAGGGAGGGGAGTGATGTCCGTGTCGACCGAGATCGAGAAGAACGGCACCAGCCCCGAGAAGCTGCTCGCGCCCGTCCTGTCGGCGTTCTGGGACGAGCCCGAGTCGTGGACGCTGGAGACCTACCGGCGCCACGAGGGCTACGAGGGCCTGCGCAAGGCCCTGGCGATGACCCCCGACGAGGTGATCGCCTACGTCAAGGACTCGGGACTGCGCGGACGCGGCGGCGCCGGCTTCCCCACCGGGATGAAGTGGCAGTTCATCCCCCAGGGCGACGGCAAGCCGCACTACCTGGTGGTGAACGCGGACGAGTCGGAGCCGGGAACCTGCAAGGACATCCCCCTCCTCTTCGCCAACCCGCACTCCCTCATCGAGGGAATGATCATCGCCTGCTACGCGATCCGCTCGGAGCACGCCTTCATCTACCTCCGCGGCGAAACCGTCCCCGTACTGCGGCGGCTGCACGAGGCCGTGCGCGAGGCGTACGCGGCCGGATACCTCGGCAAGGACATCGACGGCAGCGGACGCAACCTCGACATCACCGTGCACGCGGGCGCGGGCGCGTACATCTGCGGCGAGGAGACGGCACTGCTCGACTCCCTCGAAGGCCGGCGCGGCCAGCCCCGGCTGCGTCCCCCCTTCCCCGCGGTCGAGGGCCTCTACGCGTGCCCCACTGTCGTCAACAACGTCGAATCCATCGCCTCGGTTCCCTCGATCCTGAACAAGGGCAAGGACTGGTTCAAGGCGATGGGGACGGAGAAGTCCCCCGGCTTCACCCTCTACTCCCTCTCCGGACACGTCGCGGGCCCCGGCCAGTACGAGGCACCCCTCGGCATCACCCTGCGCCAGCTCCTCGACATGAGCGGCGGCATGCGCCCCGGCCACCGGCTGAAGTTCTGGACCCCCGGCGGCTCCTCCACCCCCATGTTCACCGACGAGCACCTCGACGTCCCGCTCGACTACGAGGGCGTCGGCGCGGCCGGCTCCATGCTCGGCACCAAGGCCCTCCAGTGCTTCGACGAGACCACCTGCGTGGTCCGCGCCGTCACCCGGTGGACCGAGTTCTACGCCCACGAGTCCTGCGGCAAGTGCACCCCCTGCCGCGAGGGCACCTACTGGCTGGTCCAGCTGCTGCGCGACATCGAGGCCGGCAAGGGCGTCCTGTCCGACCTCGACAAGCTGAACGACATCGCCGACAACATCAACGGCAAGTCCTTCTGCGCGCTCGGCGACGGCGCGGCCAGCCCGATCTTCTCCTCGCTGAAGTACTTCCGCGCGGAGTACGAGCAGCACATCACCGGAAAGGGCTGCCCCTTCGACCCGCGGAAGTCGACCCTCTGGGCTGACGGTCCGGCCAAGAACTCCGAGGTGAACGCATGACCGTCGCCACCAGTGCCCCCGCCGGCGGGGGCGAGGCCGCCAAGCCGGCCCAGGATCTGGTCACGCTGACCATCGACGGCGCCGAACTGTCCGTGCCCAAGGGGACCCTCGTCATCCGGGCCGCCGAACAGCTCGGCATCGAGATCCCCCGCTTCTGCGACCACCCCCTCCTCGACCCGGCCGGCGCCTGCCGCCAGTGCATCGTCGAGGTCGAGGGCCAGCGCAAGCCGATGGCCTCCTGCACCATCACCTGCACCGACGGCATGGTCGTCCGCACCCAGCTGACGTCCGAGACCGCCGACAAGGCCCAGCGCGGCGTGATGGAGCTGCTGCTCATCAACCACCCGCTGGACTGCCCCGTCTGCGACAAGGGCGGCGAGTGCCCGCTCCAGAACCAGGCGATGTCCCACGGCAACGCCGAGTCCCGGTTCGAGGGCCGCAAGCGGACCTACGAGAAGCCCGTCGCGATCTCCACGCAGGTGCTGCTGGACCGCGAACGGTGCGTGCTGTGCGCGCGCTGCACCCGCTTCTCCAACCAGGTCGCCGGCGACCCGATGATCGAACTGGTCGAGCGCGGCGCGCTCCAGCAGGTCGGCACCGGCGAGGGCGACCCCTTCGAGTCGTACTTCTCCGGCAACACCATCCAGATCTGCCCCGTCGGCGCCCTCACCTCGGCCGCCTACCGGTTCCGCTCCCGCCCCTTCGACCTCGTCTCCTCCCCGAGCGTGTGCGAGCACTGCGCGGGCGGCTGCGCGACCCGGACCGACCACCGGCGCGGCAAGGTCCTGCGCCGCCTCGCCGCCGAGGACCCCGAGGTCAACGAGGAGTGGATCTGCGACAAGGGCCGCTTCGCGTTCCGTTACGCGCAGCGCCCGGACCGGCTGACCACCCCGCTGGTGCGCGGGGCCGACGGCGTCCTCGCCCCGGCGAGCTGGCCCGAGGCCCTGGAGGCCGCGGCCGCCGGGCTCACCGCCGCACGCGGCCGTGCCGGGGTCCTGACGGGCGGCAGGCTGACCGTCGAGGACGCCTACGCCTACGCCAAGTTCGCCCGCGTCGTGCTCGACACCAACGACATCGACTTCCGGGCCCGCGTGCACAGCGCGGAGGAGACCGAGTTCCTGGCCGCCTCCGTCGCCGGCACCGGCAAGGACCTCGACGGGACGGGCGTCACCCACGCCTCCCTGGAGGCCGCCCCGGCCGTCCTGCTGGCCGGCATCGAGGCCGAGGAGGAGGCCCCCGGGGTCTTCCTGCGGCTGCGCAAGGCCCACCGCAAGCGGGGCCAGAGGACGTACGCGCTCGCGCCGTTCGCCACCCGCGGCCTGACCAAGGCGGGCGGCACCCTGCTGGCCGCCGCCCCCGGCACCGAGCCCGAGTGGCTGGACGCCCTCGCGTCCCGCACCGGCCTGGAGGCGGGCGGCGCCGAAGCCGCCGAGGCACTGCGGCAGCCCGGGGCCGTCCTCGTCGTCGGGGAGCGGCTCGCCGGGGTGCCCGGCGCGCTGACCGCCGCCGTACGGGCCGCCACCGCGACCGGGGCCCGCCTGGTGTGGATCCCGCGCCGGGCCGGGGAGCGGGGCGCCGTCGAGGCGGGCGCGCTGCCGTCCCTGCTGCCCGGCGGCCGTCCGGCCACCGACCCGCGGGCCCGCGGGGAGGTCGCCGCCGCCTGGGGGCTGGAGGCGCTGCCGCACCGCTACGGGCGCGACACCGGCCAGATCGTCGAGGCCGCCGCGACCGGCGAGCTGGGCGCGCTGCTCGTCGCGGGCGTCGAGGTCGGCGACCTGCCCGACCCGGAGCGGGCCCGCACCGCGCTGAAGGAGGCCTTCGTGGTCTCCCTGGAGCTGCGGCCCGGCGAGGTCACCGACCACGCGGACGTGGTCCTGCCGGTCGCCGCCGTCGCGGAGAAGGCGGGCACGTTCATCAACTGGGAGGGCCGGGTCCGCCCCTTCGAGGCCGCCCTCAAGCCCGACCAGATGACCCGCCGCCTCGCCCCGGCCGACGCCCGCGTGCTGCACATGCTGGCCGACGCCGCCGACCGGCCGATCGCCCTGCCCGACGTGCACGCCGTCCGCCGGGAGCTGGAGCGGCTCGGCCCGTGGGAGGGCGACCTCGCCCCCGAGCGGTCCACCGACCCGGCGCCGGTGCCCCGGCCCGGCGCGGGCGAGGCCGTACTGGCCGGGCACCGCCTGCTGCTGGACCTGGGCCGGCTCCAGGAGGGCGACGACGCCCTGGCCGGCACCCGGCACGAGGCCGCGGCCCGCCTCTCGGCCGCCACGGCCGCCGAGACCGGCGTCAAGGACGGCGACCTCCTCGCGGTCACCGGCCCCGCCGGCGCGGTGGAACTCCCGCTGCGGATCACCGAGATGCCCGACCGGGTCGTGTGGCTCCCCCTGAACTCCACCGGCTCCGGCGTCCTCGCCGACACCGGCGCCCTGCCCGGCACCCTCGTCCGCATCGGACCGGCGCCGGCCCCGGCAGCCCCCGCCAAGGAGGTGCGAGCGTGACCAGCCTCGCCCACATCGCGGCGCAGCAGCCGCACGTCCTCGCCGCCGAGGACCTGTCCCTGTTCGGCAAGGACGTCTGGTGGCTCGTCCTCCTCAAGGCGGTGTTCTGCTTCGCCTTCCTGATGGTGACCGTGCTGTTCTCCATCGTCTGGGAGCGCAAGGTCGTCGCCTGGATGCAACTGCGCATCGGCCCCAACCGGCACGGGCCCTGGGGCATGCTCCAGTCGCTCGCCGACGGCGTGAAGCTGATGCTGAAGGAGGACGTGGTCGTCAAGCGGGCCGACAAGGTGGTGTACGTCCTGGCCCCGATCATCGCGGCGATCCCGGCGTTCATGGCCATCGCGGTGATCCCGTTCGGACCGGCCGACGACGAGGTCTCCATCTTCGGCCAGCGCACCACGATGCAGCTGACCGACCTGCCCATCGCGATGCTGTACGTCCTGGCCGTGGCCTCCGTCGGCATCTACGGCATCGTCCTGGCGGGCTGGTCCTCCGGCTCCACCTACCCGCTGCTCGGCGGGCTGCGCTCCTGCGCGCAGATGATCTCGTACGAGATCGCGATGGGCGCGGCCTTCGCCTCGGTCTTCCTCTACTCCGGGTCGATGTCGACCTCGGCGATCGTGGAGGCGCAGGCGGACCGCTGGTACATCGTGCTGCTGCCGGTGTCGTTCATCATCTACGTGATCACGATGGTCGGCGAGACCAACCGCGCCCCGTTCGACATGCCGGAGTCCGAGGGCGACCTCGTCGGCGGCTTCAACACCGAGTACTCCTCGATCAAGTTCGCGCTGTTCATGCTCGCCGAGTACGTCAACATGGTCACCGTCTCGGCGGTCTCGGTCACCCTCTTCCTGGGCGGCTGGCGGGCCCCCGCGCCGATCTCCACGTACTGGGAGGGCGCGAACCACGGCTGGTGGCCGATGCTCTGGTTCGTCATCAAGGTGCAGCTGCTGCTGTTCTTCTTCATCTGGCTGCGCGGCACGCTGCCCCGTGTGCGCTACGACCAGCTGATGAAGCTCGGCTGGAAGGTGCTGATCCCGGTCTCGGTGGTCTGGCTGATGCTGGTCGCCACCGTCCGGGCGCTGCGCAACGAGCGCTACGACTTCTCGGAGATCGTGCTCTACGTCGGCGGGGCCGTCGTGGCCATCCTGCTGCTGACCTCCGTCGCCGACTTCTTCCGCGACAAGCGCGAGAAGGCGGCCGCCGAGCAGGCCGGCAAGGCCGCGGCCGCCGAGCCCTTCGACCCGATGGCGGGCGGTTTCCCCGTCCCGCCCAAGCCCGGCCAGCACCTGGCACCCGTACCGCGCAGGCGGCCCCGCGCCGAGCGGGAGCTGATTGTCAGTGGCGGGACGAATACTGACAGTGACCGAGAGGAGGGTTGAGACGTGTCTGACGAGAAGTCCGAAAAGTGGCAGAACCCGGTGGCCGGCTTCGGCGTGACCTTCAAGGCCATGTTCAAGAAGCGCCTCACCGAGCAGTACCCGGAGCAGGAGAAGACCACCGCTCCGCGCTTCCACGGAAGGCACCAGCTCAACCGGCACCCCGACGGTCTGGAGAAGTGCATCGGGTGCGAGCTGTGCGCCTGGGCCTGTCCCGCCGACGCGATCTACGTGGAGGGCGCGGACAACACCGAGGAGGAGCGCTACTCCCCGGGCGAGCGGTACGGGCGCGTCTACCAGATCAACTACGCCCGCTGCATCCTGTGCGGGCTGTGCATCGAGGCCTGCCCGACCCGGGCGCTGACGATGACGAACGAGTTCGAACTGGCCGACGCCAGCCGCGAGTCGCTGATCTACACCAAGGAGCAGCTCCTCGCCGGGCTGACCGAGGGCATGGTCGACACCCCGCACTCGATCTTCCCGGGCATGGACGAACAGGACTACTACCGGGGCCTGGTGACGGGCGCCGCGCCCGGTACCGAACGGCAGGTGGCGGTCTCCAAGGGCGAGGTCGCGGCCGGGACCGGCAGCGGGACCGGCGCGGAGAGCGGTGCGGAGAAAGGCGCTCCGGCCGAGGGGGTCGGAGCATGAACGCCCTCGCGGCCGCGGCCACCACGACCTCCACCGGTGAGGCCATCCAGTTCTGGGTGCTCGCCGTCGTCGCCGTCATCGGCGCGCTCTGCACGATCCTGATGAAGAAGGCCGTGCACAGCGCCCTGTGCCTGGCCGGGACGATGATCGTCCTCGCGGTCTTCTACCTCGCCAACGGTGCGTACTTCCTGGGCGTGGTCCAGGTCATCGTCTACACCGGCGCCATCATGATGCTGTTCCTCTTCGTGGTCATGCTCGTCGGCGTCACGGCGGCGGACTCGCTGAAGGAGACCATCAAGGGCCAGCGCTGGCTGGCCGCCCTGTGCGGGCTCGGCTTCGGCATCCTGCTGATCGCCGGCCTCGCCAACGCGAAGCTGACCCACTTCAACGGCCTCGGCCGGGTCAACTCCGCGGGGCACGTCGAGGGCCTGGCCCAGCTGATCTTCACCCGCTACATCTTCGCCTTCGAGATCACCGGCGCCCTGCTGATCACGGCCGCCGTCGGCGCCATGGTGCTCACCCACCGCGAGCGCACCGAGCGGGCCTCCACCCAGCGCGAGCTCTCCGAGAAGCGGGTGCGCGAGGGCGTCCAGGTCCCGCCGCTGCCGGCCCCCGGCGTCTACGCCCGGCACAACGCCGTGGACATCGCCGGCCTGCTCCCCGACGGCACCCCGTCCGAACTGACCGTCAACAAGACGCTGCGCGCCCGCGGCCAGATCCGCGACGTGTCCAGCGAGGCCCTGGACGACCTCAAGGCGCTGGAGCAGCGCTCCGCGGAGCGCCTCGGCCGCGACTCCCGAGAGGAGGCCTCGAAGTGAATCCGGTCAACTACCTGTACCTGGCCGCCGTGCTGTTCACCATCGGCGCGGCCGGCGTCCTCATCCGGCGCAACGCCATCGTGCTGTTCATGTGCGTCGAGCTGATGCTCAACGCCTGCAACCTGGCGTTCGTGGCCTTCTCCCGGATGCACGGCAACCTCGACGGCCAGATCATCGCGTTCTTCACGATGGTCGTCGCCGCCGCGGAGGTCGTGGTGGGCCTCGCGATCATCGTGTCGCTGTTCCGTACCCGCCACTCGGCCTCGGTCGACGACGCCAGCCTGATGAAGCTGTAAGGGGCGTTCACAGTGGAGAATCTGATTGCGCTGCTGGTGGGCGCGCCCCTGCTCGGAGCGGCGGTGCTGCTGTGCGGCGGCCGGCGCCTCGACAAGGCCGGCCACTGGCTCGGGACCCTGCTCGCCGCGGTCTCCTTCGGCATCGGCGTGGTCCTCTTCGTCGACATGCTGGGGCGCGGCGCCGAGGACCGCACCCTGTACCAGCACCTGTTCAGCTGGGTGTCGGTGGGGAGCTTCCAGGCGGACTTCGCCTTCCGGCTCGACCAGCTGTCGATGACCTTCGTCCTGCTGATCTCCGGGGTGGGCACGCTCATCCACGTGTACTCGATCGGGTACATGGAGCACGACGAGCGCCGCCGCCGCTTCTTCGGCTACCTCAACCTGTTCGTCGCGGCGATGCTGCTGCTCGTCCTCGCCGACAACTACCTGCTGCTGTACTTCGGCTGGGAGGGCGTCGGCCTCGCCTCGTACCTCCTGATCGGGTTCTGGCAGCACAAGCCCAGCGCGGCCACCGCCGCGAAGAAGGCCTTCCTGGTCAACCGGGTCGGCGACATCGGCCTGTCGATCGCCATCATGCTGATGTTCACCACCTTCGGGACCTTCGCCTTCGGGCCGGTCCTCGCCAACGCGGACAAGGCGTCGGAGGGCACGCTGACGGCGATCGGCCTGATGCTGCTCCTGGCCGCCTGCGGCAAGTCGGCCCAGGTGCCGCTCCAGTCCTGGCTCGGTGACGCGATGGAGGGCCCGACCCCGGTCTCGGCCCTGATCCACGCCGCGACCATGGTCACCGCGGGCGTGTACCTGATCGTCCGCTCCGGCGCGATCTTCAACGCGGCGCCCGACGCCCAGCTGGCGGTCACCGTCGTCGGCGCGGTCACGCTGCTCTTCGGTGCGATCGTCGGTTGCGCGAAGGACGACATCAAGAAGGCCCTCGCCGGGTCCACGATGTCGCAGATCGGCTACATGGTCCTCGCCGCGGGCCTCGGCCCCGTCGGCTACGTTTTCGCGATCATGCACCTGGTGACGCACGGCTTCTTCAAGGCCGGTCTCTTCCTCGGCGCGGGTTCCGTCATGCACGGGATGAACGACGAGGTGGACATGCGCAAGTACGGCGGCCTGCGCAGGTACATGCCGATCACCTTCGTCACCTTCGGCCTCGGCTACCTCGCCATCATCGGCTTCCCGGGCCTGTCCGGCTTCTTCTCCAAGGACAAGATCATCGAGGCGGCCTTCGCGAAGGGCGGCACCGAGGGCTGGATCCTCGGCGGTGCGGCCCTGCTGGGCGCCGGCATCACCGCCTTCTACATGACCCGCGTCATGCTCCTCACCTTCTTCGGCGAGAAGCGCTGGCAGCCCGCCCCCGACGCCGACCAGGTGCCGAGCGCCGAGCCGGCCGCCGAGCACCGGGCCGGGCGCATGCCTCACCCGCACGAGTCCCCGAAGTCCATGACCATCCCGATGATCGTGCTGGCCTTCGGCTCGGTCTTCGCGGGCGCCTTCTTCGGGCTCGGCGACCGCTTCCTGAACTGGCTGGAGCCGGTCACCGGGTACGAGCACGGCAACCCGCCGATCGGCGCCCTGACGGTCACCCTGTCCACGATGGTGGCCCTCGCCGTCGGCGTCGCCATCGCCTGGTCGATGTACGGCAGGAAGCCCGTCCCGGTCGTCGCCCCGCGCGGCTCGTTCCTCACCCGGGCGGCCCGCCGGGACCTGTTCCAGGACGACTTCAACCACGTCGTCCTCGTGCGCGGCGGAGAGCACCTGACCCGCTCGCTCGTGTACGTCGACCACAGCCTGGTCGACGGAGTGGTCAACGGGACGGCCGCCTCGGTCGGCGGGCTGTCGGGCCGGCTGCGCAAGCTGCAGAACGGCTACGCCCGCAGCTACGCGGTCTCGATGTTCGGGGGCACGGTGGTCCTGATCGCCGCGACCCTGCTGATGAGGGCGGTGTGACATGACTTTCCCGCTTCTGACGGTGACGGCCGCGGTCCCCGCGGTCGGCGCGGTCCTCACCGCCGCCGTCCCGGCCAAGCAGCGGACCGCCGCCAAATGGCTCGCGCTGCTGTTCTCCCTGGCGACGCTCGCCCTGGCCGTGCTCGTCGCGGTCCGCTTCGACCCCGGCGGCGCCCGCTACCAGCTCACCGAGTCCCACGCCTGGATCGCCGACTTCGGCGTCCGCTACGAACTGGGCGTGGACGGCATCGGGGTGGCGCTCATCGCGCTCACCGCCCTGCTGATCCCCTTCGTGATCGGCGCCGGCTGGAACGACGCCGACCCCCTGGAGACGAACTCCTCCCGCTGGCGCCCCACCCAGGGCTTCTTCGCCCTGATCCTCATGGTCGAGGCGATGGTGGTGATCTCCTTCGAGGCCACCGACGTCTTCCTCTTCTACATCTTCTTCGAAGCCATGCTCATCCCGATGTACTTCCTCATCGGCGGCTTCGGGGACCGGGCCCACGCGGGCTCCGACGAGAACGCCGCCGCCCAGCGCTCCTACGCGGCGGTCAAGTTCCTGCTCTACAACCTGGTCGGCGGCCTGATCATGTTGGCCGCCGTCATCGGGCTGTACGTGGTCGCCGGGAGCTTCTCCCTCCAGGAGATCACCGCCGCCCGCGCCGCGGGCACCCTCGACATGGCGACCACCACCGAGCGCCTGCTCTTCCTCGGCTTCTTCTTCGCCTTCGCGGTGAAGGCCCCGCTGTGGCCGCTGCACACCTGGCTGCCCAACGCCATGGGCGAGGCGACCGCACCGGTCGCCGTCCTGATCACCGCGGTCGTCGACAAGGTCGGCACCTTCGCGATGCTCCGCTTCTGCCTCGGCCTCTTCCCCGAGGCCAGCAAGTGGGCCACCCCGGTCATCCTCGTCCTGGCCCTGGTCAGCATCGTCTACGGCGCGCTGCTCGCCGTCGGACAGCGGGACATCAAGCGGCTGGTCGCGTACGCGTCGATCTCGCACTTCGGCTTCATCATCCTGGGCATCTTCGCGATGACCTCCCAGGGCCAGTCCGGGGCGACGCTCTACATGGTCAACCACGGGATCTCCACGGCGGCACTGATGCTCGTCGCCGGGTTCCTGATCTCGCGGCGCGGCTCCCGCCTCATCGCCGACTACGGCGGCGTCCAGAAGGTGGCCCCGGTCCTCGCCGGGACCTTCCTGATCGGCGGCCTCGCCACCCTGTCCCTGCCGGGCCTCGCCCCGTTCGTCAGCGAGTTCCTGGTCCTGGTCGGCACCTTCGCCCGGTACCCGGTGCTCGGCGCCATCGCCACCATCGGCATCGTGCTCGCCGCCCTCTACACCCTGGTCCTCTACCAGCGGACCATGACCGGCCCCGTGAAGGAGGAGGTCCGCACCCTGCCGGACCTGCGCCCGCGGGAGCTGCTGGTGGTCGCCCCGCTGATCGCGCTGCTGATCGGGCTGGGCGTCTACCCGAAGGTGCTCACCGACATCGTCAACCCGGCGGTGCAGCACACGCTGTCGGACGTGAAGAAGACGGACCCCAAGCCTGAGGTCGCCGTCGAAGCCAAGAACGGGGAGGCGGTCAAGTGAGCGCCGCGACTGCTGCCCAGGGCCTGCTGACACTGGCGGCCAACGGACCGGCCGAGAAGATCCCGGCCCCGCACATCGAGTACGCGCAGCTCGCGCCCACGCTGATCGTGGTGGGCGCGGCCGTCCTCGGCGTCCTCGCCGAGGCCTTCGTCCCGCGCAGGTCCCGCTACTACGTCCAGGTGTTCCTCGCCGTCGCCGCACTGGCCTCCGCCTTCGCGGCGGTCGTCGCCCTCGCCGCCGGCGGGTACGCGAACAGCAAGGCGCACATCGCGGCCATGGGCGCCCTCGCCGTCGACGGCCCGGCCCTGTTCCTCCAGGGCACCATCCTGCTGGCCTCGCTCGTCGCCGTCTTCACCTTCGCCGAGCGCCGCCTCGACCCGAAGGCACACGGCAACCGGGTGGACTCCTTCGCCGCCCAGGCCGCGTCCGTCCCGGGCAGCGACAGCGAGAAGGCCGCCGTCAAGGCCGGGTTCACCACCACCGAGGTGTTCCCCCTGGCCCTGTTCGCGATCTCCGGGATGCTGATCTTCCCCGCGGCCGACGACCTGCTGACCCTGTTCATCGCGCTGGAGGTCTTCTCCCTCCCGCTCTACCTGCTCTGCGCCGTCGCCCGCCGCCAGCGGCTGATGTCGCAGGAGGCGGCCGTCAAGTACTTCCTGCTCGGCGCCTTCTCCTCCGCGTTCCTGCTCTTCGGCATCGCCCTGCTCTACGGCTACGCGGGCTCCGTCTCGTACGCGGTGATCGCCGACGTGGTCGACGGCACCGTCACCACCGTCGACCCGGCGCTCGCCTCCACCATGGGCAACGACGCGCTCCTCCTGATCGGTGGCGCGCTGATCCTGATGGGCCTGCTCTTCAAGGTCGGCGCGGTCCCCTTCCACATGTGGACCCCGGACGTCTACCAGGGCGCCCCCACCCCCGTCACCGGCTTCATGGCCGCCGCGACCAAGGTGGCCGCCTTCGGCGCCCTGCTGCGCCTGCTCTACGTGGTCCTGCCCGGGCTGCGCTGGGACTGGCGGCCGGTGATGTGGGGCGTCGCGATCGTCACGATGCTCGCCGGCGCGGTGATCGCCGTGACCCAGACCGACGTGAAGCGGCTGCTGGCGTACTCCTCGATCGCGCACGCCGGGTTCATCCTGGCCGGTGTGATCGCCACGTCGGCGGAGGGCGTCCAGTCCGTCCTCTTCTACCTGGGCGCCTACTCCTTCGTGACGATCGGCGCCTTCGCGGTGGTCACGCTGGTGCGCGACGCGGGTGGCGAGGCCACGCACCTGTCGAAGTGGGCCGGGCTCGGCAGGCGTTCGCCGCTCACGGCGGCCGTCTTCGCGGTGTTCCTGCTGGCCTTCGCCGGCATCCCGCTGACCTCCGGCTTCGCCGGGAAGTTCGCCGTGTTCAAGGCGGCCGCGGAGGGCGGGGCCGGGGCGCTGGTCGTCGTCGGTGTGATCTCGTCGGCGATCGCCGCGTTCTTCTACATCCGGGTGATCGTGCTGATGTTCTTCAGCGAGCCGAAGGCCGACGGGCCGACGGTGGCGGTGCCCTCGCCGCTGACGATGACCACCATCGCGGTGGGCGTCGCCGTCACCCTGGTGCTGGGCATCGCGCCGCAGTACTTCCTGGACCTGGCCGGGCAGGCGAGCACCTTCGTGCGCTGACCCTCCTCGTCGCAGGCCGTGGGCCCGGCTCCCCCTTCGGGAAGCCGGGCCCAGGTGCGTCAGGGCCTAACCGTGGTCGGCGTGCATCGGGTTGGGCGCGGCGTTGCCGGGGCACTTCAGGGCGGTGTTCCAGTTGTGGAAGCGGCCCGCCGGGTTGTCCTTGTACGCCCACATGTGCAGGTCGTAGTGCTTGGGCATGCCCGTCCAGTGACCCGGCATGGGTCCGTCGAAGGGCAGGCCGAACATCGAGGGCCGGTCGTCCTTGGTCGTCAGGTCCTGGTCCCCGTCGCGGACCATCCACTCCACCGTCTGGAGCGTGCGGCGGCCGTGGCGGTCCTTCTCCGTGCTGTAGAGGAGCGCGGTCGGCCGGGCGGGGTCCGTCGAACCCCAGTTGGCCTCCTTGACGTAGTGGTAGCCCATGGCACCCGCCCCGAAGGGGTTGGTCATGCACTCCTGGCCGTGCGGGACGTATCCGTCCTTGATCGCCTCGCGTTCGTCCACGTACTTGGCGGTCACCGCCATGGCCGTGGCCATGTCGCGCATCGCCTTCGCGTCGTGCGGGTCGGGCGCCGGGCCGTCCACGGCGTGCGCCGGGGGGAGGGCGGCCAGGAGGACGGACGCGCCGGCGACGGCACAGGCGGACAGGGCCTTGAGGCCGCGGGGTACGGGCATGGGAGCTCCTGGTGCTCGGGGGTCCCGGAGGGGCTTGCGTTCCACCATCGGGTCGGGTCGGGGGCCGTGCACGCGGCGGGCCGCCGAACGGGCGCCGCCGAACGGGGCGGCCCTAGGGGGAGGTGGCCGCGGGGGAGGGGGCGGCGGAGGGGGCGGCGGCGACCGGGGCGGCCGGGGCGGCCGGGCGGGGGCGGGTGGTTCCGGGACGGCAGACGACCTTCGGGTTGAACGGCTCGAACCGTCCGGACGGGTTGTCCTTCCACAGCCACAGGTGCAGCGAGTAGTGCACCTTCTGTCCCTTGTAGCGGGCGGGCAGCGGCCCCTTGAAGGGCTGGCCGAAGAGGCTGGGGCGGTCGTCGTCGGTGTCCGTCCGGCCGTCCTTGTCGACGACCATCCATTCGAGGCCCACCAGGCTCCAGTGGCCCTTGCCGTCGCCCTCGTAGAGCAGCGCGGTGGGCTTCGCCGGGTCCACGGAGCCGTCATAGGCGTGGTTGAAGTGCGGGTAACCCAGCGCACCGGGACCCCCGTTCGGGTCCACCACGCAGTACTGGTCGGGCACGTACCCGGCGGAGACGCCGGTGCTGTGCCGGTGGTACTTGGCGGTCGCCCGGTAGGCCAGGGCCAGTTGGGCGGAAGGCGACAGCCGGGGCTGGGGCGCGCCGGCGGCCGCCGGCGCGGACGGGGCGGCCGCCAGGGTGGCGGCGGCCGCGAGGGCGAGGGGCACGAGCTTGCCGGTACGAGGAACCATGCAGGCAGCGTCACCGCCCCACCCGCGGCCCGCCACTCAGGCGGCGCGGGTGGCGTAGGAGGGGGCGGGCGCGGTACCGGTGGCGCGGGACGGGGAGGCGGTGCGGCGGCACCACGCCGCGGACGGCCGGGGCAGGGCCGTGACCTGCGGGTTCGGCGGGGTGACGGAAGGATCCGCCACCCCGCCGCCCCCCTGGTGGACTAGCGGGCGCCCACGATGCGGCCGGTGACGTCGCCGAGGCCGACGCGGGTGCCGTCCGGGCCGGGGGCCCAGGCGGTGAGGGTGACGGTGTCGCCGTCCTCCAGGAACGTGCGCTTGCCGTCGGCGAGCTCGATCGCGTCGCGGCCGTTCCAGGTGAGCTCCAGCAGCGACCCGCGCTGGTCGACCTCCGGGCCGCTGACGGTGCCGGAGCCGAACACGTCACCGGTGCGCAGGGAGGCGCCGTTGACGGTCATGTGGGCCAGCTGCTGGGCCGCGGTCCAGTACATGGACGCGAACGGCGGCCGGGCCACCTCCTGCCCGTTGATGGAGACGCTGATGTGCAGGTCGAAGCCGCCGGGACGGTCGGTGCCGGAGTCGTCCAGGTAGGGCAGGAGCGGGAAGTCCCGGGCGGGCGGGGCCACGCGGGCCGCGTCCAGGGCCTCCAGGGGGGTCACCCAGGCGGAGACGGAGGTCGCGAAGGACTTGCCGAGGAAGGGGCCGAGCGGCACGTACTCCCAGGCCTGGATGTCACGCGCCGACCAGTCGTTGAGGAGGAACAGCCCGAAGACGTGCTCCTCGAAGTCGCCGAGGGCCACCGGGCGGCCCAGCTCCGAGGGGGTGCCGACGACGAAGCCGACCTCGGCCTCGATGTCGAGCTTGACCGACGGCCCGAAGACGGGGGCCGGGTCGGCGGGCGCCTTGCGCTGGCCGGTGGGGCGCACCACGTCGGTGCCGGAGACGACGATCGTGCCCGAGCGCCCGTGGTAACCGATGGGCAGGTGCTTCCAGTTGGGGGTGAGCGCGTCGCCGTCCGGGCGGAAGATACGGCCGACGTTGGTGGCGTGGTGCTCGCTCGCGTAGAAGTCGACGTAGTCGGCGACCTCGTACGGCAGGTGCAGCTCGACCCCGTCCAGCGGCAGCAGGTGCGGCTCGACCGTGCCGCGGTGGCCCGGGTCGGTGACCCAGGCGGTCAGCGCGCGGCGCACGTCGCGCCAGGCGGTGCGGCCGGCCGCCAGCAGCGGGTTCAGCGACCCCTGGGCGAGCAGCCCGGCGTACGGGGAACCGAGCGCGACGGCCACGGCCCCCGCGTCGAGCACGTACCCGCCGATCCGCACACCGACCCGGCGGCGCCGCGGCTCCGCCGGCGTGGAGAAGACGCCGTAGGGGAGGTTGTGCGGCCCGAACGGGTCGCCCTCGGGGACATCGAGGGGGCTCTGCTGGGGCATGGGGTACTGCCTCGCTTTCGACGCGGTCCGGGGGTGTCCCGGGGGCTGGCTGACACGTTACGTGGCGCATGGGGTCTGTGGGAGGCCGGATTCGGGCGCTATTTGTAGGACTTGTCCAAGGGGGTCCGTATCCTTGGCGCCGTGACTTCCGCCCTCCCCTATGCCTTGATCGCAACCGACCTGGACGGGACTCTGCTGCGCGCCGGTGACACCGTCTCCGCCCGCTCGTGCGCGGCGCTCGCGACGGCGCGCGCGGCCGGCGCCCGCCACATCGTCGTCACCGGCCGCCCCGTCCCCCAGATCCGGCACGTCCTGGATGACCTTGGGTATACGGGGCTCGCGGTGTGCGGGCAGGGCGCCCAGGTGTACGACGCGGCGCGCGGAGAGCTGCTGCACTCCGTCTCGATGGACCGGGGGCTGGCCGAGGTGGCCCTCGGCAAGATCGAGGCGGAGATCGGCGAGGTGTACACGGCGGTCAACCAGGAGGGGCTGGACGCCGAGATGCTGATAGGGCCCGGCTACCGGATGTGGCACCCGCACCTGCCGACGGTCCGCGTGCCCAGGCGCGGGGACCTGTGGTCGGCCCCCATCACCAAGGTCCTGCTCCAGCACCCGCGGCTGGACGACGACGAGCTGACGCGCGTGGCGCGGTCGGTGGTCGGCGACCTGGTGAACGTCACGATGGCGGGGGAGCACACGGTGGAACTCCAGCCGCCGGGCATCGACAAGGCCAGCGGACTGGCCAGGGCGGCGGAGGCCCTGGGGGTGGCGGCGTCGACGACGATCGCCTTCGGCGACATGCCGAACGACGTCCCGATGTTCGCCTGGGCGGCGCACGGCGTGGCGATGGCGAACGCCCACCGCGAACTGGTCGCCGTCGCGGACGAGGTGACCCTGTCGAACGAGGCGGACGGCATCGCGGTGGTCCTGGAGCGGCTGTACGGCTGAGGCGCCGGCCGCAGCCGGGGGCGGGGGCACCGCCGGGCGGGGGCGGCCGGCGGGCCGGGGCCCGGGGAGGCCCCGGTCGTCACCGGCACCGCCCCGTCCCTCACCGCCGCCCAGCGGGAGACCGCCGCCCCCGCCCCGCAGGGCCGGGGCAGGGCCTCAGCCCGCCGCCCTCGGCAGCCTCCGCTGCCACGTCCGGTGGTACAGGACCTCCTCGCCCTCGCGGCAGACGACCTCGTTCGACGTGGTGAAGCCGCCCTCGTCGCAGGAGATCTCCGACCTGGTCTCCACCCGTACGTCCCAGCCCGGCTCCGGGCGGTGGAGCCGGATGCGCCAGTCCGAGCGGGTCCGGGCGGAGAGGGGGTCCGACTGCTGGATCTCGTACGCCTCGGCCGCCTCCTCCTCGTACTCCAGCCCGTCCGGGTACACCCGCGTGCCCCCGTAGCGGGGGTCGACCTCCAGGCGCCAGGTGCCGCGTGCGACGTCCCGTACGACCAGGCGTTCCGGGCGGGGTTCGTCCAGGGTGGCGGGGGAGGAGACGCCCAGCGGCCGCGCCTGTTCCGGGGCTTCGAAGACGATCCCCTCGGGGGCGGGTGAGGCCGCGCGGACCGGGAGTTCCAGCGTGCTGCCCGCGGGGTCGAGGGTCCAGCCCGCCTCCGAGCCGGCCCGCGGCCAGATCCACGGCCAGTACGCGGAGGAGAGCGACAGGCGGATCCGGTGGCCGGGCCGGAAGCGGTGGCCGATGCCGTTCAGCTCGAAGGTGACGTCCTCCCAGGCGCCGCCGGGCCACGGCACCGCCCGCTCCCGCCCCCGGCGGGCCGAGAGGTTCAGCGCGCCCCGGGTCACCAGGGTCGAGGCCCCGTCGGGGGCCACGTCGCACAGGCGGGCCACGACCTGGCCGTACGGGACGTCCATCCGCAGCCGCAGGGTGACCGACGGGCAGCCCAGGACCTCCACCGGCTCGGCCGGAACGGGGAACTCGAAGCAGGCCGACTTCGCGTCCTCCTCCCGCTGGTCCGGCGGCAGGTCGGCGTCGTTGCCGAAGGGGCGGAACCGGCCGGCGTCCAGCCCGGTGTGCTGGGGTGAGGCGACGGTCACCGGCGCGCCCTGGAGCCCGTACGAGACGGGCACCACCGACGGCGACGGCCAGGCCCTCTCACCGACCCACCGGCCCGGGAGCTGCGCGTAGGTGGTCGCCGGGCGGTGCGAGTCGCTGATCCAGGCGCGCAGCAGCGGCTCTTCCACGACGCCGTTGTCCACCCCCTTCAGCCAGTGGTCCCACCAGCGCAGGGTCTCCTGGAGGAAGCCGATCGCCGGGCCGGGGGGCAGGCCCCGGTCCGGGTACTGGTGCGACCACGGGCCGATCAGGCCGCGGACCCGGCCGCCGGGCAGGGCGGAGACCAGGCGCAGCACGGTGTCCCGGTAGGGGTCGTGCCAGCCGCCCACGGCGAGGACGGCGGCGTGGACGGCTCCGAGGTCCTCGCGGACGCCGCCGTGGCGCCAGTAGCCGTCGCGGGTCTGGTGCGCGAGCCAGGTGTGGACGAGGGGCTCCAGGCCCTCCAGCCGGTCCAGCCACTGCTCCCGCCAGCCGTCCCCGGCGTACAGGGGGTCCGGCGGGCGGGCGGCGGAGGCGAGCACGGCGGCCGACCGGGCCTGCATGTCCACGGCGAGGACGGAGCCGCCCATGTAGTGCCCGTCGTTGTCGAAGCGGTCGTCGGTGGAGCAGACGGTGACCACCGCTTTGAGGGGTTCCGGCGCGAGGGCGGCGATCCGGAGGCTGTTGGAGCCGCCCCAGCCGATGCCGAACATGCCGACCGCGCCGGTGCACCAGGGCTGCGCCGCGAGCCACTCCACCACCGCCACGCCGTCGGACAGCTCGCGGGCGTCGTACGCGTCGCCGGGGCGGCCCCCGCTGCACCCGTGGCCGCGCACGTCCACCCGTACGGAGGCGTAGCCGTGTCCGGCGTACCAGGGGTGGCGCTGCCGGTCGCGCGGGGCGGTCCCGTCGGTCAGCCGGTGCGGGAGGTACTCCAGCAGGGCCGGGACGGGTCCGTCGGTCACCGGCCGCCAGATCCGGGCGTACAGCTGCACCCCGTCGGACATCGGGATCCGGACATCCTCGTGGGCGGTCGTGTACGGGAACTCGGTGCGGATGATCATGGGGGTTCGGTCACGCTCCCTCGGTGGGCTCCCTCAGTGGTCCACCGGGCGGGGCATCGTCAACCAGCCGATGGCCGCCAGAAGGGTGGCGGGCGCGGCGGGGAGGGCGGAGAAGCCCCGGCGCCGGCCCCGGTGCCCGCCGAGCCGGCCGGCGGTCGGAGGGGCGGCCGGTGAAGGCGCCGATGTCGATGGCCGTGCGGTGGAGAGCGGGCGGTGCGGGCGGCGGCGGGCCTGCCTCCGGTGCTTCCGGCTCGTCTCCTGCGGTCGTCATTCTGGACAAATGAGAATCTCCGGTTTTTTCTGCTCTCACCGAACATACCGGTGCGCATCGGACGGTGCGCGCGTGCCCGCCCGAGGGCCGCCGGACGGCTGCCGGGCAGGTGCTCTGCGTGATCGAAAACAGACCCGATACGCTGGCTTGAGTGATGGCAGCGACACATTGACAATCCATGTGATCGTCATCGGATCGTCAGCAGACAGGAGTACCCCTCGTGACCGTCGTCGGGCCGTTCGGACTGAGCGTGCGGGACCAGGCTCTTGAGGCCGATGTCCAGGCCGGACTGGCCGCTGTCGAAGCGGGTCTGCTGGAGGCCACCAAGAGCGAAGTCCCCTTCATCACCGAGGCCGCGCAGCACCTGGTGCGCGCCGGGGGCAAGCGGTTCCGGCCGCTGCTGGTGATGCTCGCGGCGCAGTTCGGTGACCCCTACGCGCCCGGGATCGTGCCCTCCGCGGTGGTCGTGGAGCTCACGCACCTGGCCACGCTCTACCACGACGACGTCATGGACGAGGCGGACGTCCGCCGCGGGGTGGAGAGCGCGAACGCCCGCTGGGGCAACTCGGTGGCGGTCCTGACGGGTGACTTCCTGTTCGCCCGTGCGTCGCACATCCTCGCGGACCTCGGGCCGGAAGCCGTGCGCATCCAGGCGGAGGCCTTCGAGCGGCTGGTGACGGGCCAGATCCTGGAGACGGCCGGTCCGCGCGACGGCCGCGACCCGGTCGCGCACTACCTGGACGTCATCGCGGGCAAGACCGGCTCGCTGATCGCCGTCTCCGGCCGCTTCGGCGCGCTGATGTCCGGAGCCGACGAGTCGGTGGTCGACATCCTCACCCAGTACGGCGAGCGCCTCGGCACCGCCTTCCAGCTGGCCGACGACGTCCTCGACATCGCCTCCGACTCGCACGAGTCGGGCAAGACCCCGGGCACCGACCTGCGCGAGGGCATCCCGACGCTGCCCGTGCTGCGGCTGCGGCAGACGGCCGAGCGGGAGGCGCGCGAGGAGGACGTGGAGCTCGTGCGCCTGCTGGACGGGGACCTGACGGACGACGCCCGGCACGCCGAGGTGCTCTCCCGGCTGCGGGTGCACCCCGCGCTGGAGCAGGCCCGCCGCGACACCGTCCAGTACGCGCAGGACGCGCGTGCCATGCTCGCCCCGCTGCCGGACTGCTTCGCGAAGTCGGCCCTGGAGGAGCTGTGCGACGCGGTGGTCCACCGCGCGGGCTGAACCTCCGCCCCCCCACGTACCGCGACGGGCCCCTCCGCCTCCGCGACCCCTACGGGTCGGGGGAGAGGGGCCCTTCCCGTGTCATCCCACGGTCGTACGCGGAGTTGATCCCGGGGACTGACGCCCCCCGCCCGCCGATTTGGTCAGATGGATCCATCGAAACCCCACCGGATCGGGTGAGTGCGGCGACAACGGTCGCCGCCCTGGACAAGAGGGCAGGGCTCTGAGATGGCAGCGAACACGAAGACCTCGCGCAAGGCCGCGCGGTACGCCGTACCGGTCGCGGTGGCGGGGGTCGCCGCGGCAACCGTCGCGATGGTCCCGGCCTTCGCCACCGCCGGCGGTCCGGACCTGCCCAAGGTGACGGCGCAGCAGCTGATCGAGAAGGTCGCGGCCTCCGACGTGCAGCAGCTCTCCGGCAGCGCCAAGATCACCACCGACCTGGGCCTGCCGACCCTGGCCACCGGGCTGCTGGGCGGCTCCGGGGTCACGGGCGGCTCCGCCAACCCCGAGGACAAGATCGCCCAGCTGGCGAACGGCACGCACACGCTGCGCGTCGCGGCGGACGGCCCGGACCGCCAGAAGCTCACCTTCCTCGACGGCAAGGACGAGTACACCCTCGTCCACAACGGGAACGACGTCTGGGGCTACGACAGCAAGTCCAACGAGGCCTTCCACGACAAGACCGACCGCGCGGGCCAGAACCACAAGACCGGCGACCGGCTCGCCGCCTCGCCGCAGCAGATCGCGCAGGACATCCTCAAGCAGGCCGGTCCGACCACCGACATCGGCGTGGGCGACACCGCGCAGATCGCCGGGCGCGACGCCTACCAGCTGGTGCTGAAGCCCAAGCAGAGCGGTTCCACCGTCGGGTCCGTCCAGATCGCCGTCGACGCCGCGAACGGGGTGCCGCTGCGGGTCCAGCTGCTGTCCAGCCAGGGCGGCAAGCCCATCGCCGAAGCGGGCTTCACCCAGGTGGACTTCGGCAAGCCGGCCGCCGACTCCTTCGCCTTCACCCCGCCCAAGGGCGCCAAGCTCACCGAGGGCTCGCACCCGGGCCTGGCCGGCAAGGACGGCAAGGACGGCAAGGCCGGCAAGGACGACGAGCGCTTCAAGGCGCTGGAGTCCCTGCCCGGCTTCGGGCAGCTCGCCGGCGGGGCGCACGGCAAGGGCGACGTGAAGGTGTTCGGCGAGGGCTGGTCGACGGTCGCGCGGATCGACTCCGGCGCGGGCGTGAACCTCAAGGACGTCGAGAACGACAAGAACACCCCCAAGGAGGCCAAGCAGTTCCTCAACTCCCTCGGGGACAAGGTCCACGGGAAGTTCGGTGAGGGCCGGATCCTGTCGACCCGCCTGGTCAACGCGCTGATCACGGACGACGGCAAGGTCTACGTCGGCGCGGTCACCAAGGACCAGCTGGTGAAGACGGCCGACTCCGCCAAGTAGCGGCGGCGACGGACGGGGGTGGGGGGGGGGGGGGGGGGGGGGGGGGCCCGGGGGGGGGCCCCCCCCGGGGCCCGCCCCGCCCCCCCCGCGGGGGGGGGGGCGTGGCCGGCGCTGGCCACTC
>NZ_JBBDHD010000009.1:0-110168 GCF_044129415.1 Streptomyces racemochromogenes
GGGGGGGGGGGGGGGGGGGGGGGGGGGGGGGGGGGGGGGGGGGGGGGGGGGGCCGGGGCCCCCCCCCCCCCCCCCCCCCCCCCCCCCCCCCACGCGGATCCGGGGGCCCGACGGGGTCCGGTGGGCCGTGGCGGTGATGGTGGCGGGGCTGCCGACGGTGTCGCCCATGTCCACGGAGATCCGCGTGATGCCCGCCCCCGCGAGATGGGCTGCCAGGCAGGCGGTGCTGTTGGCGTTGGCGATGTCCTCCGGGACCCCGATGGACGGCGCGAACATCCGGGCCGCCAACGCGCCGGCGGGGGAGGGGGCCGAGTAGACGTACACGCCCAGGAGCCCCAGGCGGTCGCAGGCCTCCCGGAGCCCGTCGAGGTCCGGGTCGAGGGCGGCGAGGGAGGCCCGGTCGGCCACGGGCACCAGGAGGCGTTCGCGTCCCACTCCGGCCACCCGCACCTCCTCGCCGACGTCCGCCGCGGCGATGCCCAGCGCGGGAAGTACGAGCCCCTGCTCCGTAGCACCGGCGGGGCGGAGGCTGACGGGCCCGGCGTCGAAGGCCGCGGTGGGATACGCGCCCTCCCGCCATGCCCAGCCCTCGAAGTCCCGTGCGCCCGTCCGCAGAACGACCCGGTAGTCCCCCTCCGCGCCGGCCCGGGCGGCGAGGAAGGCCAGGGCGGCGACCGTACCGTGCCCGCACGCGGGCAGCTCCCCCTCCGAGGTGAAGAAGCGCAGGCGCACGACGGGGGAGGGGCCGCCCGGCGCCGTTCCCTGCTCCGCCCCGACGAAGACAGCGTGCGAGGTCCCCTGCTGCACGGGCACGCGCCGACGCTCGTCGTCGCTGAACCGCCCGTCGTCCCGGACCACGGCGGTGGGGCTGCCACCCCTGCCGTCCCGCAGGCAGGCACGGACGATCACGGGCGTTCCGGATTCCCTCACGCGGCGAACTCCCCTCTCCTCAGCGGTAGTAGCCCTTCGGCGCGCTGAACCGGAGGCACCTGGCATGATGCCGCTGCCGGGACCGGAACGACAGACCGGGGCCCGTCAGCCGGCCGCGGCGCGATCGAAGGAGGAGGAAGGGTGGGGGACCTCGATGTCGTCAGGTTCGCGGACCGGGGCGGCCGGAGCGTATCGGTGGTGCTGGAGGACGCGCTGGGCGGCGGGCGCCACGACGGCTGGTACGAGGCCGAGATCGTGATCGACACCGGCTTCGTCAGCGCGCGCCTGCCGGTGCGGTGCACCGACGCCGACCTCGCTGACCTCACCGCCTTCCTCGCCGCCCGTGCCGCCGCTGAGGAGGACGGGGCCGTGCCCGACGGTTCGTCCACGGACTGGCCCGAGGCGGGGCGCAGTGCCTACCTGCGGCTGCGCGCCGCCGACCCGTTCGTGGTGGAGGTCCGCGACCCGGTGCAGAGCGGGGTGACGGTCACCGTGCCGCTGCACCTGCGGGACGGCTGGGCCGCCGGCGCCGCCCACCGGCTCGGCCGGCTGCGGGCCGCGCTCGCTGACGGCGGCTGTTCCGGGGCGGTCTGACCGGCGGGAGGGCGTGGTCTCAGCCCTGGGGGGTGCGGATGACGACGGTGCCGCACACCTTGTCGGCGAAGGTCTGCTTCTTCGGGTCCCACAGCGGCCACAGCCAGCCGAGGTGGCAGGGGAGGCTGTCGAGGATGTGGGCGAGCTTGCGGACGAAGGCCATGCCGAAACCGAGCGTGCGGCCGTCGGCCTCGCGGCGCAGGCTGATACCGAACACCTTCTTGCCGATGCTCTGGCCGGTCGAGCCCTCCTTGAAGAGCTGGAAGAACCCCATGGCGATCGCGTACACGACGCCGACGGTGAAGAACATGCCGGGCTCGGCCGTCTGCGGGTCGGCGGCGGCGGCCAGGTCGACGAAGCCCAGGGCGTACATCGGGCCGAGGATGATCAGCGTGTCGAGCAGGTCGGCGCCCACGCGAAGACCCCAGTGAGCCAGCTCGGGCACGCCGCCCGGCATGCCGTAGGCCTGCGGCTGAGGGGGTTGCTGGGGGTAGCCGTACTGCGGGGGTACGCCCTGCGGGGGTATGCCCTGCGGGGTCTGCTGGGCATAGGGGTTGTTCGGGTCGCCGAAGCTCATGAAGAAGTTTCTCCGGGGGTCGGAAACGGGGCCGGAGCGGACCGAGCCGGACGAGCAACAGCACCAGGCGCCCGGTTAGCCCCTCGGACAGTCGTTATGTCGATGCGTCATCGTGGTTGTCCACTTGATCATTTGTCCAATCGTCAACGGCGACGGCCGTGGAAGTCCCTGCGTTGCGCGGCGGGGGCAACCGCACGCGCTCGGTACCGTCAGCCCTGCAGACGACCGCGTTGTCTCCTCGTGGGGGACCGGTCTGTGGCTGCGGTCACGGGCCCGCGTTTCCCTTGAAGTCGCCCACGTTGATCAGGCTCACGCGGTTGCCCGAGGCGTCCCACTTCACGTGCTTGCGGGCGCCCCAGTAGTACAGGTCGTAGCCCATGAGGTCCCCGTACGCACTCTCCTCCCGCACCAGATCGGGCGTGCCGAACGCCGCCAGCAGCTCCTCGTACGAGGTCACGTGGGCGAAGTGGGAAAGGCGCGGGCCGTAGATCGCGAAGCCGACGACGAGCCCGGCGCGGACCTTGTAGGTGAGCTCGCCGGCGCAGTACAGGAACCCGTCCGACCGGACGGTGTGGTCGATGACCTCGTCGAGCGTCAGCGGCCGGCCGTCGGCGTCGTGGTATTCGCTGTCGATGTCGTCCCCGCCGCGGTAGCGGGCGACCACGGAGGCCTGGGCCTCGACGATCCTGTGGCGGGGAACACCGTCGGCGGGGGCTCCCAGGGCTATGCCGCCCATCCGGAGCGTGGGGAGGTCGAGATGCGGCCGCATCAGGACGTCCAGATCTTCCAGGATCTCCATCATGGCCGGAGTCTACGTTCGCGCCGTCCGGCGTGGTGTGACGGTGCTACGGGTGCTGGGCCGCCCCCGGCGACCACGTTCCTCGGCCGCCCGGCACCCTGCCCTGCCTGCCCGCCACACCGCTACGGCACCCCCACCACACCCCATCCGCGCCCGGCAGCCTCCGTGACCACGGCACCCCACTCGCGCAGCAGCGCGACGAAGCCGTCAAAGGTCTCAGGGCGGCCCGCCCAGCCCTCGCACTCGGCGGCGAACGGCGCGCGCAGTGCGTCGAGGCGCGGCTCCGCCTCCTTCCAGGCAGGAACCTTCCTCGCCACCGCCTCCGGAGGGCAGACCAGCAGAAGATGCGGACGCCGCGGGTCGGTGACCGGCGGGAAGAACCCGTCCGCGCCGTCCAGCGCAGGATCCTCGGCCGGATCCGCATCCCAGAGCAGACCACCGAGGAAAGCGTCCATCGCCTCACGCAAGGGCGCTTCGACCAACGGCCGCATGTCCGCCCACCCGTCGCCCGCGTGGCAATGCGGCCGATAGGAACCGCTCGTGGTGGAGAACTCGTACGCGGCGCACCACCCCGCCCCCGGGCGGCCCGGCGGCCACCGCCAGCCCCCGGAGCGCCCGCACCGCAGGCCCTCGTCGTCGCCGGGCGGCCAGACGGTGTCGTCGAGCGCGTCGATCCGCCCTTCGACGGGGAAGGCGCCCAACCGCTCCCAGTCCGCCATGAACAACGTGAGGTCCAGTCCCATGAGCCGCAGCATAGGCAGCAGCCGGCTGCGGGCGCCGGGCCGGAGCGGGGGGAGGGTTGAGGAACCGACGGGCCGCCGCATAGTCCTCCACGGTGGTCAGCGGCTGCCACGCGAAGCCGTCCCACTCCAGGATCAGGCGAGGGGCCCCGGGGTCCACGTGGGCGGCACGCTGCGGTCCGCTCCCGAGGGTGACGGCCTTCCGCTCGCCCGGTGTGCGCAGCCGCCCCTGATTCCCGTCAGCCGGTGCGCAGGTGGTCGCCCGGTGTCGGGAGGCGGGGAGGGGTGTAGCCGTCGTGGTCCTTGGGGTCGTGTGCGCGTCCGTCACCGAGCAGTTGGTCGGGGAGGAAGACGACGCGGGCGGTGCGGGCGAGGTCCGGATCCGGGTTGGGGCCGATCCACGCGTCGTCGGCCTCCAGCGGTGTCGCCGGGTACTGGTACGCCGAGACGGTGTCGCAGAGCAGCACGATGTCCGCCGCGTCCACTGCGCACACCGCCAGTTCGACCCGGACCTCCGGCAGGGTGTCGGTCATGGCCAGCTGGTAGCTGTAGTGGACGGCGTTGCCCCGGTCGGGGACCTGGGGGTGGGGCCGTACCTCCCACTGCGTGATGCGGGCGGTCAAGGGGTACGTCCTGTCGCCGCGTACCACGGTGACTTCGACGCCCGCGGGGCCCGGCGCGGGCTCCCCGTGGCCTCCGTCGCCCGCGGAGCAGCCGGCGAGGGAGGCCACCGCCCAAGCGGCCAGGGCGGCCCGCACCACGGCACCGACCCGCCCGCACATCCGCCGCCCCACTCCCGCGCCGCCCTTCACCCGTCTCAACCCGCCCCGGCCCGAACGCTGTTCACCGCTGTCCGTGCCATCCTCCGCCACCTCGGGCCGTTTCTGCGAAAATGACCGTTTGAAGTGATCACGTACCGGACGCGCCAGAGGTGCCGGCCGGTCCCGGGGGAGTGAGTGACGCATGCGTAGGTGGACGAGGGCTGCCCTGGCCGTGACGGGCGCGGTGACGGCCGTGGCCGCCCTGACCGGGTGCGACGGGCCGGGGCCGGGGAAGGCCGGTGGAGCCCCCTCGGCGCAGGCAGGCCAGGGAGGGAAGGCAGGCGCCGCGGGGGTGAAGAAGGCCTACCGCCTGGGCGAGGCCAGCCCGTTGAAGGAGAGCCCGAAGCTGAACTCGCAGGACGCGAGGTTCACGGTGACCCCGCTGGAGGTGCGCACCGGGACCGACGCGGACATGCAGAACTCCGGTCTGCGGAAGGACGACAAGGACGGTCCGCAGGTCCCCGTCTTCGTCTGGTCGACGCTCACCCACAAGAGCGGCACGCCCATGGAACTCGGGGACATGGACGACGACATCATGGTCAGGACGGAGTCCGGCCTGCGGACGCGTCCCCTGATCGTCATGATGGGCTCGGCGAAATGGGCCGACTGCCCGCCGGTGCAGACCACCAAGACCCTGGGACCCGGCCAGTCGGAGAAGGTGTGCACCGCCTTCCTGATTCCGGCCGGGCAGAAGCCGGCGGCGGTCGAGCTGTTCCGCGGGTACAACGCGGAACCGGCGCAGTGGCCGCTCGGCGGCTGAGGGGGAGGGGAGCGGGCCATATGAGCGCCGACGCCCTGCTGGGGGGTACGGAGGACGAGCCGTCGACGCGCCGCCACCGCGAGGCCCGGTACGCCGCGCGGCTGGCGGCGTACGGGACCGTGTCGACCCGTCTGTCGCTGCTGAGCGACCGGCGGCTCGCCGACCTCGTGGCCTCCGCCCGTCCGGCCGGTTCCGGCATCGGCGGCAGGTCGGCGGAGCTGGACGTGGACGGGGTACGGGTCTTCGTCAAGCGGGTGCCGTTGACGGACCTGGAGCTCCGGCCGGAGAACGTACGGTCCACGGCGAACCTCTTCGGTCTGCCGATGTTCTACCAGTACGGCGTGGGCTCCGCCGGGTTCGGCGCCTGGCGGGAGCTGGCGGTGCACACCATGACCAGCAACTGGGTCCTGGGGAGGGACTACGGGGGATTCCCCCTCATGTACCACTGGCGCGTCCTGCCCGACACCCCTCCCGAGGGCTTCGTGGACGCGCTCGGGGGCATCGACGGAGCGGTCGCCCACTGGGACGGCTCCCAGGCGGTTCGCGAGCGGCTGGAGGCCATCGGCCGGTCCTCCCGCAGTCTGGTGCTCTTCCTTGAGCACGTGCCGCAGACCCTCGGTGCGTGGCTGCACGAGCGGCGGGCGGACGCCGTGCCGGCCGACCCCGGCTCCCCTTACCCGCGGGTGGAGGACGCGCTGGGGCGCGGGGCGGCGTTCATGCGCTCCCGCGGGCTGGTGCACTTCGACGCCCACTTCGACAACGTCCTGACCGACGGCCGGCAGATCTACTTCGCCGACTTCGGACTGGCCCTGAGCTCGGACTTCGAACTCGCTGCGGAAGAGAGCCAGTTCCTCTCAGACCACCTCGCGTACGACCGCCACCACACCGTCGCCCACCTGCTCCGCCACTACCTCGTCGACCGCCTGCGGGGCGACACCGACCGCGACGTGTTCCTGGAGGAGTGGATCGCGGGCCGAAGGCCCGACGGGGTACCGCCGGAGATCGCGGCGCTCGTCGCACGGCACGCCCGGACCGCCGTGGTCCTGTACGGCTTCTACCGCCGGCTTCTGAGGGAGAGCAAGCGGACGCCCTATCCGGCGGCCGAGCTCGACCGCGCCGCGGCCGCCGGTACGGCGCACGGCTGAGGGCCGCGGCCTCCGGGGAGAGGGCGGCCCCTTCCTCGTGGTCGAGGTACTCGATCCGTTCCAGACGCGCCCGCGAGCGCGTGGGCGTTCCGTCGCTCGCCGTCGGGACGGTCCAGCCGGCGTTGACACCGGACCTCCCGACTCCGCGCCACCACCTGCCGAACCTGAGATTCGCATTTGAGAACGCATACGGTGCTGGTGGTCTCGGCCCTGTTCGGTGGCCCGGCCTCAGCCGTCGCGTTCGGTTTTCTTGCTCCGGTGTCCGAAATCAAGCCACTTGTCTATGACGACCTGTCGAACAGCCTCTTGCGTTGACGTGCGTGCCCGCCGCCGGTCGACCCCTCTCTTCGCGATAGGGAACGGTGTGATGGTGGTGGCCGTGTCGAGACCGCCACCGACTTCCTTCATGCCGACCACCCTGCTCCTCGGCACCGTCGGCGTGGCAGCTTGATCCGTCGGGTAACGGGCCGCAGAGTCGGTCGGGATGCGGCGCTCCAGGGACGCCGGCACCCCTGCGCACCAGGTACGCCCATGCATGAAAGCCCGTCCGGGACCCTGGACGGCTCTGACCTCCGAGAGCGGTTGTGCCGATGCTCGTCGACCTGGTCGTGATCGGTACGGCCATTACCCTCGGACCGCTGCACAACAGCGCCTTCATCCTGTTGCTCGCGTCGCGCCGCGGTGTTCTCAAGGGCCTCACCTTCCTGCTGTCCTGGCTGGCCAACCTGGTCGTGGTGGTCGCCTGCGTCGTCCTGCTGACCGGCGGGAAGCCGCCGCTGCACCACAGCTCGCCGTCAACCGCCGCGGTCGCCGCCAAGCTGGCGATCGGCGTCGGCCTGGTGCTGTTCGGGGGCTACCGCTACCGGACGCTGCCCCGCCCGTACAGGCCGCCGAGCTGGACGGCCCGCATCGACAACGCTTCGCTCGGCACCGCCGCCGCACTCGCTTGGCTGCTCCAGCCATGGGCCCTGGTCGGGGCCGGTGCCGCAACGATCGTCGACGCCGACCTCTCCTCGCTCTCCGACTGGCTTGCGCTGACCGGCTACTGCCTGCTGGCCACCCTGAGCCTTCTCGTCATGGAGCTGTACGCGGTCTGGGCACCGGATTCGGCCCAGGCTCGGCTGAACGCCCTGCGGACCTGGCTTGAGCGGCATCAGGACCAGCTGGTCGTCACCCTCTCGCTGCTGGCCGGACTCTGGCTGACCGCAACCAGCATCTACGCACTCGTCGCTTGAGGAGTCGCCGGCCGGCGTTCCGGCCAAGCTGCGGTTCTGCTCTCGATCAGACCGGCCTCAGCGGCCGAAGAGTGAGCCCAGGGTCAGACCGTGGCGGGTGCGCAGGCGGTGCATCTCCCACAGCGACAGGGCGGTCACCGACAGAGGGCCGCCGAGCATGAAGGAGTAGAGCACGAGGGGCGGTGCGGCCACGTCCGGGCCGTCGAACAGCTGGAAGCCGAAGAGCGACCAGACCAGCAGCGGTGAGAGCAGGGCCGGCAGCAGTTCGTGCACGTCTCCCATCCGGAAGCAGCCGTTCAGGCCGATGACGGCGGCGGCCAGGGTGAAGAGCGCCGCCATGACGAGAACGAGGGCGCAGACCACCGCGGCGGCGGCGAACAGCAGGAAGACCAGCAGACCGGTGAGGACCGTGCCGAGGAAGGTGCCGAAGAGCCCGAAGGTGATGTCGTGCGCGCCCAGATCCGAGGGCGAGACGATGTCACCGCTGAGGGCCGCCACCATCAGCCAGACCACGCCGGCTCCGAGCAGCGGCGCACCGAGTGCCGTCAGGGGGCCCGGGAGGCGCCCCACGTACGTGCGTCGCAGGGGCGGGCGGGCCATCAGGATGCAGACGGCGACGCCGAGGACCCCGGTCACCACGACGATGGCGCAGCCGATCAGCAGTTCCGCCAGCTTGCCGAGCACGAAGCTCTGGCGGCCCCCGCTGAGGGGGTAGGAGAGGAGGAGCCAGACCGTGGCCGTCATGCCCAGTGCCGTGCGGATGCCCTGGACCCAGGTGATGACCGGGTCCTCGATGCGGTCCGGTCTGGAGGAGCCGGCCACGGTCCGGGCCGCGGCTATGGGACTGGGAAGGGTGCCGGCCCGAGCGGCCAGCCGTTGACGGCTTGTCAATTGCATTCTCCGGTAGTGCGGTTGCGGCACGTGCGAGGCGGCCCTCGCCGCGTCCTTATTATCGTCGCTGCGACGATAATAAGGGATGTGGATCATGGGGAGTGGGCGTTGTCGGTGGGGGAGGAGAGGATGGCGGCATGACGAAGACCGCAGCGGGCTACGCCTGGTTCGAGGACGACTTTCCCGACATCGCCGAGGCGTACTGCTTCACCCTCGTACGAGGGCTGACGCCCGACGAGGTGGTGACCAGGCTCGACGGCCGACCGGAGGCGCCCCTCCAGGGCATAGCCGAGGTCACCGACGCCGCCTTCGCCCAGTACGACGGGACGGAGGGCGACCGTCAGCTGATCGCCATGACGACCGTGGGCGCCTGGACGCTGCTGATCGAGCCCAACGGCTACCTCGGTGTCACCGAAGACCGAGTGCTGCCGGCCTCCGCCGGAACGAGCTGGGTCTCGCACTTCGTCAACATCAACGCCGTCGGCACGTTCCTCTGGGCGGAGGACCAGGTCCTGCGCCTCTGCTTCGACCCCATGTTCCCGGAGGACCGCTGGGGGACCGCGCCCGACCGACTCCTCGACGT
Organism: Streptomyces racemochromogenes; assembly: GCF_044129415.1. Classification (GTDB taxonomy): domain Bacteria; phylum Actinomycetota; class Actinomycetes; order Streptomycetales; family Streptomycetaceae; genus Streptomyces; species Streptomyces racemochromogenes_A. The sequence continues at coordinate 9,076 of NZ_JBBDHD010000009.1, forward strand.
CATGCGACGGATCGGCTTCCCCCTCGACGAGGAACCTCCGGCAGTGGACCTTTCCGGCCCGGCGGCGTTCGCCCTGGCGGAGCACTTGACCGGTGTGGCCATCACCCCGGCCCTGCTCCAGGACACCACCTTCACCTGTGCCACCGTACGAATCCGGTAACCCTGCCGCGCTTCCGCGCCATGTTCAGGCCACTTCCCCGTTACCCGGGCCGGAACATTGCCCTCCGGTATTAGCGTGCGGACCCAGCGCGTCGACCGCCCCGTCGTGAGGCCGGCCGACGGCCCTTCACAGACCGGTGGGTGTTCCGGCGGAAGCCGCCCCGGGGCACCCACCGCTCCACCGCGGGCGGTGGTCAGCGGTGCGACGGAGCGGAGCCGCCGCCGTCGTGGTCGTACACCGTCACCGCCACGCCCTTCGCGGAGAGGGCCTCGCTGATCAGGGGCTCCACGCGTGACCACTTCCCGCCGGCCAGGCCGCAGCCGATACGGGGCATGTGGACCGAGGCGCCCAGTTCCAGGGCGTGGCCGGCGAGGGCGGTCAGGCAGCGTTCCAGGGCGTCGTAGCGGATCGGCACCCCCGAGCTTCCGGTGCGCATGCCCCGCTGGCCGATCATGTTGGCGACCCAGGTGTCCGGCCGGACCCGGACCAGCCGGACCGCACCGAGGCCGAAGTCGTTGCCCGCGCGGCCGCGGTGCCAGGCCCGGTAGTCCTTCTCGGGCTCGGGCCAGCGCCTGGATATCGCCAGGACGAAGCCCTTGCCCCAGCCGCCGAGATCGTTGCAGACATGCGCGATGATCTTGGGTCCCTTGGCCTGCGGACTGGTGGCGTCCCCGGAGATGATCGTGATCGGCGTCATGTCACCAGCCTATGCTCGACCACTGACAGTGCCCGGTCGGCGCCCGTCAGCCCCGGGTGGGGGCAGGCCGGTCAGTCGGTCAGCGGGTCAGCCGGTCAGCGGGGCAGTCGCCGTGAGCGTTCCGGGCCGTGGCGACGCGGGCGGCGACGGTCGCGGCCAGTTGCGGGTCCTCGGCCAGCCAGGTCCGCAGGTGCTCCCGTACGGCCTGCGCCACGGGGGCGAGTACGTCTTCGTTGGCCAGCGCGCCGCGCGTGGAACCGGTCAGCTCGACCCGGTCGAGCTTCACCGAGACCACCGCCGTCAGGCCCCCGCTGACCCGGCCGGCGTCGAGATCGGGAGCCGTCGGCGTGAGCAAGCCGCGCTCGCGTGCGAAGGCGTTGACCGCCGCGGCGAGCCCGGCGCGGAAGCCCTCCACATGCGTACCGCCCCAGGGGGTGGGGCAGCTGTTGGCGAAGCTCCGGACCTCCTCCCCGGGGGCGCTGTCCCAGCTCAGGGCGACCTCGACCGAGCCCGACATTCGCGGCTCCTCCAGGGCGAGCCCGTGGACACGTCCGTGGAACGATCCCGGCGTCCGCCGCCCCGCCAGGAAGGCCACGAAGTCCCGTGCGCCGCCCGGGAAGCGGAACCGCTCCGAGCGCGCCCAGTCCACCGACCGCCGGTCACTCAGGTGGATGTCGAGGCCGGGGTTGAGGTAGGCCAGCTCCCTGAAGCGCTCGGCCAGTACGTCGAACGAATGCTCCGCCGTGCCGAAGACGTCCGTGTCGGGGCGGAAGGTGATGAGGGTGCCGGGTGCGGCTTCCCGTCCGTCGTCCGCCCGTGGTCCGTCCTGCGACCGGGGTCCGTCCGGCGTCGTCTCCGGCCCGACCGCGTAGCCGCGCTCGTAGCGGTGCACCCGTCGGGTCTGCCCGCGCCCGAACTCGGCCGTCAGCCGGCTCGACAGGGCGTTGGCGACGAAGGGTCCCATGCGCGAGCCGAAACTGCTGAGCTCCACGGCGTTGCGGCTCCGCAGCGGTGGGTTGGCGTCCAGGTCCGCCAGCAGGGCTTCGAGTCCGGGACCGCCGCAGTCCCCGGCGCGGTCGTCCGGCGGGACCCGCGGGCCGTCGACGGCGATCCGTACCCAGCCCTCCGGGGCCAGGGTGACGTCCACGCGGTCGGCGCGGCCCGCGAGGACCTCGTTCACCCCTTCGCCGCAGAGCTCGAACAGCTGGCGGTGCAGCCCCCGCTCGTCGCACGAGCCGACGTACATCCCGGGCCGTCTCCGGATGGCCTCGCGAGGGTCCAGCACCTGGATCCGGGAGGCGTCGTACGCGGTCCGTTCCTCACTCACGAAGTCTCCTTCGGTAGCGCCCGGTTGACCCTTTCAGCCTAGACGGAATCACTGAAACCACCAGGTCAGAGCGATACGGCCGAAGCCCTGGGCAGGCGGGTGGACCCCTGCCGGGGTGTGGTCGGCCACAGGGGTCCGCGGGGGCCGCGGAGGACGGCCAAGGCCCCGTGGAAGCGGCGCAGGACACCGTTTCCGGGTGCCCGCGGGGCCCCGATTCAGCCGGGCTCAGTGGCCGCCCCTCGGGGGCTCGCAGCCGGTGCCGTCGGGGTAGCCGCCGAAGGCCTCCGCCCTGGTGGAGTCCCTGCTCATCGTCCCCTCCACGCACCAGGGGGAGGCTCCGATGTCCACCAGGAACCCGACGCCGGTGGGGCCGTTCTGGTACGCGTGCACCTTGCCGGTGGCGTAGCCGAGTCCGCTGAGGGCGCTGCGGACGCTCTCGGGGGCGAAGTCGCCGCGCCGCCGGAGCGGTTCGAGGGCGTGCTCGACCCGTCCGACGGCCGCGAGCCCGTCGCAGCGGCTCTGGCCGTGGAGGGGCAGGGGGATCCGGAAGGCGTGGTTCTCGGCGTAGTGGTCGGCGGGGGGAGCGGACGGGGCGGACGTGCCCGGGGTGCCGGACGCTCCGGGCGCCGTGGGCGTGGGGCTCTCGCCCGGGCAGGGGGAATCCGAAGGCGTGCCCGGTGCCGGAACCGGCGCCGGTGCCATCGCCGCCGTACCGGCCGGCGCGGGATCCGCACGCGGGCCGGCGTCGGGGCCATCGTCCGCACGCTGTGCTCCGCACCCCGTCGTGAGCAGGAACACCGCCGCCCACGGCAGCATCCGTCGCCGGGCGCTCGTCATCCTGAAGGTCGTCATCCGCCGATCTTCCCCCGCGGGCCGGTGAACAGGTCTGCCGGGCGTTGTCAGGCCTGCCGGGTACGGTGCTCCGCACTGCGGGGTTTCGCCTGGGGGAGGGCCGTTGGGAGCCAAGACCGCGCTGCTCGTGTACGCCGACGGGGAGGTGCCGGGCCTGCTGGAGCAGGTCGGTGCGGCGGACCCGGAGCGGACGACCGCGACGGTGCGACGCCTGTAGCCGGGATGCGTGATCGAGACCACCGCCGGCTCGAACCTGTGGGACGGTCTCTACCCGCCGGACGGCCAGACCTACGCGGCCGGCCGGCCGGCGGTGGAACTGGTCTGCGACCGACGCGTGATGGTCGACCTCCCGTCGCAGCTCCCGGATGAACTGGTGGCGGCCGGGGCGGGCCGCAGGACGGTCCCGCACGCCCTGCACAGCGTGGTCGACTGGCTGGCGTTCGCCGTATGGGAGGACGGACGGCTCGTCCGCTCGCTCAGCCTCTCGCGGGACACCGGCATCGTGGAGAACACCGGCGAGCCGCTCCCCTTCGAACGCCCCTACTGGGCCGGGGAACGTCCGGCCGCCACCGTTTCATGGCCCGGCGAGGACGAGGAGCCGTACGCGCTGCCCTTCCACCCGCTGGACTTGGGCGAGGACGCCCTTCGCGCGCTCTGCGGGTTCATCGTGGAAGGCCGGCCCCGGCCCGGTGACGTCGACGCGGACACCGTCGCCCTGCACGGCTACCGGGTACGCGACACGAACGCGCCGGATCCCGTGGCGAGGGAGGCCGCGCTCAGCGCGGTCGTGGACGCGATGCGAACTCGGCGGCGATTCTGCTGACTTGACGGCTGGCAACCGGCCGCTCGCCGGGCGAGGATGCAGCCATGCGTGATGTCTGCGCCGACCCCGAGCCGGCGGACCTGGTCCGCCGGTTCGTCACGCCCGGACGGCGGTACCTCCGGCTGGGGGGCGGCGCGCTGCGGTTGACCGGGGCTGAGCGCGAGCTGTTCGTCGAGGAACTGGTGGGGGCCGCCCGGGAGATCACCCCCACCGAGCTCGGCACCCTCTTCGAGGGCGGCTGGCGGGAGCGCAAGACGGCCGCCTGGCTGGTTGCAGTAGCCGGCAGGACCGAGTTCCGCACCCTTATCGGCGAACTTCTGCCGGCCAGTGCAGGGCCCTATGCGGGCGGGGCCTACTGCGTCACCCTCGCCACGTTCGGCGAGGACGCGGACGCCGATCTCCTCTGTGGCTACCTCGACCACTACCTGCGTCGCCCGGACCTCTGCTACGACCAGGGCCCTGCCCTCGGCGCACTGCTGCACCTCGACGCCGCCCTCGGCACCGAGCGCGCATCCCGCTACCTCGCCGCCGGGGGCCTGTGGCAGCAGTGGGCCGAGGCCCGGCCGGGCATCGCGCCGGAACCGCAGGAGGTGCGGCAGTTCGTGGACCGCCTGTGCTCCTTCGCCAACGAGTGCGCGGAACTCTTCGCCGGACGTGGAAGCCAGGCGCTGAGCCCCCGCCCCGACTCCTGACCGCTCCGCTTGCCCCGTCACCCGCCCGCGGGCGGAACGGCACGACCGACGGCCCGGTACCCCTGCTGCCCAGCTCAGTGGACGACGTCGAAGACCTGCTTCTGCAGGCCGTTGGCGTAGGCCTCGTGCTCGACCAGCTTCAGCTTCTGGGCGTCCTTGTCCGTGGAGCTGAAGAGCCGCTTGCCCGCGCCGAGGAGCAGCGGGAAGACGAGCAGGTGGTAGCGGTCGATGAGGCCGGCGTCCGAGAGGGCATGGTTCAGGGTGGCGCTGCCGTGGACGATGATCGGGCCGCCCTCGGTCTCCTTGAGCGCGGCGACCTCGTCCAGCGAGCGCAGGATCGTCGTCTCGCCCCAGTTCGTCACCAGGTCCTGCTCGGTGAGGGTGGTGGAGACGACGTACTTCGGCATCACCTTGTAGTCCGCGAAGTCGGCCATGTCGGGCCACACCGGGCTGAACGCCTCGTAGCTGGTGCGGCCCAGCAGCATCGCGGTGGCCTCCTTCTGTTCCGCGCCCTTGATGGCGAAGGCCTCGGGGAGGAACTCGATGTGCTTGAAGGTCCAGCCGGAGTTGCGGTAACCGGGCTCGCCGCCCGGGGCCTCGACGACGCCGTCGAGCGAGATGAAAGCGGTGCTGATCAGGGTTCGCATCTGAGGTCCTCGGTGGTGTGGGTCGGCAACGGATGGTCCGGTTGATGCGCCGTGCTCCGCTCGCGGCAGCTGCGCACCAGTCATGATCTCTGACTGTCGACCGTGGAGAAACTCATCGGTCCTCGCGGGCCGAATGGTGCGAACCCGTGGGAGGGCGCTCTGACCGGCTATGTTGTGATGTCAGGCAGGCGGGTCGGGCCGGGGCGTACGCAGGGGGTGTCGGGGGCGGTGGCGAGGCTGAGGGCGGCGTTCGGCGGCACGGAGGGCGGGGCCGGGGGAGCGGCGGCCGTACGCGGGCCCGCCGAAGCCCGCACGTCCCGTCCCCGGAGTCCGGGGCCATGACCGGGCCGACCCGGGACCCCGGCGTCCTCCCCGACCCCTATGCCCCCTACGTGCAGTACGCGGCCACGCGCTCGGCGTGCCCCGTGCAGCCCGTGCCCGCCGGCCCCGCGGGGCGCGCCAACTACCTCGTGACCGGCTACGCCGAGGCCCGCGAGGCCCTCGCCGACCCCCGCCTCTCCAAGGACACGGCCGCCTTCTTCGCCGGCAAGGAGTCCCGACGCCGCCTCCACCCGGCGCTGGCCCACACCATGCTGGCCAGCGACCCGCCCCGGCACACCCGGCTGCGCAAGCTGGTGACCAAGGCGTTCACGACGGGGGCCGTCAGGGAACTGCGTCCGTTCATCGCCCGGGTCACCGACGAGCTGCTGGACCAGTGGCCCGTCGGCGAACCGGTCGACTTCGTGGCCCGCCTGGCGGTGCCGCTGCCGGTCATCGTGATCTGCCGGCTGCTCGGAGTGCCGCGGGCCGACCGGCCCGCGGTCCAGCGCTGGTCCGCGGAGCTGTTCGCGGCGGGGGAGCCCGAGGTCATCGACGCGGCCTCGCACGCGTTGGCCGGCTACATGACGGACCTCGTCGCCGCCAAGCGGCTCAGCCCCGGCGGCTCGCTGCTGGACCGGCTCGTCTCGGCCCGGGACGGAGAGGACCGCCTGAGCGAGGAGGAACTGGTCTCCCTGGCCGTGCTGCTGCTCGTGGCCGGACACGAGACCACCACCAACGCGCTCGGCAACGCCCTCCTGGCGCTGCTCCGGCACCCGGCCGCGGCGGATCGGCTCCGGGCGGATCCGGACGGGATCCCCGCCGCGCTCGACGAACTGCTCCGCTTCGACTCGGCGGTGAGCACGGCCACGTTCCGCTTCACCACCCGGCCCGTCACGCTCGGCGGCACCGAGGTCCCGGCGGGTGTCCCCGTGCTGGTCGCGCTGGGGGCGGCCAACCGGGACCCCGCCCGGTTCCCGGCGCCGGACCGGCTCGACCTGGACCGGGACGCGGCCTCCCATCTGGCGTTCGGGCACGGTGTCCACCGCTGCGCCGGCGCCCCGCTGGCCATGGCCGAGCTGGAGATCGCCCTGCGGGCGGTGCTGACCCGTTTCCCCGCGATCCGCCTCGCCGTACCCCCCGACCGCCTCCAGTGGCGGCGCACCCGCCTCGTCCGCGGCCTGGCCGCGCTCCCCGTCACGACGGCTCCCGATTGATCCTGATCGCCGTCCCCTCCGGGGTGAAGGCGTCGTGGAAGGTGAAGGCGTGCGGCGCGGAGTCGTGGTCGTGGAGGTGCGTCAGCCGGGAGACCCCGTCCTGCCAGGTGGGTATCGCGCCGTCGGACACCCACCAGGCCACGTGGCTCGGGTGTCCCGTCTTCTCGAACCAGTCGAAACGCCGGTTGAGCGCCGCACGGTGCAGACCGCCGTAGACGGCGTCGAAGGCGGGGCGCAGATCGGTCCAGAGCGAGAGGGTCGCGGCCAGGGCGGTGGTCTCCGGCGTACGGCCCTTCTCGTACCAGGCCGGCACGGCGAACTCTCCCCACACACCCCAGTCCGCGTCGAAGAGCACGCCCCGGCCGGCTTCCGCCGGTTCGGCGTGAGCGAGGTACCCGGGCTGCTGACCGATCGTCCGGTAGACGGCCTCACCCCGGTCGTAGAACTCGCGCGTGAGCGGTCCGGGATCGGCGAGGGGTGACTTCAGGACGCCGAACGTGTACAGCGCGAGGTGGGGCATACGTCTCTCCCTGTGGGGGGTGGATGCTTTGATCGGTTCGGTGGCTTGCGACCGGGGCGATCGCCGGAGGCAGCGAAGGTAGCTGCCTCGGCGGGCCGTGTCGAAGTTGCGATTTCCCGCTCAACGTGGCTCCCTGCGAAGGCCCTTGCGGGCGCGGGCAGGGCGCATGGCACGATGCGGCGGTGATCACCTCCCCCGTCCCCCTGTCGTTCCCGCCGGCCGCCTGGCCGGGATGAACAACCCGTGCTCGCTCTTGATCGGCTGGGGCGACGTGGACCTCAGTGGCGGGAGTGCCGAGATCGTGTACTGGGTCCTGCCGGAAGTCCGCGGCAGGGGCACCGTGGTCGAAGCCACGAAGCGTGTCAGCCAGTGGGCGTTCGATGACCTCGGACTGCACCGGCTGCGGCTGTGTCACGCGGTGGCGAACCCGGCGTCGTGTGCGCAGCGCCCTGCTGCACGAGGACGGATGGCACGACGAGCACCTGCACGCCCTGGTTCACGGGGACACCTGATCCTGTGCCGGTCGAGCCCTCCCGTCACCGGACCAGGCGCGGCGGCCGGTGGCCGAGGCGAAGCCCAGCCAGGTGTGGCGGTTGTTCCACCAGCACCACCCCACCTTGGGGGCGTCGCGCCGTTCGCGGCCGTCCCGCCCGGTGCCGTTGCTGATCCAGATCGCCGGAGTGCGGGCGTCGAGGCTGCCGTTGGCCCTGCGCAGCCGGGAGCCGATGGTCATGAAGCAGTGGTTGCGCTCCAGCACCTCGGGCCGTTGCAGCAGCCAGTGGATCCCCTCGGTCAGCACGAGGGGGGTGCGGGCTTCCTCGTCGAGGGAGGCCAGGGCCTCCGCCGGGCTCCAGTCGGCCATGTGGTCACCGCGGTCCAGGCCGGAGACGAGGTAGACGGGTGCGTCGGGCAACGCGAGGGCGTGGGGTGCGAAACGGTCGACGTCGGTCATGTCGGTGACGACGAAGCCCGGCTTTCCCGCGTGGCGCAGCAACGGTGCGAGTACGGAGGCGGGCGCCCGGTCCGGGTGGAGGGCGAGCAGCGCGCTGCCGTCCCCGGGCTCGGTGCGCTCGGCGAAGGCACGCAGCTCGGCGCCGGAGATCCCGGTGAGCCGGGGCACGCCGAGCCCGACGAGGCGCTCCGCCTGGGCGGCGAGCGGCGGAAGCGGACGTGGGGGTGCGGCGGCAGAGGTTTCGGGCATGAGCACGGGCACGGTACTCCCTCGTGGGTGATCGAAGCAGCGGCCCCGCGCCAACGAAAGGGCCCGCCGGATCGTTCCCGTACGGGCCCACGGACCACCGGCCCACGGTCGACCGGCCAGGCATCCGGTAGCGTCCGCTCCGTGGCATGTGTCTTCCGCGCGGCGAAGCCCGGACCCCGGTGAACGCGGTCTTCGAGTCCGTCCGGTACGCGGCCGGGTGCCCGGACTGCGGTGCGGAGCTGGAGTGCTGGGGTGTCCAGGCCCTGGTGGAAGGCTCCCTGCGCTGGGACACGGAATCCAGCTGCCCGTCCTGTGGGTTCGCGGTGGCCGTGTGCGGTGGGGCGGTGCCCGACGGGCTGCGGGAGCGGCTGCTCTCCGAGCACGGGCCGGCCCTCCTGCGGGTGGACGCGTCCGCGGGGAACGCGGCGATCATGAGGGTGCTGCGGGCGGAACTCGGCCTCGGTCTGGCCGACGTCCGGTCCGTGCTGGGCGAGGTCGTGGCGGGGGCGTATGCGGGCACGATGCCCGAGGTGGAGTACCTGGCCCGGAAGCTGCGGGCGGCGGGCATCCGGGCGGTCGCCGCCCGGCGTCCGGTGCCGGGCCCGCGCGCCGAGGCGTCCGGCACGGCCACCGGTCCTGCGGCGGCGGTCGGGTCCTGATCACGCCGAGGGGCCGGGGGAGGAGGCGTGCGTCCGTACCGGATCCAGACGCAGCTCGTGCGGGCCCATGCAGTCCGCGGCCAGGGTCGCCACCCGCGTCCCGCACGCGCACGCCATGTTGGGGCCGCCCGTGCCGAGCGGTCCGCAACAGCCGCGGTGGATGCCCAGGGAGCCGGACAGCCGCAGGCCCGGTACGTCCTCCGGGTGCACGATGACCGAGTTCCTGGGCCCCGTGGGCACCATGTCGGTCATGCCGGGCGGCATGAGCGGCGCCCGGTCCGTCGGCACGGACGCCGCGGCGGTGCCCGGGGCCGTGAACGGGGCGCCCCAGGGTTCGGGGTCGACGGCGTAGCGGCCCCGCGGGACCGTCGACGGCGCGCCTCGCCCGTCGTGGCCGCGGACGTCCGGAACGCCGGGCAGTTCCCGCAGGTCCGGGGTGAGTTCGGTACCGCACGCGGCGCAGGAGAAGACCGTCATGCGGTCCGTTGTATCCCGTGACGGCCTCGGTTGCGTACGTCCTTTCCCGGCCGGTGGCCGACCGCCCGGCGGCGATGTCCGTGCCGTATGGGAGCGTTTGCTTTGTGGCCGACACGGGCGACGCACGGACCGGCGTGGAGCAGGCGCACCGGCACCGCCCGCGACCGGCTGACCGGTGACGGTTGCGGCGAACCCGCCCAGCGGGTAGCCGTTCGCCCGCCCCGTTCCTGTCGGCCGAGGCGATCCCGCACGGCGGTGTCGGCCGCCACGACGGACACGAATGCGGCGGCCGGCCGGGAGGAAGAGCCGTGCTTGGCCTGTTCATGACCATGCTCGGCCTGATCTCATGCACCGACCGCCCGCCGTCGCCCAGCGAAAGGCACTCCGGCCGATGCTTCCCACCCCGCTCCACGTCGTCAACGAAGGCCTGGCGTTCCTCATGGAGCTGGCCGGGCCGGCCCTGCTGGCCTGGTGGGGGTGGTCCACCGGCCAGAACACCGCCGTACGGATCCTGCTGGCCGTCGGCGCCCCCGCGCTCGCGGCCACCGCCTGGGGCCTGTTCGCAGCACCCAAGGCGACCTTCGCCGTCCCGCTCGTAGCCGTACTCGCCGTGAAGGCCCTCTTCTTCGGCTCCGCCACCGCCGCCCTCTACGCCCTCGGCCGCACCCAGCCCGCCGTCGTCTTCGCCGCGGTGGCCGTCGCCAACACCACCCTCGCGGAACTGGACCGCCTGCACCGCGCCTGACGCCGGGCGGGGCCGGCTACCGGGCCAGGTAGCCGCCGTCGACGGGGAGGATGCTGCCGGTGACGAAGGAGGCGGCGTCGGAGGCGAGGAAGGCGATGGCGCGGGCCACCTCCTCGGGCTCGCCGAGGCGGCCGAGCGGGTGCAGGGTCGCCATCTCGTCGAGGTACTCGGGGCCCCCGGGCTCGTCCGCGAGGCGCTGGACGCGTTCGGTCCGGATGGTGCCGGGGGCGACCGCGTTGACCCTGACACCGCGCCCGGCCCACTCGACCGCGAGGTGCTTGGTGAGCCCCGAGGCGACGAACTTCGCGGGCCCGTAGGCGGCTTGGCGGGCCTGGCCGGCCAGGCCGGAGATCGAGGAGACGCACACCACGGACCCGCCGGTCGCCTGCCCGGCCATCTGCGCGATGGCGTACTTGCAGGAGAGGAACATCCCGCGGCCGTCGACGGCCATCACCCGGTCCCAGTCCTCGGCGCTGGTCTCCAGGAGCCCCGAGAGAGGCAGGATCCCGGCGTTGGCGACGAGCACGTCCAGGCCGCCGCCCGCCGTCACCGCGGCGCCGGTCATCCGCTCGGCGTCCTCGGGCCGGGAGACGTCCCCGGTCACCACGGTCACCTCGTACGCGTCACCCCGGTCGGCGCAGTCCCGGCGCAGCGCGGTCAGCCCGGCCGTGTCCAGGTCCGCGGCGGTGACCCGGGCGCCGAGCCGGGCGAAGAGGGCCGCGGTGGCCCGTCCGATGCCGCTGGCGGCGCCCGTGACCAGGCATGACCTGCCGGTCAGATCGACCAGTTCTCCGCCAGCCCGCACGGCGCACCGCCTCCGCTCGCCCCGGACCGGGTCCCTCCCGGCCACCGGCCCCCCAACGAGCGCCGGGCGGCCCGGGTTACGTCCGGACGGCTCCCCGGGTTCCGCCGGAGCGGCCGCCCGTCACGTCCGACCGGCCCCCGTCACGCCCGGGTGGCTGCGGCGTCCGGCTCCGGGGCCAGGGCCAGGAAGTCGTCGTGGGTGCGCACCCGCACCCCGGGCCGGTCCTCCGCCAGCGCGGCGATCATCGCGGCGGCCAGCCGGCCCGCGGGCACCGGCCGGTAGGGGCGCGCGGGCCCGGCCAGCAGCGGGCCCAGCACGGTCGCGGCGGTGCTGCCGAGGCCCTCGCCCGGGCGGTGCGAGGGGCGGCGTCCGAGGATGAAGGAGGGCCGGAAGAACTCGGTCTGGGGGTAGCCCAGCGCCGTCACCTCCGCCTCCATGTCCCCCTTGACCCGCAGGTAGAAGGCCCGGGATCCGGATCCGGCGCCGACCGAGGAGACGACGGCGATCCGCTCGGCGCCCGCGTCCCGGGCCAGCGCGGCGACCCGTACGGTGTGGTGCTGGTCCACCTCGCGGAAGGCCTCCTGCGAGCCTGCCTGCCGGATCGTGGTGCCCAGTGCGGCGTACACGTCGGTCCCGCCCGGCCGCCCGTCCGGCACGTCGTCGGCCGCGAGCTTGGCGAAGTCCACCACCCGGGCGTCCAGTCGCGGGTGGACGAGGCCGAGCGGGCGGCGGGCCAGCACGGTGACGCGGTCGTAGCGCGGGTCGCGCAGCAGCCGCGCCAGCAGTTGTCCGCCGACCAGTCCGGTGGCTCCGACCAGGAGCGCGCTGCGGGTCACGGGAGTTCCTTTCCGCCGCCGGCGGCCGGCCCGCCGGAATCCCCGCAGGATGCCACATCCGTACGGGCACACCGGCGGGCCCGGTGCGGGCCGCTGGGCTACGGCCGCGGCGGCGCGTAGCCGCGGGTGCGGACGAGGTCGTGGGCGAGGCGGGTGAAGGCGCGGGTGGCGGCGCTCTCGTAGGCGCCTTCACGGTGCAGGAGGGTGACGGTGCGGGCGGGCAGGGGCGGGTCGAGGGGGACGGGGGTGAGGTGGGGGTGGTCGTGGGTGACGGCGTCGGGCAGGACGGTCGCGAGCGGGGTGCGCCGGACGATTTCGGTGAGGGCCTGGATCGAGTTCGCCTCGACCGTGATGCGGGGCCGGACCCGCTGACCGGCGAAGTAGGCGTCGATGTGGGCGCGGGTGGTGAAGTCGGCGCTGAGCAGGGCGAGTTGCTCGTCCTTGAGGGCGTCGGCCGGCAGGGGTCCGGGCAGCTCCCGGGCGCGGGCGGCGCCGGTCACGAGGCTGAGGGTCTCCGTGAACAGCGGGGTGGCGGCGATCGAGGGCGGGTGGGGCCCGGCGAAGGCGATGCCGAGGTCGAGGTCGCCGGCCAGCAGGGCCGCTTCGATGCGGTCCTGGGGCATCTCCGTCAGGGTGAGGCCGATGCCCGGGTGGAGGGTGTGGAGCTCGGCGGTGAGCGGGCCGATCAGGTAGGCGGTGAAGGTGGGGGTGAGGCCCAGGTGCAGGTGGCCGCGGGAGAGGTCCTTGACGTCGTGCACGGCGCGTTCGGCGGCGGCCAGGTCGCGCAGCGCGCGGCGGGCGTGGTCGGCGTAGACGGAGCCGGCGTCGGTGAGCCGTACCGTGCGGCCGGAGCGGTCCAGCAGCTGCACGCCCAGGGTCCGCTCCAGCTGTCTGATCTGCTGGGAGAGCGTGGGCTGGGAGATGTGGAGCTCCTCGGCGGCGCGGGTGAAGGTGCCGTGTTCCGCGACGGCGAGCAGGTAGCGCAGGTGACGCAGTTCGAGGGCGGCCATGGGACTCACTATAGATGCAGCCAATAGCCTCTAGGCCCAACAGCTCTTGGACACTATAGGTACAGGTCATGCAGGGTGGATGTCACGAGCCCACCACCCGAAGGGAGTGACCGTGCAGGACCTCATCGAAGGCGTCGCCCGTTTCCGGCGGAACGTCTTCCCGGCCAAGGCGGAGCTCTTCGCCCGTCTGGCCACGCAGCACAGCCCGCACGCCCTGTTCATCGGCTGCTCCGACGCCCGCGTCGTCCCCGAGCTGATCACCGGCACCGAGCCGGGCGACCTGTTCGTCGTCCGCACCGCCGGCAACCTGGTGCCCGCCTACGCACCCGGCGCCGACGGGGTCGCGGCGAGCATCGAGTACGCGGTCGCCGCACTGGGAGTGCGGGACATCGTCGTCTGCGGTCACTCCGCCTGCGGTGCGATGACCGCCCTCGCCCAGGGCCACGACCTCAGCGGTGCCCCGGCGGTGGCCGACTGGCTGCGGCTCGCCGACGCCTCGGTGGCCCGTACCGCCACCGGCGGCGACGTCCCGGCCCTGGTGCGGCAGAACGTACGCGCCCAGCTGGCGAACCTGGCCACCCACCCGTCGGTCGCCAGGGCCCTGGCGGAGGACAGGCTCACCCTGCACGGCTGGGTCTACGACATCCCCACCGGCCGCGTCGACGACCTCACCGCGGCCTGACACCCACCCACCCCCACCCGAACACCCCCGAAAGGACGTACCGATCATGGTGCAGGCACAGTTCACGCAGACCGCCCGTGAGGCCCTGGCCGACGAGGCCGTGGCGGCGAAGACCGCCAAGAACCTGTCATGGAAGCAGATCGCCGAGGCCTCCGGCCTGTCGGTGGCCTTCACCACCGCCGCCGTCCTCGGCCAGCACCCGCTGCCGGAGGCGTCCGCCAAGGCCGTCGCCGACCTGCTGGGCCTGGACGCGGACGCGGCGCTGCTCCTGCGGACCATCCCGGTCCGCGGTTCGATGCCGAACCGGATCCCGACGGATCCGACCATGTACCGCTTCTACGAGATGCTCCAGGTCTACGGTACGACGCTGAAGGCCCTGGTCCACGAGGAGTTCGGCGACGGGATCATCTCCGCGATCAACTTCAGGCTCGACGTGAAGAAGGTCGCCGACCCCGAGGGCGGCGAGCGCGCGGTCATCACCCTCGACGGCAAGTACCTGCCGACCAAGCCCTTCTGACCTCCGCCGGGCCCCGCCCGTCCCGTCCCGCGGCAGCCGCGCCGAGGGCGATGCGCCGGAGCGGTGCCAGGGCGTAGCCGGCCGTCACGTACCCGGCGGCGGCCGACGGGGGTACGAGGGCGGCCAGGACGAGCGGCGCCGACGACACCAGGGGGTCGTCGGGCAGCCGCAGGTCCGCAGCCGGGCACGGCGACGGTCCGCCGTCCGCCGGTACGGGGCAGTCGGCGGGGCCCAGTACCACCGGACCCGCCGACCACAGGTCGAGGACGGACGCGCTGCCTTCGGTGACGGCCTGCCGTGCCAGCAGGAGGCCGACGGCGCACAGCACCGTCCCGGCCAGCAGGAACACCCCGCCGAAGAGGCAGGCGAGACGCAGCCGGGTGACGGGAGGACGCGGCCGCGCGGGCCGTTCCCGCCCGGGGCGACGGCCTCGGAGCCGGACGGACATCGGCACTCCCCCCTCAAGCCGTGACGGTCCCACTCTTCCCCAACTCCCCTGAGCGGCGCGTCAACACCACCCGGTATTGAACACGTTCAAGGGCTCTGTCAGGATGACCGTACGAGCGGACCGCCGGTCACGGGCGGGGTCCGCCGCGCATGCCCGTGTGCCCGTGTGCCCGTGTGCCCGTTCCGCCGCGCCCCGGAGGCCAGCCGCATGATCTTCGCTCTGCTCCTGCTCGTCGCCTTGGGGCTGGCCGCCGCCATCGTGCCCGCCGTCCTCGTCGGGTTCGGGTACGTGGTGGCGAGCCGCAGGCTGCCCCTGTGGGCCAGGAGCGTGCTGCTCCCGGTGTTCGCCGTCGCCTCGGCGCTGCTGTGGCCGTGCCTGGCGGGGAGCGGCAACTACTGGTGGCCGGCGGCCGTGGTGCTGTCGGCGGGCACGATGTGCGCCACCGGCCTCGTGCTCCTCCTGCACGAGGCCCAGGGCCGGCACCGGCCCCGCCACCACGCCGGCTGGCCGGGCGCCTACCCCTCCGCGGGCCCGGTCGGATGAGCGGGGCCGTAATCCCCGGGGCCACGCCCGTCACCGCCGCGGCGAAGCGGCCGCTGGCCGTCGCGGTGGCGCAGCCGAGGTGCACGGCTCACGACGTCACGGCCAACGCGGTGGCTCACGCGGAGGCCGTCCGGGCGGCGGACGCCCGGGTGGTGGTCTTCCCCGAGATGTCGCTGACGGGGTACGACCCGGCCGCGGCGCCGCTCGTCCCCGGCGACGCACGACTGGCTCCGCTCGTCGCCGCGTGCGCGCGGACGGGAACCCTCGCCCTGGCCGGCGCGCCGGTGCCGGGCCCGCGCATCGGCGTCCTGGCCGTGGACGGCGCGGGCGCGCGGGTGGTGTACGGGAAGGTGTACCTGCACAGCAGCGAGGCGGCCCACTTCGTGCCGGGGGAGCCCGCCGTGGTCGAGGTGGACGGGTGGCGGCTCGGGCTCGCCGTCTGCCGTGACACCGGTGTCCCCGAGCACGCCGCGAGGACGGCGGCGCTGGGGATCGACGGTTACGTGGCGGGGGTCGTCCACGCCGGCCACGAGGCCGGGCTCCACGGCGAGCGCGCCCGCCGGGTCGCGGCCGAGCACGGGGTGTGGGTCGCCATGGCGGCCTTCGCGGGTCCGACCGGTGGTGGCTTCGCCCGTACGTCGGGCCGTTCGGGCATCTGGTCCGCCGGCGGGGAACTGCTCGGGGAGGCGGGCGCCGCCCCCGATGAGATCGTGCGGGTGGTCTTCGCCGGGTGAGCGGGCGCCGGGCGTGCGTGTCCCGCCCGCCGCCGGGGCGGGCGGGACCGCGCGGTGCCGCTACCGGGAGACGGCGGCGCCGGTCACGCGGCGCTGACGTTCTCCGCCTGGGGGCCCTTGGGTCCCTGGGTGACGTCGAAGGTGACCTGCTGGTTCTCCTGGAGCTCACGGAAGCCCGTGGAGTTGATCGCGGAGTAGTGGACGAAGACGTCCGGCCCGCCGCCGTCCTGCGCGATGAACCCGAAACCCTTCTCCGCGTTGAACCACTTCACCGTGCCCGTCGCCATACCTGTTCTCCTTGCCACGATCACAGAGCACGGGCGATCACCAGCACCCTGCCGAAACAACGAACTCCCCGACCGCTCACGCAATACGCGATGCGCAACCGCGCTTCGCGGCGGCCAGGACTGCCGGGAAGAAGGTACCGGATCAGCGGAACATCGCCGGTGGATCCGTCACGGCGCGGCGGGGGGAGACGTGCCCCGCGCGGTACTACCGTCGGGGGAGTGACGGGAACCCCTGCCGACCACCTGTGGTCGGAGTCCATGCCGGCGGCCTACGAGCAGTACCTGGTGCCGGTGGTCTTCCGGCCCTTCGCCGAGGACCTGGCCACGAGGGCGGCGGCACTCCGCCCCCGCCGCGTCCTCGAACTGGCGGCCGGAACGGGCGTGCTGACGTCGCACCTGATCGCGAGGGCGCCGTCGGCCGAGGTGACGGCCACCGACCTGAACGAGGCGATGGTCGCTCTCGGGTCGGCCCGGGTCCCGGGCGCGGTGTGGCGGCAGGCCGACGCCCAGCGGCTGCCGTTCCCGGACGGAGGCTTCGACCTGGTCGTCTGCCAGTTCGGTGTCATGTTCTTCCCCGACCACGTCGCGGCCTTCGGCGAGGTCCGGCGGGTCCTGGCCCCGGGCGGCCGGTTCTTGTTCAACACCTGGGGGCCGCTCGGGACGCACGCCTTCGAAACCGCGCTGCAGGCAGGGCTGGAGCGGGCCTTCCCGGCCGACCCGCCGCGGTTCTTCCCGACGGTTCCCCACGGCTACGCCGACCCGGCCGTGGCGGCCGCCGATCTGGCGGCCGCGGGGTTCGCCGTCGAGGAGCAGCGGGAACTGACGCTCCGGGGCCGGTCCGAGTCGATCGCCGACCTGGCGACCGGATACCTCACCGGGACGCCCGTTCGCGCGGCCGTGGAGGAGCGCGGCGACGGGGAGGCCGTCCGGGCGACGGTCATCGAGGAGATGACGGCCCGCCTCGGTCCCGGGCCGGTCACCGCGCCGATGACGGCGTACGTCTTCCGCGCCGCGGCCTGAGGGCCGCCGGACGGGTGAGCGCTCCGCCCGGACGGGGCGGCGGGGTCAGGCGGGACGAGGCGGCCGGCCCGGGGCGGCCGCCGCGCAGCGGACGCACGTCGTCGTGGCCGGGCGGATCTCCAGCCGCTCGGGCGCGATCGCCCCGCCGCAGGCTTCGCACCGCCCGTACGCGCCGCGTTCGAGCCGGTCGAGTGCCAGCTCCAGCTCTTCCAGGTGCGCGCGGGCCTGCTGCATCAGGGACGCCACGTGAGCCCGCTCGAACGCGGTCGTGCCGCCCTCGGGGTCGTGCTCGTCGTCGACCGCGATCAGGGCGTTCGCCGCGACGATTCCCTCGAAGTCGCGGCTCAGCGCCGCCAGCCGCGCGAGCGTGTCCGCACGGTCGGCCGCGAGGCGTCCGCGGGCGGCCTCGACGGCGGACGGGCCGGCGGTCGGGGCGGCGGTGTTCGAGGCGGGGCCGCCCCGGCCGTCCGCCCGCGCCTCACCCGTGCTGTCCATGCTGCGGCAACACCGTTACGCGGTCCCCGATTCCCCGGGCCGGTCCGGCGGCCACCTCTCACGGCCGGGCCGGCCGTCCGCCGTTTCGTCCCCCACCCGGCGGGCAGCCGCGCCGTGGAGAACGGGAGTCCGACGAAAGGAAACGGTTCCATGATCAACTCAGCCTCCGTGCTCGCGACGAGCGCCTCGGGAACCGCCTTCGCCTCGGCGGCCGGTCTGATCGTCGTCGTCCTGCTCATCGGTGCCGTCTGGTGGGGCATGAAGCGGCGCGCCGCCGAGCCGAAGCCGCCCACCACGGCCGAGCAGCCCCGACGGCCGGCCGGTGCCGGGCGTCCCGAGCAGAGCCGCGAGGCCGAAGCGCAGTCGTTCCCGTCGGACGGCAGCCGTCGGACCGCGCACGAGCTGAAGGGCTACGGCAACTTCGGCTCTCCCGAGGACGAGCGGCCGTGACCCCGGCGCGGCCCGGGCAGCGTCAGCGGTGGCGCGCCGTCAGCTGGCCCTGGGCGTAGGGGTCGGCCTCGGGGGCGTAGGGGCCGCCGTGAGCGGCGAGGAGGTCGGTGATCCGATGCCATTCCGCCAGGGCGGCCCTGGTGGGCGCGTCGGCCTCGGCCGGGTCGCCGACGCCGTCCAGCAGGCGCTCCAGCACTGCCGCCGCCTCGTGGTGGCGCATGCCGGTGGCCTCGTCCCGCACCCGGTCGCGGGCCTGGGCCTCACCGGGCGACGGCTCGTGCGGCTCCAGCGCGGCCTCGACGACGGCCTCGGTTCCCTCGGACATGGTGCCTCCCTCTCCCTTGCCTGCGGACCCCCTCTACCCCGTCGACGGGCCGGCAACCAGGCGCGGGGAGCGGGGGCCTGATGGAGCAGCCTCGGCTGCGGAACCGCCTCGGGGGTGGTGGCATCGGTGGGATGAGAGACCCCTTCGGCTGCGAAGAGCCGGCCCTCCTGGCACGTACGGGTACCGCGGACCGCGCCGAGGCACGCCGTACCGTCGCTTCCCGCGCCACCAGCAGTGAGGACCTGGAGATACTGCTGGACATGCTCGGCCTGAAGGAGGCGGACGACCCGCCGGCCGACCGGGCCCGCTGAGCGCGGGGCGGCCGGGCACCGGTGCCAGACTTGAGGGATGGACGACGACCGGCAGCCGGACGGGCACCAGGGCCGGCGCCTGGAGGAGGTCATCCTCGACCTGTTGGACCGTCGGGGACCGGACGCGACGATCTGCCCCTCCGATGCCGCGCGGGCGGCGTACGGAGGAGGGGACGACGGCTGGCGCGCGCTCATGGAACCGGTCCGCCGCGCCGCCCGGCGGCTGGTCACGGCCGGCGCGGTGGAGATCACCCAGGGCGGCCGCCCCGTCGAGCCGGAGCGGGCCCGCGGCCCGGTCCGCATCCGGCGCGCCCGCTGACCCGCCGCCGCTGCCGCTCCGGGAAGAGGTCCCGGACGGGTGGTGTCGGCGGGCCGCGGCGGGGCAGGCGAGGCGGCGGGGCAGGGACGCCCCGGCCGCCGGCGACCGTCGGCGGCACGATCCGAAGCCGAAGCCAAGGAGCTTGCTGATGTCGCAGGTCAAGCAGTCCATCGAGGTCGACGTGCCGGTGACGACGGCCTACAACCAGTGGACGCAGTTCGAGTCGTTCCCCCGGTTCATGGAGGGCGTGGAGCGGATCGAGCAGCGCGGCGACACGCTCACGCACTGGGTGACGAAGGTCGCCGGGGTGGAACGGGAGTTCGACGCGGAGATCATCGAGCAGGTCCCTGACACGAAGGTCGCCTGGGTGACCGTGGGCGGTGAGACCGAGCAGTCGGGCCTGGTCACCTTCCGGCCGATCGATCCGGCCCGTACGGAGGTGACACTGAGGATGGACTTCGACCCCGAGGGGATGGCGGAGAACATCGGCGACAAGCTGGGCTTCGTCGACCGGCAGGTCAAGGGCGACCTGAAGCGGTTCAAGCACTTCATCGAGGACCGCGGCACGGAGACGGGCGCCTGGCGCGGCAGCGTCTGACGGGCCGGGCCCCCGCCCGTCCGCCGTCGGTCCGCCGCCCTGCTCGCCGGGCGGGCCTCCCGGTCACGCTGAGGGGGAGAGCCGTTCGCGTACCCAGGCGGGATCGGGGTTGGTGCGGGGCGTGCCCGCCACGACGACGGTCGGCACGGTCTCGTTGCCGTCGTTGGCCGCTCTCACCGCCGCGGCGCCCGCCGGGTCGCGCCAGATGTCGACCCAGTGCGCCCGGCGGGCGCTGCGGCCGAGCCGGATGCGCAGGCGTATGCAGTACTTGCAGCCCGGCCGCCAGTAGACGACCGGCCGGCCGTCCACCGCGCTGCGGCGCCGTGCCTCCTCGGCGCTGATCGACTTCGGGAAGACCAGGGGCGAGTTCACGAACGCGAGCGCCACGAACGCGAGCAGGCACACCGCGGCCGTGCCGGGGCTCCCGTCGAGGACCTTCACGGTCGCGACGGCCGAGCCGCTGAGCAGGAGCAGCATCGGCAGGATCCAGGCGCGTGTCATGGTGCCGGATGCTATCGGCGGCCACCGGGCGGACGTGTGCCGGGGGCTACTGCCCCGTGCCGGTGCGGCGTTGCCGGTCGCTGGAGTGGCGGAGGCGGGCGGTTTCGTCGAGGAGGGCGGTGATGCGGTCCGCGAGGCCGGGGTCGCCGGGGCGGACGTGCGGTTCGGCGGCGGTCAGGGGAGCCACCAGGTCGGCGGGGTCATTGCCGGCGAGGGCGGCGCGGACCTGGCCGAGGGAGGCGCGCGCGGGGGCGTCGGGCGGAGTGAGGGCGGTGACCTGGCCGGCGAGTTGGCGCAGGTCGGCGGCGTGGTCGCGGGCCCAGGTGTCGACGGTGCGCTGGGCGGCCCGCGAGTCCCGGGTGGCCTGGACGCGTTGTTCGCCGGTGCTGCCTTCGGGGCCGGGGCGCAGGCGCAGGTAGCGGCGTTCGGCGGCCTGGCGGCTGGCCACGCCGAGGGGGGCGGCGAGGTCGGCCCAGCTCGCGCCGGCGTCCCGCGCGGTTTCGATCAGCCCGCTCTCCCAGCCGGCGAGTTGTTCGCGGACTTCGCGCAGGAGCAGCAGGGCGGCCAGGGCCTCCCGCGGGTCGGTGGGCGCGTTGCCGGCCGGGCCGTGGGCGTCGCCGAGTTCGCGCTCGATGGCGGCCAGGGCGGCCGCGGCCGCGAGGAAGGACGCCGGCGACCCGGCGGGCCGGGGGCCGGGCGGGGGAGCAGCGGGCACGATGCCTCCAGAGGATGTCATCGATGGGATGTCGGTCGCAGTTGTCATCGTTTCGATGACATGTTACAACGGTGGTACGCGAAGCGCACTGGCACCCGATGCAGACCGATCAGGAGGTTCCCATGCTGATGCGCACCGACCCCTTCCGTGAGCTCGACCGCCTCGCCCAGCAGCTGACGGGCCCGGGAACCTGGTCGAAGCAGTCCGCGATGCCGATGGACGCCTACCGCGACGGCGACGCGTACGTGATCGCCTTCGACGTCCCGGGCGTGGCCAAGGACGCGATCGACATCGACGTCGAGCGGAACATGCTCACCGTCAAGGCCGAGCGTCGGCCGACCGTCAAGTCGGACCAGGCCCAGATGGAGCTCTCCGAGCGGCCGCTGGGTGTCTTCTCCCGCCAGATCACGCTGGCCGACACCCTCGACACCGAGCACATCACCGCGGACTACGAGGCGGGCGTGCTGACCCTGCGGATCCCGATCGCCGAACGCGCCAAGCCGCGCAAGATCGCCATCGGTGACGGCAGCGTCAAGCAGATCACCGGCTGACCGGCCGGCCGGCGGCCGCCCGGCTCCCAGCGGCCAGCCCGGACGGCGGCCGGGGCGGACCGGCACCCGGCATCCGGTTCCGCGGCATCCGGCACCACCGGCATCCGGCTCACCGGCGCGCGGCTCACCGGCGCGCGGCGCGCGGCTCACCGGCATCCGGCACCACCGGCATCCGGCTTACCGGCGTCCGGCTTACCGGCGTCCGGCTTACCGGCGTCCGGCTCACCGGCGCGCGGCGCGCGGCTCACCGGCATCCGGCACCACCGGCGTCCGGCTCACCGGCGTCCGGCTCACCGGCGCGCGGCGCCCGGCTCACCGGCATCCGGTTCAGCGGCATCCGGCTCACCGGCGCCCCGCACCTGGCTCACGGGCGCCCGGCGGAGTGGTGGCGGTCCGGACCGCGGGTCCCGCCGCCGGCCGCGGGCGGGAGGATCCCCCTCCCCTCCTCCCGCCCGCGCCGGACGCCGCAGCCGTCCCCTCACAGTCCGCGAGCAACGCCCCACTTCTGGAGGCACGCGTCATGACCCTGCGCTGGGACGCCTTCATCGAGCGCGTACAAGACCGCGGCGAGTACGCCTCCCGCGCGGAAGCCGACCGCGCCGCCCGCGTGGTCCTCGCCCTCCTGGGGGCCCACCTCGTCGGCCAGGACCGGGCCCGCGTCGCCGCCCGGCTCCCCGAGGCGTACGCGCTGATCCTGCTCAACCCGCTGGAGGCGTACGAGCCGCTGGACCCGCAGCGGTTCGTACGCGCCACCGCCGCGTGGATCGAGGGCGCGACGGAGGCCACCGCCGCCTGGGACGTCAGCGCGGTGCTGAGCGTCGTCGCCGACGCCATCGGCGACGACCTGCTGCAACGAGTCCTCCTCCAGCTCCCCCCGGGCTACGACCTCCTCTTCGGCCGCCCCCGCCCCGCCTGACCCACCCCCGCCGCCCGCGACGAGAAAGGCAGCAGTCCCGTGTACGACCAGGCCGAACTCCGCCGGCCCGCCCCCGCGATGACGTACGAGCAGTTGCTGGAAGAGGTGCGCCACGAGGGCGCCTACCCCGACACCGCGCGCGCGGCCGAAGCCGTCCACCGCGTCCTGGCCGGCCTCGGCCGTCGGCTCACCGGTGACGAACGGGTCGACCTGGCCGCCCGGCTGCCGACGGAGGCCGCCCTCGTCCTGACCGCCCAGGTGCCCGCCTTCGACGAGCTGACCGGCTGGGGCTTCGTCAAGGACCTGGCCAGCCGCGCCGGGACCAGCCAGGCCGTCGCCCGCTGGGAGACCGGCGCCGTCCTCGCCGTCGTCGCCCGCCTGGCCGGTCCCGACCTCCTCGCCCGCGTCCTGCGCAGCCTCCCCAGCGGCTACGCCCTCCTCTTCGGCCAGGCCGACCTCACGTCCGGCCTCAGCCGCTGACGCCGGACGCGGGCCGGGTGTTGCTCCGCGGACCCGCCGCGGCCGCCCCCTACCGTGGGCCCCGTGGCGGAACGGGTGACGGACACGGCGGGTACGCCGGACGCGGTGGACACGGCGACGGCCACGGCGCACCTCAAGGAGCGGCTCTACGCGACGATCACCATGATCTCCGTCGTCATCGGTCTCGCGGGCACCGGCCATCCGGACGCCGCCGGGGCCGCGGCCACGGTCGGCACCGCCGCGCTGGGCCTGTGGCTGGCCGCGCTCGTCGCCGACCAGCAGGCCCACCGGGTCACCCACGGCGCCATCGCCCGGGGACGGGACCTGCGCCGCATGCTCTTCGTCAGCAGCCCCCTGCTGCTGTCGGCGGTGGGCCCGCTCCTGCTGATCGGCGCCTCCGCACTGGGCGTCATGCACCTGACGACGGCGCTGTACACGGCAGCCGGGGTCAACGTCGCCACCCTCTTCGCCTGGGGCTGCTACAGCGGGATCCGGATGGGCGGAGGAACGGCCCTCGCCCTGCTCGCCGGCGCGATCGACGCGGCGATCGGCACGGCGGTCGCGGGGGTCAAGGCGATGACCGGCCACTGAGGCCCGCCGGTCAGCCCGCCACGCGGGCCATCCACGCCTCGACCTCGTCCGCCGAGCGCGGCAGGCCCGCGGACAGGTTCTCGTTGCCGTCGGCCGTCACCAGCAGGTCGTCCTCGATCCGGACGCCGATGCCGCGCCACTCCTGCGGCACCGTGAGGTCGTCCGGCTGGAAGTACAGGCCCGGCTCCACCGTCAGCACCATGCCCGGCTCCAGGACGCCCTCGACGTAGTCCTCCGTGCGGGCCTGGGCGCAGTCGTGGACGTCCAGGCCGAGCATGTGCCCGGTGCCGGCCATGGTGAACCGTCGCTGCAGGCCCAGCTCGTACGCCCGGTCCGCCGGACCCTCGATGAAGCCCCACTCGACGAGCTTCTCCGCCAGGTACCGCTGGGCCGCCACGTGGAAGTCGCGGTACGCGGCCCCCGGCTTCACGGCGGCGATGCCCGCCTCCTGGGCCTCGTACACGGCGTCGTACACCGTGCGCTGCACCGGCGTGAACGTGCCGGTCACGGGCAGGGTGCGGGTGACGTCGGCGGTGTAGAGGGTGTGGGTCTCCACACCGGCGTCGAGCAGGAGCAGGTCACCGGGGCGCACCGGGCCGTCGTTGTCCGTCCAGTGCATGATCGTGGCGTGGTCGCCCGCGGCGCAGATCGAGCCGTACCCGACGGAGTTGCCCTCCAGCCGGGCCCGGCGGAAGAAGGTGCCCTCGATCCACCGCTCGGAGGAGGCCACCGCCCGCGAGAGCTCGCCGACGCAGTCGGTGAAGCCGCGCACGGTGGAGTCGACCGCCTTGCGCATCTCGCCGATCTCCCAGACGTCCTTGACCAGGCGGAGCCCGCTCAGCACCTCCTCCAGCTCGGCGTCGCGCCCGGCGTCGGTGGTGACCGCGGCCTCCAGCGCCGGGTCGACGCCGCGGACGATGCGCGTGGGCACGTCGGGCGCGGCGGCCAGGTCGCCCACCGCCGTGCGGACGTCCCGACAGGGCAGCCCGAGCACGTCCTCCGACTCTGCGAGGGAGCGGCGGCGGCCCATCCACAGCTCGGCGGTGTAGCCCAGCCAGAACTCGTCGGTGTCCCGGCCGTCGCGGGGCAGCAGGTAGCAGTGGGCGTCGTGGCCGCCGTCCGGACGGGGTTCGAGGACGAGCGCGCCGTCCCGGGCCCGGTCCCCGGTCATGTGGACGTAGCCGGAGTAGGGGCGGAACGGGTAGGTGTCGTCGTTCGAGCGGGTCTTGAGGTTGCCGGACGGGACCACCAGCCGCTCGCCGGGGAAGCGCGCGGAGAGCGCGGCGCGGCGCAGGGCCGCGTAGGGGGCCTGCTCGTCGAGCGGGAGGCCGCGGCGTTCGGTGTCCGCCCAGCCCGTCCTCATCAGGGCGGACAGTTCCCCGGAGATCTCCGAGTAGAGGCCGTTCTTGCGTGCGTTCGCCACGTCGTGCACCTTCTTCCGGACGGGTCCGACCGCCGGGAGACCCCGGCGCTGCCCGGACGGTACTGCGGCCGCGCGCCCTCGGGAGGCCCCGGCGTGCCAGTGGCACCGATCGGCCAACCGGGCCCCGCGGTCGTCGATAATGCGGGGCATGGCGAACGCGAAACTCGGCGAGGCCCTGCGGATGCTGGGGATCGGCCCCGCAGCGGGCCGCGTCTACCTGTCACTCCTGGAACTGGCCCCCGCACCCCTCGCCGACATCGGGCGTGCGGCCGGGCTGGAGGGCGCCGAGTTCGCCGCGGCGTACGCCGAACTCGTCGACGCCGGGCTGGCCGGAGCCGCCGAGGAGGGCGCGGACGTGGTGGCGCCGGTGCCGCCCGCCGCCGGCCTGGAGGTCCTCGCCAGGCACCGCGCGGCCGAACTGGAGGCCTCCCGCATCGCCGTGGGCGGCGCGTTCGAATCGTTCCGCCGCCGGCGGCTCACGGCGCACGACGAACACCTCGTCGAAGTGGTGACCGGCGACGCCGTCGGGCCGAGGCTCCGTCAGGCCTGGGCCAGCGCCCGCGAGCAGATCCGCCAGTTGGAATCACCGCCCTACTTCCCGCAGACCGAAGCCCTCGACGACGCGCTGGCGACCCTCGCCAGGGGGGTGACGCAGCGGGTCGTCTACTCGAAGGCGTCACTGGAGACCCCCGGACGGCTGGAGACGGCCGTCGAGCCCTGCATCGAGGCGGGTGAGCAGGCCCGGGTGGCGCCGACGGTGCCGGTCAAACTGCTGATCATCGACGAGGCGTACGCGCTGGTGTCCCTGTCGATCAGGGAGGCCGACGTGCACCACACGACCCTGGTGGTCCAGCCGTGCGGCCTGCTCTCGGCACTGGTCGCCCTGTTCGAGCAGACCTGGCAGCAGGCCCTGCCCTTCCACGGCCGCGCCACCCGCCCGGCCGGCCTGGCGCCCGCCGACCGCCGGCTGCTCCGCCTCCTCGCCGGCGGCGCCGCCGACGAGGTCATCGCCCGCGAACTGGGCATCAGCCGCCGCACCTTCTTCCGCCGGCTCCAGATCCTGATGGCCCGCCTGGGCGCCGAGAACCGCTTCCAGATGGCCCTCCAGGCCCAGCGCAACGGCTGGCTGTGACCCGGCCGCGGCGCCCGGCCCCGGCCCCGGGGCCCCGCCGGGAGGGTGCCGTGTGATGATGTCCGTCCACTCCGGGGAGGCGATGGTGCTGAGAAGGGGCGCGCGGTGGGCCGCGGGCGCGACGGCCGCGGTCTGCATGGCGCTGCTCCTGGGCCCCGGCGCACCGGCCGGTGACGTCCCCCTCGCCGGGCGGCCCGCCGGGGAGGCCGTACCGGAACGGGTCGCCACGTGGAACATCTGCAATCCGTGCGGCGGCAGCGGGCTCGACTTCGGTCGCGCGAAGGAGATCGCCGCCATCGCGCCGCAGGTCATCGGCCTGCAGGAGGCGTGCGTACGTGACGTCGAGCAGATCCGCAGGCACCTGGAGGAGGTCTACGGGCTGGTCTACCGGGTCGAGTACGGGACGGTCCTGCGGAACTGGAACCGCTGCGGGGGACTGCCGTGGCGGCCGGGCGGCTACGGTCAGGCGATCCTCTCGGCCGCGCCGATGACGGAGCGGATGAACGTCGCCTACCCCGACGGCGGCTCCGAGGACCGCGGATACCTGGCCGTCACCACGCTGGTGGGCGGCCGTCCCGTCCGCGTGTTCAACACCCACCTCGCCGAGCGCCGGCAGCCGCAGGCGCGGGCGGGCCAGGTGCGGGTGCTCGCCGCGGAGGTCGCCCGCCACGAGCGCGCCATCGTCCTCGGCGACTTCAACGCCGTGCCGCAAGCGCCCGAACTCGGCCCGATGTGGGCGCTGGCCACGGACGCGGACCCGGGCTGCCGGCCCGCGGCCGCCGGCGGCGTCGCCGACACCTGCACGGCGACCACCGACTGGAACAGCACGTTCGACTACGTGTTCCTGCGCGGCATCACCCCGCGCACGCACCGCGTCCGCCCCAGCCCGTACTCGGACCACCACGTGCTGTACACCGACCTGAACCGGGGCTGACGGGCCGTGGGGCGCCGGCCACCGCGGACGCCCCCGGGCCGGGGGGTCAGCCGCGCACGTGCAGCCCGAACCCGGTGCGGCCAGAGGGCTCCAGCCCTTCCTTCAGGTGCAGCGAGGGGATCTCGTAGTCCCCGAAGTTCTGCCGCCTGAACGCGATCGGCTCCGTCGACTCCAGCGTGAGGAGCCGCTGTTCCCAGGCCTTGGCGGCCTCCGCGTACTCCGCGTCGGTCATCCGGTCGGTGGCGTACAGCACGAACGGCGGCAGCACCTCGATGCCCGGGTAGTACAGGATGCCGTGCTGGAACGGGAACAGCAGGTCGTCGATGGGGCCGTTGATCCCGCGAGCGGCGTAGTGCGGCTCCGGGCCGCCTACGGTCACCGACAGCAGGGCCCTCCTGCCCGCGAGGGTGCCCTCGCCGAAGCGCTCGTCGTACCGGGTGTCGCTGTGCTCGCCGACGCCGTAGGCGAAGCGGTAGGTGAACACCCGGTCCACCCATCCCTTGAGGATCGCGGGCATCGTGTACCACCACAGCGGGAACTGGAAGACGATCGTGTCGGCCCACAGCAGCTTCTCCTGCTCGGCGAGGACGTCCGGAGTGAGGGTCCCGGCTTCGAAGGCCCGCCCCGAGTCCCGGGCGACCTTCAGCGGACTCGACGCCTCGGGGCCGTAGTCCGCGGCGTCCACGACGGCCTTCCAGTTCATCGCGTACAGATCGCTCACCCGCACCTCGTGTCCGGCGGCCTCCAGCGTGGACACCGCCAGGTCCTTCAGGGAGCCGTTGAGCGACTTCGGCTCCGGGTGGGCGTGGACGATCAGCGTCTTCATGGGAACTCCTTCGGATCGGATGCCTTTCGGCTGCCTCCGATCCTGGCCGCCGCGGCGCCCGGCGTTCAGGGGCGCCGCTTCCGTCGGACGGGACTTCCTGGTAACGGCAGTACCACCCTCACGCGGGGAGCGACGGCCATACTGGGGGCCATGGACGATCTCGCGGGCTTCCTGCGGACCCGGCGTTCCCGGGTCGATCCGGCTGCCGTCGGCATACCCACCGACAACCGCCGCCGGGTCGAAGGGCTGCGCCGCGAAGAGGTCGCGCACCTGTCGGGTGTCAGCGTCGACTACTACGTGCGCCTGGAGCAGGGCCGCGCGACCCAGCCCTCCGACCAGGTCCTCGACGCGCTCGCCCGCGTCCTCGGTCTCGACGACACCGAACGCGGGCACCTCTGCCGCCTCGCCCGGCAGCGCCGCCGCCCGGCCAGGACGCCGGGCGGCCGGGTCCGGCCGGAACTGCTGCGCGTCCTGTCCCTGATCGCCGACGCACCCGCGCTGATCATGAACCACCGGCTGGACGTACTCGCCGGGAACCGTCTCGCCGAGCTCCTCTTCGGCCTGCCGATGCCGGGCCCGAACATCGCCCGGCACCTCTTCCTGGAGGAGGCCGAGCGCGAGTACAGCCTCTACGCGGACTGGGAGAACTGCACCCTCGACGTGGTCGGGCACCTGCGCCTGGCCGCCGGAAAGCACCCCGACGACCCGCGGCTGGCCTCCCTCATCGGCGAGCTGGCCATGGGCAGCGAGCGCTTCCGCCGCCTCTGGGCCCGCGCGGACGTACGGGCCCGCACCCACGGACCCAAGGCGTACCGGCACCCCCTGGTCGGACCGCTGGAACTGCACCAGGAGAACTTCGCACTGCCGGACGAGTCCGGCGCCGAGCTGGTGGTGCTGACGCCGGCCCCCGGCAGCCCGGCGGAGGACGGACTGCGGCTGCTCGCCGGCCTGGGCGCCGACACCGCCGACACCGCCGGAGCGCGTCGCCCGCTGAGCACCCGGAACCGGGACTGACCCCTCCCGCCCCCCTCCGCACCACCGAACCCCTCTCCCGGCGCCGCGTCGACGGCTACCGTGGGCGTACGACCCGTCAGGAGGAGCCCGTGAGCGCGCAACCCGAGGAAGCCCCCGCCCCGCCGGCCCCGGCCGCCGCCGCCCGACTCCTGGCCCGGCTGCGCGACGACCGCCGCGCCGACACCTGGGTGCCCGCCTTCGACCGGGACTGGGCCAAGGCGCTGGAGGACTCGCGCCACACCTACAGCCTCACCCCGCTCCACGACGTCGTACGCACCTGGCAGCTGCGGGTCGCCGCGGCCCCGGCCGTCGACGCGTACATGGACACCGGCCGCGACGAGAGCGCCTTCGTGGACCTGGACGACGTCCTCGGCACCCGCCGATGACCGCTCGGCCGTGGGCGGTGCGCCTGTCCCCGCACGCCGCGAAGGTCCTCACCGCGCTCCCCGAACACGCGCGGGAGATGGTCCGCGACGTCCTCGACATCGCGGTGCGCTCCCCGTGGGGCTGGCCCCAGTGGAACACCGGCGACCCGGAGGGCGAAGACGTCCGCGCCGCATCCGTCGGCCACCTCTCCGTCGTCTACGTGACCAACCGACTCACCCGCCACCTGTCCATCCTGGACATCGTCTGGCTCGGCTAGGCCGTCTCTTCCGGATCCTGTTCCCCCGGCCACCGCCGGGAAGTGCCCCCTCGGCCGGTTTGGCCCGCTCTGGTAGGTGGGCGGGTTCCGTCGAAGCACCCCCCCCCGGGGCACTGGTTGCCGTTAGCGTGAGGCGGCATGAGTGTGCTGATCGTCGGCGGCAGCGGGTTCCTGGGTGCCGAGCTGGTACGCCAGGCGGTAGCCGCGGGCGGGCGCCCGGCCGCCACGTTCCACTCCGGTGCCTGCGATGACGGCAGGGCGACCTGGCACCGCCTCGATCTTCGCGACCCCATCCGTTTGGAGAAGGTCCTCGACACGGTGGCTCCGGCCGTGCTGATCAACGCGATGAGCGGCGGAGCGGACTGGGCGGCCACAGCCGAAGGCGGGATGCGACTCGCCCAGGCCGCGGCCCGCCGCTCCATCCGCCTGGTCCACGTCTCCAGCGACGCCGTCTTCTCCGGAACGGGCCGCGACTCGTACGACGAATCCTGTCTTCCTGACCCGCTCACCCCGTACGGGGCCGCGAAGGCGGCTGCCGAGACCGCTGTACGTCTCCTGTGTCCCGACGCGGCCGTCGCCCGCACCTCGCTGATCATCGGGCACGGCCGCTCCGAGCACGAGCAGCTGGTGCACGCGCTGGCAGCCGGCACCCGGCAAGGCGCCTTGTTCACCGACGACATCCGCTGCCCCGTCCACGTGAACGACCTGGCTGCGGCCCTGTGGGAGATCGCCCTCTCCAACGCGGCCGGTGTCTTCCACCTCGCTGGTCCTGACGCCCTGAGCCGCTACGAGCTGGGCGAGCTCATCGCCCGCCGCGACGGGCTCGACCCCGCTCGGCTGCCCTCCGCACGCCGCTCTGGTACGGGCCTGCCCGGCGGGCTCGACGTACGACTCGACAGCCGCACCACCCAACAGAAGCTGCGCACCCGGCTCCGCGGCGCCCGCGAGTTCCTGAGCGGGAACAGGCCGGAGCCGAACTGACCGGCACCCACCACCGTTGCCCTGTCGAGGGCGAAACGCTCCGCCCCTGACAATCAGCCCGGGGTGGCTTGTCCGCGTTCACGAACAACCGTCAGCCTTCGGCCATTCGCAGGCACCCGAACGCAGACCTCAAGGTCTGTAGGAGCCGGATTCCGCCGTCCCGGCCCAGACGCACTGCGCCTCGGGGGTGACGCTCATCCCGAAGCTGAACAGGGGCGGAGAGCCGTGTGCTCTCCAGCGCTGAAGGCCGGATGCGACTTCTGTCAGGAGGTGGCGGCGGCCACCTTCCTGGGCCACGGTGGCACCGGCTGCATCGGTGAAGACGGTGGCCCACGAGCTGATGCCGTCGTGGAGCCGCAGGGTGAGGCCTCGCTCGCTGCGCTCGGTGCTGATCCGGATGTCCGGGTGGGACACTCGCAGGGCGAAGAGGGCGTCGGGCCCGGTGAGCGGCTCCAGGTCCGTGTCGACCTCGGCCTCACGCCCTGGCGGCCCGCCCTCCTGGGCCTCGCGGAACCCACTTCCCTGGTCGGTGCCACGGCTGGGCATGAACATGCCGAGGCCGTGGACCCAGCCGGTCGCCGCCTTGCCGTCCCCGGCGACGGTGAGGGCGATGGTGCCCAGACGTCCCCAGGGGAAGACGATGACGCCGCCCGGTCTGGTCTGTTCGATCCAAGCCCAGGGGACGGTCTCGACGGCATAGGTTGCGATCAGCCGGTCGTACGGTGCGCCCGCCGGCCAACCTTCCTGGCCGTCGCCCGTGTGCACGGCCACGTCCAGCCCGGCAGCAGCCAGGCGGCGCTCGGCTGCCGCGGCAAGGAGCGGGTCGACCTCCACGGTGGTGACCTGTCCAGCGCCGGCCCGTACTGCGAGCAGGGCGGCGTTCCACCCCGCGCCGGCGCCGACCTCAAGCACCCGGTGGCCGGGCTCAAGCATCAGCGAGTCGAGCATGTCCGCCACCACCGCGACGCAGGAAAGACTGGAGCTGGGCAGGCCGTCGAGAACCTGCGTAATCGTCGACTCGTTCGGGCCGGCGTAGACGAGGTCGGCCCAGGCAACCGGATGCCGGCCGATCTCGACGGGCACGTACGAGCCCCGCCCATCCCAGGTCCACAGCCGGTCGGGGGCGAAATGGTGTCGGGGGACGGTCTCCAGGATGGCGCGGCGGACCCATTCGGAGTCCGCCGGCCAGCCCTGGGCGTCCATGGCCTCCGCCAACGCGCGGCGGCGCTCATCAAGACGCACGAGGGTCATCAGTCCGTCAGCCCCTGCGCTTGCCGGTGGGAGGCGGCGGGGCGTCGACCTTCCCGTCGCTGTTCCCGGGCGGTGGGGTGCCGCCGCTCAGCGGCGGGTTCGGCTTCGCGTGGCTCCCGCCCCCGCCGTTGTCACCCTTGTCCTTGCCCATGGTGTGCTCCCCTCACGTGGGTGATGGTGCCTGACGTGGCCCTTGCGGCAGCAGCAGTTCACCGCCGTGGTGCCCGTGACCACCACATCACACTCCGTGGCCTCACCGGTCCAGAGGTGCAGTTCGCGCACGGCGCTTGCAGATTCTGCATAGGCGGCACGCAGAGATGCTCACGCGCTCTAGGGTGGGGGCGGCAGACCTGTGGGCCGACCGATGAAGGGCGCGCCATGAGCACCGATCCGCTCTGGACCAGCCGCCATGTTTTTGCCCGGGTGGAAGACCAGGACCCCGGCGGGCTCGTTCGGATCGGTCGGGAGGCCCTCGGCCTGCGCCAGGGCGACCTCGGCGCCCGGCTGCGGTGCTCGGCCTCCACCGTCTCCCGCCTCGAAGCCGGCCGCCACGCCGACGTCCAGCTGCTGCGCCGAGCCGCCGAAGAAGTCGGCGTTCCGGGGGACCTACTCGCCGCCTCCTTAGGGCTAAAGATGCGGCCGCGCCCTACAGTTGAGCGTGATCCGTTGCCTGCCCAGGAGGACCCGATGCGCCGCCGTAGTCTCCTCGCAGCCGTCGGCCTCGCCGCACCCGTAAGCCTGCTGGGCGGACTGGAGACAGCGCTCGCAGGCCCACCGGATCCGACGGGCTCCCCCCCAGCCGCTGGACGCCCGGCTCGCAGACGCCCGCACCCTGTTCGACATGGGCCGTCACTCGCAGCTGCTGGAGGCGCTGCCGGGCTTGCTGGGTGACGCCCACGAAGCCGCTGCCGACCGCCGGGACCTCGACTACGCCCGTCTGTCCTCCGCCTACACCCTGGCCGCGACCTTGCTGAACAAGCTCGGCGCCTACGGGACGTCCCGGATCACGGCGGACCGGGCCGCCGCCTACGCCGAGGTCTCCGGCTCCCCGCTTGCCGTCGCGGCCGCCGCTCGCGAACTGGCGGCCGTCCTGCGCCACCAAGGCCAGGAGGCGGCCGCACAGCGGCACATCGCGGCCGCCGCCGCGCGTGTGGAGGCCACGGGCCTGACCACCGACGCCCAGGCATCTGCCTACGCCCAGATGCTGTGCACCACCGCGTACACGGCCGCCGTCGCCGAGGACCGCGACCGGGCCCTCGCCATGATCCGAGAAGCCTCACGCGCCGCCCGCGGCCTGCCCGACCGTGCCCCGGCCGGCCGGCTGTTCCCCATCACCCCGGCGTCCGTGGACCTCTACGCCGTCGGCGTGCACTGGGCCCTCGGTGACGCGGGCACCGCCATCGAGGCCGGCCGCAACCTCCGGGCTGAGCAGTTCGCGACCGCCGAGCGCAAGGGCCGGATGTACACCGACCTCGCGCGGGCGTGGTGGCAGTGGGGCAAGCCCGAGGAAACCGCCACTCAGTTGCTGGCCGCTGCCCGGGTCTCGGTCGCAGAAGTGCGCGACCGGCCCCCGATCCGGGAGATCGTCACCGACCTCGGCACACGCCACCCCCGGGTCGCCGGCGTCCGCGAGCTCGTCGCGATCGGCGACGCCAGCCACCGGCCGACAACCGCCCCATGGCAGCCAGACGCTCCTGCCCCACGCCTACGCGCCCCCCGCGGGGCCGACTCCGGTGGCGAGGGCGGACAGGATTCGGTCGGGGGTCAGGGGTAGTTCGCGCAGGCGGTGGCCGGTCGCCCGGCTGACGGCGTTGCCGATGGCCGCCGCGGCGCCGACGATGCCGATCTCGCCGATGCCCTTGCTTCCCATCGGGTTGAGGTGTTTGTCGTGCTCGTCGATCCAGTGGGCCTCGATGGCGACGGGGACGTCGGCGTTGACCGGTACGTGGTAGGCGGCCAGGTCGCGTTCCGCGAAGTCGCCGAAGGCCGGGTCCAGGCCGCTGTGTTCGGTCAGGGCCATGCCCAGCCCCATCACCATGCCCCCGATGAACTGCGAGCGGGCCGTGCGCGGGTTGAGGACGCGGCCGGCGGCGAAGACCCCCAGCATCCGCCGCACCCGCACCTCGCCGGTGACCGTGTCGGCCTGCACCTCGGCGAAGTGGGCCCCGAACGCGTGCCGCGCGTACGGGGACCTCTGCTTCGCCGACTGGGTGGTGTCCGCGGACGCGGACAGTCCCGCGTCGGGCAGCGGCCCGTGGTGGCGGGCCAGGCGGTCGGTGAGGGCGGCGCACGCGTCGTGCACCGCCCAGCCCCAGGACGCCGTCCCGGTGGAGCCGCCGGCCACGGGGCCGGCCGGCAGCGCGCTGTTGCCGAGCGACAGCGATACGGCGTCGAGCGGGACCCCCAGCGCGTCGGCGGCGATCTGGGAGAGGACCGTACGGGCGCCGGTGCCGATGTCGGTGGCGTTGACCTCGACGAGGTAGCTCCCGTCGGGGCGGGCGTGGGCCCGTGCGCCGGCCGGGGCGATGTACACGGGGTAGGTGGCCGCCGCCATGCCGCTGCCGATGAGGAGCGGCCCCTCCCGCCGGGGCGGCCGGCGGCCGGCCCAGCCGAAGCGGTCGGCGCCCTCGCGCAGGCACTCCACGAGGTGGCGGCTGCTGAAGGGACGGCCGCTGTCGGGCTCGGTGGCCGGGTCGTTGCGTACGCGCAGCTCGACGGGGTCCATGCCGAGGGCGTCGGCCAGCTCGTCCATGGCCGACTCCAGCGCGTACATGCCGGGCGTCTCGCCGGGGGCCCGCATCCAGGAGGGGGTGGGCACGTCGAGCGCGGCGACGCGGTGCGTGGTGCGGCTGTCCCGGACCGCGTACATCACCCGCGCGGGCACGGCGGCCTGCTCGACGAACTCGCGCACCCGCGAGGTGTACGTGGTGACCTCGTGGCCGAGGGAGGTGAGCGTGCCGTCGGCGCGGGCGCCGAGCCGGACGCGGTGCAGGGTGGGAGCGCGGTGGCCGACGGTGGCGGCCATGTGCTGCCGGGGCAGGGCCACGGTGACGGGGCGTCCGCAGCGCCGGCTGGCCATGACGGCGAGGACGACGTGGGGGCGTGGCGTGCCCTTCGAGCCGAAGCCGCCGCCCACGTGCTCGGCCAGCACCGTGACCCGGTCCTCGGGCAGCCCGAACAGCCCGGCCAGGACGGTGCGCACCACCGTGGTGCCCTGGCAGGAGTCGTGGACGGTGAGGTGGCCGCGTCCGGCGTCCCAGTCCGCGGTGGCGGCGTGCGGTTCCATCGCGTGGTTGTGCAGCGGCGGCACCGCGTAGCGGACGTCGATCCGTACGGGCGCGGCGGCGAACGCCGCGTCCGGGTCCCCCTGTTCGCGGTGCGCGGGGTAGCCGCCGTTGACCTCCTCCGGGGTGTACAGGCCGGGGTGGCCCTCGCGCAGTACGACGTCGTGCGGCTCCTCCTCGTAGGTGACGCGCACCGCGTCGGCGGCGGCGCGGGCCCCCTCCAGGGTGTCGGCGACGGCCAGCGCCACGTACCAGCCGCGGTGCGGTACCCGCAGGTCCTGGAGCAGCTGGAGGCCGGGGTCGTCGGACGGGCCCAGGCGGGGTGCGTCGTACGGGGTGAGGACGCCCAGGACCCCGGGCAGGGCCAGGGCGGCGGCGGTGTCGACGGCGGTGATCCGGCCGCGGGCGATCGTCGCGGGCACCGGCCAGGCGTAGGCCCGCCGCGGCAGGTGCCGTTCGGCGGCGTAGAGCGCGGTGCCGGTCACCTTCTCCCGGCCTTCGCGCCGTGGGACGGGGGTGCCGAGGAGGGCCTCGGCGGCGGTGTCGAGGGTGGCGGAGGCGGAACTCATCGTGGGTCCTGTGGTCCTGTCCTGTGGTCGGTGGAACCGGGACGCGTACCGGCCAGCGTGGCGATGGTGTCGCAGGCGAGGTTGCGGGCGAGGGGGACCTTGTACGCGTTGTCGCGCAGGGGCTCCGCCCGGGCGAGTTCGGCGTCGACCGCCGCGCGCACGGCGTCGGGGTGCGGCTCGGCGCCGGTCAGCCGCGCCTCGGCCGTGGTGGCCCGCCAGGGCCGGTGGGCGAGGCCGCCGAAGGCGAGGGCGATCCGGCGCACGAGGCCCGTGTCGGGGTCGAGGTCCAGTACGACGGCGACCGAGGCGAGGGCGAAGGCGTACGACGCGCGGTCGCGGGCCTTGCGGTAGGAGGAGACGGCGCCGGGCGCCGGGGCCGGCAGCAGCACCGCCGTGATGATCTCTCCCGGGCGGATGACGGTGTCCTGCTCGGGGCGGTCGCCGGGCAGCCGGTGGAACTCGGCGGCCGCGACCGTGCGGGTGGTGTCCGGTCCCCCGTACAGCTCGACGTCGGCGTCCAGCGCGGCGAGGGCGACGGCCATGTCGGAGGGCTGGGTGGCGATGCAGTGCTCGGAGTGCCCGAGGACCGCGTGGTCGCGGTGGACGCCGTCCCGGGCCCCGCACCCGCTGCCCGGTTCGCGCTTGTTGCAGGGCTTGGAGAGGTCCTGGAAGTAGGCGCAGCGGGTGCGCTGGAGCAGGTTGCCGCCGGTGGTGGCGACGTTGCGCAGCTGGCCGGAGGCGCCGGCGAGCAGGGCCTGGCCGAGCAGCGGGAAGCGGGAGCGCACCCGGGGGTCGGCGGCCAGGTCGCTGTTGCGGACCGTGGCACCGGCGCGCAGGCCCCCGTCGGGGAGGTCGGTGATCTCGTCCAGGGGGAGCCGGGAGATGTCGATCAGTGTGGTGGGGGTCTCGACGCCCAGTTTCATCAGGTCCACGAGATTGGTGCCGCCGCCCAGGTAGCGGGAACCGGGGTGTGCGGCGTGGGCGTCGGCGGCCTCGCGGAGGCTGGTGGCGCGTACGTAGGCGAAGGGCTTCACACGATCACGTCCGCATCCGCACCGGTCCTGGTGGCCGCGGCGTCCGCGGCGGCCTCGGCGACGGCCCGGACGATCGCCGGGTAGGCGCCGCAGCGGCACAGGTTGCCGCTGAGCCGCTCCCGGATCTCCTCCGCGGTCAGCGCGGCGGCCCCGGCCCGGGCACCGGCGGCGGTGACGTGCGACGGGTCGCCGGCGGCGGCTTCGCGCAGGGCGCCGACGGCGGAGCAGAGCTGGCCGGGGGTGCAGTAGCCGCACTGGAAGGCGTCCTGCTCGATGAAGGCGCGCTGGAGCGGGTGCAGGGTGCCGTCGGACCCCGCGAGGCCCTCCACGGTCGTGACCGCGCACCCGTCGAGGGCGACGGCGAACAGCAGACAGCTGTTGGCGCGCCGGCCGTCCACGAGGACGGTGCACGCACCGCACTGCCCGTGGTCGCACCCCTTCTTGGCGCCGGTCAGGTCCAGGTGCTCGCGCAGGGCGTCGAGGAGCGTGACGCGGTGGTCGAGGTCGAGGTCGTGAGGGGTCCCGTTGACGCGCACGCTCACGCGGGAGCGGGTCTCGCCGGTGGACCCGTCCTCCGGCGTGCCGTGCGCCGGCCGGGGCGGCGGGTCGGATGCGTGGGCCACGACGAGCTCCCTGTCGTCCGCTGGGGGAGGGACGTCCGCCCCCTGACCAGCCTGACCCCTCCCGCCCCCACCGGCGCCGCACACCTCCGGCACCCGGCCCGGGCCTCCCCCGTACGGCCGACGCGGCGGCGGCCCGGCGCGCGACTCGGCCGTACCGGACGTACGCGGGGCCCCGCCAAGGCGGTGAGGTGTGGTGCCGTGCGGCGCGGGTCGGGAGTGAACCGGGAGGGACGGCCTAGCGTGGTCCCGTGACGAACCATCAGGGCGTGGGGCGGCGAGCAGCCGTGGTGATCTGGGTGACGGCGGCGCTGATGGGGCCGGGAGGCGTGGCCGGCGCGTCCGCCGGGCCGTCCCCGCGGCCCGGCGGTGTGGTGTACGTCGCCAACCTGCGCTCCGACACGGTGTCGGTCGTCGACGGCGGCACCGGCGCGGTCGTGGGGAGCATCCCCGTCGGGGACGGGCCGGACAGCGTGGCCGTGAGCCCGGACGGCGCCGGGGTCTATGTCACCAACTCCGCGGCGGACACCGTGTCGGTCATCGACGCCCGCACCAGGACGGTCGTCGCCACCGTTCCCGTCGGCGACGAACCGAGCCGGGTGACGGTCTCACCCGACGGCCGGAACGTCTACGTCGCCAACGTCGGGTCGGACGACGTGTCGGTGATCAGCACCCGCACCCGTGCCGTGACGGACACCGTCAAGGTGGGCGACGCCCCGCTGGGCGTGGCGGTGGCGGCCGACGGATGCACCCTGTACGTCGCCAACGCCGGGTCCGGGACCGTCTCGCTGGTCCGGACCGGCACCGGGACGGTCACCGGCACGATCCGCGTCGGCAGCGGACCGACCGCCCTGGTGCCCGCCCCCGACGGCCGCCGCCTGTACGTCTCCAACCTGACCTCCGACGACGTGTCGGTGGTCGACCTCCGCGCCGGCGTGGAATCGGACCGCATCCCCGTCGGGGACCAGCCGGCCGGAATCGGGGTCCTGCCGGACGGCCGTCAGGTGTACGTCGCCGACATCGGGTCCGACACCGTGTCCGTGATCAGCACCCGCCGCCGTGCCGTCACGGCGACCGTGGCGGTGGGACACGGCCCCAACGGCCTCGCCGTCGCCCCGGACGGCTCCCGGGTCTACGTCAGCGACTTCGACTCGGACGCCCTGTCGGTCATCGACGCCGCGGGAGTCCGCGTGACGGACACGGTGGCCGTGGGCGACGGGCCGACTGGTGTGGCGGTGGCCCCGGGCAGGGGGCCCCGGTGACGGAGGCGTCCGCCGGGCGGATGCCGCCCGGTCACGCCGGGGTGCCGGGGGCGGCAGCGGTGAGGTGGTGCTCGTAGGTGTGGAAGCCGTCCCGTACGCCGAGGATCACCTCGCCGAGGACGAGGTGGCCCTCGCTGATGAGCGGGGTGTCGCGCAGCGCCTCGACGAGGAAGTAGTACGCGCCCAGGTCCTCGGTCTCCAGGACGGCGAAGTCGGAGAAGCGGCTGTTGAAGGCCTCGCCGTCGAAGAACCGGGCCGTGATCCGGTCCGCGTACCGGGCGAACACCGGCTCGATGTGCGTGGCGCGCATGCGGTTGCGCTCCTCGCGCGGCAGCGCCAGCCAGCGCGGTGTGAGCGTGTAGGTCAGCACGATGCCGTACGTCATGAGTCCCCCAGAGCGAATGTTTACACCGTTAACTCTGATGAGAAGCTAAAGTGATAGGTGTTAACTTTGTCAAGCGGAGGGCGGGCGCACGGAGATGACGGACACCCAGGGGAGCGCCGCGGGCCGGCGCCGTCACCGCGTGCGCGAGGAGGCCCTGGCCGACGCGATGCGCATCTCCCGACGGCTCCTCGTCGACGAGGGGGCCGCCGCGGTGACGGTGCGCGCGGTCGCCCGGGAGATGGGCCTGACCGCGCCGGGCCTCTACCGCTACTACGCCGGGCACCGCGAGCTGGTCCAGGCCCTCGTCTCCCACCTGTACGAGGAACTCGCCGCCACCCTGGCCTCGGCCCGCGACACCCAGCCGGCCGGCCGCCCCGGCCTCCGGCTGCGCGAGGTCGCCCGTGAGCTGCGCCGCTGGGCGCTGGCCCACCCCAACGAGTTCGCCCTGCTCTTCGCCAAGCCCGTGGCGGACGCCGACACCGCACCCGGCGCCGCCGCGCACGACCCCAGCTGGCGCTTCGGGTCGGTGGTGCTGGACCTCATGGTCGACCTCTGGCGCCATGGCGGCGTACGGGCGCCCGCGGACCTGGACCCGGTCTGGGCGGCGCAGCTGGAGGAGGTGCGCGAGCACCTGGCGGGCGAACCCGTGCCGCTGGAGGTGATCTACGTCTTCGTCGCCGGATGGGCGAGGCTGTACGGGGCCGTCGCGGTGGAGGTCTTCGGGCACCTCGACTTCGCCCTCACCGACCCCGAGCCCCTCTTCGAGCACACCGTCGCCGATCTCCTCGCCTCGCTCGGAGCCCCGGCCGCCTGACGCACCGGCGCCGTGGAACCGCCCGGGCCCTCAGAGGCGCCGCCAGAGCGCCGGGACGTTCGGCGGCTCCCAGCCGACGGCCGCGGTGTGCGCCTGCAGGCAGCGGTACGCCAGTCCCGCGTACGCGGCCCCGTCGCCGGCCCGGTACGCCCGGCCCGGGGTCCAGGTGCCCGTGGGCGGAGCCGTCGGCGGGGGAGTGGTCGGCGGGGTGGTCGGGTCCTGGGGCACGTCCAGGACGAAGTCGAAGGTGGCCTCCAGGCCGGGCCCGGCCTGGCGCAGGTTCATCAGCAGGCGGCTGTCGAAGAGGCCGTCCGTGCCGTTGCGCGGTTCGCCCGGGAAGTACAGCTGGGTGGTGACCACCCTGCGCCCGGGGGCCTGGAGTTTGACGTGGAGGTGGCGGGTGCGGCCGGGGTAGAGCCCCGGCACGATGGTGGTCAGGCTGAACGCGCCCTGCGCCGTGCTGAACTGGTGCCCGCGGAAGCCGTAGCCGCTGTTGTCGTACGCGCCGTTGTCGTCGGCCTGCCAGAAGTCCAGCAGCACACCGGGGACCGGGCGGCAGCCCCGCCCGAAGACGTACCCGCCGACGGTGAGCCGGGTGCCGGGCGTACCGCTGGTGATCAGGGAGTTCCGCAGCGGCGAGTCGGGCTTGAAGTACGGGCCCTCCATCTGTTCCACCGTCGGCCCGTCCCCGTCGTGGCATTCGGGGGTCGGGGCGAGGCCGGCCCCGCCC
Source organism: Streptomyces racemochromogenes (assembly GCF_044129415.1). Lineage (GTDB taxonomy): Bacteria > Actinomycetota > Actinomycetes > Streptomycetales > Streptomycetaceae > Streptomyces > Streptomyces racemochromogenes_A. The sequence continues at coordinate 49,447 of NZ_JBBDHD010000009.1, forward strand.
GGGGCCGGCTGTTCGCGGGCGAGTGCGACCGGCGCCCCGATCAGCAGCGGGGCGGCGCCGAGCGCGGCGGCCGCGCGCAGGACGGTCTTGCGGCTGACCCGGCGTCCGCTTGCCGCGGGTCCGGGTACGTCGGTGGTGGGCTCCTCCGGTGCGGGCATCGAGGCCTCCTCGCGTGGACGGGTCGTGGGGGTGGGGGGCGCGACGGGGGAGGGCGGGTCCCGCCGGGGCGTCCGCCCCGGCGGCCCGTCCGATCGCGGCCAGCAGCCAACCTACGGTCCGTCCGGGTGCGCGGCGATGGACTCGATCCGGGGATCGTGGTGATTTCGACCGGCCCGGCTGCGGAACTCGCCCGGGGACATCCCCGTCTCCCTCCTGAAGAACCGGCAGAAGTACGCCGGGTCCGAGAAGCCGGTCAGGCCCGCGATCTGCCGGACGGTCATCTGCGTCCCGGACAGCAGCCGCTTCGCCTCCAGCGTCTGCTGCTGCCGGATCAGGCTGCCGGGCGAACGCCCCGTGGCCCGCCGTACGAGCGTCTGGAAGTGCCCGGCGGACATGCCGAGCTCCCGTGCGTACCAGCCGACCGGCCGCCCGGCCCCACCGGGCTCGCAGAGCAGCCGGCCGAAGGCCGAGGCGAGTTCCGCGGCCCGGTCGCGCGCCGGACCGGGCGCGTCCGCCGGACCGCCGGTGCGGCCGCGGGTCCGGGACGCGCGGGCGATCAGGATGTGCAGGCAGGCGCGCAACACGTTCTGGTACCCGGACCGCAGCTCCCGGTACTCACCGCCCATGTCGGCCAGGAGCGCGGCGATCGGCGCGGCCTGGTCGCCCACCGGGTGCCCGGGCAGCCCGGCCAGTGCCCGCAGGGCGGAGGCGTCGTCCGCGTGGGGCAGGAGGAAGTCCTCGTTGAAGAGCACCACGTGCCCGGTCAGTCCGTCCGCCTCGGCCCAGTGGTGGACCTGGCCGGGGGTGATCACGCACAGCTGCGGGGGCTCCACCGGCCGGCGGACCAGGTCCAGCACGTGCGCGCCGCTCCCGCCGGTCAGGTAGACGATCTCGTAGAAGGTGTGCCGGTGCGGGAAGGCCGCGCGCGACAGCGGGCCGATGGTGTCGAAGGTGCCGATCGCGAAGGGCAGCAGGTGGGGGAGGGGGACGTCGAGGTGGTGCAGGGGCAGGTCGGGGAGGGCTGTGTTCCGTATCCGGTCCATCCCCGCAGTCTCCGGCCCGGCCCCCGGCAGGTACAGACCAATCGAGGACGTCCTGGGCGGCCGTCCCCGGCCCGGGCGGGGAGCCCGTGGCGTGAGGGCGCCCCCCGCGGGGCAGAGCATGATCATGACAGAGATCGCGACGCACGCCCCCGCCCCGCCCCGCCGCCCGTTACGCCAGCTGCTGGCCGCCTCGGTCGGCAACGCCGTGGAATGGTACGACTGGTACGCCTACACCTTCCTGGCCACCCACATCGCCCGGCAGGTCTTCCCGTCCGGCGCGGGCGGCTCCCTCGTCCCGCTGCTCTCCACCTTCGCCGTCTTCGCCGTCGGCTTCTTCATGCGCCCCGTCGGCGGGCTGCTGATGGGCGCCGTCGCCGACCGGCGGGGCCGGCGCACCGCGCTGACCGTCACCATCCTGCTGATGGGAGGCAGCAGCCTCCTGGTCGGCCTCACCCCCGCGTACACGGCCGTCGGCCTGCTCTCCCCCGTCGTCCTCGTGACCGCGCGGCTGCTCCAGGGCCTGTCCGTCGGCGGGGAGTTCGCCGCGTCGACCACCTTCCTCGTGGAGTCCGCCGCGCCCGGCCGCAGGGGCCTGTTCTCGTCGTTCCAGTACGTCTCGACCTCCCTCGGCCAGCTCGCCGCCTCCGGCCTGGCCGCGCTCCTCGTGGCCGTGCTCCCCGAGGACGCCATGAACGGATGGGCGTGGCGCGTGCCCTTCCTCCTCGGCGCCCTCCTGAGCCTCGCCGGGTTCTGGATCCGCCGCAGCGCCGAGGAGACCCTCACCGCCCACCCCGCCGCGGCCCCCCGCCCCGGACTCCTCGACGCGCTCCGCCACCACCCCCGCGCCTCGCTGCTGATCGCCGGCATCACGGCCGGCGGCACCCTCGCGTACTACACGTGGACCTCGTACCTGCCGACCTACGCCGAGCTCCGGACCGGCCTCGCCAAGAGCGACGCCCTGCTCGCCGGGACGCTGTCGCTGGCGTTCTTCACCCTGCTCCAGCCGGTCGGCGGCCTGCTCTCCGACCGCTTCGGCCGCAAGCCGCTCCTGCTGTGCTTCGGGCTCGGCTTCGCCCTGTTCGTCGTCCCGCTGCTCCACGCCCTGGACGGCTCGTTCCTCTCCCTGCTGCTCGTCCAATGCGCCGGCATGGTGCTGCTCACCGGCTTCACCTCGATCTCGGCGGCCGTGAACGCGGAGGTCTTCCCGGCCCGGGTGCGGGCGGCGGGCATCGGCTTCCCGTACTCGCTGACCGTCGCCCTCTTCGGCGGCACGGCCCCCTACCTCGGCACCCTGCTCCAGGAACTGGGCAGGCCGGGCCTGTTCCCCTGGTACGTCGCCGTCCTGTGCCTGTGCTCCTCGGCGGTGTACCTGCGGCTGCCGGAAAGCGCCCACCAGCCCCTCGACCGCTGACGGCCGGGTGCCGACGACACGGACCGGCGCCCTCCGGCCCCGGCGCCGCCCGCGAACCGGGGCCGGAGGGCGCCCGCCTCCTAGCGCGCGTCCACCACCGCGAGGAGCTTGCCGCTGGTCGGGCTGCGGTCCAGGGACGCGCCGTCGACGGCCTCGACCACCAGGTCCAGCAGCCGCTCCGCGACCGCCGAGCGGAGCTCCGGGTAGCCGGACAGGAAGACCTCCCGCAGCCGCTCCGGCTCCGTCGCCGGCGTCCGCTCCACCCGTACGGTCAGCCGCTCGCGCGCGTCCGCACCGTCGAGCCTGATCTGCAGCTCGCCGCGGTGCCCGCCCCGTTCCTCGGCCAGGGCCACGAAGCGGCGGTGGTTGAGGAAGTACGTGGCCACCCGCATCGCGTCACCGGTGCGCCCCATCAGCTCGAAGCGGGGCGACAGCCTGCCGCACGGACAGCGGCCCGGGACCTCCCGGCCGAGGTCGCCGATCACGTAGCGGCCCAGCCGCTGGCCGCGCCGCGCGTGCGTGGTGAACACCAGCCGGCCCGTCTCGCCCGGGGCCACCGGCCGGTCCCCGGCCACGTCCACGATCTCCAGGGTGTGCAGGTCGGCGTGCAGGTGGTGGACCCCGCCGGAGCTGTCGGCGCACTGGTAGCCCAGCGGGCCGAGGTCGGTGCTGCCGTAGGTGATCGAGCGGATGACCTCGATGCCGAACCTCTCCGTCAGCGTGCGCCGCTGCTCAGCCGTGAAGTGCTCGCCGCCGTAGAAGACCTTGCGCAGGCCGCCGTACGCCCGCAGCGCGTCCTCCTCCGCGTGCAGCAGCTGCCACAGGTAGGAGGGCATGCCGAACAGGGTGTCGGCCCGATGCTCGACGAGGGCCCGGACCGTGGCCCGGTGGTCCGGGCCGGCGGCCAGTGGCAGCTGCACCCCGCCGAGCCGTTCGAGTACGGAGAAGAAGCTGATGAAGCTGCCGTACATGCCGCCGCAGTAGAAGAGGTTGGCGGTGCGGTCCCCGGCCGGGTCGTAGCCGGCGGCGAGCAGGCCGCGGGCGGCGGCGTGCATCTGGGTGTCGTAGTCGTCGTAACTGAACACCGACAGGGCGGGCGCGCCCGTGCTGCCGCCGCTGTGGAAGTACAGCTCGGCATCGGCCCGGGCCAGCTCCCGGGCCGGTCCCTGCACGTCCTCCTTGCCCATCAGCGGGCCCGCCGGCGGCGGCAGGACGACGGGCCGGACCAGGTCGTCGAGGCAGGCGGTGGTGGCGAAGCCGGCCGGGTCGGCCTGGACCGCGACACGGCGGCTGTAGCGCTGGAGGGCGTAGACCCCGTCGTGCGGCTCGCCCGCGTAGCTCTCCAGCATGGCGCCGACCGGGGTGACGCGGGTGACGCCCGCGGCCAGCGCGGTGCGGGCCAGCTCGGCGACGTCGGACCGGCTGCCCGCGATGCCCGCCGTCTGCAGGTAGCGGCGCATCGGGCGCAGGGTGGCGATCATCCGCTCGCGGGGCAGCGGTTTGACCCACACGCTGCGGTGCAGCGGCGAGGCCGTGAGGGGCGGGCGGGTGTCGGCCATGACCCGCCACGAGCCGTCGGGCGCGGCGAACACACGCGTCAGGCCGAGGTGTTCCTCCAGCCGGGCCACCAGCTCCGTGGTGGTGAGCTCGGCGGCCTCGGCCGGGTCCGCGTCGCCCGCCGCGGCGCCGCCCGCCGCCGGCGGACGCGCGGCGAGGACGTCGGCGAACCGCCCGGCGAAGGCGAACACCTCCGCCTCGTCCTCGGTGTCGAGGTAGACCACCTGGGGGCTGGAACAGGCCTGCTGCTCGTGCAGGCACACGTCGTCCGCGAGGGCTTCGAGCGTCGCGGGATCCGACCAGGCGTCACCCGTCAGGTAGGCGAAGGAGATCCGGTGCCCCCACTCCACCAGTCGGCATCCGGCCGGCACGTGCGCCGCCACCCCCCGGACGGCGTCCTCCCCGCCCCACACGGCCACGGCGTCCGCGGGCGCGCACATCAGGCGCAGCCACTCCTGCCGGGACGACGGGAAGCGCAGGACGACCACCCGCGCGCCCAGCGCCCCGGTGGGATCGAGGGCGGCCAGCTCGGCCACCAGGTGCTGGGTGAAGAGGGTGTCGTCGCTGCTGGTCTTGAGGACGTTGACGTTGCCGGCGAGCAGCCCCTCGACGATGCTCAGCGGCGCGACCGTCGCGGCGTTCCCGGGGGCGATGTGCGCGACCAGGCCGACGGGCGCCCACGCCTCGTAGACGGTCTCGCGAGGATCGGCCCGGTCCAGCCGGCCGGGCCTCGTGCCGCCGAGTTCGCGGCGCAGCTTGCGGGTCAGCTCCCGCCGGCCGAGCAGGCCGCCGAGCTCGGCCAGCACGGCCGGGTCCTCGCCCGCCGGCAGGTGCGCGGCGAGCCGGGCGCGCACCGGGTGCGCCGGGTCGCACAGCGCGGTGGCGAGGGCGTCGCAGGCGGCCAGTACGGTCTCCGTCTCCACCACCGTGGCCAGCGCGGCCTCGACGGCGGCCGGCAGGGAGGCGAGGCGGCGCCCGGCCTCCTCGTCGCCGATGAAGGCACCCTGCCAGTAGTGGTGCGCGCCGCCGTCGCCGTACTCCTCGTACGCGGCGGCCTCGGTCGTCGTCTGCGTCACGGTCACGCCATGCCCTTCATCAGTTCCGCTGCGGCCACCGCGCAGCTGCGGTTGCGGCTCACCCCGGCACGGCCGTGGACGGTGAACCAGGGGGTCTTCAGCTCGCACCCGCAGGTGTCGCCCGGCTGGAGGGAGGCGAGGTCGCCCATGACCACGCTCTGCGCCGGCACCGAGGTGATGTACGGCGAGACCAGGTGCAGGTAGCCCCGCTCCCCGTACGGCAGGGGTTCGAGCGTGCGCGTGGAGCGGATCGTCACCCGCGACCACACGGGGGCGTGCAGCCGGTGGTGGTCGCACTCGACGTACGGGACACAGTGCTCCACCGACCCGAAGGTGTCCCGGATCCGCTCACCCGGGATGCCGAGCTGCTCGGTGACGCGGCGGTACAGCTCCTCCTTCTCGATGCGCCGGTCGGAGTGCCCCTTCCAGCCACCGCCGAGGACGACGAGGGAACCCTCGGGCAGGCGCAGCGGCGGCAGCCCCATGGCCCGCATCCGCTCCAGGGTGAAGAAGAGGAAGGCCGGGAAGCCGAGGATGCGCACCGGCGCGTCCTCCCGCTCGAAGCGGCGCAGCGCGGCGATGCAGCCGAACGGGTCGAACTCGTGGTCGCCGCCGGTGTTGCGCAGGGCGTACGCGACGCTGCGGGCCGGGGCGAAATCGCACAGGTAGTTGTCGGTGAAGGCGGTCCCCAGGTTGAGGGAGGGGGCCGGTTCGTAGCTGTACAGGAGGTAGTTGACCTCCTGGTCGGGGGTGATCCAGCCGTTGCGCTCGAAGATCCGGGCGACCATCCGCTGGGCGGAACGGATCGTCCAGTGGTCGAAGAACATCTGCGACTTCTGGCCGGTGGTGCCGGAGGAGGTCAGGTGCAGCTCGACGTCCTCGCGCGGGATGGAGAGGACCTCGTGCCGCTTGAAGAAGTTCGCGTGGACCAGCGGCGTCCGGTACGGCCGCGCCGGGGGAGTGGCCTCGTACAGGGAGCGGAAGAAGGGGGAGCGCTCGACGTGCCAGGCGTGGGTCTCCGCCATGGCGGCGGCGAACAGCTCGTCCTCCCGCGGCCCGAAGGCGTACGGGTCGGTCAGGTCGCACAGCTGCTGTACGTGCGGCAGGAGGGCCGGGTCGGGTACGGCGACCGGCGCGAGATGGGGGTTCATGGGGCAACCTCGGATGATGTGGGCAGGTGTGCCGACGCCCAGGCCGACACGTAGCAGTCCAGATAGGGCTGGAGGGGCGGTTCGACGGCGACGCCGCGGAAGTCGACGCGCTCGCCGGAGCGGGACAGGACGGCGTAGTCGTGGAAGCCGTCGCCGTCCGCGCGCATCGCCGGGTAGACGGCCCCGGCGACGAACCCCTCGGACAGGAACGCCGCGAGGACCTCCTGGTGCGCGAGTGGCACCAGGGCCTCGACGTAGCCCGCCCCCGCCCGGGCCAGGGCCCGGGTGACGGGTTCGAGGCAGGCGGCAGCGGCGGCCGGGTCGGGGTGGGCGGTCAGCAGGGAGCAGTAGCCGCCGGCCCGGTTGAGGTAGGCGTAGACCTCGAACCGGCCGTCCTCGGGGGTGAGCAGCACGTTCGGGGTGTGCAGCGGGTAGAACCAGCCCTCGGCGCTCGGGAAGCGCTCGCGGAAGCGGCGGCGTACGAAGGCCGGTGCCTCGATCATCTCCAGCCGGTCGCCGCCGCCCCGCGCCGGGGGAGGCGCCGGGTGCGGGCGGGCGGCGGCCCGCACTCCGGGGTAGCCGATGCCCAGCGCGTCCTCGGCGGCGCGCAGCAACGGCAGGAGCGGGGCGGGCACTTCGGTGACGGGGATCCGGCGCTCCAGCACCCCGGCGGAGTGACGCGCGTAGAGCGCGAGGCTTTCGCGGCTGCGGAGGTCCACCGCGTTGGGCAGGATGCCCAGCGGGCGGAAGCCGTTGCGTGCGACGACGCGCTGCGGGCCGGCGCTGACGGTGCGCACGGTGGCGTACACCGAGTCCAGCCGGCCCGTGTCCAGCATGCCCGCGCACAGGGCCCCGGTGAGGGCGGCGGCCAGGCCCGCCGAGCGGTGCTCGGGGTGCACGGCGATGCCCTCCAGGCGGCCGATGCGGCTGCCGGCCTCGCCGTGGATGGCGGCGGACGCGGTCAGGGCCCCCGTGTCGGGGCAGCGGCCGACGAGCCACAGGGAGTGCGGGTCCTCGATGAGCCGCGCCATCTCGGCCGGGTCGGTGCCGAGGGCCACGGGGTAGTGGGGCCCGTAGACGGCGTAGTAGAGCTGGCGCAGCTCGGCGATGTCCGCGCACGCGGCGGGGGTGATGACGGGGCTCACCGCGCGCCTCCGGCGGGTTCGGCCGCGGGGGACTCCAGCAGGGCCAGCGCGCAGGCCGCGGGGACCAGTCCGACACCCTGCACCAGGCACAGCACCTGCGGCGACAGGAAGTCGCCGGCGAAGCCGAACGCCAGGGACGCCACCGGCAGGGAGGCGCCCAGCACGGCCTGCATCACGGCGAAGAACCCGGGCTTGTCGGCCGGCGGCACCAGCCGCTGGAAGAGGGCCACGAAGCGGACGCCGACCGCACCGGCGCACCATCCGGCCACCGCCAGAGCGCCCGCGACGACCGGGCGTTGCCCGACGAGACCCGGCACCGCGAGGGCGACGGCCATCAGACCCAGGCAGCAGGCACCGGCGACCGTGGGGCGTCCGGGCACGCGGGCGCCGGTGAAGGAGCCGACGAGCGCGCCGGTGCCCAGGGACGCCTCCAGCAGCGCCACGGTGCCGCCGCCGCCCGCGAGGACCGAGCGGGTGTAGAGGGGGATGACGACGAACACGGCGGTGGTGAAGAGGTTCGCCGCGGTGAAGCAGACCAGGATCCGCCGCACGTACGGGAGTTCCCCGAGGATGCGGCGCAGCGGGCGCGGCCGGGAGGGGGCCGGTACGTCGGCCCCGGCGCCCGGCTCGACGGTACGGAAACGGGCGCTCGCGACGAGCAGTGCGGCCCCGAGGTAGGCGGCCGCGCAGCCGGCGGCCAGCCCGGCCACACCGGCCCGGTCCACGGTCAGGGCGCCGAGCAGCGCCCCGCCGAGGCCGGCCAGGGACTGGGTGGACAGCTCGAAGCCGGTGGCGGTCTCGATGTCGGCGTCGTCGACGAGTTCGGGCACCGAGGTGGTCAGGCAGGGGTCGAAGAACGCCTGGCAGGCCGCCAGGGCGAGACCGGCGGCGTACACGGTGGCGAGCGGCGGGCCACCGCCGGACGCCCACAGCGCCAGGGCCCCCGAGGCACCCCCGGCCAGGGCGGCGGCCGTCCGCAGCACCGAGCGGTGCGCGAACCGGGCGACCGCCGCGGCCACCACGGGCGCCAGCGCCACGGCGGGCAGGGTGCAGGCCGCCATGAACAGCCCGGAGGCGAGCCCGCGCGCGTCGTGCACGGCGTACGCGACGAGCCACCAGGCCGTGCCGACCTGGAACATCCGTACGGCGGCCTGGGTGAGGACCTGGCCGAGCCACACCGCGCCGAAGGCGCGGTTGCGCAGCACCAGCGGAGCGCGCCGCCGGTCGGCCCCGGTGCGTACCGGGGGCGGGGCGGTGGTCATGCGGTCGGCCTCTCGTCGAGGACCCGGACGAGCTTGCCCGAGCGCGGGTTGACGGCGAGGTCGCGGTGGCGCACCCACTCCACGGACAGCGGGTGCACGAACCCTGCGCGCACGCTGTCCGGATACAGCGGCCGGGCGTTCTCCAGCTCCGTGACGACGGCCTTGGCCAGCTCCTCGCGGCCGTGCTCGCCGGGAGCCGTGGCCAGCCGCAGGACGAGCCCGTCGCGGCCGTCCCAGCGGCGGACGACGAGCTGCACGCCGACCACCTGCCCGGCGGTGTCCGCCGCGGCCACGGCGTCCTGGGCGTCCTGGGTGTAGAGGGAGACGGGGCCCACGCGTACGCCCTCCTCGGCGCGGCCGAGGATCCGGAAGTGCCCGGGCCCCGTGCCGGTCCACTCGGCCAGGTCGCCCGCCGGGTAGCGGATGATCGGCATGAGGCGGCGGAAGAGGCTGGTGACCACGACCCTGCCGGGCCGGCCCGGTTCGGTGACGGGCTCACCGGTGGCGTCGTCGAGGATCTCGACGACCGAATACGGCGTGAAGGCGCGGTGCACCCGGGCGTCGGAGCCCGGGACGGGCCGGCCGAGCAGGCCCGCGTCGACGCTGGCGTATCCGACGGAACGGGCCTCGGCGCGCGGGAACGCGGCGGCCAGCAGGCGCCGCTGGTCGTCGAAGAGGGCCTCGCCGCCGAACAGCAGCAGCTCCACCGCGTCGAGCCGGACACCGGACGAGACGACCTGCTCGGCGAGCCGGCACAGGGTGGTCGGTGTCCCGGCCAGCACCTGGGCGGCGAGGTCGCGCAGCGTGGGGATCGTCGACTCCGGCGGCGCGCCGCCGCCGACGGGCAGGCGGACGTTGTCCACGGGCGCGTGGGCGAGCGAGTCGAGGACGAAGAGGAAGCTGGCGTACAGCTCCCCGGCGTAGAAGAGGTCGGCGACGCGGTGCCCGGGGCGCAGGCCCGTGTCGACGAGTCCCTGGCCGAAGGCGGTGACGAACGTGCGCCATTCGTCGCGCGTGTAGACGGAGAACTTGGGGGAGCCGGTGGTGCCGCCGGTCTTGTAGACGGTGGCCTCGCTGAGCGGGCCGGTCAGTACGCGGCTGTCGTGCAGGGTGTTGGCCGCCCAGAACGCCTGCTGGTCGACCACCGGCAGGTCGGTGAGGCGGTCGGCGTGCGGCGGCAGGGACGCGTAGAGCGCTTGGTAGAAGGGTGAGTTGTGGCGGGCGAAACGTATGAGGTCCGAGAGCTGCTGGGCGGACATGGGCCTTTGCCTAGGTGGTGGATCGGTACGGAGGCCGCGGCTGCGCGCGGCGGGAGCGGGAACGCTCCGGCCGGTGCGGCCGGGGTGGACGAGGGACCCCCCGGTGCCCTCGCCTGCTCGATGTGCGCCAGAACATGACGCTCAGTCACGATGATGAAACATCAGTGCGCCGATCACCAAATTGGCACAATATTTTCGGCCAGTACGGCCTCGATCGAAAAGATTTTCCGCTCAACTATCGAGGGGTGCGGGTACGGGCCCACCGCCGGGCGCCGTCGGAACCGGGCCCGGAACCTGCCCGTCCGACGCCTCCAAAGCCGTTGCCGCGCACCGGGTTTGAGGCCGTCGATCGGGGACACACGCGCCATGACGGTGGTACGTCTCACCGGGCCGGCGAATCTCGCGGCCGGTGACCGTCGGCGGCATCCTCTTCCCCCTGGGACGCCGTCGGCGGGCCACCGTCAACGGCACCACCGCATCGTCCCGCCGCAGGCACCGCCCGCGGCCGCGTCGCCGCCTCCCCGCGGACGCGGCCCGGCCAAGCCCCCGGCGACCACTGACCGTACAGCGGTCCCCGGGCACCGCGGCGGGACGACGCCCGGCGCGGGGACGCGTCCGGGGGCGAGGCGAACCCGCCGCCCCCTGACCCGCCCCCGCGTCGTCACCGGGACCAGCGCGCTTCAGGCATGGCTGAGGATGACCAGCAGCGCTGTGCACTCCGCCAGGAGCTGGACCGCGAGCGCCGCCCGCCGGATCCGTACGGCCGGCGCGGCCACGGCGACGACCAGCGCGACGGCGCCGAGCGCGGCACTCCACCCGAACAGCCACCCGGGCAGTCCCGGGGCGCACCGCTCCCCGTACGTCAGGCACCGCGACGCCCGCTCCGAGGCCAGCGTCAGGACACCGGCGGCCGCCGCCGCGGGCAGGAACAGGAAGGCGGCCAGGGTCGCCCAGCGGCGGGTGCGGTCCCGCGGCGGGGTCATGGCGGGGGCCGGGGGAGCCGGGTCGGATGCGTTCATGCCCTCAGCCAACCCGGCCGGCCGTCCGACCGGCACCGTCCGCCTACTCAGACGGCGGGGGCCGCGTACTCAGTCCGTCCCCACGTGCGTCCGCCCCGCCGACCCACCCGGACGCGGCGATCCGCCCCGGCCCCTCCTGCTCCGCCCCGGTTGGGCGTCCGCGCGTGCAGAGCGCGCCGGGCGGGGAAGGTGCGGGGGAGACCTGGCAGGCCCGAGAAGGGACGGACACCGTGGAACGACCGAGGATCCTCGTGGTGGGAGCCGGATTCGCCGGCGTGGAGTGCGTCCGCCGGCTGGAGCGCCGGCTGGCGCCCGCCGAGGCGGACATCGCCCTGGTCACCCCCAACTCCTACCAGCTGTACCTGCCGTTGCTGCCCCAGGTGGCGTCGGGAGTGCTCACCCCGCAGTCCGTCGCGGTGTCGCTGCGGCGCAGCAGCCGCTACCGCACCCGGATCATCCCCGGCGGCGCCGTCGGCGTGGACACCCGCGCGAAGGTCTGCGTCATCCGCAAGATCACCGGCGAGCTGACGGACCAGGCGTACGACTACCTGGTGCTGGCTCCCGGCAGCATCACCCGCACCTTCGACATCCCCGGCCTCACCGAGCACGCCCGGGGCATGAAGACCCTCGCCGAGGCCACGTATCTGCGCGACCACGTCATCTCCCAGCTGGACCTGGCCGACGCGAGCGAGGACGAGGCGGAACGCGCCTCGCGGCTGTGCTTCGTCGTGGTCGGCGGCGGGTACGCCGGCACCGAGACCGCGGCCTGCCTACAGCGGCTCACCCACCACGCCGTCAAGCGCTACCCCCGGCTGGACCACCGGCAGATCCGCTGGCACCTCATCGACCTCGCCCCCACCCTGATGCCCGAACTCGGCGACCCCCTGGGGCGGACGGCCCTGGAGGTCCTGCGCCGCCGCGGCATCGAGGTCTCCCTCGGCGTCAGCGTCGCCAAGGCCGGACCCACGGAGGTGACGCTGACCGACGGCCGGGTGCTGCCCAGCAGGACCCTCATCTGGACGGCGGGGGTGGCCGCCAGCCCCCTGATCGGCACGCTCGGCGCGGAAACCGTCCGCGGCAGGCTCCTGGTGACCCCCGAGATGACGGTCCCCGGCGCGGCCGGGGTCTTCGCGCTCGGCGACGCCGCGGCCGTCCCCGACCTCGCCGCCGGGCAGGAGGGCGCCATCTGCCCGCCCACCGCACAGCACGCCCTGCGCCAGGGCCGCACCCTCGCGGACAACCTGATCGCGACGCTGCGTCACCAGCCGCTGCGGCCGTACGTGCACAAGGACCTGGGACTCGTCGTCGATCTCGGCGGCACCGACGCGGTGTCCAAGCCGCTGGGCGTCCCGCTGCGCGGCCTCCCGGCGCAGGCCGTGGCCCGTGGTTACCACTGGTCCGCGCTGCGCACCAACGTCGCCAAGACGCGCGTGCTGACCAACTGGCTGCTCAACGCGGTGGCCGGGGACGACTTCGTCCGCATGGGCCTGCGCGCCTCCAAGCCGCCCACCCTGCGCGAGTTCGAACACACCGACGCCTACCTGACGCCGGACCAGCTTCGGGCCCGCACGGCATCCCGGCCCGCCGCCGGCTGAGGCGGCCCGGGGGGCCGCCCACCGGTCCCCCGGCCGCACGCGGCTGCGCGCCCCCGATGGGCTACTGCCCCTGTACGGCCCGCTCCTGAACGGCTTCCCGGGCTGCCGGCAGGACCGGCTGGTCGGGCTGGGCGGGCTCGTCGGCCGGCGCGGCGGCACGCAGCGCCGCCTCGACCCGGCGGTTGCCGGTCATGGTCGCCGTGACCGCCGTCATCGCCAGGAGGAGGCCGCCGGCGGCGTAGAGCGGGGTGCGGACGTCGTAGGCGGTGGCCAGCCAGCCGCCGAGGAAGGCCCCGAACGGAGCGGCGCACATGGCCAGCATGCGGGAGGTGGAGGCGACCCGGCCCATCAGCTGCGGCGGGACGATCGACTGCCGGAGGGAGGGCGCGAGCACCATCGTGGCGCCCATGCCCGCCCCGCAGACGGCGAGCGCGAGACCGGCGACGTACGGGTTCGGGGCGGCGGCGAGGCCCAGGACGGCCAGGCCCTCGACCGCGGCCGTGCAGGTCAGCGCGGTGCCGGTGCCGAGTCGTCGGCCGAGGAAGGAGGCGATGGCCGCGCCGAGCAGACCGCCGGTGGCCTCCGCCGTGAGGAGCAGGCCGAAGCCGAAGCTGCCGATCCCGAGCCGGTCGTGCGCGAAGAGGGCCAGTACGGTCTCCACCGCGAGGAAGGCGACGTTCCCGACCGCCGGACGCAGCGCGAGCCCGAGCAGCAACCGGTCGCGGAAGACGTACGAGGCCCCGGCCCGCGCCTGCCGCAGCAGCGACTCGCGGGCCTGCGGCACCGGCCGGGGCGCGGCGGGCAGCGATCGTACGAGCAGCGCGGAGAGCGCGAAGGAGACCGCGTCGGCGAGCAGCGGCACCGCCCGTCCGAGCGCGAGCAGGGCACTGCCCGCGGGCGGCCCGGCGAAGCCGGACGCGGCGGTCTGCGTGCCGCGCAGACGGGAGTTGGCACGCTCCAGGAGCGCGGGGTCGCGGCCGAGCAGGTCCGGCAGATAGGCCGTGGCGGCCGTGTCGAAGAAGAGCCCGCCGAGGCCCAGCAGGAAGGCGACGGCCGCGAGCAGCGCGATGCTCAGCACGTCAAGTGCGGCCGCCGCAGCGGGTATCGCGAGCAGCACCGCACGCGCCGCGTCCACGACCCACATCGTGCGGCGGCGGTCCCAGCGGTCCACCAGCGCACCCCCGAGCACCCCGAAGAGCAGCCACGGCAGCGTTCCGGCGGCCGTGACGACGGCGAGCGCCAGCGGATCCCGCGTCAACGTCAGCGCGAGCAGCGGCAGCGCGGCGTGCGTCACGCCGTCGCCGAGCGAGGACACCGTCTGCGCGGTCCACAGCCGTCCGAACCCGGCCGGCAGTTTCCGTACCCCTGTGGTCACTTGACGTCTCCTTCGGCCTGCGCGTGCGATCCCGGGTGGAACAGTGCGAAGACGAGCGACGCGTCCGGCAGCGACGGGTCGGACAGTGCCCGGTACTCGTCCGCCAGCGCATCCAGCCGCGCCCCGAGCTCCGCGAACTGCTCGTCGGTGAGCCGCAGGTGCGCCATCCGCACGTGCCGCTCGGTGTCCGCGGGCGCGGCCTCCAGGTCCGCCACCGCGTGCCGCATCAGCACGTCCGGGCCGCCCTCGCCCGGATCGGGCAGCACGATCGACCGCGCGGCCATCGCGTAGTACCGCTCGTTGACCCCCCGCACCTTCCGCGTCCGCACCACCTTCACCAGGCCGGCCCGCTCCAGCAGCCGCACGTGGTAGCTGGAGCTCCCCTTCGCGAGGCCGACCCGCGCGGCGATCTGAGTGATCGTCGCCGGCTCGAAGCGGAGCACGGCCATGATGCGGTGACGGGTGAGGTTGGAGACGGCGCGCAGCTGCTCGTCCGTGGTGACGTGAAACGCCTCGGGAAGATCATCGTTTGGCATGGCCCAATGGTCAACGTTTCTTGACCATTCCGCAAGAGGTTTCCCGAGACCTGGCCACCCGTGATGTCATGGGCGCACAACCCGGCCCGTTCGGCCGGCAGGAGGGGGCGGCATTGAGCCAGTACTACGCGTTGGGTGACCGGACCCTGTGGAACCCGTCCAACGGAGCTTCCCGGCTCTTCACGAACCAGGTGAGCCTCTACGAGGCCGAGCTGGGTCTCCCGTCCGGCATCGGCCCCATGCAGGCTGACGAGTGCCGGATCGACCCCCTGGTGTTCAGCGCCTTCGTCGACGCCCTGCTCGCATGGCACCGGGGCACGCGGCACGCCGTCGTGGTCTCCCTGTCCGAGGGATTCGTCGCCACGGTGTTGGTCCTGGCGGACCGGGCAGGTGTCCAGGTGACATGGCCGCCGGCGGCCCCGGCCGAGGCCTGGGCGGCCGCCCTCCGGCAGAAGTCACGCGAGCTGGGCCGCGCCATGGCGCTCTGAGACGCTTGCGAACGGTCAGGGGGACTATGCGTACACGAGCAATTCGTCGCAGGTGTCCGTGCCGTCGTGGAGCGACGTGTCGCTGTTGAGGACGTAGAAGTCCCCCGTATAGGCGTTGTTCACCTTCTTCGGTACGACGATCAGCGTCTGCTGCGCCATCCCGCCCGTCTGGGGTGGATGCACCACATGGTCAGCCAGCAGGGCGAAGAGGTTCTCGTCCAGGCTGCGGCGCAGGAGTGCCCGGTACGTGCGTCTCCCCTTGAACCCTGTGACGGACACCTGGGCCTGCGCCCATGCCCCGACGCTGGTCGCGATGCTGTGTGCCCTTTCGAGGTCCTGAAGCTGCTTCTGCGTGTTGTCCTCCACTCCGGCCATGTGAATGTGCAGCTGATCGAACCGGCGGGCGGCCTGCGAGTTGATTCCCAGTCCGATGAAGTCGGATTGCACGGGGACACGTCCTCCCGGCCTCGCGTTGTCCCACGCGTCGCTCCAGTAATTGGGCGCCTGGGTGCTCTCCAGGTACGGGCATTCGATACCCGTGATGCGGCACGTGGGAGACAGGAGGAAATTGCGCGGACTCTCCGGCTTGCCGTGGAGCACCACGTAGTCCGAGGTGACGTGCAGGCATTGAGGATCCTGCGGGTTCCGGACGCAATGTTGGACGTCGTTCCACACCGGATCGCTGTCGCCGGGCCTACCGCAGAGCGACTGCAGCTGAGAAGGCGGGCAGGGGCTCGTCCCGGGAGGCGGGGTGCCTGGGGGGCACGGATCGGTCGAGGGCGCGCTGTACGCGGCCTGGGCCGCCGCGGCCCTACTCCTGCCCGTTCCCGCGCCGGCCAGGAGCGCTGCCGCGCCAAGAGCGCCGGACAGGGCGACGAACCGACGCCGGGGCAGCCCGTCGGCGTCCTTGTGCTCATGCATGAATGACCTCCGGTCGCGAACTCCCGCAGGGCGGGTGCGTGCTGCCGCCTGGCAGTGTTCCGTGGGCTCCGGCTCTTTACACCGGAGCCGGTCCGAACGGCCCAACGCAGGTGACCGGGAGGCGTTGGCTGCCCTGGAGCAGCTCGGGCGTCCCCGCCACCAGCACGACGACGCCGACCACCTCGCCGGCCTCGGAACGGCCCACCCAGACGGGGCAGGTGCCGTCACCCGTGGTCGCGAAGGCGACCAGTTCGCCGCCGGACACCCGGTCCCGGGTCCGCAGCAGGTACATGGAGTCGTTGATGTCCGCGTACTCGTCCGGGCCCAGGGCAGGGTCTCCCTGGATCAGACCTCGCTCGAAGAGCGTGAGGAGCTGCTCCCAGGCCCCCGCGTCGGCGAAGCATCCCGTCGCACCGTCGGTGTCGAAGCCGAAGACGCCGTCCTCCGGGAGGAGGCGGGGGTCGTCGTCGGGCCGGGAGGCCATCTCCCAGCTCGCGGCGGGGAGGTCGGCGACGCGCACGCGGACGGCCGTGGTGTCCGTGCGCGTGACCCGGCTCCCCCGCCATTCGCAGTGGTAGGTGTGACGAACCTGCGCCTCCTCCAGCACGTACTCCCCCGGCGGGACGGGGACCGTGATGTGCGGCCCGGCGTCGTCGCTGTCCGGGCCGGAGACGGCCAGCAGTCCGCTGGGCACGCGCACGGTTCCGATCCGACGCGGCTCCACGACCGTCATCTCGGGGTGGTACCCGTCGGTCACGCGCACGCCGGGCCGGAACAGCTCGCTGATCGGCCCGGGCCGCGCGGGCCGGGGCGGGCGCCAGCAGGTCGCCGGGGCGAGGCCGCTGCCGTCGCCGTCCGCCCCGGCGGTCTCGAAGCGCAGGGGTTCCGCGAGCCCGTGGACCCGGGCCGAGAACAGCGGCCACTCCCCGAAGGCGGGCCGGTCCGTCCAGCGCTCCTCCTCGGGGACCTCGGGCACGGTCACGTACGCGCCGCCGCCCCTGCCCCGGAGTTCCTCCGTCCGTCGCCCCCTCCCGTCCGGGAAGAGCTCCACGGTGACGCGGGGACACGCCTCGTCGCGTTCCGCCGTCTCCGGGCCGGCGTAGGTCCAGCGGACGGTGTGCCGGCGCAGCAGCCGCGTCGGGTCGTCCAGCAGCCGCATGTCCACCTCGTGGGTGCGGCGACCCTGGGCGTCGTAGACCCACAGCCCCACGTAGTGGTCCCGCCAGGACACGAGCCGCACCTCAAGCGGTGCCTCCCGGCCCGCCGCCCGGTACACCACCACGTACGGAAGGCCGGCCGCGTCCCGCTCCCGTGCCTCGCCCACCGACACCGGGCGCCAGGGCAGGCGGGCCTCCGGGTCCCAAGCCTGTGCGTACCCCACCTCGACCACCATGGCAGCTCCCCGCTCCCGCTCGCCCTCGTGCATGCCCTCGGCCGAAACGTAACCGCCGCCTGTGACAACGGCCCACTCGACGGGGGCGGCGCGGTCGTCGCCGCGGGGTTGCCGGGGGCCGGGGGCTACTCGGCCGGGCGGCGGCCCCAGGCCGAGATCAGCGGTGCGAGGGTCAGGTCGAGTTCGCCCGCCTCGACGGCGGCCAGGTGCGCGTCGACCTCGGCGTCGTCGGTCAGGCCGGCCGCGAGCAGTTCGCCGCGCACGTGCCGGATCGTCGCCGCCTCCAGCCGGTCGCAGGCCGGCCCGCCGACCGGGAAGGAGCCCGCCGCGGCGACGTCCACCAAGCCGGCCTCGCGCAGGGCCCGCGGCAGCGTCCGGCCGTAGCGCAGGTCCGCGCCGCGGCGCGCCAGCAGCTCCCGGACCGCGTCGCGCAGCCGGTTGGCCCGCCGCTGCGCGGGGCCGCTGTCGTCCAGGCAGGCCAGCGGTTGCAGGGCGGTGTCCGCGTCCTCGACCAGCAGCAGGCCACCGGGGCGCAGCGCCGCCGCCATCGTGGCCAACGCGCGCGCCCGGTCGGGTACGTGGACCAGTACGAGCCGGGCGTGCACCAGATCGAACGTCCCCGGTTCCGGGGGCGGATCAGCGGCCACGTCGTGCCGGCGCACCTCGTACCCGCCGCCCGCCTCCAGCCACGACGGGTCGATGTCCGTGGCCAGGACGTGCCCGGTCGGACCGACGGCCGCCGCGAGTGCCTGCGGGATACCGGGACCACCGGCCCCCACTTCCCAGCAGCGCCAGCCGGCCTTCACCCCCAGCCGCTCGAAGTGCCCGCGCGTCACGCCGTCGAACAGCTCGGCCAGCCAGACGAACCGCTCGCCCGCCTCGGCACGCGCGTTGTCCAGCAGGTACCCGCGGGAGGGATCCGGCTCTTCCCTGAACGCGGCGGTAGCGTCCGCCGGATCCGGTCGGCCGCCGGTGCGCGGCGGGCGGGGCGAGGAGGTCATGCCCCCATCGTCGGCCTTCCCGGGCCGCCCGCGCCACGACGACGGGAGAGAAACGCCTCACACGGCCGGGACGCCTCACAGCCAGGGGACCCGGCTGTGAGGCGTCAGGCGGCGGGCGGCGTCAGCCCGGGTCGGGCAGGAAGGGGAAGTAGTCCGGCTCCGGTCCGGACGGGACGACCGCGCAGCTCGCCTCGGGGAGCTCGTTCCACATCCCGGGCAGGTCCCCGAGCGGCTCGGACACCACGATCCGGGTGTCGTCGGAGATCTCGCGGAGGTAGTCGACATCCGGGTGCAGGCGGCGGACGGCCTCCGCGCGGCTGCTGTAGTACAGCGACCGGGACGCGCCGCAGCTGGAGTACCGGAACGCCCAGACCCGCTGCCCGTCACTGACCGCCACCGTCATCTGGAGCGGCTCCAGCACGCCGTGCTCCTTGCCGAGCCGCTCCACGAACCCGGCCATCCTGGCGACCGCGCCCGGAACGTCCTGGTCGAGCCCGAAGGTCACCGCCAGGTAGAACATCACCTCGGAGTCCGTGGACCCTTCCATGCACGGGAAGAGCACCGGATCGACGGCCATGCACAGGTCCCGCTGCAGCCGGTGGAAGTCCGCGATGGCTCCGTTGTGCATCCACAGCCACCGGCCGTGACGGAACGGGTGGCAGTTGGTCTGCTGCACGGCCGAGCCCGTGGAGGCGCGCACGTGCGCGAAGAACAACGGGGAACGGACGTGCGCCGCGATCTCCCGCAGGTTGCGGTTGTTCCAGGCCGGCGCGGTGTCGCGGAAGACCGTCGGTCTGCCGTCCCCGTCCGTGCTGTACCAGCCGACGCCGAAGCCGTCGCCATTGGTGGCTTCGACACCCATCCGCGCCCGGAGGCTCTGGTTGATCAGCGAGTGCTCCGGACGGTAGAGCACGGCGTCGAGCAAGACGGGCGAACCCGAGTAGGCGAGCCACCGGCACATCCGCACCACCTCGTTTCGCGGCCGCCACCCACCGAGCCGTGACCTCCCCACCATCATGGCAACCCGCCGCCCCCGTCGCCCGTCGTCGCCAGGCCCACGGACCGAGTGGCAAGATCATCCCCGTTGTCCGATCATCACAAGGGGGAGAGCGTGACCGAACAGCGGAAGACAGCCCGCCGCGCACTGCTGACGGGAGCGGTGGCCGGGCTCACCGGGACCGCGCTGGCATCCGGCACCGCCACGGCCGCCGCGGCGACCACGGCCGCCGGAACACCGGACTGGTTCGACGTCAAGGCCCACGGCGCGGTCGGCGACGGCTCCGCCGACGACACCGCCGCCGTCCAGCGCGCACTCGACGCGGCAGCCGCGGCGGGCGGCGGCACCGTGTACTTCCCCGTCGGGAAGTACCTCGTCAAGCCCGCGGCCGGCGCACCCGCGCTCGCCGTCAAGGCCGACGGCATCCGCCTGGCCGGCGCCGGGGCGAAGGCCTCCATGCTGGTCAAGGGCGGCGACGGCATCCTGCTCCGGATGTCCGGCACGGGAGCGGCCTACTCCACCGGCGCCACCCACCGCCGCTACTGTTCCGTCGAGAACCTCGGCTTCAACGGCAACGGCAAGACCGGCCTGCTGCTGGAGCTCTACTACAACAACAACTCCTACTTCCGCGACGTCTTCATGACCTCGAACAAGGACATGTGCATAGACGCCGTCGAGTTCTGGGACTCCCGGTTCTACAACCTGGTCATCGAGGACTGCACCGGCACCACCGCCAGCACCACCCAGCCCAACATCTGGCTGCGCAACGCCTCCTCGGCCACCGAGGGCGCCTGGGGCCACAGCAAGGACAACATCAACCAGATCCACTTCATCGGCTGCCGCCTGGAGGCCTTCGGCACCGGCGCGCTGTGGATCGGCCAGGGTGCCGTCACCACCAACAACCCCAACGGCGTCTACATCACCGACTGCAAGTTCGAGACCTCCCGCATGCAGGGCGGACCGCACCTGAAGACCGACGCCGGCTGCAGGCACGTCTACGCCACCAACATCTACTGCTACGCCGGTGACTTCGCCGCCGGCACCCCGGCCACCGCGCGGAACATCATCAGCTGGGCGGCGAGCGCCAGCGCGCTGGAGAACGTGGTCATCGCCAACCGGGACAAGGCCACCGTCAACGCGGGCGTCGCGCTCTACTCCGGGCCGGGCTCCACCGCCGTGCTGCGCAACGTCGTCGGGCTCTACGCCACCGCGCCGACCGGCACGCACATCTACTACGAGCAGTCGTCGACCGGCGACTTCCGGGTGGAGAACAGCTACGGCAGCCTCGGTGCCCAGGCGACCGGAACGATTCCGGTGAAGAACGCGCCGAACCCGCCGCTGCGGTTGGTGCCCGGCCCGGTCAGCGACGCCTCCTTCACCCGTCAGCCCCTCGACGGCACCCTCGCCGTGGACTCCGCGAACAAGCGGCTCTACGTCCGGGTCGGCGGCCAGTGGCTCTGGTCGACGCTCAACGCGTGACCCTCCGGCGCACGGCGAGCCGGCCCCCGTCGCGGAGCCGGCCCGCCGCGCGCGACCGCGGTCCGGGCCGTCCTCGGCCCGGACCGGTCAGCCGGTGATCGAGAAGAAGACCGAGCCGTCCTCCGCCCACCACCAGGCCCCCTGTCCCTCCTTCCACTCCGAGGCCCAGCCGTCGAGGGCCTTGACGAGCTCCTCCAGGTCGTACCGGAGATCGGGATCGATCCGGTCCAGCACCGCGCGGTAGGCCTCCACCGCGGGCACGGCCTTCGCCAGGGGCCAGCAGCCGATCTCCGGGGAACCGTCCACGGGGTGGGGGATGTGGAACCCGATCTCCGACGGCGGGCCGCTGAAGACGTACTGGCGGGGCAGCAGGTCCGCCGGGACGCCCACCGCGCCCAGCGCGTCGTCCAGGGCCGAGAAGAGGGTGAAGGGGCTGCGGTAACTCCCCAGGGTGTCGGAGTCGCTCGCGTTGTGGTCGATGATGATCTGGAGGGCCGCGTAGTAGGCGCTCCCGGCATAGGCGGCGGAGGAGCCGGCCCGGCCGGCCGTCAGCTCCTCCAGGGCGTCCGGGACCGACAACCCCCAGTCCACGCCCTGGTAATCGAGGTCGTCCTGACGCGCCCGCGCCGTCCTGCGCATGTTGTCCAGGCGCCGTGACTCGTCGGCGCTCAGGTCCTCGGCGGGCACGAACCGCAGGACCCGACCCCGGTTGGCCATGCTGTAGTTCACCACTTTGCTCATGGGGCCATGCTGTCAAAGGGCACTGACAACGCCGGCGCCCGGTGCCCCCGGCCTCCTCAGCGGGCGGTCGCGACCCTGGCGGCGTATTCCGCGAGTTGGCCCCGCAGCCGCTCGCGCGGCAGGCCCTCCGGGCCGGTCAGGCGCTCGACGAGGTCGGCCCGGGTGGCGGCCAGGAGGGCGTGCGCGGCGAAGCCGGCGTCGGTCAGGCCCGGGACCTGCTCCAGCACGGACCGGAGCACGCCGTGCCACCAGTCGTAGTGGCCGGCCTGGTACGGGCTGCTGCTCCCGGCCTCCTCCAGGGCCAGCGCGAGGCGCCGGTTGTCGAGTTTGAAGCAGAGGAGGGCGTCGAGGAGGGCGGGCACCCGCTCCTGTGGCGGGGTGGCGGGCCCGAGGGGCGGGGGGCCCGTCTCCACCGCCTCCCGAACGGGTTCCAGCCGGGCCTCGTACAGCGCGCGGAGCAGGCCGGCGCGGTCGCCGAAGGCGCGGAAGAGGGTGCCCTTGCCGACGCCGGCCGCTGCCGCGATGTCGGCCATCGTGAGGTCCTCGGGGGTCTCGGAACGACCGAAGAGGGCGTCGGCGGCCTCCAGGACGGCCTGTCGGTTGCGGGCCGCGTCCTTGCGGGGTTTGCGCTCGGTCACGCCGTTCCTTCCCATCGGGCGGATTGAAAAACGGACCTGGGGTCCGTATCGTTCTTGGAAGCGGACTCAAGGTCCGTTTTCCTGGAGGAGAGGATACCCATGTCCGTACCCGTGTCGATCTCGCCGGCGGACTTCTACCGCCACGGCCTGCGGCTCCTGCTCGACAAGGACATCGCGGGCTGGGTGGGCCTGTGGGCGCGGGACGGGGTGATGGAGTTCCCGTTCGCGCCCCCGGAATGGCCCCGGCGGCTGGAGGGGCGCAAGGCCGTCGCCGCGTACATGGAGCCCTACCCGGAGCGCATCGATCTCCACGACTTCCCCGAGGCCGACCTGCGGATCCACGAGACCGCCGATCCGCGGACGATCGTGGCCGAGATGCGCGGCGTGGGCCGGCAGGTGAGGTCCGGGCGCCCCTTCGACATGACGTACATCGCCGTGGTCACCGTCGAGGACGGGAGGTTCACCTCCTACCGCGACTACTGGAACCCGCTCGCCGCCCTTGAGCCGACGGCCGGTGCCGGTGCCGGTGCCGGTGCCGACGGTGCCGGGGGCAGCCGATGACGGCCCACGCCCCCACCCCCGCCACCGGCACCACGCTCGTCACCGGTGCCACCGGCACCACCGGCAGCCGCACCTGCGCGCAGCTGACGGCCGCCGGCCACGCGGTCAAGGCGGCCAGCCGCAGGGCCACCCCGGTGCCGGGCGCCGAAGCCGTCGCCTTCGACTGGTACGACGCCGCCACCCATGACGCCGCCCTCGCCGGAGCGGACCGCGTGTACGTGGTCCCGCCCGTGGGCGATCCCGACCCCGCGGCCGTCGTCCTGCCCTTCCTGCGCCGGGCCCGGGCCGCCGGAGTGCGGCGCGCGGTGCTGCTGAGCGCCTCCTCCGTTCCGCAGGGCGGTCCGGCCGTGGGAAAGGTGCACGAGGCGCTGCCGGGCATCTTCGACGAGTGGGCGGTGCTCCGGCCGTCCTGGTTCATGCAGAACTTCACGGGCAGGCACCTGCACGCGCACAGCATCCGTACCGAAGGGGTCATCCGCACCGCCACCGGGACCGGCCGGGTCGGTTTCGTCGACGCCGAGGACATCGCGGCCGTGGCCGTCCGCACCCTGACCGGCCTGCGTGCTCCCAACACCGGCCTCGTGCTCACCGGGCCCGAGGCCCTGGGCTACGACGACGTCGCCACCGTCGTCGCGGAGGTCACCGGACGGCCCGTGGTCCATCGGTCGCTGCCCCGCGAAGAGCTGACGTCCCGTCTGGCGGCACTGATGCCCGAACGGTTCGCCACGCTCCTCGCCGACATGGACGAGGCCATCGCCGAGGGGGCCGAGGACCGGGTCACCGACACCGTCCGGTCGGTCACCGGGCGTCCCGCCCGCGACTTCCGTTCCGTCATGCGGCGCGAATCGGGCCGGTCGCGGCCCTGACCGGTCGTACCCGCCGGTAGTGGGGATGCTGAAGGAATGAGAGACCCCGCCGGAACGGTCCCGACGATCGGGGTCGAGGAGGAGTTCTTCCTCGTCGACCCGGACAGCCGCCTGATCGTGCCGGCCGGACCCGCCGTGGCCGCCCGCGCCGCGGGCTACGCGGGGGACCGGGCGACACAGGAGTTCGCCCTCTGCCAGGTCGAGGGACGCACCCGCCCCTGCCGGTCCGCGAGCGAGCTGCGCCTGGAGCTGGAGCAGGTGCGCGGGGCACTCGTCGCGGCGGCCCGCGCCGAGGGCGTCCGCCTGTGCGCGTCGGGCACCGCGGTGCTCCAGGAGGCCGGGCCGGTCCAGGTGGCCGAGCACCCCCGCTACCGGGCGGGGCGCCTGCAGTACCGCAGCATGATGGACGACTTCGCCGTCAGCGCCCTGCACGTCCACGTCCACCTGCCCGACCGCGAACTCGCCGTGCGGACGGCCAACCACCTGCGCCCCTGGCTGCCCCTGCTGATCGCCGCGACGGCCAACTCGCCGTACCACCGCGGCCTCGACACCGGGTACGCCAGCTGGCGCACGGTCATCCGCCACCGCTTCCCCTGCCTGGGTCCCCCGCCCTACGCCGCCTCGTGGCAGGAGCACGAGCGCCTGGCCGTCACGATCGCCGGCACCGAGGCGATGCTGGACGCACGGACGCCGTTCTGGGACCTGCGCCCCAACCCCCGGCTGCCCACCCTGGAGGTGCGGGCGATGGACGTCCTGCAGGACCTCGACGACACCGTCGCCTTCGCCGTCCTCCTGCGCGCCCTCGTACGGACCGCCGCCGCTCGGGGACGGGCGGGGGACCCGGGGCCGCGCTGGGAGGCGGAGGTGCTGCGTGCCGCCTGCTGGCGTGCCGCCCGGGACGGATGGAGCGGTGACGCCTTCCATCCCGCGACGGGCCGCTCCCGCCCCGTCGCGGACATCGCCGGCGAGCTGGTGGACCTCGTACGCCCCGCGCTGGAGGAGGCCGGGGACCTGCACGAGGCCACCGGCCTGTTCGACCGGCTGGCCGAGCGCGGTGACGGCGCGACCCGGCAGCGGGCCTGCGCGGCCGCGGGAGCCGGGCCCGCGGCGGTGGTGGACCGGCTCGTGGCGGCCACGGCACGCGGGACGGGCGGCGGCGGGGTCAGCGGGCGGCCAGAGTGGTGACCAGGACGTCCCGGTGGCCGGGCCCGCCGGGGTCCTCGGGCCGGACGGGTGACACCGCGTGCCAGGTCGCGCGGTCGTCACTGAGCAGGAGCGTTCCCGGCTCGCTGAGGGTGGTGGCCGCGATCTCCCTGCCTTCGGCGTCGTAGACGGTGCTGCGGCCCCCGGTGACGTTCCGGCGGCCGGCCAGGAGCGAGGACACCAGCGTGACACCGTCCTTGTGGCGGCCCTCGGGCGTGGGCTGCCCCAGGCTGCCGGACCGGGCGACGACGCGGAACGGGTGCACCCGTACGATCCACTCGTCGGCGTCGTCCAGCCCCGCGGCGACGTCGCCGAGCAGCCGGATCAGGGCACCCAGCACGGGCTCGGCCCGGAACGCGTCGGTGAGCGGTTCGAAGCGGCGCTCGACGTCCACGTAGAGCGGGTTGCTGTCGTCGGGCTGCACGAAGACCCCGTGCGGCAGGGGCGTGATGCCGCCGGCCTGCCGGGACAGCAGGAACTGCCCGTACCGGCGCAGCCGGCTCGTCCCCTTCTCGGCCGCGTAGGGGTCCGCGGCGAGGTCCTCCCAGTGCCCGTCGAGCCGCGCCCACTCCGCGGGGGCCACGCCCAGGCACCGGGAGAGCACGGCCGGGGGCATCAGGTACCAGCCGCGGGACGCGACCATCCGGCGTGCTTCCGCGACCGCGCGCACCGCCTCGCCGCTCCCGCCCGCCGCCCGCCCGAAGCCGTTCTCCTCGTCCATGTGCCCATGCTCGGCCCTGACCGGCGGCCCGGCACCCGCAGGGCCGACCACGCCTCCGAGCGGATGACCGCACGGCCGGTGACGTGCGTCATGCCGCACGCCGGTCGCCCCCGGCTACGCTGGTCGTCCACGAGCGGAGCAGCGCGGCTTCGCCCCGCAGCTCGCGGACCCGGCACGGGCCGGGGCGAGCACGCCACCGAGGAAGCCGCCGTGTCCGCCGATCTCGCACCCCTCACAGCCGCCGGCGCGCGCTGGCTGCTGACCGCCTTCCCGCCCTCCGCGGGCGCGTTCAACCGGGCCCTGGCCGAGGCCCAGGCCCGGCAGGCCGTCGCCCTCGCCGCGGCCCTGCGGTACCCGACGCCGCTCGACGCGGAACTCGTGCGCCTCCTCGGTCCGGGCGGGAGCGCGCGGCTCGACTGGCTGACGGGCGCCGATCACCGGGACGACTCCGATGACGAGGCCGGGTGGCGGTCCTGGGTGGACGAGACCGTCGTCAGCTGGGCCGCCTGCCTCCTCGCGGCCCCCGCCCTCGCCGCCGACGCCCACCGCCTCGCCGGCCGGGGCCGGGTCGGCGAGGTCACCCGTCTCACCCGCCCCGGCGGGCACGAACACGCCGCCGCGCCCTTGCTGCGCCACCCCGACCTGCTGGAACCGGTCGCCGCCCTCCACCGGGCGCCGTTGCTGGAACTGCTGGCGCTGCCGGAGACCGAGAACGCCGCTCCGCGGTAGGGGGCCGTCGGTGCGCACATGCAAAAGGCAGGGAGAGCGCTCTCCCTGCCACTTCCAAGCTATAGCGCACTGGGGGGCTTGCGGCAAGGCCCCCGTCCCGGCGCAGAATCGTCGGCCGGAGCCACGGATCGCGATCAATGGGGACCAGGCGTGCGAGTACTGCTGTTGTCGACATACCGGGCGAGCGGGGCCTTCAGGCCCGCGGAGCGCAGGACCACCGTCGCGGCGGAGGGAGCGCGATGACCGGACGGTACGTGGTGGATCTCCGAGAGGTCGGCGCGTCACAGGTCGACGCCGTCGGCGGCAAGGCCGCGCACCTGGGCGAGCTGGCGCGGATCGACGGCGTCCGCGTCCCGGAGGGCTTCTGCGTGACGACGGATGCCTTCCGGCGGATCCTGCGGGAAGCACCGGCCATCGAGGAGGGCATCGCCCGGCTCGGACGCGTGGAGCCGGGCGACCGGGAGGCCGTCCGCACCCTCAGCGGGGACGTCCGCCGGGCCATCGCGGGGGTCCCCGTCCCGGACGCCCTCGCGGCGCGGATCACCGGAGCGCTCGCCCGGTTCGGCGAGCGGACCGCCTACGCCGTCCGCTCCAGCGCGACGGCGGAGGACATGCCGTCCGCTTCCTTCGCGGGCCAGCAGGACACCTACCTGAACGTCCTCGGGCCGGAGGCCGTCATCCGGCACGTCAGCCGGTGCTGGGCCTCGCTGTTCACCGAGCGGGCCGTGACGTACCGCCAGAAGAACGGCATCGACCACCGGACGGTCCACATGGCCGTGGTCGTCCAGCGGATGGTCTTCCCTCAGGCGGCCGGGGTCCTGTTCACGGCCGACCCCGTCACGGGCGACCGGAAGGCCGCCACCGTGGAGGCGGCCTCCGGCCTCGGCGAGGCCCTGGTGTCCGGGCTGGTGAACCCGGACGTCTTCACGGTGCGCCGCGGCGAAGTCGTCGCCAGGGCGCTCGCCCGGCGGCAGGAGCGGCCCCCGCTGACCGACGCGCAGGCCGTGCGGCTCGTCCGGCTCGGGCGGCGGATCGAAGCGCACTTCGGACGCCCGCAGGACATCGAATGGTGCCTGGCCGACGGCGACTTCCACGTCGTCCAGAGCCGGCCGATCACGACGCTCTTCCCCGTCCCCGCCCCCGCGCCCGGGACCGGCCCAGAGAGCGGCGAGCACGGGAAGCGCGTCTACCTCTCCGTCGGCCACCAGCAGATGATGACCGACCCCATGAAGCCCCTGGGGCTCTCCGTGTGGCAGCTGACCGCCATGGCGCCGATGCACGAGGCAGGCGGCCGGCTGTTCGTCGACGTCACCCGGCGCCTGGCCTCGCCCGCGACCCGCGCCGGCCTCCTGGACGTCGTCGGCCGGGGCGACCCGCTGGTCAGGGATGCCCTGGAGACCCTCCTCGCCCGCGACGGCTTCCTCCCGTCGCTGCCCGAGCCCCTCGATCCGGCTCCCGGCAGGCCGCCGGCCGGCCCGGCGCCCGCCCCGATCGAGACCGATCCGGCCGTCGTCACCGAGCTGATCGAGCGCAGCCGGCGGTCCCTCGCCGCCCTGGAGCGGGACGTCCGCACCAAGACCGGACCGGAACTGTTCGACTTCCTGTCGGACGCCTTCCAGGAGCACAAGCGGCTCCTCCGTGATCCGCTGAGCTTCCAGGTCGTCATGGCGGGGATGGAGGCCACCTGGTGGCTCAACGACCACCTGCGGGCGTGGCTGGGCGAGAAGAACGCGGCCGACACGCTGACGCTGTCCGCCCCCGGCAACGTCACGTCCGAGATGGGACTGGCGCTGCTCGACGTCGCGGACGTGGTCCGCCCCCGGCCGGAGGTGGTGGCCTTCCTCCAGGGAGTCGAGGACGACGGCTTCCTCGACGGGCTCGATGAGCTCCCGGGCGGACCCGAGGCGCGCGACGCCATCGAGGCCTACCTCAGCCGGTACGGCATGCGCTGCGTCGGCGAGATCGACATCACGCGGCCGCGTTGGCGCGAGCACCCCGCCACGCTCGTGCCCGTGCTCCTCGACCACGTCAGGAACTCCGGGCCGGGCGCCGCCCGACGGCGCTTCGAGCAGGGGCTGCGGACGGCGCGTCAGAAGCGGCAGGAGGTGCTGTCGCGCTTGCGGGCACTGCCGGACGGGGACCGTAAGGCCGACGAGACCCGACGGATGATCGACCGCGTCAGAACCTTCATCGGGTACCGGGAGTACCCGAAGTACGCCATGGTCAGCCGCTTCTTCGTCTACAAGCAGGCCCTGGTGGCGGAGGCCGACCGGCTCGTGCGGGCCGGCGTGCTCGCCGAGCGGGAGGACGCCTTCCACCTCACGTTCGAGGAGCTGCGCGACGTCGTGCGCTCGCACCGGGTGGACCACCGGCTCATCCGGCAGCGCAAGGAGGCGTTCCGGTCGTACGGGGCGCTCACACCGCCCCGCGTCCTCACGTCGGACGGTGAGGCCCTCAGCGGATCGTACCGGCGCGACGACGCACCGGCCGGCGCACTCGTCGGCCTGCCCGTTTCCGCCGGGACCGTCGAGGGACGGGCCCGCGTCGTCCACCACATGGCCGACGCCGACCTGGAGCCCGGCGACATCCTGGTCACGGTCTTCACGGACCCCAGCTGGTCGCCCCTGTTCGTCGGGATCAAGGGCCTGGTGACGGAGGTGGGCGGCCTGATGACCCATGGCGCCGTCGTCGCCCGGGAGTACGGTCTGCCGGCCGTCGTGGGCGTCGCCGGAGCCACCCGCCTGATCCGTGACGGCCGGCGGATCCGCGTCCACGGAACCGACGGGTACGTCGAGCTCCTGGACTGACCGGCTCCCCGCGCGCCGCGGGGACCGGCCGGTTTGAAATCCCCGCCCCCGGCCATACGAGGGTCCAACAGGCTTCGGGGACAGCCGTGTTGCCGGGGGAGAGGGGGACCGCATGACCACCGTCGAGGACGAGGGGCCGCTGACCGTACGCGGCGCCGGACCCGCGCGGCGCCCCGGTCCGGGACGCGACGCGGTGCTCGCGCTGGGGCTGCTCGGGACCGCCGTCGCGGGCGTGGCCGCCTTCCTGAAGGCCGTGTCCGCGGACGGCATCCGGCTCCCCATGGCCCCGGTCGTGGCCCTGGCCCTCCTGCTGCTGGGCGTGCTCCTGGCGAGGTGGAGCCTGGCACCGGCCCGGCGCCGGCGCCGCACCCCGCCGCCCGGCGGAAGCGCGGAGGCACCCTCACCCGCGGACCTCCCCGACCTGGGGGGCGAGGCCATCGACCACGCCGGGGCCGACGCCGACGGCTTCGAGCACACGGTGGCGGCCCTGTGCGCCCGGGACGGCTGCACCGCGGTGGAGGTGGTCGGCGGGGCGGGCGACCTGGGCGCCGACGTCGTCGCGACGGCGGCGGACGGCCGGCGCGTGGTGATCCAGTGCAAGCACTACGCGCAGGACCACCGGGTCGGCTCGCAGGACCTCCAGCGCTTCGGCGGCACCTGCTTCGCGGTCCACGAGGCCGACGTCGCCGTCCTCGTGACGACCAGCTCCTTCACCGCGCCCGCCGCCGCATACGCCGACACCTGCGGGATCGTCCGTGTCGACGGCGAGGCGCTGGCCGCCTGGACCGAACAGGAAACCCCTCCGCCCTGGGAGCCGGGCGCGAGCGCCCCGGCCCCCGCCCAGCGCGGGAGCGCCCCCGGCACCTGAGGGCGGGTGCAACCGTCCTGGGGCGGTTCGCGTGTTTCCTCCCATAGAGATGATCAATGGTGAGGAGACGATGTGCAGCACGTGACGAGCCGTCCGTCCCGGCGGACGGTCCTGACCGTCGGTACCGGGGGCCTGGCCGCCCTCGCTCTCGGCGCCGCCGGCCGGGCGTCCGCCGACCCCCGGCCGGCCGCCGGCCCGGGCACCGTGCGCCGGTTGAAGGACATGGAACGCGAGCACGGCGCCCGCATCGGCGTCTACGCCCGCAACCTGGTCACCGGCCGTACGGTGGTCCACCGCGCGGAGGAACTCTTCCCGATCTGCTCGGTGTTCAAGCCGCTGGCCGTGGCGGCCGTCCTGCGGGACCTGGACCGTGACGGGGAGGTCCTGGCCCGCCGGATCCACTACACGCAGGACGAGGTCACGGCGGCCGAGTGGGCCCCGGTCACCAAGGACCACGTGGCCGACGGGATGACGGTCGAGGCCCTGTGCGCGGCCGCGGTGAGCCAGAGCGACAACCTCGCGGGCAACCTGCTCCTGCGCGAGCTGGGCGGGCCGACCGCGATCACCCGCTTCGCCCGGTCCCTCGGCGACCGCGTCACCCGGCTCGACCGGTGGGAGCCGACCCTGAACTCCGCCGAACCCTGGCGCACCGAGGACACCACCAGCCCGCGCGCCATCGGCGAGACCTACGTCCGGCTGCTGCTCGGCGACGCACTGCCCCGCACCGACCGGGACCGGCTCACCGGCTGGCTGCTCGCCAACACCACCAACACCCAGCGGTTCAAGGAGGGCCTGCCCGGCTGGACCCTCGCCGACAAGACCGGTGGCGGCAACGCCTACGGCGTCGCCAACGACGTGGGCGTGGTCTGGAGCCCGGCCGGCACGCCGGTGGTGATGGCGGTCCAGACGACCAGGCCGGAAGCACCGCAGGGGCCGAACGACAGCAAGCTCGTCGCCGACACCGCCCGCCTGCTGGGCCAGGCCGTCCTGGGCTGAGCGCCCGCGGCCGCAGGACGGGCCCGTGCCCGGCGCCGGACCGGGCGGCCCGGCCCGGCGCCGCGGCCGGCCGCCGGTCTACATGGGGTCCATGGTCCCGCTGCCGGGCCCGTTCAGCTGCTCGCTCTTCTCACGGATGCGCAGGGCCTTGTCCTGCAGCCGCTGCCGTTCGGCGGGGTCCGTCGCCCGCTGCGCCGCCTGTTCCAGCTCCTGGGCCTTGTCCCGCATCTCGCGGGCTCGCTCGCTCGGCGCGCTGTCGTCGCTCATGACCGGTCCTCGTGTGGTGGGGGAATGTGAGCACCCCGAGCCAAACAGGCTCGGGCCGTCCCCGCCACCGGAGACAGGTCGAACGGGGGCGCGAGGGCGCCGCCGACGGAGCCGAGGGCGGGCGTGCGCCACGTGGTCATCCGGAGTGGCCGCCCGTGGCGCCGTTCGCGGGAGCCACGCGCCAGGGCGCGAAAGCGCTCGCCGCGCGCGGCAGGGAGCCCGCCAGTTCGGGGCAGTGCCGCAGCACCACGCTGGTCATGCCGTTGCGGGCGATCCAGTCCATGCCCAGGGGCGTGTACACCTCCGGCCTGAAGTCGACGGTGAGGAAGCGGTCGCTCTGAAGGCGTCGCGTCGCCATCAGGATGAAGATGCGGAAGGCCGTGTCGCTGAAGCCGAAGCCGTGCGGCGGGTTCTCGGCGAAGAGCCCCACCATGGTGTCGATGTGATCGACCTCGCGGTAGACCTCCTTCAGCCGGGCGACCGTCTCGGGGTCGGAGGACAGTTCTTCGAACCGCCGCAGGCGCGGCTTGTGCAGGCCGGCCCGGAAGTCGTTGTACCGGGGAACCCCGCGGCGCCGGGTCCGCACCAGGTCGACCACGGACAGGTCGATGATCTCGCCGTCCCGCTCGAACGCCTGGAGCGCCCGCGGGTAGTTGTGCAGGGTGATCGCACCGGGGTGGGCCGTGCCGAGCGAGTACAGCGAGTCGGCCAGACCGGTCTTGCGCATCAGCGCTTCCGTGGCGGTGCCCTGGACGTCGTCGAAGCCGAGGGTGTCCAGGTGCCGCCCGAGCCGGTGGTCCACGATCTCGAAGTCGTCGGGGAGCAGCGGGTGCATGCGGTAGACGGTGACGAAGTCCTCGGTGAGGGAGTACGGCGCGGCATGGTGGTCCGGCAGGGTCTCGGGAATGCCGGTCAGCGCATGCGATTCGAAGAGCCACAGCCCCAGGCGGTCGAGCCATTTGTTCGGCGGTCCCTGCCAGTTGGCCGTCAGCCCGATGTCGATCACTTCGGTGGCGAGGATCGCGGGAGTCCACTCCACCGTGTGGATCTTCGCGATGAGGGCCGAGACGACCAGGCGCGCCGTCTGGTAGACGCGCTCCTCGCCGAGGCGGGGGTACTCCCGCCGCAACGCCTCGCACACGACGTTGTGCTCCCGGGCGAAGAGGGTCTGCATGGCGCTGAGCCCGAACCACCAGCTCTCCGCGAACCCCGTCAGCGGGAGGCCGTTCGGCCCGACCGGAAGGTGACCGTCGTCGAGCCGCAGGTTGGCGCCACCGTCCGGTTCCCGCAGTGACATGCCGGTTCGCATGTCGCCGCCGTAGATCTCCGAGCCGTCCCACCAGTGGGACGCCGCGTTGGCGAAGAGCGTGGGCGGTCCGCCGCCGTCGGCCGGGTGCAGCCCTTCGTTCTCGGCGAAGCGCATCACCCGCTCCGGAGGTCCGCCCGGGGTGTTCCGCCAGGTGACCCCGGACGGGAGCGGTACGTCGACGGTCTTCGTACCGGTCGGGTGGCGCTTGTGGTTGACCCAGTCGTGGACCTGGAACTGGATCCAGGCGGCGGCCAGGATGTTGAGCGAACGCGCCGGGATGAAGGCGTCGCGGTGCAGCAGTTCCCGGCTGACCGTGACCGGGTTGGGCACGTCGAACAGGTCCGGCCGGTACACCGGGGGCAGGTTGCGGCCGAAGGCGGCCCCGATGGCGCCCATCTGCGGCGCGGACAGGTCGTTGTAGGTGCCGTCGTAGCTCCGCGCGACCCGCATGTCCTCGTCGATGGCCGCCGGCACGGGCCGGGTCCTGGGCGGAGCCTCGTGCGGGTCGGTGTCGATCAGGTTGGACCGCCGCAGCTGCTGCCGCAGGGCCACGAGGTTCAGCAGGCCGAGGGGCACGGGCAGCCGGTGCCAGGGGACGAACCGGTTGAGGCCGCGGAAGGCGCTGCGCAACGGCACGCCCAGTACGGTGTTGCGCCTGGGCTGGACATGGGGGAACCGCTGGCCCAGGCGGTGGGCGCTGCCGGCCTCGTAGGCGGCCTTGCGTGCGCGGTTGAGGTTCCCGAGGGGCCGGAACGCCCCGGTGCTGTTCCACGGGTTGAAGGCGAGCTGCTCGACCCGTGCGGCCGCGGCCCGGGCCCCCGAGGAGTCGATGTCCTGGCGCGGGACGGTGAGCGTGGCCACGCGGACGGGCGGGGTGTCCTGCTCCTTCCATTCGGCCGTGCCGTCCTCGACGGGTGTGCGGCGGGCGTCGACGTAGCGCTGGAGGTACAGCTCGAAGACGACGTCCGCCTCCTTCAGCCGCCGGGCGAGTTCGTGGTGCAGGTGGTCGGGGTCGCCGGGGGAGGGGTCCGGGGCCGGCGGGGCGTCCCCGGCCGGGCGCAGCTGGTACCGGACCGGCCCCGCGCTGCCCCACAGGATGGCCCCGGGGCTCCAGTACGTCTCCAGGGCCAGGCTGCGCACGGTGCGGCGCGTACCGGCACGCACGGTGCGGCGCATGCGCGCGGCGGTGGACCATCCGACCGCGAGCGGCAGCGTGACGAACAGCGCGAAGGCCTCGCGCGGTGCGGAGTCGGCGCCCGCCGTCGCCTTGGCGAAGGCGACGAACTCGCGCGCGTCGCGTGCGTGCGAGACCGGATGGCTCGCCATGAGCAGGTCGTGTGCCTCGTCCGGCCCTGCCGCGACGCGCACTGCCGCCCCGCGCAGATCGGGGGCGTGGTCCGGCCGGCGGGTGCCGCTCGCGTTCGAGAGCCGTACGGTGGCGGGATACTCGGCGCCGGGGCGCGCGAACCCGGTCCGCAGGTCCGGCGGCAGGTCGTCGCCGAACCGCAGGCGCGCGTTCTCCACGCCGAGGATCCCCTTGGCGTGGAACGTCCGCGCGATGTCGGCGGCGCCACTGCGTTTCCGGGACGTGAGCTGGACCCGCATGAGGTCACGGGCGAGCCGTTCGAAATGGAGCCGTTCCACGTCCGGGTGCCCGCCCACGTACCGTTCGTACCGGCCGATCTCGTCCATGTGTGCCTCTTCGCCAAGGCGCACCCGTCGGCCGAACGTGAAACCGGTGGCCGTGCCGGGGGTGGCGCCGCGCGGCTGCCCGAGGCCGGGGACCGGGCCTGCGGGCACCTCCGTTACCCACGGCAACCCTGACGCAGCGGTGCGGCGGCGTCGCGCGGAACGGCGCAGACGGGTGGCGTCCGATCCCGCCCGCCGCGCCTCCTCCCGGGAGGGGCCGAGCGGGTCCTGTTCCCCCCTGACCGCCGCTGGTGGCGGCACCGGGCGCATCCGGATCATTACTCTTCGTGCATGCCGAATGCTCAGGCGCAGTTGAAATTGCGGGAAGTGCCGGGCTGGGCGGTCGGGCTGTGCCTGTTCGGGCTCGCCGCCGGTCTCTCGATGGTGCTCTGGTACATGGCGGCACCGCCGTTCGGGGACAGGCCCCCGGGGGACGGGGAGCTGCTGCTGCAGTTCCCCGGGACCGCCGAGGCGGCCCGCGCCATCGTGAGGGCCGGAGGCGGACCGGAGCTCTTCCGGGAAGGGCTCGTACTGGACTGGTGCTGGTTCGTCCCCGGGTACGCGGCGGCCCTCGCCGGGGCGTTCGGACTCGGCCGTCTGCTGCTCTACCGGAAGGCCACGCGGCTGTGGGCCCTGCGGGCCCTCTTCCTCACCCCCGTGGCGGTGGCGGCGGACTGCATGGAGAACGTCTTCCTCTGGAAGGCCCTGGACCGCATGAAGGCCGGCCCGACCGGTCCTGATCCGGAACGGGATCTCCAGTGGGCGAGCCACTTCGCCCAGCTGAAATGGGCGCTCGTCATCCCGCTGGTGGCAGCGGCCCTCCTGATCGTGGCCACCCTCTGCGCCCGCCGCGTGGCGGCCCCCTCCCTGGTGCGGAGCACGACCGAGGACCGCCGCCGCCCCGTCGTGGAGTTCGCCGATCAGCCCGCGGCGGACCGGACCGGCCTGCCGGACGTGATCCTCCCGCCCGCCGCGCCCCACGACTGGGAACCCCTGTCCGAGTGGACCGCTCCCGACCCGGCGAGACCACGCCTGACCGCGAGCCCGCAGGACACCGCGTCGGCCCGCTGGCGCGATCGGCGGTACCAGCCGCCCACCCGGAAACCGGGGGAGCTCGGCTTCTGCGTGTCCGGCGGCGGCATCCGGTCGGCGTCGGTCACCCTCGGGGCTCTGCAGGCGCTGCGCGCCGAACTCGTCCGGGCGGACTACCTGGTCTCGGTCTCCGGCGGCGGGTACACCGCCGGTGCCTTCCAACTCGCCCTGACGGACGCACGGTTCGTGGACGCGACGGGCATGCCCTCGGTGCGGCGGCCCGGTCTCGCACAGCCCGCGGACGCCTTCGCGCCGGGCAGCCCCGAGGAGGACCACATCCGCCGGCACGCGAAATACCTGGCCGACGCCCCCAAGGAGAGGCTGCACGCCGCGGGGACGGTGCTGCGGGGGATGGCCGTCTCCTTCGGCATGCTGGCCCTGGTCTTCACCGTGGCGGGCCAGTTCCTGAACGCGTTCTACTCGCGGCTCCCGCTGACCGACCTCCACCGCTTCGTCCCGCGGCCGAAGGTGTTCGTGCCGACCTGCCGGAACCCGGCGCTCCCGGTGTGTCCCGGGCCGCCGGAGACGTACCTGCCGCCCTTCCACCTGTACCCGAACGCCTGGCAGCCCGTCCTCGCCCTGTTCGGCCTGGCCGGCCTGGTGTCCGTGGCCTTCGCCTTCGCCGGAGCCTGGACCAAGGCGTCCCGTCCCGCCTGGCTGCGCAGCATCGTCAAGGCGATCGTGGCGACGGCCCTGGTGGTCGCCGTGCTGTCCATCGTCCTCCCGGCGGTGATCTGGTTCTTCGCCTGGCTGGCTCACGAGCAGGGCGTGGTGTACGGGGACGGCAGGGGGCTGTCCCTGCTCGCCGCGCTCACCGGGGCGGCGGCGGCGCTCGGGACCTGGTTCACCGTCGTGCACAGGACGGTGAAGCAGCTGACGCCCGACGGCGCACGGACCGGCCTCTTCCGCAAGGGCGGACCGTCCCTCGTCGTCCAGGTCGGCGGCGGCTGGGTGAAGGCCGTGGTGTGCTGGCTGGTGCTGTTCCTGGTCGCGTTCTTCTACCTCGCCCTCATGACCTGGACGGCCGTCTACGCGGGCACGTGGAGCATCTGGTGGCAGGCGGGGATCCCGATCGCCCTGATCGTGCTGTCGCTCGTGATCGACCAGACCACCTTCAGCCTGCACCCCTTCTACCGCCAGCGGCTGGCCGGGGCCTTCGCCGTCCGCCGCGCGGTGCTGAAGGGCGGCTCGGTGGGCGCCCTGCCGTACGACTACAACCACGAGCCGACCCCGCTGTCCCCCTACGCGGAGCGGGTGGCCGGTTTCCCCCAGGTCGTCTTCGCCGCGTCGGCGGCGGTCTCACTGCGCAACCGGACCGCACCCGGGCGCCCGGCCGTGCCCTTCACCTTCGCCTCCGACTACTGCGGCGGCCCCGACATCGGCTGGGTCCGCACCGACACCCTGCAGAAGACCGTCCCGGAGCTGATCGGGCGCGACCTGACCGTGCAGTCCGCCGTCGCCGTGTCGGGAGCCGCCTTCGCCTCGGCGATGGGATCCCAGACGATGTTCATGGAGCGGCTGCTCGCGCTGACCAACGTACGGCTGGGCGCCTGGATTCCGAATCCCCTCTACATCGCGGAGCTGGCGAAGTACGGGCCCGACCGGATCATGCCGCGGCTGCCGCGCGTACGACGGCTGCGGTACCAGCTCCAGGAACTGGTGGGCTGGTTCTCGGACACCACACCCCTGCTGCTGTGCACCGACGGCGGACACTTCGACAACCTCGGCCTGGTCGAGATGCTGCGGCTCCGCTGCCGGACCGTCTACGTCGTCGACGCCTCCGGGGACACCCCGCCCCTGGCCACGACCCTCGCACAGGCGGTGACGCTCGCCTACGAGGACCTCGGC
Organism: Streptomyces racemochromogenes; assembly: GCF_044129415.1. GTDB lineage: Bacteria > Actinomycetota > Actinomycetes > Streptomycetales > Streptomycetaceae > Streptomyces > Streptomyces racemochromogenes_A. Next base: position 86,649 of record NZ_JBBDHD010000009.1, read on the forward strand.
GTGAAGATCACGTTCAACAGGGAACAGGGCCGGAACCTGCTGGACCTGGTGCCCGGCAGCGGGAAACCGCTCTCGCCCGAGACACCGATGGCCGCCCTGAACGCCCGCTTCTCCGCGGCGTGCGTGGTGCGCGGCACGATCGAGTACCCGGAGGAGGTCGAGTTCTCGCCGGGCACCCCGAAGACCACGACGGGAACGATCATCTTCATGAAGGCCACCCTGACCCCCGACATGCCGGAGGAACTGCTGAGCTACGCCCTGCGCGAGCCGGCCTTCCCCCGCCAGGCCACCTTCGACCAGTGGTTCGACCACGCCCAGTTCGACGCCTACCGCGCGCTCGGCCACCACCTCGGCGCCACAGCCCGTGAGCTCGCCCCCGACACCCCGGAACCCGGCCTCGGGGCTTGAGTGGGGAAGGTCCCCGCCTCGGCCTGGTCCCTGCTCCCCGCCGCCCGTCTGCGACCTCGTCGCGCTCGGAGCGGCCGAGCTCGGGCTGCGCCTGCTCGTCGCCTGAGCCGTCAGTCGTCGTCGCCCGGCGTCCAGAAGGCGGCCAGGCGCGCCGTGCCCGGCGCGACATCGCCCCAGCCGCCGTCCAGGGCCAGCACGGCGACGGCGGACTTGGGGAAAGCGGTCCGCAGATGCTCCACGAGCTCTTCCGGGCCGCCGCCGCAGAGGCTCTTGGCGAGGTCGTGGACCGCCGGGTTGTGGCCCACCAGCGCCAGGCCGGTCACCTCGGCCGCCACCTCCCCCACGGCGGAAAGCAGATCGTCCGCATCGCCCTCGTACAGGCGGTCCTGGTAGAGGGTCGGCGGCGGCTGGCTCAGCCGGGGCAGCATGAGCTGCCAGGTCTGGCGGGTCCGTCGGGCAGGGGAACACAGGGCCAGGTCGACGGCGAAGCCGGACCGTTCCAGCCACTCACCCGCCAGGGGCGCGTCGTGGGAGCCGCGGTCGGAGAGCGCGCGGTCGAAGTCCTCCGTGACGTGCTTGGGCACCGCCTTGGCATGCCTGACCAGCACCATCCGGCGCTCGCCTGCGCTCTGTTCCGGCACGGTCCGAATCCTCCCGCCTGCGCCGACTCCGGGGGACGGCCGCCTGGTCGCCGGGGTGCTGAGCCGGCACGCGGGCGCTGTGTTACGGAGAGGGGTGCGCGCGCGTGCCCGGGCCCGGCGGCCGAGAGGCCGCTCGCACATCCGGCCGCCGTCTCCAGGATAGATCCGACCTCGCGGGCCCGGCCCGTTCAAGGAGCCACCCGAGAGTACGCACCGCCCGTGGGGCCGATCGGGTGGCGCCGGCGGGCTTCGAACCCGGTGGGCCCTATCCGGCCGGCGGTGCCGGCGACCCGCCGACGCGGCCGCCGCGGCGGGTCAGGCGGTGCCACCAGTGGCGGCGGCGCGGGTGGACGGCCCGGCCCATCCGGCGGCCGAGGAGGAGGTAGCCGAGCAGTGCTCCGGCGGTGTTGAGGATGACGTCGTCCACGTCGAAGGCGCGCCCGGTGACCAGGGCGCCCTGGATCAGTTCGACGAGCGTCATCACCACGGCCGTCACCGCCGCCACCCTCAGCAGCCCGCGGGCCTGCGGGAGGAGGACCGGGAGCAGCACCCCGAAGGGAACGCCGAGCAGGACGTTCCCGCCGAGCTGCTCGGCGGCCTCCCTGAGGGGTGCGCGGTCGAGGTACGGGCCGATGGAGGCGCCCGGGCGGGTGTTGCTGTGCACCAGCCCGGCCGAGGCCGCCGAGGGCTCCAGGGTGAGGTGGGCCAGGACCAGGCTGAACAGCACCGTTCCGGCGAAGGCGGCCAGCATCGCCAGTGCGCGCGGCACGGGGCGGGCGGGAGGCCGTACGGCGGGGGCGGGCTCCCGCGCCCCCGCCGCCCCCGCCACCGTCTCCGCCGTCTCCGCCGTGCGGGTCCGCTCCGCCCCCGCCCCCTCCGTCCACCGCTTCCACTTGGTCCAGCGCACCGCGGCGGGTTTTCCGCGCACGTCCATCGACCGCTCCCTCCGTGACCGGCTTCGTACCGTGCAGGCGCGTGTACCCCGCCGCAGGGGGCCGACGCACCCCGCGCGGACACAACCGCGTCCGTACGGCCGCGAACTGACGGGGCATCCGTTGCGGTAGCGGCGGCCGCCGGTGTCTGCCGTCCGCGATCCCGCCACGCCCGCCGCCGTCCCGGGCGCGGTGCCACCGGAACGCGGCGACCACCGGCCGCGGTACCGGAGGTTTGAACCGGGGCCCAGCGAGCACCGGCGAGAGGGACGCGCGGAGGCGGCCGAGCGCCCGCGGTCGGGGCGAAGGAGCGGATCATGGCGCAACGTTCGTACCGTCGTACGGCTGTGGCCGGCCCCCCGGACGCCCGTGTCCGCGACCCGCGGCGCCCGGCGGCGCCCCCGGACGCGCACGCCGGACGGGACGGCGAGACACGGGTCACGGTGTGGGTGGCCCTCGCCGCGAACCTCGTGATCTGCGGGGCCAAAGCCGTCGGAGGGGTGATCGCCGGATCGCCGGCCCTGCTCTCGGAGGCCGCCCACTCGGTGGCCGACAGCCTCAACGAGGTGTTCCTCCTGGCCTCGGTCCGCCGCAGCAGGCGTCCGGCCGACGAGCGGCACCCCTTCGGCTACGGCAAGGAGCGGTTCTTCTGGTCCCTGCTCGCCGCGGTCGGGATCTTCGTCACGGGCGGGTGCTTTTCGGTGTTCCAGGGGGTGGAGGCCTTCCGCGGTGGCGGCGGGGAAACGCACGAGGGGTACGTCATCGGCCTGACGGTCCTGTTCGTCGCCCTCCTCGCCGAAGGCGGCTCACTGCTGCGCGCCGTCCTCCAGGTACGGCGGGCCGCACGGGACGCCGGCCACGGGATGGCCGAGGAGGTGCGGGCAGGCCGCGATCCGGCCCTGCGGACCGTGCTCGCCGAGGACGGCACGGCCTGTGTGGGTGTACTCCTGGCGATGGCGGGGATGGCTCTCCACCTGGCGACCGGGCAGGTGGCGTACGAGGCCTGCGCCTCCATCCTCATCGGCGTCCTGCTCGTGTACGTGGCGTACGTGCTCGGCAAGGGCGCCCGGGCCCACCTGATCGGAGAGGCCGCCGACCCGCGCCTGCGGGACGAGGTCCGCGCCTTCCTCGACGGGCAGTCCGAGATCGACTCGGTGACGGCCCTGCTGACCATGCGCCTGGGTTCCGACGCGGTGCTGCTCGCCGCCGGCATCGATCTGACGGCCGGGTACGACAGCGAGACCGTCGAGGACGCGATGGTCCGCGTGCGCACCGAGCTGAAGCGGCGCTGGCCCGAGCTGGACCAGGTCTTCCTGGACGTCACGGACGCCGCGGCAGCCCACCGGTCCGCCGATGCCGCCGTCCGGCTGGGAGAACGGGCACCCGAAACGTAAAGAGTTCCCCAAAGCGGCCCGTCGGGGCGTGGTAGACGCCTTGCCCCGATGTGCCTGTCCTGCGGAAACGCAAAGCCCAAGGGACGAGGACGGTACACGGGCGGGGTACGACGGGAGGGCTCCATAACTCCGCATAACGGGACACTTAACCCCCATTGGTGCGCGTGACAGAAGTCATTGCGCGGAGATCGTCATTGCCTGGCGTGAGCGAATTTGCACATAGTTGCCACTGCTATCGCTCCCGCCGGCCGATCAGGGGAATCCCGCGCCACGGTCGGAGACCACGCCGACCACCCAGGGGAAGGGACGTGCGCCGATGAAGACCGCTCCCCAGCGGCTGCGCGCCGGCCTGGCCGCCGGAGCGGCCGCAGTCGTCCTGCTGTGGGCCGCCCAGGTGAGGCCGTCCGCCCGTCCCGACGACCTCATCGGCGCGGGCGCGCACCTCACCGGACTCCTCGCCGGCTACGGCATCCTGGTCATGCTCTTCCTGATGGCGCGCGTCCCGGCGGTCGAACACGGCGTCGGCGCCGACCGCCTCGCCCGCTGGCACGCCTTCGGCGGCCGCTGGGCGCTGTCCCTCTGCGCCGCCCACGGCCTGCTCGCCCTCCTCGTGTACGCCCTGCGCAGCGGGACCGACCTGGTCACGGCCAACAGGGACCTGCTCGGGTACCCGGCCGTGGCCGCCGCCTACGCCGGAGCCGCCCTCCTCGCCTGCGTGGGCCTGGTGTCCGCCAGGGCCGTACGCCGCCGGATCCCGCACGAGACGTGGCGCGGGATCCACCTGCTCGCCTACGTCGCCGCCGCCCTCGGCTTCGTCCACCAGCTGGCCGGCCCCGATGTCGCCGTCACCTTCGTGGCCACCTGGTTCTGGGCCCTGCTGCACACCGTCGTCGCCGTCCTGCTCGTCTGGTACCGGGGTGTCGTCCCCGTACGCCAGGCCCTGCGGCACGGTCTGCGCGTCGCCGCCGTCGAACGCGAGGGCCCGGACGTGGTCTCCGTGACCATCCGCGGCGGCCGGCTCCGCGAGCTGCGTGCCGAGCCGGGCCAGTTCTTCCGCTGGCGCTTCCTGCGGCGCGGCCTGTGGCACACCGCCCTGCCGTTCTCGCTCTCCGCGCCCGTCCACGAAGACCGCCTGCGGATCACGGTCAAGGCGCTCGGCGCCCATTCCCGGCGGGTGCGGAGGCTGCGCCCCGGCACCCGGGTGCTGGCGACCGGCCCGTTCGGCGCGCTCACCCGGTGGCGGCGCACCCGCTCCAAGGTCCTGCTGATCGCCGGAGGCATCGGGATCACACCGATGCGGGCCCTGTTCGAGGCGCTGCCCGCCGGTCCGGGTGACCTCACGCTGCTCTACCGGGCCGGTGACGCCGGCCAGCTGGTTCTGCGGGACGAGCTGGAGGTCATCGCCGCGGAGCGCCAAGCCGTCCTGCACTACCTGGTGGGACGCTCCGACGAGGCGTACGACCCGCTCGCCCCGCAGGCCCTGCGCTCGCTCGTGCCCGAGCTGGCCGACCACGACGTGTACCTCTGCGGGCCGCCCGGCATGACGGACGCCACGACGGCGGCGCTGGTCCGGGCGGGTGTGCCCGCCGGGCGGATCCATTCCGAGTGCTTCACCCACTGAGACCGAGGACCTGATCCTGGCGATGAACCAGCCCGTGAACCCCGGGGAGCACCCGCCGCCGGCGCCGTCGCCGCAGCCGCACGCCGCCCCTGGGGCGCCCGCCCCCGAGACCGCCGCTCACCGCCCCGCCGGGCCGCGCCCGCCGGGCCGACGGAGGAACGCCCGACACAGGGGGCCCTCGCGTCCGCGCCGGCTGGCCATCGGCCTCGCCCTGGTCAGCGCGCTGACCGCGACGGGCATCACGATGACGGTCGAGCCGGCCGCACCGGCCCCGGGCGGACGACCGCACGTCCCGTCCGCACGCTGACCGCCCAGGTCCGTCCGTGCCGCCGAAGCGGGCGCGCCCGAGGGCGCGCCGCGACCGCTCGCGCCCCGGCTGCCGACGGGCTGCCCCGAACCGGGCGGCGGCGTGAGAATTGAACGGTGAACCGACTGGCAGGACTGGACCGGCTGGCGCCGTCACGGGCCCGCGAGCGCCTCGGCGACGCCCTCTTCCGGCATGTCGCCGGTCCGTCGGGCGCGGAGAACCGGGCGAGGATCCACGACACTCCCGGCCCCCGGTGGTTCGCGCCCGAGGAGCCGATCCGCCGTGTCCACGGCGACGCCTCGATGTTCGTCGGGGGGCTGAGCGCGCTGCTCCTGCAGTCCCTGCACCCGCGCGCGATGGCCGCGGTGGCTGCCCACTCCGGGTACCGGGGGGATCCCTGGGGCCGTCTCCAGCGCACCAGCACCTTCCTGGCCGTCACCACGTACGGCACCGCCGAGGACGCGCAGCGCGCGGTGGACGGCGTACGGGCGGTGCACGCCCGCGTCCGGGGCCGCAGCCCCGACGGCGAGCCGTACCGCGCCGATGACCCGCACCTGCTGGAGTGGGTGCACGTCGCCGAGGTCGACAGCTTCCTGCGGGCCCACCAGCGGTACGGCGCCCGCCGCCTGGACGCCGGAGAATGCGACGCCTACGTCGCCTCGGCGGCCCGGGTCGGCCGGGCCCTGGGCGTGGGGCGGCCGCCCCGCACGGCGCGGGAACTGGCGGAGCGGATCGAAGCCTTCCGGCCGGAGCTGCGAGGCACGCGGGAAGCCCGTGCCGCGGCCCGCTTCATCCTGCTCCGGCCGCCGCTGCCCTGGCCGGCGCGGCCCCCGTACGCCATGCTCGCGGCGGCCGCGGTGGCCCTGCTGCCGCCCTGGGCCCGGCACCCCCTGGGCCTGCCCCTGCTGCCGCGGACCGAACGGTGGTGCGCCGCTCCCGCCGGGGCGGCGGTGACCCGCACCATTCGCTGGGCGATGCACCGGCCGCCCGGCGCCGAGGGCGACTGACAGGCCTGTCATCCATCGGATGCCACACATGCTTGTCATCGTTTCGATGACGTGCTACAACGGTGGTACCTGAAGCGCACTGGCACCCATTGCAGACACATCAGGAGGTTTCCATGCTGATGCGCACCGATCCCTTCCGTGAGCTCGACCGCCTCGCCCAGCAGCTGACGGGCACGGGAACCTGGTCGAGGCCGTCCGCGATGCCGATGGACGCCTACCGCGACGGCGACACGTACGTCATCGCCTTCGACGTCCCGGGCGTCGCCAAGGACGCGATCGACATCGACGTCGAACGGAACATGCTCACCGTCAAGGCCGAACGCCGGCCGACCGCGAAGTCGGACCAGGCCCAGATGGAGCTCTCCGAGCGGCCGCTGGGTGTCTTCTCCCGCCAGATCATGCTGGCCGACACCCTCGACACCGAGCACATCGACGCCGACTACGAGGCGGGCGTACTGACCCTGCGGATCCCTATCGCCGAACGCGCCAAGCCGCGCAAGATCACCATCAGCGGCGTCGACGACCGCAAGCAGCTCTCCGGCTGACCCGTATCCGATCCCGCCCGAACGGGCGGAGGACGAACCGCCGCACCCTCCCCTCCGGCAGCCCGTCCTCCGCCCCCACCCACTGGGGGCCGCGCGATGACACTGCGACGGGAAACGTTCCTCGACCACGTCCGCGAACGCGGTGAATACGACACCGCCGAAGAAGCCGACCGCGTGTGCCGCGTGGTCCTCGGCCTCCTCGGCGCCCACCTCGTCGGCACCGACCGGGCCGAACTCGCCGCCCGCCTCCCCGAGGCCTACGCCCTGATCCTGCTCAACCCCCTCCAGGCCGCCGAACCGCTCTCCCCGGAGCGCTTCGTACGCGCCACCGCAGCCTGGATCGAAGGCGCCTCACAGGCCACGGCGGCATGGGACGTCAGCGCGGTCCTCAGCGTGGCGGCCGACGCCGCCGGCGACGACCTCACCCGCCGGATCCTGCTCCAGCTCCCCGCCGGCTACGACCTCCTCTTCGGCCGCCCCCAGTCGCCCTGAACCCACGACGGCCCCGGCCCCGACACGAAAGGCAAGCGGCATCCGTGTCCCACCACCCCGCCGAACCGCTCCCGCAGGTCCCGCAGATGCAGATGACGTACGGGCACATGCTGGAAACCGTCAGGTACGAAGGCGCCTACCCCACCCGGGAACGCGCCGAACAAGCCGTCCGCAACGTCCTGACCGCGCTCGGCCGGCAGCTCACCGGGGAAGTGCGCGCCGAACTCACCGACCGCCTCCCGCTCGAAGCTGCCCTCACCCTCAACACCCAGCTCCCCGACGCCGAGCAGCTCACCGGCTGGGCCTTCGTCAAGGACCTCGCCACCCGCACGAACGCCACCCCCGCCACCGCCCGCTGGGAGGCCGGAACGGTCCTGAGCGTCCTGGCCCGCCTCGCCGGCCCGGACCTCCTGCACCGCCTCCTCGACCAGCTCCCCGACGGCTGGGCCCTCCTCTTCGGCCAGGCACAGCTCCTGCGCCCCCAGCACGCCGCCTGACACCCGCCCGGTCCCGGTGACCCTCGCGGGAGGCGACCGCGAGGCGGCGCCCCCTTCCTCCTGGGGCGCCGCCCGCGGGCCGCCGTCACCCCGGCGAGCCGGTACGGCGCGTTCGCGGTTGAGCGGCCCGCAGCAGGGCAGGGGCCGAAGACCAGGGTGATCCGCCGATCCGGGGGAAGGACCGACCGATGTCCGCCAATGCGAAGCCGCACGTCCCGCACGGTGAGGGACCCGGCCGATGAACCTGCACCGCGAGGCCCGGGCCTACGCTGGTGACGCCGACCGGCCGCTCGCCGCCTATGCCGGCCTCATGGGCCTCTACGCGGGCACCGTGCTCGGCATCGGCGCCGCGGCGTGGGCCGGCCGCCGCCCCCTGCCACGACCCGGCCCCTGGGACGTCGTCCTCAACGCCGTGGCCACCCACCAGCTGAGCCGTCTGATCACCAAGGACCCCGTCACCAGCCCGCTGCGCGCGCCGTTCACCCGCTTCGAGGGCACCTCCGGGCCCGCCGAACTGCGGGAAGAGGTCCGGGGGACGGGCGCCCGCAAGGCGATCGGCGAACTGCTCACCTGCCCCTTCTGTACCGGCCTGTGGGTCGCCACGGGCATCACGGCCGGAACCGTGCTGGCCCCGCGCCCCACCCGCCTGGCGACCGCCACCCTCGCCGCCGTCGCCGCATCCGACTTCCTCCAACTCGCCCGCGCGGCAACCCAACGAGCAGCCGAGGAACCCTGACGGCGCCCGCGCCGCGGGGTGTCGGCTGCCCTTGCCGTCGGGGCGGACCGGCGTCTGCCGTCGGTGAACACCATCCCGGGCGGGCGCGACGGTCATTACCGTGCCGTCGTATGACGACGGTCACCACCCGTACGGTCGCGTACCCGGCCGACAACCTGACGATGATCGGACACCTCGCGCTCCCGGCGGGTGCCGGGCGCCGGCCCGCCGTCCTGATCGGGCCCGAGGGGATGGGGCTCGGCGATGTCGAGCGGCGGCGGGCCGAGGCCCTGGCCGAGCTGGGATACGTGGCGCTGGCCTTCGACCTCCACGGCGGACGCTATCTGGAAGACCCGGAGGACATGCTGGGCCGGTGCATGCCGCTGCTCGCCGATCCCGACCGCCTGCGGGGAATCGGTCACGCCGCGCTCAACGTGTTGCGCGCCGAACCACGGGCCGACCCTGAACGGACCGCCGCCGTCGGCTACGGCACCGGGGGCGCGGTCGCACTGGAACTCGGTCGCGCCGGCGTCGACCTGCGCGCGATCGGGACGGTCAACGCACTGACCACGGGCCGACCGGGCGAGGCGGCACGCATCCGCTGCCCGGTATGGGCCGGGGTCGGCTCGGAAGACCCGATTATGCCGCCCGCGCAACGGGAGGCGTTCACCGCGGAGATGCAGGCCGCCGGCGTCGACTGGCGCCTCGTGGTCTACGGAGGAGCCCTCCACGCCTTCCACCACCCACCGGTCGACCACCCCACGCCTCCCGGCGTCGGCTATCACGCACGGCACGCACAGCGGGCCTGGCGTGACATCGTGGCCCTGCTCACCGAGTGCCTGCCCGTCACGGATTGATGCGACCGGCCGTCAACGCCCCGTACCGCGCGCGGCCCGCTCGATCTTCGCGCGATGGGCCGCACGGGCCGCCTCGTCGATCGGCTGCTCGTGTTCGGGCCGCAGTCCGGTCCGGCCGTCGAGGCCCTCGCGCAGGATGTCGGCGTGCCCGGCGTGCCGGATGGACTCGCCGAGGACGTGGACCATGACGGCGAACAGGTTCGTGTCGGCATGAGGCTGGGGCCACCACGGCACATGGCCGGGGGAGTCGAGGGAAAGCGCGGTGATCGTCGCGTCCGAGTGTTCCCACGTGCGCCGGTAGAACGCGATGATCTGATCGCGGGTCTCGTCCCCGGCCGCCCACTGATCGCTGCCGTCGGAGTCCTGCCACCGGGGCAGCGGTTCCGGCGAAGGACGGTCGAAGACCTCGCCGAAATACCGGGCCTCGACGGTCGCCACGTGCTTGACCAGGCCGAGGAGGTTGGTGCCGGTCGCGGTCAAGGGGCGGCGGGCGTCGTATTCGGACAGGCCGTCGAGTTTCCAGAGCAGCGCCTCGCGGTCCCTGCGCAGTCTCCCGTGCAGGTGGTTTTTGGCGGCCTCGTCGAGCATGTGGCAGGAACCTTTCCATAGGTGGGTGGGTGGGTGGGTCGGTGGACTCACGACCCTGTCGAGGGGGCCGGGACGGGAACCGGCGAGGTGGGCGGGTGCCAGGCGAGCATCCAGCCGGCGGTGAGCACCGCCGCGCCGCCCGCCAGGGCGATCGCGCCGCCCGTTCCGGTGGCCGCGGCCACCGAGCCGAAGCAGACCGGCACGATGCCCTGCAACGTCATGCTGCCGGAGCCGAGCAGACCGAAGGCCTGGCCCTGGCCGTCGTGCGGCAGGGCGTCCAGGAAGGGACGCTGCAGGCCGAGGGCGTAGGCGAACCCGAAGCCGCAGAGCAGCAGCAGACAGGACGAGACGCCCACTCCGGGCTCGGCGGCGAAGCCGGCCAGCGGCAGCCCCGTCAGCGCGGCCAGCGGGACGACCAGCCGCTCCCGGGCGGCCGGCTCCAGCAGGCGGCCCACCAGCAGGTCACCGACCAGCATGCCGACCGGCAGACAGCCCATCAGCACCGCGTACCAGCCGGGCGCGAAGTGGCGTCCACCCGCGTAGGCGACGATCAGACCCTCCGCGCCCGCTACGAACGCGGGCGGCAGCCACTGGGCCAGCATCAGCCGTCGCACCGTGCGTCCGCGCAGCAGCAGTCCGGCCCCGCGCAGGCTCGCCCGGACGGCCCCGCCATCGCCCCGGGCGCCGCCGGGCGCGCCGCCGAACCCGCCCGGCTCCAGCCGGGGCAGCCGGACCCGGACGGCGAGCGCGCAGCCGAGGTAGAGCGCCGCGCTCACCGCCAGCGCCCGCTGCGGGCCGAGTACGGCGACGACCGCGCCCCCCAGCGCCAGACCGGACAACTGCGCGCCAGAGGAGGCGATGTTGTTCAGTGAACGGCCCAGCACATAGGCGTCGCCCTCCAGCCACTGCGCGACCAGCCGACCCGACGCGCCGCCGGAGACCGGCGTGACGAGGGCGACCACGGCCATGACGCCCAGGCTCGCCGCGATCGGCATCCGCACCAGGGCGAGCAGCACGGCGGCGGCGCCCTCCAGGGCGTAGCCGCCGGCGATGAGCGCGCGGGGCGGCAGCCGGTCGGCCAGTGAGCCCAGCAGCAGCGAGCCGAACAACTGCGGGAGAAAGCCGATGCCGAAGGCCAGGGCGCTCAACAGCGGGGACCCGGTGGCCGCGAAGACCAGGACCGAGAACGTGGTGATCCGCAGCGAGCCCGCGGTGATCGCGACGGTCCGCGCCGAGAAGAGCAGCCGGAATCGCGGCTCGGCCAGCACCTCCCGGTAGGTGGCACGGTGGTTGCGCCGTACGGGCGCGGCGGTGGGGGTCATGCCGCCGAGCCTCGCCGTGCGCCCGCGTCACCCACCAATGATTCGTCGCTGGACGAATCGAAACGGACGCCCCCGGTAGCATGGCGGGGTGCTGCGCTTCGAAGTCTCCGTCGAGGACCTGCTGCGCAGCCGCTTCGCGCTGTCGCCCGCGTTGGACCTCTGCCTGCTGCTGCGCTCGCTCGCCGGCCGGGACCGGCCGCTGCCGCGAGCCTGGGCCACCCGCCTCATGCCGGCCTTCGAACGGCTTCGCCGCGAGACCGAACTGGACGCCGCCCTCGCCCTGCAGAACCGGCACGGCGGACCGAACTTCGTCGCCCCGCCCCCGCGCGGCCTCAACCAGACCTGGGCGGACGACCTGGACGCGATCCGGGCCACACCACTGGAAGCGGCCCGTCACGAGTTCGCCGCCACGGCGACCGGCCCGTCCGCCCGTGATCCCCGCGTACGCGCGGTGCTGGACTCGCCGGACGCCGTCTCCAGGATCGCCGAGGCGATGGACCGGGCGTGGCACGAGCTGCTCGCCGCGGACTGGCCGCAACTGCGCGCGATCTGTGAGCGCGACGTCGTGCACCGCGTGGGGGTGATCGGCGAACACGGCTGGGCCGCGGCCATCGAGAGCCTGCACCCGGGCATCGACTGGCACGCGGGCGGTATCGAGATCGGCTTCTTCCGGGGCGGAACGATCCGCCTCGCCGGCGACGGGCTGCTGCTGATCCCGTCGGTGTTCGTCGGGAACATCGCCGCCCACATGGAGGACCCCTGGCCCAGGACCCTGGTCTACCGCGCCCGCGGCACCGCCGCCCTGTGGGGCGAAGAGGAGACCGCCCCCCGGCCGGACGCGCTGACGGCTCTGGTGGGCCGGGCCCGAGCCCGGCTGCTGGTCGCGCTGGACGCCCCGGCCAGTACCAGCCACCTCGCCCGGAGCCTCGCCATGACACCCGGCGCGGTGGGAGACCACCTCGCCATCCTGCGGGGCGCGGGCCTGCTCGTCCGCGCCCGGTCCGGACGGTCGGTGCTCTACCGGCGCACCCCGCTCGGCGAGGCCCTGGTCGCCGGTTCGGGCTGAGGGTCCCGATCGGCCCCGAGCAGCGTAAGCTACCGCCGAGTAGCCAGTCCGCCTGTCCTCTACACCGGGTCGACACGAGGGAACGAGACATGCCTGCATCCGGATCTTCCGCTCGACTGCTCAGCGGCCTGCTGATAGCGGCCGGTGCGGCGCATTTCGCGGCGCCGCGACAGTTCGATGCCATCGTGCCGCGCGCCCTGCCCGGCACGCCCCGCATGTGGACGCACGTGAGCGGGCTCGCGGAGATCGCGATCGGCGCCGCGGTCGCCGCCCCTCGCACACGACGGGCCGGCGCGCTGGCCGCAGCGGGCCTCTTCGCCGCCGTGTTCCCCGCGAACGTGAAGATGGCCTACGACTGGCGCCACCGGCCCGCCCCGCTCCGGGCGGCCGCCCTCGCCCGGCTTCCGCTCCAGGTCCCCCTCGTCCTGTGGGCACTGCGCGTCCACCGCACCGGGGGGCCCACCGCCTGACCTCGTATCGTCCCGCCCGCGGAAGCCCGGACCTGCGTTCACTCCTCCGTGATCCCGACCCGCGCGACCGGGCACGTGGCTCAGCGTGCCGGGGCCGCCTCGAAGCGGATGTGCGCGGCCGGCGTGACCGTGATGGTGCGTCCGGCGTACTGGATGCCGGCGAACGTCGCGTTGTGGTGGGCGACGACCTGAGCGGCCGAGGGCGCGGCGCCCGCCGGGCGTTCGGGAGTGGTGTGTCCGTCGGAGACCAGGGCGAGGTCGTAGCCGTGCGAAAGCGCGCTGCGGCTGGTGGAGTCGACGCAGTACTCGGTGGCGAAGCCGGTGACGACCACACGGCGCACCGCCCGCTCGTTCAACAGGTCACCGAGGCCGGTGTCGAGGAAGGAGTCCGCGCTGTCCTTGTCCAGCACGGTGTCTCCCGGCCGGGGCGCCACCGCCGGGTGGACGTCGCCGAGGCCGGCGGGCAGGCCGGGGAGCCGCTGCCGCAGGTAGACGACCGGCACGCCGGCGGAGCGAGCCCGCCCGGTGAGGCGGGCGACCCTGCGCAGGCACGTGTCGACGTCGTGGGCGTCGCTCAACAAGGCAGTCTGCATGTCGATGACGAGCAGGGCGGTGTCCGGCATCCCGCGAGCCTATCCGGCCCGTTCGGAGCGCGGGACGGCGAGTCCCGGCCCCGCCCCCGCGCGCACGGGACGGGGCGTGCGCCGGGCCGAACCAGGGAGGGAGGACCCCGTCACAGCCGTACGGCCGTACGGACCAGGGCCGCCAGGGTGAGGGAGCGGCTGTGTGCGGGCCAGGCGATGTGGGTCACGACGGGAGGCGCGTCGGTCAGGGGGACGGCCGTGTGCTCGGCCCACAGCCAGGAGCGGGCGGAGTCGGGTACGACCGCCACGGTGCGTCCGAGGGCGATCAGCTGGGCCAGTTGCGTCTGGTTGTGGATCTCGGGGCCCGGGCCGGGTGCGTAGGTGCCGTGGCTGGGCCAGCGGGCGAGCGGCAGACCGGGGACGTCCCTGACCTCGGCCAGGGACAAGGTCGCGCGGGCGGCGAGGGGGTGCCCGGCCGGCAGGACGGCGACCTGCCCCTCGGTCGCCAGCGCCTCGCTGTCGAACCCGGCGAGGGAGTTCCACGGCGTGTGCATGAGCGCGACATCGGCGCGTCCGTCGCGCAGCAGTTCCTCCTGCTCGGAGATGCCGCACGGCAGCACCTCGACCTCGGCGCTGTCGGGCTCGGCCGCGTAGGCGTCGAGGAGCTTCCGCAGCAGTTCGTGGGAGGCCGCGGCCTTCACCGCGAGGACCAGCCGGTTGCCGGGACCGCCGGGGCCGTCACCGCCGCCGGCGCGCCGGGTGCGGCGAGCGGCGGCGGCGGTCGCGTCGAGGGCCGCCCGTCCCTCGTGCAGCAGCACCTCTCCGGCACCGGTCAGGCGGACACCGCGGCGGTTGCGCTCCAGCAGGCAGACCCCGAGGCGCCGTTCGAGCTGCTGGATCGCCCGCGACAGCGGCGGCTGGGCCATGCCGAGGCGCTCGGCGGCACGCCCGAAGTGCAGTTCCTCGGCGACGGCCACGAAGTACCTCAACTCGCGGGTCTCCAGGGTGTCCACGGCCGCAGCATACGCGGTGATACCCGGCAGGTATGACAGGGCACCGCATCGGTGTTGGCCGCGCCACCGGTCCGCGAGCCACCATCGTCGGCATGAGCGAAAAGATGATCGCGCTGGTGACCGGCGCGAACAAGGGCATCGGGTACGAGATCGCGGCCGGGCTGGGCGGCCTCGGGTACCGCGTGGGCGTGGGAGCCCGAGACGAGACGCGGCGCGAGACCGCCGTCGGGAAGCTGCGCGCCGCCGGCGTGGACGCGTTCGGGGTACCGCTGGACGTGACCGACGACCGCAGCGTCACCGAGGCCGCGGAGCTGGTCGGACGGCTGGCCGGGCGCCTGGACGCACTGGTCAACAACGCCGGCATCTCGGGTGAGATGGACCCGGGGTGGGTCCAGGACCCGACCGTGCTCGACCTGGAGGTGCTCCGCAGGGTCGTGGACACCAACGTCATGGGTGTCGTCCGCGTCACCAACGCGATGCTGCCCCTGCTGCGGCGTTCGGCTTCGCCCCGCATCGTCAACGTCTCCAGCAGCGTCGGTTCCCTGACCCGGCAAGCGGACCCCGACATCGAGATCGGCCCGATCATGGCGGCCTACGCGCCGTCGAAGTCGTTCCTCAACGCCGTCACCGTGCAGTACGCCCGGAAGTTCGCCGGTACGGACATCCTGATCAACGCCGCCTGCCCGGGCCTGGTCGCGACCGACTTCACGGGCTTCCAGGGGCCCCGCACTCCCGAACAGGGCGCGGCCACGGCGATCCGGCTCGCCACCCTGCCCGACGGGGGACCGACCGGCTCGTTCTTCGAGGACGCCGGCGTCGTCCCCTGGTGAGCTCGGCTGCGGTGCGGCGCATGCCGGGTGCCGGCGGGGGTAGGGGCCAGGGAGGTGAGGGGTGGGCTGAGGGGTCGGCTGAGCAGGGCCGGGAGTGGTGATGGGGCATCCTGTGCGGCGTCGCTGCGTCTGCGGTGGCGTCGGTGCCGCGGCGCGGGCGCGTGCCGAGGTGCTCCGTTTCGTCGCGGACGGTGTGGCCGGTGGGCGGATGGTGTCGGAGTTCGTGCGGGAGGCGGCGCTGCTGGTGGCCTCGGAGATGGTGACCAACGCCATCCGCCATACCCGTGGCCCGTGCACCCTTCAGCTGGCCTGGGCGGGCGACGGGGTCGACATCGACGTGACCGACAGCAGCCCGCACCCCCCGCGAGCGCGCCCGCCCGATCCGAGCGGTGGGGGCGGGTTCGGCTGGCCGCTGGTCAACCTGCTGGCCTCCGAGGTCGAGGTGCGGCCCGCGGCCGCGGGCGGCAAGACGGTCCACGCACACGTTCCCGGCGTGAGCCCCCGTACCGCTGGTTCCGACTGAGCCCGCGCCCGCGCCCCCGCCGCGTTCGCGGACGATCGCGGTCAGGCGCTGCGGGCCGGAGCGGGGCAGTGACAGTAGGTGAAGAGGTGTCCGGTGCCGGTGAGCTCCAGCAGGTGCTGTGCCTGGGCGGGGACGGCGCGCAGCCGCAGGGTCGTGCCGTGGGCACGGGCGCGGTGGCGCAGGGCGAGGAGCATGCTGAGGGCGCTCGCGTCGATGAAGGTCACGGCCTCCAGGTCGAGGACGAGGGTCCGGCCGCCCCGGACCAGCTCCTTGGTGGCCTGCGCGACCAGGGGAGAGGTGTCGGTGTCGAGTTCGCCCGACACGGTGACGACGGTGTGACGGGTGCGCGGGGTGACGTCCACGCCCACGGTGAGGTGCATGGTGTTTCGCCGTTTCCGGGATGGAGCCCATCACGGTCGGCGTCCCGCGGCACACGCGGTTCAAGGGCCGTCAAGCGCGCGACGTCGTGCCGCGCACAGCCGAGCGAGACCACCCGTACCTTCCACCGGCCACGTCGCGTAGCCGCCCGGTGGTGCGGGGTCTCCCACCAGACCAGGCTGGTCTGCCGGACACCTACCCACGGGAAGCCCGTTCGTGCGGCGGGCCGGGTAAAGCTTCGGCGTCACGCCGCGGCGGCCGGCTGTGCGGAGCTACTTGGATGCGACGCGTCCCACCAGGTCGGGCCGGGTCGTGAGCGCCTCACAGGTGGTCTGCCAGGCGTCGTCGCCGGGGTGGAGCCGGGTGCGGAGATAGGCCGCGGTGAGCCGGCCGAGGGCGGCGACCCGCTCCGGGCTCTCGTCGGTGGTCTCGGCGGCGTCGTATCCGGCGATCCCGCCGAGGCCGTGCTCCGCGTCGAACAGGGTGAGCAGGGTTTTGGGGCCGGGGGCGAGGGTGTAGGGGTCGGCGTGCCAGTCCGGGCCCATGTCCGTGAAGTTCCGGGGGTCGTCCTTGTCACCGGTGACGACCAGCGCGGGTGTGGTCATGGTGGAGAAGTCGACGGCACCGATGACCGGCCACTGCCGCGCCATGGGCCCGTTGAAGACGTCGCCGCCCCTGCCGGGCGGGGCGAGCAGGACGCCCGCCTTGATGCGCGGTTCGAGGAGGTGCACCAGGTCACCGGTGTCGGGGTCGGTGACTCCGGCTCCCAGCAGGAGGGCGGCGGTGAAGCCGCCGAGCGAGTGTCCGGCGACCGCGACCTTTGCGGCGTCGATCCGCCCGGCGAGCTGCGGCACGGCGTTCTCGATCACCTCGAACCGGTCGAGGACGTGGGTCATGTCCTCGGCGCGCGAGCGCCAGAAGTCGGGGGCTCCGGGGGCGTCCGCGACGAGGTCGGTCAGTGTCCTGGAGGTGAGGTGGGTGGGCTGGACGACGACGAACCCGTGTGCCGCCCAGAAGTTGGCGAGCGGTGCGTAACCGTTGAGCGAGGAGAGGTTGTTCGAGGGGCCGTGGCCGTGGGAGAGGAGGATGACGGGGAGGCCGGTGCCGGTGACGGGTGCGGAGACGCGCACCTGGAGATCCACCGGACGTCCGGGCACGGACAGGACCACGGGGCTGAGGGACAGGACCGGGGCGGGCGCGCCCAGGGCTTCGGCGGTGCTGGAGGTGTTCACGGTGCGGGTTCCCCTTCGGTGGAGCCTGCCGCCCGGCGGGCGGACGAGGCCGTCGGCTAAGCTGAAACGGATCGCTGCTCCATTTACTATCCGGAGCGGTGCTCCGTTTTGTCAACCGGTGCCGAAGGAGACGTCATGGCCGCCGAGGGTCCCGCAGGGGATTCGCCGTCCCGCAGCAAGCGGGCCGATGCCCAGCGCAACCGGGAGGCGGTGCTCGCCGCCGCCGCCGAGGAGTTCGTCACCTCCGGCGTCGACGCGCCGATCCGCCGGATCGCGGCCCGGGCGGGGGTGGGCATGGCCACGATCTACCGCCACTTCCCGACCCGGGCGGACCTCGTCACCGCCGTCTACCGGCACCAGATCGAGGCATGCGCCGAAGCCGGCCCGAACCTGCTGGCCAGTACCGACTCCCCGTTCGACGCACTGCGCCGGTGGATCGACCTCTTCGCCGGCTTTCTGGTCACCAAGCACGGCCTCGCCGACGCCCTGCAGTCCGACAGCGACCGCTTCGCCACGCTGCACGCCCACTTCCTCGACCGCCTGCTGCCCGTCTGCGCCCACCTGCTCGACGCCGCGGCCGAGGCCGGCGAGATCAGGCCCGGCACGCAGCCGTACGAGCTGATGCGCGGCATCGGCAACCTCTGCATCGGACGCGACGACGACCCCCGCTACGACCCCCGCCGCCTGATCGCCCTCCTCCTCCAGGGCCTCCGCCAACCCCGGCCAACCTGACGCCGACGAGCGCGGAGGCCCGGCTCCCCGATGGGGAGCGGCTCGTTGAGGCGGCCGCGGACGCGGCGAGCACCTCGGCGAGGTGCTCCCCGCGGGAGTTGTCCGCGACGGCCGCTCGGACAGCGGGCGTCGGCGCAAGGTCTTCGGCCTGGCCGCCGCAGGCGCCCGTGCCGTTTGGCCTCTTGCGGATCAGTCCGGTAGCCAGTGCAGGTCGTGCGCCAGGGCTGTGGCGACGGTGCGGAGGCGGCGGTGCAGCGGCGACTGCTCGCGGGGGAGGACCAGGTGGATCGTCAGGGTGGGCGCGCCCCGCAGCGGTCGCCAGGTGAGACCGGCGGGTTGTGCCGCGGCCGCGGCTTCTCCGGCCGGCGCGAGGGTGACCCCGTCGCGCAGGTCGCGCTGGGCCATGTCGAAAGAGACCGCGGGCGTGTGGAACCGGGGGTGCGGCCGGGTGTCTCGGAACAGTGCGGCCAGCTGATCGTGGATCACGGGGTTGGCCGCACGGTCCGGGAGCCGCAGCGGATACGCGGCCGCGTCGGCGATCTCGACCTCCGGGTGTTCGGCCAGCGGATGGTGCTGCGCCAGCTGGACCCCGACGCGCTGACGGCGCAGCAGGAACCGGCGCACGCCACGGCCCGGCTGTTCCCCACGGGTGATCCCGGCATCGATGCGGCCGTCGGCGACCGCCGGGGAGATCTCCGGTGTCGCCATCGGGACCGCGCCGACCTCAAGTCCGCTGTTGTCGCGCATCAGCCTGTCCACCAGGGCCGGCGCCGTCTCGGCCCCGGCGCTGAGGCTGATCCGATGCGCAGCGTGCCCAGTTGACCGGCCGCCGCGCTACGGGCGGTCTCCCACGCCCGGTCCAGTGCGGCCAGTGCGGGCGGCGCGGACTCCGCCAAAGCCGCACCGGCCGTGGTCAATACGACGCTCCGCGTGTTGCGGACCAGCAGGGCCGTGCCGAGTTCCGCCTCCAATCGGCGTATCCGGGCGCTGAGTGCGGGCTGTGCGATACCGATCCGTGCCGCCGCGCGGGTGAAGTTCAACTCCTGCGCCAGCACCAGGAAGTACCGCAGGCTCACCGTATCCGGCGCCACGTGCCCTCCCCGCCGATTGATAGCGATCCGCTCTGAGCCTATCCCGTACCGGTCTTTCCCCCGGCCGTGGAACAGGCCCTAGCCTGCGCATATGGGGTCCGGCCGAATACAGGAGGTTTTCCATGGTCAAGGGCTATTGGGTCAGTGTCTACCCCGCCGTTTCCGCCGCTGAGGGGCTGAGCGCCTACGACGAACTGGCCGGTCCGGCCGTCCGGGCTGCGGGCGGACGCCTCCTGTCCCGTGGCGACCGAGTCGTCGCCCACGAGACCGGTATCACGCAACGCGTCGTCCTGATCGAGTTCGACAGTTTTGAACAGGCCGTCGCTGCATACGAGAGCGAGGCATACCAGAAGGCGCTGACGGCTCTCCCCGACGGCGTGCAGCGCGACTTCCGCATCATCGAAGGCACCGGCTGACCGCCCGCGTCCGGGCCGGCCCGAGTCGGTGGCGGCACGCGGCAGAGCAGGTGCCTGCCCGCTCCGCCGCACCGCCACCGCTGCGCCGTCAGTCCGTGAGCTTGTACGTGCAGGGCGCGGCCGACTTGCCGCCCTGGTTGTCGGCCACCTGCCTGCCGTCGACCTTGATGGTGCACGGGGCGGGCGCGAGCATCCCGTCCGCGCCCTTGACCGAGCCCGGCACCACCGAGACGGTGACGCCGACCTTGAGCTCGGCGTCCACCAGCTGCATGGACTCCGTCTTCGTCCAGGGCAGCGTCACCTGGTCGAAGTGGTTGGAGTTCCCGTTCCACATGACCTGCGCCGCGCCCGTGCCCCCGACCTCGAAGACCACCTGATGGGGAACGCCCGTCTTCTTCGCCGTCGCGCCCTTCGCGCCGCCGGTCGACGACGCGCTCGGGGCTGCGGCCTCCTTGGCCGGCCCGGTGTCCTTCTTCTCGCTGCCGCACCCGGCCAGCAGCGCGACCGCCGCAAGCAGGCTGAGGGTGAGCGTCGTCGTCTTGCGCATGTGCGTACGTCCCCGTGGTTGAGCTTTGGTACCCGTGCAGTAGGAGACCGTAGATCATGGCGCTCCGCCGAAGGACACCGGCCAACGCACGCGGCATCCCGGTGCGTTGCCCGGACGTCGGCGGCATGGCGCCGGACGGCCTGTCCGCGCACGGAGGGATGCCCGCCCGGGCGGTCACCCACCTGATCCGGGGGCCGACAGCTACACGGACGCGGCCGCGGACACGCACGCGGCCCGCTGCGCGGGCGGCTCCTCGCCGCCGAGCCTCTCCACCTCCGCACGCCGGCACGCCACCGGCACCAGGGTGCAGAACCGGATGTCCTCGGCCTGGCAAGCCTCGTACACCGCGTTGTCAGTGCCGGGCAGCATGATGACCTTCATGACCGAAAACAGTGCCCTGCTGCTCTCTCCCGCCGCCTACACGGAGGCCGTGACCACCGCCGTGGCGGCGTCGGCCGCGTACTACGGCGACGGGACCACCCCCCTCGGTGACGACGAGTACGACGGGCTGCTGCGCGCCATCGCGGCCTACGAGGAGGCCCACCCGGACGAGGTGCTGGCCGAGTCGCCGACCGGGAAGGTGGCGGGCGGGGCCGTACAGGGGGACGTGCCGCACTCGGTGCCGATGCTCTCCCTCGACAACGTGTTCGACGCCGACGAGCTCGCCGAATGGGCCGCCGGACTGGAACGGCGCCTCGGGCACCCGGTCGCCGGGTGGTGCGTGGAGCCCAAGCTCGACGGACTCGCCGTGGCCGCCCGCTACCGGGCGGGCCGGCTCGTCCAGCTCCTCACCCGAGGCGACGGACTGGCGGGCGAGGACATCACCCACGCCGCCGACGCCGTCCTCGGCCTGCCCCCGGTCCTCGCCACGCCGGCCGACGTCGAGTTGCGCGGCGAAGTGCTGCTGACGACCGCGCAGTTCGAGGAGGCCAACCGGATCCGCCTCGCCCATGCGGCCACACCCTTCGCGCACCCGCGCAGCGGAGCGGCCGGCACCCTGCGGGCCAAGGACCGCCCCTACCGGATCGAGCTGACCTTCTTCGCCTATGGCGCGATCGGCCTGGACGACGGCCTCGGCCACCTCGCCCTGCTGGAGGAACTGGCCGCGCTCGGCGCGAACACCGCCGCCGGCACGGCCGCCGTCCCGATGCGCTGCGAGACCCTGGAACAGGTGCAGGAACGCATCGACGCCATCGCCGGCCTGCGCGCCGACCTGCCGTTCGGGATCGACGGTGTCGTCGTCAAGGCCGACGCGGCCGAGGACCAGCGGCAGGCCGGCAGCGGCTCACGCGCCCCCAGATGGGCGGTGGCCCGCAAGCTGGCGGCCGAACACAAGGTGACGCGCCTGCTGGCGGTGGAGTGGAACGTCGGCCGGACCGGGATCATCGCCCCGCGCGCGGTCCTGGAGCCCGTGGTCATCGACGGGGTGACGGTCACCTACGCCACCCTCCACAACCCCTCCGACATCACCCGCCGTGGGCTCATGATCGGCGACCAGGTGTTCGTCTACCGGGCGGGCGACGTGATCCCCCGCATCGAGGCACCACTGGCCGACCAGCGCACGGGCACCGAGACCGCGATCGTCTTCCCCGCCGCCTGCCCCCGCTGCGGCGACGCCATCGACACCACCGAGCAGCGCTGGCGCTGCGTACGCGGACGCAGCTGCCAGACCGTCGCCTCGGTGATCTACGCCGCGGGCCGCGACCAGCTCGACATCGAAGGCCTCGGCGCGACCCGCGCCGTCCAACTGGTCGAGGCCGGCCTCGTCACCGACATCGCCGACCTGTTCACCCTCACCCGCGCCCAGCTCCTCGGCCTGGAGCGAATGGGCGAGACCAGCGCCACCAACCTCCTGTCGGCCATCGAGACCGCCCGCGGGGCCGCACTGAACCGCGTCTTCTGCGCCCTCGGCGTCCGCGGCACCGGACGTACGATGTCCCGCCGGATCGCCGCGCACTTCGGCTCGATGGCCGCGATCCGGGCCGCCGACGCGGACACGCTGGCCGCCGTCGACGGCATCGGCGCCGAGAAGGCCCGCGTCATCGCGGCCGAACTCGTCGAACTCGCCCCGCTCCTGGACAAGCTCCAGGCCCAGCAGGTCGGCACGCACGTCACCGAGCCCCGCGAGCCCGCGACCGAGCCGGACGGCGACGGGGAGCCGGCGGCGGGCGGCCCGCTGGCCGGACAGGCCGTCGTCGTGACCGGCTCCATGACCGGCCGCCTGGCCGCCTTGTCCCGCAACGAGATGAACGAGCTGATCGAGCGGGCCGGCGGCAAGGCGTCATCGTCGGTGTCCAAGCGGACCACCCTCCTGGTGGCGGGTGAGAAGGCCGGCTCCAAGCGCACCAAGGCCGAGGAACTGGGCATCCGCGTCATCGGCCCCGAGGAATTCGCCGTCCTCGTCGCCGACCTTCTCCCCTCCTGACCTCGTGACCGCCGCCGCCCGCGTCAGACCCCCGTCAGGCGCCGGCGACCAGCGTGCCGAGGGCCGTGCGCTGGTGGGTGACCGAGCGGCCCGTGCGGAGGGTCGTCGCCATGCCGGCCGATCTGAGCGCGGCCGCGTGGGCCGAGGCCGTGGCGTTGCTGACGCCGAGTGCCCGGGCCAGGGCCGTGGTGGTGTGGGGCTCGGCGAGGAGCCGCAGGGCGTCGAGCCGGGTACGGCCCAGGACGGCGGCCAGGGCGACGGCAGACGCCCCTCCGCCGTCGCCCGTGCCCCCCGCGGTGGGCGGAAGCCCGGGACCGGCCGGGTAGGTCAGGACCACAGGACGGCCCGGGGCGTCCTGGAGAAGAGGCCCCGCCGGGTGATGGAAGGTGGGCAGCACGACCAGGCCGCGCCCGTCGAGGCGGACCTCGCGGGCCGGCGCCGCGCCGGGCCATTCCCACACGCCCTCGTGGAGCCGGCTGCCCGGGGCCAGGCCGGTCAGGCCGGCGGCCGCCCCGTGCTCGGCGACGGTCAGGGCGTAGCGGGAGAACTCCTCACGATGCAGGTCCTGCACCACGGACCACACCGGGGCCAGGACCGTCTCGTACGCGGCCTGCTGGGCGCGGTGCAGGGTGCGCCATGCCGTCTCGTCACCCGCGTGCAGGCCGCGGATCCAGCGAGGGGCGGGCGCCGCGGCGTAGACCCGCTCCAGCTCGGCCCGGACGAGACCGGGACGGGTGGCGCGGATCTCCTCGAAGGCGTCGGTGACGGCGTCGCCGAGGACGTCGAGGAAGGAAGGCGGGCGGCTGCCCGCCGGGGCGAGGTCGGCGAGCGGGCCGGCGGAGGCGGGCAGGGAGCGCAGGACGCGGCCGCGCCACGGTGCGAACAGC
>NZ_JBBDHD010000090.1:0-29305 GCF_044129415.1 Streptomyces racemochromogenes
GGGGCGCCCTCGGCGGGCGTGCCGACGGGGCCCGCCTGCCCGGCCGGGTCGAGCGGCGGGGCCGTCTCCGGCAGGCTCCGCGCGCCGGCGCCCGGGTCGAGGGGCGGGGCCGTCTCGGGGAGGTCCAGGGGCGGGGCCGTCTCGGGAAGGTTCTGCGGCGGGGCCGTCTCGGGGAGGTCCAGGGGCGGGGCCGTCTCGGGGAGGTTCTGCGGGGGGCCGGACGGGGGTGCGGAGGGGGGCTTCTGCGGGACGGTGCGGGGCGGCCCGCCCGGCCCGGTGGTGGCGCAGGGGTCGGAGGGGTCGTCCGGCGGGGTCGGGGGCGCGTCGGGGATGCCCTCGGCCGGGTCGTAGGGGGGCGGTGTCTTCGGGACGTTGTCCTGGGCGCCGTCGTCACCGGCCTTCCGCTCGATCCAGGTGTTGTCGGCGACGTTGACGATGAGGAGCCGCTTGACCGGCTGGATCGTCGGCTCGATGACGATGACCTGGTTGGGCCGGTAGCCGTTCCACTGCTCCCCCTTGAGCACCGGGCTCCCCTTGGCGGAACGAGGTGCGTCCAGCGGGTTCCCGCAGCCGCAGCGGACCCTCGGCATGCCGTGGGCGTCCACGAGGACGGCCGTCCCGGCCTGGAGGACGGACTGGTAGCCGTCGGCGCGGCCGTCGCGGAAGCCGTGGTTGGTGATCCGGGTGTCGGCCCGCAGCACCACGGGGGTCAGGCCCCGCAGGAACTCGGGGATCTTCTCCTGTTCGACGCCCGTGGCCTGCGCGAAGGCCCGGGCCTTGGCGTCGTCGGCGGTGAGGTAGGCCGCCTGGCGCTCGACGTCGCAGCTGCCGAGGCGGTGGGTCCCCCCGTACAGGCCGGGGGTGGCGGCGCCGACCGTGCGGATGCCCTGGCCGCTGCGGTTCGGTACCGGGGGCTGTACGGGCGCCGACTCGGCCGTGGAGGTGGAGGCGGTGAAGGGGTCCGGTCCGGCGGCGCCCACGGGCTGGAGGGTGAGCTCCTGGCTCTCGGCGGCCGCGCCCTTGGTCTGCTCGGGTTCCTGGGCGCCGCAGCCCGCGGCGATCAGCCCGAGCAGTGCCAAGACGGCGGCGCCCGCCGGTACATGACGGCGCGACGCCTGACGGGGTGTCGGTACGGGCACGTCGTTCACGTCGTTCACGCTGGATCTCCCTTTTCGCCCCGGTTACTCCCCTCTTGTCTGACGCATCCTCCGCAGGGCCGCAACCGGAGTTCCGGCAGATGCGCACGAGGGGGGCATTGAACGCGTTCAAGAAACGTCTTAAGGTGGCGGACGACAGCCTTGAACATGTTCAAAGGAGTGGGTCGTGACCGTGCTCGTGAACCTGATCGTCGCCCTGGGCATGCTCTACGCCGTCCCCGCCGGCCTGCGCCTGATCGACCCGGCCCGGCTGGGAACGGCGGCCCGGCTGTGGCCGTGGGCGGCCGCCCCGGGGGCGCTGTCGCCGTGGCTCCCGCGCGGAACCGCCGCCACCGTGCTCGCCGCCCTCTACGCGGCCGCCGCCCTGGCCCTGCTGGGCGCGGCGGGGGCCAGGCTGCGCCGCCGGCCCGGCCGCTCCGGGGGCCGCCGCCTCCCCGAACCGTCCGAGGTGGCGGTGCTGACCGCCCTGGCCTCGCCCTCGGTCGCCGCGGTGGCGCTGGTCGCCGAGCGGGCCGGGTACCGGCTCTTCGGCTTCGACCTGGACGTCCTGGCCCTGACCGTCCCGCACTTCCACTTCGCCGGGTTCACGGCGGCTCTCGTCGCCGGCCTGGTATGCCGTTCGGCGTCCGGCGACCACCGGGCGCGCTGGGCGGCGTACAGCGTCCCGGGGGGGACCCTGCTGGTACTGGCCGGGTACTTCGTGGACGACTGGGCCGAGCTGCTGGGCGCGGTCGTGCTGACCGCGGGCATGTGGACGGTGGCGCTGGTGACCTGGCGCGAGCTGCGGGCCGCCGCCCCTGACCGGACGAGCGGCGCGCTGCTGGCGTCGTCGGCGGCGGTCCTGGTGGCCACCATGCTGCTCGCCCTGTGGTGGGCGGCCGGGGAGGCCACCGGGATCGTCCACCCGACCCTGACCTGGATGGCCGCCACCCACGGCCTGGGCAACGCGCTCGGCTTCGCCCTGTGCTCCCTGCTGGCGTGGCGGCGGCTCGGCGCCGGCCGGGCCCCGGACGCCCGGCCGGCCCCCGCCCGCACCTGACCCCCGCACACAGCCATCCGAACGGAGACCCCCGTGAGCCGCCTCATCAGCACCGGCCGACGCGTCCTCAGCTACCCCGAACACGGCGCCACCCGCCGGGGGCCGCTGCCCGACGGATACCACCACCTGCACCACCGCACCCGCATCGGACACGGCCGGAAGGTGTTCGAGGCCGCCGGCGCGGCGGTCCGCGACTTCCGGATGCACCGTGCCGCCGGGGCGAGCGTCCGGGCGGACGGACCGGCCGCCCCGGGGGTGCGGGTGGAGATCGGCCTGGGCGTCGGCCCGCTGCGGATCAGCGTTCCGTGCCAGGTGGTCTGGACCCCGGACTCCCCCGGCCTGGCGGGCTTCGCGTACGGCACCCTCAGCGGGCACCCCGAGAGCGGAGAGGAGTCCTTCCTGGTGGAACTGGCCGACGACGGCACCGTGTGGTTCGAGGTGACGGCCTTCAGCCGTCCCGCCGCCTGGTACACCCGCCTCGCCGGCCCGCTCGTCCCCGTCCTCCAGCTCGCCTACGCCCGCCTCCTCGGCCGCCGCCTGCGCGCGCTGGCGGCGGCCGCCTGATACTGGAGTCGATGGACTGGTTCACGGCGCCCGGGTACTGGCTGGGCCGGCTGGTCTTCCAGCGGGCCCTGGCGGGGGTCTACCTCTTCGCCTTCGCCGGGGCCGCCCTGCAGTTCCGGGCGCTGATCGGCGCGCACGGCATGCTCCCCGTCCCGCGCTACGTGCGGTACGTGCCCTTCCGGCACGCCCCGAGCCTGTTCCGACTGCGCTACTCCGACGGGCTCTTCGCGGGCTGCGCCTGGGCGGGTGCGGCGCTGTCGGCGGCCCTCGCGGCGGGCGCCGGGGACCTGGTGCCGCTCGGCGCCGCGATGGGAATGTGGGCGGTGCTGTGGCTGCTCTACCTGTCGATCGTCAACGTCGGCCAGACCTGGTACTCGTTCGGCTGGGAGTCGCTGCTGCTGGAGGTGGGGTTCCTCGCGGTCTTCCTGGGCAACGAGCGGGTGGGCCCGCCGGTGCTGGTGCTGTGGCTGCTGCGCTGGGTGCTGTTCCGGGTGGAGTTCGGGGCCGGGCTGATCAAGATGCGCGGGGACGCCTGCTGGCGGCGGCTGACCTGCCTCTACTACCACCACGAGACCCAGCCGATGCCGGGCCCGCTGAGCTGGTTCTTCCACCACCTGCCCAAGCCGCTGCACCGCGTGGAGTGCGCCGCCAACCACGTCACGCAACTGGCGGTCCCCGTCCTGCTGTTCACCCCGCAGCCGGTGGCCTCGTACGCGGCCTGGATCATGGTGGCCACCCAGCTGTGGCTGGTGCTCTCGGGGAACTTCGCCTGGCTGAACTGGCTGACGATCACGGTGGCCCTGTCGGCCGTCGACTTCACCGGGCTCGCCGGGCCGCCGCCCGCCGCCGCCTCGCGCGGGGCGCCGGTCTGGTACGTGGTCCTGGTGTGCGCGCTGACCGTGCTGGTGCTGGTCCTCAGCCGCCACCCGGTGCTGAACATGGTCTCGCGGGGGCAGGTGATGAACCGCTCCTTCGACTCCCTGCACCTGGTCAACACCTACGGGGCGTTCGGCACGGTGGGCCGGATCCGCGACGAGGTGGTGGTCGAGGGGACCGCCGACCCCACCCCCCGGGAAGACGGCGACTGGCGGGAGTACGGGTTCAAGGGCAAACCCGGCGCCCTGCGGCGGGTCCCGCGCCAGTTCGCCCCCTACCACCTGCGGCTCGACTGGCTGATGTGGTTCGCCGCCCTCTCCCCCGGCTATGCGCGGGACTGGTTCGGGCCGTTCGTCGAACGGCTGCTGGCGGGCGACCGGGACACGCTGCGGCTGCTGCGCCACAACCCGTTCCCGGACGCCCCGCCGCGTTTCGTGCGGGCCAGGCTGTACCGCTACCGGTTCACCACCTGGCGGGAACTGCGCGAGACGGGCGCCTGGTGGCACCGCAGGCTCCTACGGGAGTACCTGCCGCCGACCCGGATCGCCCGGGCCTCATCCGCCGAGCCCGAGTAGCGCCGCCTCCCGCTCGGGGTCGAGACCCTTCGACGAGCGGTCCGGTCGCAGCGGTGCCACCCCGCCGATCGAACGGAGCCAGGCCCAGGTGTCGGCGACGGTCTCCTCGACCGGGCGGCACCTCAGGCCCGCGGCGAGGGCCTTGCCGACGTCGCTGCGGAACATGTGGTCGTGGAGTTCGCCCGGGGGCAGCCAGCAGGGCAGTTCGGTCCAGGGCTCCACGCCCGCCTCGGCGATGCGCTCCGGGTCGGTCCAGCGCAGTTCGGCGGCGCCTCCGGTGACGGCGGCGCAGGCGTCCAGGAAGGCTCCCGTGGTGGTGTGGCCGGGCGCGGAGACCACGTCGTACGGGCCGCCGAGGCCGGCTTCGGCGGCGTCAAGGGTCCAGTGCGCGAGGTCGCGCACGTCGATGTACTGCATCGGCAGGTCGCGGGGGCCGGGGGCGAGGGTGGGGCCGCCGCGAGCGGTGCGGTCCAGCCACCAGGGGAGCCGGCCGACGTTCTCGTACGGGCCGAGGATGAGGCCGGCCCGCACCAGGAGGGCGCGGTCGCCGAAGGCCGCCCGGGCCGCGAGCTCGCCGCCGCGCTTGTCCTCGGCGTAGGCGGTGGCGCCGGCGTCGGGTGAGCCCTCGACCAGGGGGCCGTCCTCCGCCTGGCCGGCCGGTGCGGGGTAGGCGTACACGGAGCGGCTGGAGACGTAGGTGTAGTGGCCGGCGCGGCCGGCGAGGAGGCGGGCGGCGTCGCGCACGGCGGTGGGGGCGCCGCTCCAGGTGTCGGCGACGAAGTCCCAGGTGCCTTCGGCGAGGGCGGCGAGGCCGCCGGGCTCGGTGCGGTCGCCACGGACGGTCCGGACGCCGGCCGGCGGTGCGTGGCGGCCCCGGTGGAAGACCGTGACCTCCCAGCCCCGTTGCAGGGCGTCCTCGGTGATCGCGCGGCCGACGAATTCGGTTCCGCCCAGCATCAGCAGCTTCTTCATGGCGGTCAGCCTGCCCGGGCGGGCGGGGCGCAGGAAGCCGTGATCGCTGTCGGCGATGACGCTGAGGGCTGACCGGGAACGGGAACCTCCGGGCGGGTCGGCCGGTCGTGCCGCGCCCCCGTCACCGTGGGGTGCGGGGGCGTGGGGCGTGCCGTGGGCCGGTGGCTCTGGCGGGGTCCGGCCCGGGCTCGTTCGGGCCTAGTCGATGCCGGGCAGGATGTGCGGCTCGGCGAGGTCGTCCTCGTAGCCCGCCAGCCGGATGGGGGCGGAGCGGGCCCAGACCTCCAGGCTGCCGAGTTCGTCGGAGCGGGGGGCCGCCCGTCCCGTCAGCTCCATGGTCGGGTTGGGCTTCGTCGTCTCAGTCACCGCGCACTCCCTTGTGTCGCGTAACCCGGCAGGCTCGACCGCATACCGGATAGGGAAATTAAAAGGTCTTCCGGACGCGGTGGCGCCTTGGTGGAGCGGATCCCGGGTGGGGATCCTTGCGCCTCAGGGTACACATATGAGCGGGGTGCCGCTCGATGGAACGGTAAAATCCACGCTGGACCGCTTGATTTCTCCGCGAGTTCATGAGGTCGCCTTCCGGCGTGTCCGCCGGTGTCGGTCTGCTCGGGAAGGCGGCGGCGCGCGAGCGCGCACGATCCGGCGGAGCGGCGACGGCCCGGTCGGGGTGCCCGCGACCGGCGCCGGCGCGGGTGCTCGAACCCGCCGCGGCGAGGGGCCCGTCGGCTCTGCCGCGGGATTGGTCCGAAAGGATGACGGGCCGGCCCCCGGCCCGCCGAACGCGGGGACGGGGGCCGGCCCGCCGAACGCGGGGACGGGGGCCGGCCCGTGGGCGCCGCTACCAGTTGGCGGGCGCGTAGTCCTTGAGGAAGACCCCGTAGAGGTCCTCGCCGGCCTCGCCGCGGACGACCGGGTCGTAGACCCGGGCCGCGCCGTCGACCAGGTCGAGGGGCGCGTGGAAGCCCTCCTCGGCCAGGCGCAGCTTGTCGAAGTGCGGGCGCTCGTCGGTGATCCAGCCGGTGTCGACCGAGGTCATGAGGATGCCGTCGGTCTGGAACATCTCCTGGCCGCTGGTCCGCGTCACCATGTTCATCGCGGCCTTGGCCGCGTTGGTGTTCGGGTGCCCCGCACCCTTGTAGCCGCGGCTGAACACGCCTTCCATCGCCGAGACGTTGACCACGTACGCCCGTCCGCTGGACGCCTTGCGGGCGGCTTCGGCCATCGACGGTCGCAGGGCGCTGATCAGGATGAACGGCGAGGTGTAGTTGCACAGCTGGGTTTCGAGCAGTTCGACCGGGGAGATCTGGTCGATGGTCTGCACCCAGGTGTTGGTCTCGACGACGTCGGGCAGCAGGCCGCCCGCGTCGATGGCGGTGCCGGCCAGGTGCCGCTCCAGGCTGGCGTTGCCGGCCACCAGGGCGAGGTCGGCGACCTTCTGCGCCTCCAGTCCGCTCACGCCGACGGGCAGCGCCGCCAGGCCGTCGACCGCGCCCGAGTTGAAGGCGCCGATGACGTGGTGGGCGGGGAGCTCGCCGGCCGGCAGCGGGGCGCTCTCGCCCTCGACCAGCGCCGCGTACGCGGTGGGCAGGCGGCGCACGGTCTGCGTCGCGTTGTTGATCAGGATGTCCAGCGGGCCGGCCGCGGAGACCTGCTCGGCGAGCGCCACGGCCTGGGCGGGGTCGCGCAGGTCGATGCCGACGACCTCCAGGCGGTGCATCCAGTCCGCCGAGTCCTCCATCGCCTTGAAGCGGCGGATGGCGTCCTTGGGGAAGCGGGTGGTGATCGTGGTGTGCGCGCCGTCGCGCAGCAGCCGCAGCGCGATGTACATGCCGATCTTGGCCCGGCCGCCGGTGAGCAGCGCGCGCTTGCCGGAGAGGTCGGCGCGGGCCTCGCGCTTGGCGCGGTTGTGGGCGGCGCAGGCCGGGCAGAGCTGGTGGTAGAAGTAGTCGACCTCGACGTAGCGCGTCTTGCAGACGTAGCAGGAGCGCGGACGCTGGAGTATTCCCGCGATCCGGCCGGCCTCGGTGACCGAGGTGGGCAGGATGCCCTCGGTCTCGTCG
This sequence comes from Streptomyces racemochromogenes, assembly GCF_044129415.1. GTDB lineage: Bacteria > Actinomycetota > Actinomycetes > Streptomycetales > Streptomycetaceae > Streptomyces > Streptomyces racemochromogenes_A. The sequence continues at coordinate 7,247 of NZ_JBBDHD010000090.1, forward strand.
TCGATGCGCTCGGCGGAGCCGGTCGCGGTGGCCTCGGTGACGGCCTTGTCGTTGGCGGTCTTGGCGGCGCGGCGCTCCTGGCGGCGGCGCTGCTTGACCGTCCGGTAGATGCCGGCGGTGGCGCGGCGTACCGTGATGGCGTCCGGGTGGTCGACGTCGATCTTGTCGAGTTCGTCGAGCACGCTGAGGCAGACGGCGAGGCGCTCGGGGTCGATGCCCGGCCCGTATGCCTGGTTGTCTTCGGTATCGGTGACCGTCATGGCCGCTGCCGTTCCTTGCTCGCTCGTCCGCGTCCGCCTGCTGCGGAAGTCCCCAAAACGGAAACTGTACGGAGCCGACACGCCCGGGACCAAACCCGTTCACCGCCCCCTCACCGACCGCGAGGGGACTGTCACGGTATGGAAGGAATCTCGCCCCTTCGTGCCCGTGGGTGCGGCTTGCGCGTACTCCCCCTGGTGTATGCCAGGAGGATGACTCGCTCCCGGATCAAGGGGCCCGTGGACGGATGAATCGGCGGGCGCCGGTCGGGCATGGTGGGGTGATGAGTGCTCTGGCCCTGTCGGTTCTGCTCTGCCTGGTGTCGGCCGTCGCGTACGCGGGCGGTGCGATCGTCCAGGAACGCGTCGCGGCGGACTCCGGGGACCACCGCGCCCTGGCTCCGCTGCGCCGGCCGGGCTGGTGGGCGGCGGTCGCGCTGAACTGTCTGGGCGCGCTGCTGCACGTGGTGGCGCTGGCGTACGGGCCGCTCAGCCTGGTGCAGCCGCTCGGCGCGCTGACCATCGTCTTCGCCCTTCCGATGGCGGCCGTCGTCGTGGGGCGCCGGGCGGGCACGGCGGCCTGGCGCGGGGCGGTGGCGGCGACGGTGGGCCTCGCCGGACTGCTGGCGCTGACGGGCGGGGAAGGGCGGGGACGGCAGGCCCTGGAGGGCGGTGAGCGCGGTCTGCTGCTGACGGTGACGGCGGTGGCGGTGGCGGCGCTGGCCCTGGCGGCGGGCCGGAGGGAGCAACCGGCGCCGCGCGGCGTGCTGCTGGCGGCGGCGGCCGGGACGGCCTTCGGGATGGCCTCCGTGTTCACGAAGTCGGTGGCCGAGGGCCTCGCCACGGGCGCGCCGGGATCGCCGGGGGGCCTGTGGCCCGACCTGGGGGCGATCGCCGTCCTGGCGGGGTCCGGGCTGCTGCTGTCGCAGGCCGCCTACCGGGGCGCGGGGCTGACGGCCCCGCTGGCCACGGTGACGGTGGTGAACCCGGTGGTGGCGGCCGCCGCGGGGGTCGCCCTGTTCGAGGAGGGGTTCCGCTACGGGAGCGCCGGGGCCGCGGGCGCGCTGGCGTGCGGCGTGCTGGCGGCGGCCGGCCTGGTCCTGCTCACGGCCGTGCCGCCGCACGTGCGGGGGCCGGCGCTCTCAGATGGCGACGCCCTTGCCGCGGAGGTACTTCAGCGGGTCGATGTCGGAGCCGTAGGCGGGGCTGGTGCGCATCTCGAAGTGCAGGTGGGGCCCGGTGGTGTTGCCGGTCGAGCCGGAGCGGCCGATCCGCTGGCCGCCGGAGACCTGCTGGCCGGCCTTGACACCGAGCGCGGACAGGTGGGCGTACTGCGAGTAGCGGCCGTCGGCGTGCCGGATGACGACCTGGTACCCGTAGGCCCCGGCCCAGCCGGCGGACTCGACGGTGCCCGGCCCGACGGCCTTGATGCTGGTACCGGTCGCCACGGGGAAGTCGACGCCCGTGTGGTAGCCGCTCGACCAGGAGGAGCCCGCGACGTGGTACGCGGTGCCGAGGCCGGCGTCGACGGGGGCGGTGAAGCCTCCCGAGGCGGGCTTCTGCTGCGCTGAGGCCGGTTTCTCGGCGGGCTTGGCGGGCTGTGCGGGCTTGGCGGCCTGCTCGGACCCGGGCTTGCCGGCGGGCTTGGACGCCTCGGGACCGGGCTTCGCGGCCGGCTGGGGCTTGGCTTCGTCCTGCTGCCGCCCGGCCGGCTCGACGGGTTTGACCGGCTCGGCGGTGCGCGGCGGCTTCTCCGGGTTCTGCGCGGGGGGCGCGCCGGTGACCCGGAGGGTGAGCCGCTGGCCGGGGAAGATCAGGTTCGGGTTGCCGCCGATGGTCTCCCGGTTGGTCTCGTACAGGGCCTGCCAGCCGCCCTCGACGTGCTGCCGGAAGGCGATGCCGGACAGCGAGTCCCCGGGCGCGACGACGTACGGGTTCGGCAGGACGGTGGTGCCGGTCGGGCGGGGCATGCTGACTGGGGCCCCGGTGGTGGCCTTCGTCGGCTGGATCCGGTCCATGGGTGCCTGCGTCCGCGGCGGCTCGGCGGAGGGCGCCGGGGTCTTCGCGGGCGGCTTGGTGTCGACGCCCGGTGCGGCCGCGCTCCGGCTGAGCCCGGCCTGGGGGCCGCAGGCGGGCCAGGCGTGGGGCCCCTGCCCCCTGAGCACCTTCTCCGCGACGGCGATCTGCTGGTCCCTGGTGGCGAGGTCGGCACGCGGGGCGTAGGCGGTGCCGCCGAACGCCCGCCAGGTGCTCTGGCTGAACTGGAGCCCGCCGTAGTAGCCGTTGCCGGTGTTGGTCTGCCAGTTGCCGGTCGACTCGCAGGCGGCGACCTTGTTCCAGGTGTCCACGGTGGCCGCCTGGGCGTCCCCGGCGCCGATGAGGGGGAGCGCGATACCGGCGCCACCTGCGGTGACGACGAGCGAGGCCCGGTTGATGCTGCTCGGCTGATACCGGCGGTGCCGGCCCCGTACACCCATGGGAGCCCCCCTGGAAGACATCAGGAACCGCACAACCTAACGGCGCCCCGATGTCCTGACAAGGGCGACAACCAGCCGTTCCGGCACGGCAGTTGGCGTCAGCTCAACGGGCCCGGCTGCGGGATCGGGGCGGGGCCGGGCGGCGGGGGCACGGGGTCGGGTTCGGGGACCGGCGCCGGGACGGGCGGCACGGGCCGGGGCACCGGCCCGGGGTCGGGATCCGGGAGCGGGGGGTTCGGGGGGGTCGGCGGGGGCACCGGGTCGGGCTCGGGGACCGGAGGCTGCGTCTGCTCTGCGTTTCGCACCATAGACCCCACCTTCCCCCGAACTCAGCCCGTACGCCCCCCGAGCAGCGCGGCCGCCAGGCCCGGTGCGGGGCTGGACAGGACGGGCACCCGCGTCCGTGCGAGGCGGGCCGCCCCGGCCATGGAGGCCTGGGCCAGCACGATGACGTCGGCATCGGCGACCCGGTCCGCCGCCCGGGCCACCAGCCCCGCGTACCTGTCGGCGTCCCCTGCCTCGAACCGCTGCCAGGCCCCTTCGACGACCTCGCTGCGGACCCGCACGGCCCGGCTGCCGGCCTCCTCGGCCAGCAGCTCCTCCGTGGGCCCGACGGTCGACGCGAGCGCGGCCAGCACGACGACCCGGGGCCCCCTCCTGACCGCCTCGGCGGCCATGGGCCGGTCCACCCGCAGCACGGGCACGCCGAGCCGGGGCCCGAGCGACTCGGCGACCGCGCCCACCGTCGAGCAGGTGACGAGCACGGGCCCGCGGACCCCGGCCAGCACGCCGAGCACCTCGTCCGCCACCGACCGCGGCCCGCTCTCCCTGGCCCGGTCGAGCAGCCGCGGCACCACGAGGTGCCGCAGCACGGCCCCCGGGTGCCGCTCGTCGCGCAGCGCGTCGAAAACGGGCACGTGCACCGGTGACGTGTGCAGGAGCGTCAGCTCCGCCGAGGTCACCAGAGGTCGGCGTCCCGGTCCAGCTGCGCGACCGCCGCGTCCACGACCGCGGCCGGCGCCACGGGCGCCTGCTCGGGGTGCCTGGCCGCCCACCGCGCCGCATAGGGGCACAGCGGCACGACGGGGACGCCTTCCGCCTCGGCGATCCGGTAGAAGCGGTCCACCAGGTCCCCGGCGATCCCCCGCCCCTGGTGCCCCGGCTCGACGACCGTGTGCACGGCCACCAGCGCGTGCGGCGGCTCCTCCAGCACGAAGTAGGCGATGAAGCCCACCACCGCGTCGTCCTCGACGGCCAGCAGCCGCCCCGCCTTGCGCTCGTCCAGCAGCTCGATCGCCATGGTCCCCGACTCCCCTCAGACAGCCACCGCGTGGGGGCTGCGCTCCTGGTCCGTTCCCGGCACGGGAGCGGACGGGTCCGCCCCCAGTTCGATGATCCTGTTGTCCCCGTCGACGTGGACGACGCGCGGCGTGAGCGTCCGCGCCTCGGCGTCCTCGACCTGCGCGTAGCTGATCAGGATGACCAGGTCCCCCGGGTGCACGAGGTGCGCGGCGGCCCCGTTGATCCCGATGACCCCGGACCCGCGCTCCCCCTCGATGACGTACGTCTCCAGCCGCGCGCCGTTGGTGATGTCCACGATGTGGACGAGCTCCCCCGGCAGCAGGTCGGCGGCGTCGAGCAGGTCGGCGTCGATGGTCACGGAACCGACGTAGTGCAGGTCGGCCTGGGTGACGGTAGCCCGGTGGATCTTGGACTTGAACATCGTGCGAAGCATGAGGATTCTCCCGGAATGTCTGCTCCCTGCCCGCGTCCCGCGGGTCAAGGGCGGTCCCCGGAGCCTACAGCGCCCGGCCTTCCCGGTCAGCTCCGCCGGGTCATTCCTCGATCGCCCCGCCGATCCGCCGCAGGTGCGTACGGAAGGTGTACGCGGGGTCGGCGGAGCGGCGGGCCAGGTAGTCGGCGAAGGAGGTCTGGTCGCGGAGGGTCTCGCCGGCGCGGATGCGGCGGGCCTGTTCGCGTTCGGTCGCGTGGATGCGGCGGGCCGCCGCCAGGACCTCCTCGGCGCGCGCGGCGGGGACGAAGAGGACGCCGTCGTCGTCGCCGAACACGAGGTCCCCGCCGTCCACCAGGTGCTCCCCGACGCGGGCGCTGGTCAGGGCGTCGGGCTCGCGGTCGTCGAGCCGTACGGGGCCGGCCGGGCAGCTGCCGTAGCTGAAGACCGGGAGGCCGATGGCGGCCAGCTCCGGGGTGTCGCGGTGCAGTCCCCACACCACCAGCCCGGCGATGCCCGCCGCCCGCGCCTCCAGGACGGCCAGATCGCCGACGCAGGCCTCGTCGGTGCGGCCGCCGTTGTCGATCACGAGGACGTCGCCGGGCTCCGCCCCGGCGAAGGCCTCCAGGAAGACGTCCACGCTGCCGTAGTGCCGAACGGGCAGGGCGCGGCCGGCGATGCGGCGGCCGGCGGGGACGACGGCGGAGACACCGGGTGGTGCGACGCGCAGCGGTACGCCGGTGCGGACGCAGGCGTCGGCGATCAGCGGGGTGGACAGTTCGGCGCTTTCCTCCGGCACGGCGTTCGGCACGGCGTTCTGCCCGTTGTTCGGCACTGCGTTCTCCTGCCCTTCGGTCGGCCCCTCCCCGGAGTCGTGCGCCTGATCCTAGGGGGTGCGGGTCGTGGTGCGGCCGTGTGCGGTGGCGGCGCGGGCGAAGACGGCGGCGTCGGCGACGGCCGCGCCGCCCGGGTCGTTGTTGAAGTAGACGTAGACGTCGTCCCGGTCCGGCCAGGCGTCGGCGATCCGCCGGGCCCAGGAGTCCAGGGCCTGGCGGCCGTAGCGGGGCGGAGGGCTCGCGGCGCCGGCGTGGAGGCGTACGTAGCCCCAGGACGCGGTCCGCCACAGCGGCGTCACCGGACGTGACCAGCGGTCGGCCCAGCACAGGGCGCAGCCGTGGCCCTCCAGGACCGCCCGCAGCTCCGTCCCGGCCTCCCACCACGAGGGGTGGCGGGGCTCGACGGCCACCCGGACGGTGTCGGGGAACCGGTCCAGGCAGGCGTCGAGGAGGGCGGGGTCCGCCCGGAGGGTGGGGGGCAGTTGCAGCAGGACGGGTCCGAGGCGGGGGCCGAGGCCGGCGGCGCGCTCCAGCAGCCGGTGGACCGGCTCGGCGGGATCGCGCAGGCGTTTGACGTGCGTCAGGTAGCGGCTGGCCTTGACGGCCATCACGAAGTCCTCGGGGGTGCGCTCGCGCCAGGAGGCGAAGACGGCGGTCTCCGGCAGCCGGTAGAAGGCGTTGTTGTTCTCGACGGTGGCGAAGCCGCGGGCGTACTCCTCCAGCCAGAGCCGCTGCGGCAGGCCCTCCGGGTAGAAGCGGCCGCGCCAGTCCCGGTACTGCCATCCCGAGGTTCCGACGTGTACGGGCATGCCGGGGCCCTCCCGCCGTCAGGCCCCGGCCCGCACCAGGGCGAGGGTGATGTTGTCGGGACCGCCGGCCTCGATGGCGGCCTTCCACAGTTCGAAGGCGGCCCGGGCGTCGTCGTGGACCCGCAGGACGGCGTCGATCTCCTCGTCGGGGAGGGGGTCGGTGAGCCCGTCGCTGCACACCAGGTACCGGTCGCCGCCGGCGAGCGGGTGCCTGCTCACGTGGGGTGCGGGACTGCCGGAGGCGCGGCTTCCCCCGAGGGTCTGGGTGACGGCGGAGGTGGTGCGCTGCCCGGGGGGCGGTGGCGGGCTGTCGTCCACGCTGACCTGGCGCAGGCCGTCCGGTCCGGCGGCGTAGACGCGGCTGTCGCCGACATTGAACACCAGCAGCGACTTCCCCAGGACGAGGACGCCGGCGACGGTGGTGGCCATGGTGAACAGCTCGGGGCGGCCCTCGGCGGCCGCGTCCACCTCGTAGTCGCAGACGTCCAGGGCGTCACGGAGGGTGTCCGGGCCGTTCAGGGTGGGGCCGAGGGCGGAGAGCCGCCGGGCGACGAGCGCGCTGGCGACCTCTCCGGCCGGCTGTCCGCCGAGACCGTCGGCGACGGCGACGACCAGGGGCCGGCCGAGCGGGAAGACGAACGTCTGGGGGCTGTCGGTCACGGTGGCGCAGAGCGTCCACGGTCCGACGACGAGGCTGTCCTCGTTGTGCTCGCGGACCAGACCTGCATGGCTGAGGGCGGTCACCGCCAGGTACGGCACCACCCCATTGTCGCTCGGCGCCCGGCGGGAGGCGCGGGCGGGGGAACGGGCGGGAGGCACAGGCGGAGGAACCGGCGGGGGCGCGGCCGAAGGCCCGGCCGGGGGCGGGGCGCGGCGGCCGGCCGGAAGCGGAACGGCCCGCTTAGCAGGTCCGGGGCGGCGGTGGGGCCGGAACGGCGGAATACATCGGGTTTCGGCCAAGCCAACTCCCTTGGCTTGTCTACATCGTGACCTTCAGTCAACGGACGTGTACGGAACGACTAGGATCCCGGCCTGTTATACGAGATCTCCCGGCTCCGATCGTTTGAGGGTTCTGATGGTTCGAGAGGATTCGCCCGGCAGTCCACGCCCGGCCCCGTCCGTCGCCTGGACGCTCCCCGCCCTGGCGACCGCGGTGATATCCGCGGCGGCCGCGGTCCTGGTACCCGCCCCTGCCCGCGCCTCCGTCATCTGGATCGGCGCCGCCGCCTGTGTCGCCGTCGCGCTGTCCTGCGCCGAGGCGGCGCGGCGCGGGCGGGCGCTCGCGGAGATGCGGGCCGCGGTGGCGCAGCAGCAGGACGCCCTGGCGCTCCAGCAGACGGAGACGGCGTGGCTGGCCGAGGTACTGCTGCCCGACATCGTGAGACGGCTGCGCAAGGGCGAGTTCCCCGAGGACGTGCTCGCCACCCTGGAGGAGGACGAGGTCCACCAGCCCGGGCTGCAACCGGAGTTCAGGGCCGCCCACCAGGCGGTGCTGCGGTCCGTGCTCGACGCGGTGGTCGCCGAGGAGGACCTGCGCGACTCCGCGCAGCGGGCCTTCGTCAACATCGCCCGCCGCGTCCAGGCGATCGTGCACCAACAGGCGCAGGAGCTGCGGGAGATGGAGGACCGGCACGGGCGCAACCCGGCCGTCTTCGGGGACCTGCTCCGGCTCGACCACGGCACCGCGCTGATCGGCCGGCTCGCCGACTCCATCGCCGTGCTCGGCGGCGCGCGGCCCGGCCGCCAGTGGAGCAAGTCCGTGCCGCTGTACAGCGTGCTGCGCGGCGCCATGTCCCGGATCATCGACTACCAGCGCGTGGAGCTGCACTCGGTGACCCAGGTGGCCGTCGTCGGCCCGGCCGTCGAGCCGCTCATCCACGCGCTGGCCGAGCTGCTGGACAACGCCACCCGCTACTCCCCGCCGCAGACCAGGGTCCACCTCACGGCGGTCGAGGTGAACTCGGGCATCGCCATCGAGATCGAGGACGGCGGCCTGAGCATGAGCGAGGAGGCCCGCAAGCGGGCCGAGCGGATGCTGCGCCAGGCGCAGGAGGGGATCGACCTCACCGACCTGGGCGAGACGCCGCGGCTGGGCCTCGCCGTCGTCGGCCGGCTGGCGCAGGCGTACGGCTTCCGGGTCTCGCTGCGCTCGTCCGCGTACGGGGGCGTGCGGGCGGTGCTGATCGTCCCGCAGGAGCTGATCACCACCGTCACGGCGTCGAGCGGCCTCGCGCACGGCATCGGCGCCTCCTCGGGTCCCCGGCCGGCCCGCCCGTCGGAGCTCACCGCGGAGCCGCCGGGCCTGCCGCCGCAGCAGCAGCGCCGGTTCACCGGGCCGCAGGCGCTCCCGGCGGACGAGGACGACGACTGGCCGGTCGTCACCGAGCGGACCGCGAACGGCCTGCCACAGCGGCGACGGCGGGCCCGTGTCACCGCGCCGGCCGAGCCGGTCGTCGTGGAACAGAGCACCACCGCCGCTCCGGAACGGGCCGAGGCCCAGCCCGGTATGTGGCTCGCCGCCTTCCAGAGCGGCCTGTCGGGTGACGCCCGGCCCACCGAGGGCCACCCGGCGGAAAACCAGAACACGAACACCGCGCCGGCTCCGGCGAGCGAGGGAGAACAGCCGTGAGTCAGCTGCAGGCCAACATGGACTGGATGCTCAAGGACCTGGCGGAGGGCGTCCCGCAGACCCGGCACGTCATCGTCCTGTCCGCCGACGGGCTCCGGATGGCCCAGTACGGCGCGGAGACCGACACCGCGGACCGGCTCGCGGCGGCCTGTGCCGGCCTCCAGAGCCTGGCGGGAGCGGTCGCCTCCGAACTCCCGCACGGCGACGGGCGGATGAGACTGGTCGTGATCGAGATGGACGGCGGGTTCTTCTACCTGATGGCGGCGGGCGCCGGGGCCTACCTCGCGGTGCTGGCCGACGAGGGCGTGGACGCCGGGCTGATGGGGCAGCGCATGCGGGACCTCGTCGCGCGGATCGGAGAGCACCTCAGCAGCCCGCCGCGCAGCGACAGGCAGACCGCGTGAGCGACCCTGGCGACACAAGCTGGGAAGACGGCAGCCCGGAACGGCTCTACGTCATCACGGGCGGCCGCAGCGTACCGCTGGACCGTACCGGCCTCGACCTGGTGACGCTGATCGTCGCCACGTCGGGGCCCCGGCCCGGCATGCAGCCGGAGCACGCGGCCATCGTGCGGCTGTGCCAGTCGCCGCTCTCGGTGGCCGAGATCTCCGCGTACCTGGGTCTGCCGGTGAGCGTGGTCACCGTGCTCCTCGGCGACCTCCTCACGGCCAAGCGGGTCGTGTCCCGCGCGCCCGTTCCCCCAGCCCGGCTCCCCGACGTGGCACTGATTGAGGCGGTGATCGATGGACTTCGAAAGCTCTGAGCACGTCGTCGGGCCCCGGCAGGAGGACGTCCTGCCGGCGACGGCGGCCGCCGCCGTCAAGGTGGTGATCGTGGGCGGATTCGGGGTCGGCAAGACGACCCTGGTCGGCTCGGTCAGCGAGATCCGGCCGCTCACCACCGAGGAGACCATGACCCGGGCCGGGATCGGGGTCGACGACACGGCGGGCGTGGAGCGCAAGAGCTCGACCACGGTGGCCATGGACTTCGGCCGGATCAGCATCAACGAGGAGCTGGTGCTGTACCTCTTCGGGACCCCGGGCCAGCAGCGGTTCTGGTTCCTGTGGAACGGCCTGTTCGAAGGGGCGCTGGGCGCGGTGGTCCTCGTCGACACCCGCCGGCTGGAGGTCAGCTTCGATGTGATCGGCCGGCTGGAGGAGCGCGGCGTGCCGTTCGTGGTCGCCGTGAACACCTTCCCGGACGCGCCCCTGCACCCCCTGGACGAGCTGCGCGACGCCCTCGACCTGCCGCGCTCCGTCCCCCTCGTCGCCTGTGACGCCCGCCGGCGCGATTCCAGCCGTGACGTCCTGATGACGCTGATGCACTACCTGCACTCGCTCGCCGTGACACCGGAGGCCTCGTGAGCACCACCCCGCCCCGTCCCTTCCCGTCCCCCGGCTGCCCCGCGCACCGGCTGTACGGACCGGAGGCCGAAGCCGACCCGCTCGGCCTGTACGAGAAGCTGCGCGCCGAGTACGGCGCGGTGGCTCCCGTCCTGGTCCACGGCGACCTGCCGGCCTGGCTGGTCCTGGGGCACCGCGAGAACCTGGACGTGGCCCGGACGCCGTCCCGTTTCTCCCGGGACCCCCGCAAGTGGCGGGAGCGCAGGGAGGGCAACGTCCCCGCGGATCACCCGCTGTCGCCCATGACCGCCTGGCAGCCGGTGTGCCACATGGTGGAGGGCGCCGAGCACGAGCGGCTGCGCGGGGCGATCACCGATTCCGTGGAGCGCTTCGACCGCCGCGGTGTGCGCCGCTACGTCAAGCGCTTCGCGGACCAGCTGATCGACTCCTTCGTCGAGACCGGGCGCTGCGACCTCGTCGCCGACTTCGCCGAGCCGCTGCCGATGCTGGTCATGACCCAGCTGGTGGGCGCCCCGGAGTCCTACGGGCCGCGCCTGGTCGAGGCGGCGCGCGACGTGATCCGCGGGACCGAGACGGCTCTGGCGAGCAACGGGTTCATGACGGCCACCCTCCAGGAGCTGGTGGCCCGCAAGCGCCGCTCGCCGGGCCGGGACTTCACCAGCTGGGTCCTGGAGCACGAGGCGCGGTTCACCGACGAGGAGGCGGTGGAACACCTCAGGCTCGTCCTGATCGCGGGGTTCGAGACCACCGCCAATCTGATCGCGAACACCCTGCGCCTGGTGCTCACCGACGCCCGCTTCCGGGCGAACCTGTCGGGCGGCCAGATGACGCTGCCCGACGCCCTGGAGCAGGTGCTGTGGAACGAGCCGCCGCTGATGACGGTCATCGGCCGCTGGGCGGCCGGCGACACGGAACTGGCCGGGGCCCGGATCAAGGCCGGCGACATGCTGCTGATCAGCCCCGGAGCGGGCAACCGCGATCCGGAGGTCCGCCCCGACCCGGCCGAACCGATGCACGGCAACCGCTCCCACCTGGCGTTCAGCAGCGGGCCCCACGAGTGCCCCGGCCAGGACATCGGGCGGGCCATCGCCGACACCGGAATCGACACCCTGCTGGCGCGGCTGCCCGATCTGGAGCTGGGGGTCGCCGAGGGGGAGCTGGAGTGGGTGTCCTCCCTGATGACCCGTCACGTGGTCGCCCTGCCGGTGCGGTTCTCCCCGCGCGGGGTGAAGGGGACCGGGCCCGCGCCCGCGCCCGTCCGGCCGGTCCCCCCGACGGGCGGGACGGGCGCGGGGACCCGGCCGGCGGCCCGTCCTTCCTGGTGGCGGCGTCTGCTGGGCCGGTCCTGACCCCCGGGTCCCGTCTCAGGCGTCGAGCTGCCGCCACCACCAGGCGAGGGCCGGTACCGGCGGCGGCTCGGGGCTCGGGTCGCAGGGCACGTCCGCGTAGGTGATGTCGTACGAGGCTCCCGCCACGGGGAGCGGGTTGCGGTTGCGGGGGCTGGCGTAGCGGGGCGCCCGGCTCTGGTAGGCGATGTTGCCCGCGATCCAGTGCTCTACGGTCACCAGGTGGCGGCGGAGCAGGTCGTCGCCCCGCACGGCCAGCCGGTCCCGCAGGCGGACGAACAGGGCCAGCGTCCGGTCCCGCAGCGCGAACACCGCCGGCAGCGCCTCGGCCGGCGTACAGCCGTGCTGCCGGGCCAGGACGTTGACCACGTTCTGCTCCCACGGGACGTGGTGGTCCTCCTTGTTGTACGAGAAGACGTCGTTGTCACAGCCGACGACGAACCCGGCCGCCTCCGTCAGGGCGCGGACCGGGGCGGAGTACAGCACGTCGGCGGGTACCTCGACGCCGTTCGCCACGTCACACCAGGTGAGCAGGAAACGGGTGCCCAGGCTGCAGAGCCGCGCGGCGGCGAACTGGTCCAGGGAGGGCATGACGCCCCGCTCGGCGCCGGCGGCCTCCCAGGCGGCTCCGGACGTCCACTCCCGGATGCCGTGGGCGACGCGGCGCAGCTGCCCCGGTCCCAGCAGGGCCCGGGTCCGGGAGGCCAGGTCCTCCAGGGCGGCGGTGCGCGGCCCCGGCGGCAGCAGGGCGGGGCCGGGGACCTCGACGGTGCGGGCCAGACGGGCGCCGTGTTCGGCCACGGCCGCGGCGCCGGCCGAGGCGGATCCCGAGTCGTGCCAGTCGTCGGCGGCGAACGCCCAGTAGAGCCATTCGGCGTACAGGACGAGCGCTTCCGTGTCCCCGAAGGGCACGGTGCGGGCGGCGAGGTCGGCCGCGCGGGTGGCCAGGCCCCAGGCGCGCTCGGTGGCGTCGGCGTAGATGCCGTGGGTGTCGATCCACTCGACGCAGCGCGCCTCGATCTCGGCGGCGCGGGGGTGGAGGAGGTCGCGTGCGAAGGGGCAGTAGAACGGCGGGAGGCGCCATCCTATGCGTGAGGGGCGGTCCAGTGCGGTGTGTACGGGTGCCATGGTCAGCGCCCCCCGGTCAGGCGGAACAGCAGCAGCCGGGTCTCCATGGCGTGGTCGCGCCAGATCCGGAAGAGCTTGCCGTGGGTGACCGTGGATTCCAGGAGGCGCTCGCGCGTCCAGGCGCCGGGGCGGCCCGCGGCGTCGATCCGGTCGAGTTCGGCGGTGTTCCAGGCCATCGACTGCACCCAGAACTCGGTGACCCGGTCGGTGACGTCCTCGCACCGTTCCAGTGCGAAGCCGGCGGCCTCGGCGGCGGTGACGTACTCGGTGAGGGTGCCGAGGCGGGTCTTGTAGTAGTCGTCGATGAACTCCGTCCACTCCGGACGGCGGACGAAGTGCTCCTGGATGCCGAACCAGCCGCCGGGGTTCAGCGCCCCGGCCACGACCTGGAAGAGCCGCTCGCGGTCCATGTAGCCGGAGCTCTCGCAGGCGTAGGCGGCGTCGAAGGTGTGCCGGGGCACGAAGTCGTGGACGTCCGCGAGGAGCGGGGTGACCCGGTCGGCCACCCCGCCCTGGCGGGCGAACTCCTCGATGAGGGGTATGTGTTCGGCCGCGACGGTGATTCCGGTGACCCTCGCGCCGAATTCCTGCGCCCAGTACAGGGAGCCCCCGCCGACGCCGCAGCCGATGTCGAGGACGCTGGCCGGCGGGCGGGCGTGGGCGCCCCAGGTGCGGGCGGCGTGGTCGAGCATCGCCTCCTGGGCTTCCACGATGCGGCCCTTGAGGACCGGCTGCGGGACCGTGGTGTCGGGTGTCGCGCCCGGGTCGAAGAGCCCCACGTGGAAGTGGACGCGGGGGCCGGGCCCGTACTTGTGGAGGATGTCGGCCGTCTTGCGGCTGTAGTAGAGGGGGACTTGGCTCTCGTCGAAAAATGACCGGTGTCCGGCGGGGGTGTACTTGACGAGGTTGCTTTCCATAGGTGCTCCGCTCCTGCGCTGGTGCGCGGTGTCGCCCGGCCGTCCCACGGATTCCCTGAATGATCGACCAGCAGATTCGACCACTCACGACGTGAGCATAGCCACACCAGAAAGCGGCAGATTTGCACCGGAAACAAGCCAACCGGGCCGAGTCGCTCAGATCCCGGACGCCCACCCCCCGATGGTGAACCGGCCGCCCTCCGCCCGCACTTCGAAGGCGCCGCTGCCGCCGAAGTGCGCCGGGACGACGAGCTCCCGGTGCTCCGCCGCGCGCCCCAGGATCCGGCGGCGGGTGTCCGCCGCCTGGTCGGCGTCCATACAGAAGCAGCTGTTGCAGGACGGCTGGAGGACCTGGACGGGGCTGTGCAGCAGGTCCCCGACGAAGACCGCCCGGTCGGTCCCGGACTCCAGCCGCAGCACCGAGGAACCGGGGGTGTGGCCGGGGGCGGCCTCCAGGACGAGCCGGCCGTCGATGCGGTGGGCACCCTCCCAGAGCACCGCCTGCCCGGACCGGTGGACGGGGGCGACGCTGTCCTCGTAGACCAGCCGGTCCATCTCCCGGGCTCCGTTGCCGTATCCGCCCCGCGGGCCGAAGTACGCGTCGTCGGCGGCGGGGATGAGGTACCGGGCGTTGGGGAAGGCCGGAACCCATGTGCCGTCGGCGTCCACGGTGTTCCAGCCGACGTGGTCGGCGTGGACGTGGGTGTTGACGACGACGTCCACGTCCTCGGGGCGTACGCCCGCTGCCGCCAGGCGCTCCATGAAGTCCCCTTCGCGCCGGTGGAAGAGGGGTGAGCCGGGGCGCTCGCGGCCGTTGCCCACTCCGGTGTCGACGAGGACGGTCCGGCCGCCGCTGCGCAGCACCCAGGTCTGGAGGGCGAGTACGGCCAGGTCGGCGTCGGGCTGCCAGTGGTCCGGGGCGAGCCAGTCCTCGTTCTCCTTCCACAGGCCGTCGCCGGACTGCGGGACGAGGTCGCGGGCGGCCGCGAAGGGGCCCTTCGCCTCGATGACGCGGGTGATCTCGACGTCGCCCAGGACGAGGGTCTGCGTGGTGTCGTTGGTCATGTCCGCCACCCTAGGCACACCGGGTGAGCCGTCCAATGCGCGTTCTGCTCAAGCCGATACGCGTCCGGCTCACCGGCGTGCGCCCACGGCCGGCGGTACCCTGCGCGCATGGACGTGGTGAGCGACGCGATCGCGGCCGTGCGGCTGGGGCGGCCCTCCTCCGACCGGGTGCGGGTGGGCGGCACCTGGTGCGTACGGCTGGACCCGTACGAGGGAGCCGGCTTCCACGTCGTCCTGGCCGGGAGCTGCTGGCTGCTGGCCGACGGCGGCGAACCGGTCCCGCTCGCCTCGGGCGACGCGGTGCTGCTGCCGCACGGGGCGGGCCACGTGCTCTCCGACTCGCCCGTGGACACGGCGACGGCGGCCCGGGCCCTGCCGCTGGAGCGCTACCGCGACCGGCCGGCGGCCGGCTCGGCACCGCCGGGCGGCGGCGTGGTGGAGATGCTGTGCGGCAAGTACCGGCTCGACCGCAGCCGGGTGCACCCGCTGCTGGCCGAACTGCCCGGCGTGGTCCGGCTTCCGGGCGGCTGCCATGACGAGCTGCGCACCGCCATACAGCTGTTGGGCGGTGAGGTGGACGCCCGGCGGCCGGGTTCCTCCATCGCCCTGCCGAGTCTGCTCGACCTCCTGCTCGTCTACATGGTCCGCGCCTCGGTCGCCGGGCCGGCGCCGGGTTCGTGGTCGGCCGCCCTGGGCGACCCGGTGACGGCCGCCGCGCTCCAGGCGATGCACGCGGATCCGGCGGCGCCCTGGAGCGTGGACCGGCTGGCCGCCGAGGCGGGCGTCTCCCGGCCGACCCTGGTGCGCCGGTTCACCCCGCTGGTCGGCCGTCCCCCGATGGCGTACCTGACGTGGTGGCGGCTGACCCTCGCGGCCACCCGTCTGCGTGACACCCCGGACTCGCTGGCCGCCATCGCCGCCCGGGTCGGCTACGGCAGCCCCTACGCCCTGTCCCACGCCTTCGTCCGGGAGTTCGGCACCACCCCGGGCCGCTACCGGGCCGCACTCGGCACCACCCCCGGCTGAACCTGTTCAAACGAGCGGCTACGGTGGACACCATGGATGTGCCCGCGGGAGCCCACAGGCTCCTCGGGCGCCGCCCGTCTGCCCGAGGAGTTCGCATGGCAAGCCAGACCCGTACCGCGCTGGTCGAGGACCTCATGGCCCGCTTCCCCCACGTGCCGCGGGAGGCCGTGATCAAGGAGGACCTGCTGCGGGGCGGCATGGCCTTCGACGAGTCCGCGCTCAGCGGCGGCGGCGCCGACGGGCCGGGCGGCGGCGACGTGAAGCCGAAGTCGTACTTCATCTTCTCCTTCGACCACCGCACCCTGCCGGAGCTGGGCGCCGCCGCGCTGAACCGGCCGCCGGAGGAGATCGTGCTCACCGGCGGCCCGTACGGGCTGCGGCGCACGGTGGTGTCGGTACGGGTCAACCCGGACTCCCCGTACGTGGTGCGCGGCGGCGAGGACGGCACGCTGGGCCTGTACCTGGACGGCGTGCGGATCTCCGACGTGGGGCTGCCGCCGATGCCGGAGTACTACCGGCACAAGCTCTCGAACGGCAAGTCGGTGATGGAGGTCGCGCCGACCATCCAGTGGGGCTATCTGATCTACCTGACCGTCTTCCGGGTGTGCCAGTACTTCGGCGCCAAGGAGGAGTGCCAGTTCTGCGACATCAACCACAACTGGCGCCAGCACAAGGCGGCGGGCCGCCCGTACACCGGGGTGAAGCCGGTCGAGGAGGTGCTGGAGGCCCTGGAGATCATCGACCGGTACGACACGGCGGGGACCTCGCGCGCCTACACCCTCACCGGCGGGTCCATCACCTCCCAGGTCGGCGGACGGGACGAGGCCGATTTCTACGGGCACTACGCGCAGGCCATCGAGGAGCGCTTCCCCGGCCGCTGGATCGGCAAGGTGGTCGCCCAGGCCCTGCCGCGCGACGCGGTGCAGCGTTTCCACGACCACGGCATCCGGATCTACCACCCCAACTTCGAGGTGTGGGACCGCCGGCTGTTCCAGCTCCACTGCCCGGGCAAGGAGCGGTACGTGGGCCGCGACGAGTGGCACCGCAGGATCCTCGACTCCACCGAGGTGTTCGGCCCGCGCCATGTGATCCCCAACTTCGTGGCGGGCATCGAGATGGCCGAGCCCTTCGGATTCACCAAGGTCGGCGAGGCCATCGACTCCACGGCCGAGGGCCTGAGGTTCTTCATGTCGCACGGCGTCGTGCCGCGGTTCACGACCTGGTGCCCGGAGCCGACGACCCCGCTGGGCAAGGCCAACCCGCTGGGCGCCCCGCTGGAGTACCACATCCGGCTGCTGGAGACCTACCGGGCGACGCTGGAGGAGTTCGGCCTGAGTTCCCCGCCCGGGTACGGGCCGGCCGGCCCGGGGCGCGCGGTGTTCTCCGTCAGCTCGTTCATGGACAGCCTGGAGGGGCTGGAGGAGCCCGGGGACGAGGGTCCCGCCGCTTCCTGACCTCCGCTTCCGCTTCGCCTCGCCCGCCCTCCCCCGAAGGGGCCCGGTCCGCACGGACCGGGCCCCTTCGGCGTGCGGCGGGGCCCCGGTCCCGGTTCCGGAAGGCGGCAAGGTAGCAGCCCCGTCCGGTCTCGCGCGGATGTTTGTCCGATGGTGATGGTCCTTCCTCGACGGCCCCGGTGCGGGCACTAGCGTCCCGTGCCACCCCCAGCCCACCGAGCGAGGAGGCAGCGTGCTGTCATTGCGGCGGCGATCCACCGGCGGCCTGTCCGTGGCCACGAGGTACACGATCGGGAGCGGCCTGGTCATCAGCGCGCTGGTGGCCACACTGGTCGCCCTGCTGGTCCCGGTGTCGCGGTTCGGCGACCGGGCAGCGGCGGCCCCGGCCGGATCGGCGGCCCTGCCGGCCGGGGTCGAGGACGACGGCGGCGGGACCATGAGCACGGCGTACGGGCCGTTGAGCGCCGTCGACCGGGACTTCGTCCGCAAGGTACGGCTGGCCGGCCTGTGGGAGCTGCCCGCCGGCCGGCAGGCCCAGCAGCGCGGGACCCGCCCCTCGGTGCGCACCGCCGGGCAGCACCTGGTGGAGGGCCACACCGAACTGGACCGGCAGGTGGTGCAGGTCGGCCAGGCCCTCGGCGTGGACCTGCCCGACCGGCCGTCCGCACAGCAGCAGGCGTGGCTGGACCAGCTGACGGCCGCTCAGGGTGCGGAGTACGAGCGTTTGTTCGTCCAGCTGCTGCGCCGGGCGCACGGGAAGGTGTTCGCCCTGCTGGCGCAGGTACGGGCCCAGACCCGCAACTCGATGGTGCGCGCCCTCGCGACCTCGGCCAACACCACCGTCCTCGACCACATCACGGTCCTGGAGGAGAGCGGGCTCGTCGACTTCGACTCCCTCTCCGACCCGACGCCCGCGCCTTCCTCCCCCGTTCCGGGCCGTTCCCCGGGGGCCCCGACCCCTCCGATGTCCGACCGACGATACGAAGTGAAGTGATCGCATGAGTCAGCAGGGCCACAGGCGCCCCCGGTTGTCGAAGAAGCTCCTGGCCGTGGTGAGCGCCCTGGTACTGGGCGGCGGCGGGGTGGCGATCGTCGCCGGGAACGCGAACGCGGGCCAGGACGCCTCCCGTACCGGGCAGGTGACGGCCACCATCGACTGCCCGGACGTGGGCGACCGGCTCACGGCCGTGCCGGACGGCGCCAGGGCGGAGGTGGACGAGAACCTCGCGCAGCTGGACGTCCAGGTCGCCGACGCCTACCGGCAGCTCGCCTCGGGCCAGGTCAAGGGCAGGACGCAGCAGGACGCCCTGCTGGGCCGGCTGCGCGACCAGCGGGGTACGACCATCAGCCGGGTGTCCGACGCGATAGGCCGCGCGGGCGGGCGTCCCGAGGGGCTGGGCTCGATGAGCGGGTGCGTGATGAAGGAGGCGTCGGCGCAGGACGACCCGGCCGCCGACGGCGCCCGGAGCATCGGGCAGAAGGGCGGCCCGGCGAAGAGCGACTTCGTCGACATCACCCGGGTGCGGCCCAACGTGAAGGCCCCCGCGGCGTCGGCGGCCGCCTCCAAGGGCTCCTTCACCTCGGAGTGCGGGCGCAACGAGAACGGCCACTTCAACCCCGACAACGTGATCGTCGCCCCGGGCGTCTCCAACGGCGCGCACCACATGCACGACTACGTGGGCAACAAGACCACCAGCGCCTTCTCCACCAACGACAGCCTCGCCGCCTCGGGCACCACCTGCGCCAACGGCGACCAGTCCACCTACTACTGGCCGGTGCTGCGGCTGCGCGACGGCAGGGCCGAGCGCGACGCGAAGGCGCCGGGCGGCGGGCAGGACGCCAACGTGGGCACGATCCTGCGGCCGAAGCAGGCCACCATCACTTTCAAGGGCAGCCCGGCCGGGCCGGTCAAGGCGATGCCGCGGTTCCTGCGGATCATCACGGGTGACGCGAAGGCCTTCAGCAACGGCACCGCCAACGCCAACGCCTCCTGGAGCTGCACCGGGTTCGAGGACCGGCAGCTGAAGGACAAGTACCCGGTCTGCCCCAAGGGCAGCGACGTCGTGCGCACCTTCACCTTCCAGAGCTGCTGGGACGGCCGCAACACCGACAGCGCCAACCACCGTACGCATGTGGCCTTCCCGGACGCCTCCGGGCGCTGCAAGAAGGGCTTCACCGCCATTCCGCAGCTGGTGGAGCGGGTGACCTACGGGGTGGCGCCGGGGGCGCGGTTCGCCGTGGACAGCTTCCCGGAGCAGCTGCACAAGCCGGTGACCGACCACGGCGACTTCATCAACGTGATGTCGGACGGGCTGATGGCCCGGGCGGTGGGCTGCATCAACGGCGGGCGGTCCTGCCGCTGATCCCGGCGCTGCGCGCGAACGGCCGGCCCGGAGCCTGTGTGCTCCGGGCCGGCCGTGTCGTGCGTGCCGTGCGGCTGCGGGTTCAGAGGCCGTTGACGCGGGCCATCCGCCCGACGACCAGGGGGGTGAAGTCGGCGGTGACGACGCGGGCGGCGCGGCGCGCGACCCGGGAGTGCTGGCGGCGCACCTGGGCCATCAGGCGGCGGCTGCGCAGGGCCATCTCCAGTTCGAAGCGGGTCCGGGGGTCGCGCAGCCCGGGCCCGAAGAGCTTCTCCAGCTGACGCATCCGGTAACGGACGGTCTGCGGGTGGACGTTGAGCGCCTTGGCGGCCTCGGGGGCGCCGCCGCCCTCCAGCCAGGCGAGCAGGGTCACCTCCAGGCGTTCGCTCTGGCGCGGGGTCAGGTCGGCGAGCGGCCGCAGCCAGCGGGCGGCCAGGGCGTGGGCCAGGGGCTCGTCCTGGAGCAGGAGGAGGGTGGAGAGGTGGTCGTCCACGAAGACGGCGCGGGCGTCGTGGCCGGCGCGGGCAGGGGTGAGGGTGAGCAGGCGCAGGGCCCAGCGCAGGGAGGAGGCGGTGTCGCGGAGGGGGACGGCGTGGCCGACGGCGGCGACGCGGCCGCGCAGCGGGGGTTCCAGGGTGGCCCGGGCGTCCGGGTCGGTGCTCGGGAGCAGCAGGCAGGGGCGTCCGGCGAACATGCCGCCGAGTGCGTCGTCGAGGACGGCCGCCAGCTGCTGGGCCTCACCGGGGGTGGCGAGGGCGACGGCCCGTACGGCGGCGGGCAGCGGCCAGCCGGCGGCCCGGGCGAGGTCGTCGAGGGAGTCCTGGGAGGCGGCGCGGTCGTCGGTCAGAGCCTTGAAGAGTTCCTGGCGCACCCGGTCGGCCGGAGCGGCGGCGGACTCCTGCCGGGTTCCGCCGCCGTGTCCGTGCGCGTGCCCGTGCGCGTGGCCCGTGCCGCGGACCGGTTCGGAGGATGCCTCGCGGGGGTCGTCGCGGCGGCCGTCGTGCCTGACCTCGTGCCCGGCGCCGAGGACGGTCCCGAGGACGTCCTTGTCCTCGCACCCGCCCTCGTCCCGCTGGGTCTCGTCGCGGTAGCCGAGGGCGGTGAGGAGGGCCTCTTCCACCCGCTGTCTGATCAGATCGTCGTCGATGGCGTCATTACCGTCGACAAGCGTGGAAAATCCCGGAATTCCCTGCAGAAGCTCCTCCACTATCTCCGCGGCCAGTGCGGGGAGTTCCCTGCGCACGACACGCGTCCACTCTCCTCGGGGGCGGGACCAGATGCGGTTCAGAAGTTCGCACATCGTTTCCTCGTTCTTGCCGGGGTGAGGCCTGTCCGGTGGAGGAGCGACAAGCCCGTCAGTGTGGTCTGCCTCGCCAACCACCCTGCCTGTCAAGAGAGTTGCAGCCCCCACGCGCCCTTCTGGAGGGATCCGGCCACTTTTGCTCCCCGCGGGTTTGCCTTGTTTTTGCCCCCGGGGACGCATGGATGGCGCGCGACGCGGTGGCCTGTCACGACCTCCACTGGAGGGGAATCTTCCGGCGTTGTTCGATGCACCGGAGACGCGGTGCGAGAAATTATCACGTTTCGATAAATCCTGTGGAGATGCTGCGCAGCTCCACGATGCTGCTGCACTCCGGCCCCGAGCCCCTTCGGCCGGCGCGGGAATTCCACAGCGCTGCCGGCCGTCACCACCACGACCCCCGGGTGCCGAGCGCCAGGTGGACTGTGCTCGGAACCCCGGTGCACAGGAGACCTGGATGCCCCTGCCCCAGCCGCACATACCCCGCTCCCACCGGTCGCGACGCAGGAGCCGCCACGCGGCGGCGGCCCCGGCCGCGGGACGGCGGGCCGTCCGGCGGCCCCCGCTCCTGCCCGCCTCCGGCCGGCTGCGCCCCAGCGCGCTGTGCGCGGGCGGCGCCGCGCTCGTGTCCCTCGTCGTGGCGCTCCGCGCGGGGGCGCTGTCCCACCTGTGGGAGTTCCTCGACTACGGGGTGGGCGTGCTCTCGCTCGTCAGCCTCACCGCCACCGTCCTGTGGGGCCTGGCGGCCACCGACCGCGCGGTCCTCGGCTCCGGGCACCGGCTGCTGGCCCAGGGCGTGCACCGCGGTCTGGCGGTGGCCGGGCTGGGCTTCCTGGCCCTGCACGTGTGGGTCAAGGTGGCCCAGGGGCACACCTCGGCGGCGGGCGCCTTCGTGCCCTTCACCGACGCGGACCGGCCCGTCCTGATCGGGCTCGGCACCCTGGCCGGATATCTCTTCGTCTCCGTCGCGGTCTCCGGGGCCGTGCGTAGTGTGTTCGCGGTCAAGAACCGCTCCGCCTGGTGGCGGGCGCTGCACATCGGCGCCTACCCGGCGTGGGGGGCCTCCCTCGTCCACGGGCTGAAGGCGGGCCGCCCCGCGGACGCCTGGGTGACGGCCTCGTACGCCCTGTGCCTGGCCGGGGTCGCCGTGGTCATCGCCCTGCGCCTGCGCTCGCGGAGGCTCGGCGCTCCCCCGCGCCCGGCCGCCGCCCCGCACCCCCCCCCCCGGCCCGCGCCCCCGCCCCCCCCCCCCCCCGGGGGTGCCCCCCCCCCCCCCCCCCCGGGCCGCCCCCGGGGGGCCCCGGGGGCCGGACGGGGGCACGATCGGGCGGGGTCGGAGGACGCCGGGGGACGCGG
>NZ_JBBDHD010000329.1:0-477 GCF_044129415.1 Streptomyces racemochromogenes
GAGTCGTGCAGCAGCCGGCCCACCAGGGTGGACTTGCCGTCGTCGACGGAACCCGCGGTGGCGAAGCGCAGCAGCGTCGTCGTGTCGTCCATGGCTAGAAGTACCCTTCGCGCTTGCGGTCTTCCATCGCGGCCTCGGACATCCGGTCGTCGGCGCGGGTGGCGCCCCGCTCGGTGAGGCGGGAGGCGGCGATCTCGGTGATGACGGCGTCGAGGTCGACGGCGTCGGAGTCGACGGCGCCGGTGCAGGACATGTCGCCGACGGTGCGGTAGCGGACGGTGCGGCGTTCGACGGGCTCGTCCTCCCGCGGGCCGCCCCACTCGCCCGCGGTCAGCCACATGCCGCCCCGCCGGAAGACGTCCCGTTCGTGGGCGAAGTAGATCTCCGGCAGTTCGATGCCCTCGCGGGCGATGTACTGCCACACGTCCAGCTCGGTCCAGTTGGAGAGCGGGAAGACGCGGACGTGCTCGCCGGGGG
>NZ_JBBDHD010000330.1:0-477 GCF_044129415.1 Streptomyces racemochromogenes
GGGCTGATTGAATCTTACTTTATTTGTTCATTTTAGCTAGAGGTATAACTAAATCAAGTTGTCTTGCATATTTAAGAATCGATTGATGCTTCATATACAACTGCTTGGGTGTTGTATAGTCAAGCCTCACGAGCAATTAGTATTGGTCAGCTTCACATATCACTATGCTTCCACATCCAACCTATCAACGTCCTAGTCTTGAACGGCTCTTTAGGTGACATATAGTCACAGGGAAATCTTATCTTGAGGTAGGCTTCCCGCTTAGATGCTTTCAGCGGTTATCCCTTCCGAACATAGCTACCCGGCGATGCGACTGGCGTCACAACCGGTACACCAGAGGTTCGTCCACTCCGGTCCTCTCGTACTAGGAGCAGATCCTCTCAAATTTCCAGCGCCCACGGTAGATAGGGACCGAACTGTCTCACGACGTTCTAAACCCAGCTCGCGTACCTCTTTAAATGGCGAACAGCCATACCC
>NZ_JBBDHD010000091.1:0-28855 GCF_044129415.1 Streptomyces racemochromogenes
ACCCAGAAAAACAAAAGACAATTGTGGTGGCCAGCTTCAGATGTTTATACGACACACCCGTGACGGCGCCGGCGCCGGCGGCGAGTCCCGCGTAGCGGACGGCGGCGAGCAGGCCGCCGACGCCCAGAGCCCCGGCCGCCAGGCGGATACCGCCGACGCCGAGGACCACGTACAGCAGGAGCGGCATCAGGGCGCCGGTGCGGGCCATGGTGGCGCCGTAGATCCGCCACATCCGCCGTCCCTCGCGGCCCAGTTCGGGCAGCGGGGCGAGGACCCGGGCCGCCTCGCGCTCCGCGGTGCCCGCGGCCGCGATGGTCCGGGCGCCGGCCAGGGCCTCGGCGAGGCGGCCGGCCAGGGCGAGCTGCACCTGCTGGTACCGGCCGACACTGGCCCCCGAAGCGCGGGCGAAGGCCCTCAGCAGCAGCGCCAGCACGGGCACCCCGGCGAGGAAGGCGAGGCCCGTCCAGACGTCGACGAGGAACAGGGCGAGGAGTCCCCCGAGCGGGGGCAGCACGGCCGTGACGGCCGTCACGACCACCGCGGGGACGGTCCCGGCGCCGGCCGCGTGGGCCGTGAGCCGGGCGGAGAGCTCGCCGGGGGAGTGCCGGGTCGCGTGGTGCGGTGCGGTGGCCAGCAGCGCGGCCAGCGCGCGCCGGCGCAGCCAGGCCGTGGAGCGGGCGTCGACGCTGCCGATGAGCCGCACGGTCGCCGCGTCCAGCAGCACCTCGGCGGCGATCACCGCCGCGCACCCCAGGGCCCACGCGGTGGCGGAGGGGTCGCGGCGCAGGGTCAGGTCGAGGGCGTGGCCGAGGACGGCCGGTTCGGCGAGCGCCGCGCACGCGGCGGCCAGCGAGCAGCCGAACACGGCGGCGGTGCGGCCGGCGCTGTGCCGTGCGGCCGCCTTCAGCGCCCGGTCGGCGGTATCGGCGGCGGCCGTCTCGCCGGGGACGTCGGACGGGGTCATCGGCGGTGGCTCCTCGTCTGTCCCGGGGCCCGGACGGGGGGCCCGGGGATGTGGTGCGGGCCCGGGCGACGAGTCGTCGCCCGGGCCCGGAGGGACCCGGTCAGTTACAGGTCGTGACGCTCAGGCTGCTGTCACCGCACAGGAGGAGGCTGGCGCGGCTGCCGCCGGTGAGGTGCGCGGCCTCGGTGGCCTCTTCCTTCGGGGTCTCCATGGACTGCAGGTCGAGAAGGGTCATCACGTGTTCCTTTCCATCGGGGGTGTGTTCTGCTGGGTCACGGTCCCCGGGGGGACCGGCTCTGGGGCCGCCGCGGTGCGCGGCGGCGGCAGGAACGGCAGGTGCGCACGACCGCCGGTCGCGGCGCTGCCGAGGGCGAGGAGGGCGCCGGCGGTGCCGGTGGACAGGTCCATCGACAGGCGCATCATCTGCTCGCCGGGGAACGCGAGGTGCCCCTGGTACGGGAGCGCGTGGCGGGCCAGCGCCTCGATCTGCCGGGCGATGTCCTCGGCCCGGGTACCGGGCCCGGGAGTGGTGGTCCGGGACAGGTGCAGGATCATCCCGGCCGCACCGCGGAAGAGCCCGGGCTGGGCGTAGAAGGTCGCCTGGGCCGCCTGGACGATCTGGGCCCGCGCCCGGTCGAAGCGGTCGTCGGCCGCGAGCTGCGCCCAGTCGTCGAGGACCATGCCGATGCCCACGCTGCCGGCGCCGAGGTACGGCATGGTGCGCCAGCCCTCATCCACCTGGAGGGTGCCGAAGGCGCTGGTCACGCAGTGGTCGAGGTCACGCTGGAGGAACTCCCCGGCGCGCCGCAGCAGTTCGCGGTCGCCGGTGCGCTCGTACAGGCGCAGGTGCAGCAGGGCGATCCCGCTGTGTCCGTGGAGCAGCCCGGTGCGGGTGAGCGCGGGGGCCGCGGCGCGGGCCAGGCCGGCGCAGCGCAGGGCCGCCGTGTGCAGGGCGCGGTCACCGGTGGCGGCGCCGAGGGAGTCCAGGGCGAGCCCGATGCCGGCGAGACCGCCGTGCAGGTCGGGTCCCGCGGACTGCCACGGCTCGTCCAGCAGGCGCTCCACCAGGGCGAGCGCGCGGTCGTGGTGGCCGAGGCGGTGGTGGGTCCAGGCCAGTCCGGCGAGCCCGTCGTAGAAGCCGAGCGGGGTGCCGGACGCCGGTTCCTTCGTCCGGGCGAGCAGCCATTCCTCCGCCTCGGGCCAGGGCGCGCCGCCCGTTTCGGCCAGGGCGTAGAGGACGCCGGCGGCGCCGTGGCCGAAGGCGGTGCCACCGCCGGCGGTGGCGAACTGGGCGGGGTCCCCGGGGAAGAGGCGGTCCTCGCGGTCCGGGGTGGCGCTCGCGCGCAGGGCCGCCGTCATCGAGGCGCGGGCGGCCGGCCAGTCCTGCGGCGCCGCCGGGAGGTACGGCCGGGCGGGGGCGGGCAACCGCCCGCCGGGGGCGTCGGGGACCGGGCCGGCGAGGATTTCGCGGACCGCCTCGTCGAGGAAGGCGCGGGGCACGGGGAACTGCTCGGCGGCGATGTCCGCGAGGTGCGTGGCCTTGCCCCGGTCCATGACGAGCAGGCTGGTCAGCGGCAGGAACAGGGCCAGGCGCAGGCAGGCCAGGGCGTAGCGGTCGACGGCGAAGCCGCGCCGGTCGGGCGGTGCGACGAAGGCCGGGTTGGCCACCGTCTGGCGCAGGCCCTCGTCGACGTGGGCGGCGGCCTCGAAGTCCAGCAGGGCGACCGAGGGTTCGCCCGTGGCCGGGTCCTCCGCGACCATGATGTTGAACAGGTGCAGGTCGTTGAAGACGACGCCGCGGGCGTGGACGGCGTCGACGGCCTCGGTCACCCGCGCGTGGATCTTCAGCGCCCAGTCCGTGTAGGCGGCGAGCTCGGCGGGGGAGGGGTCGGCCTCGATCAGGGGGTGGCGGCGGGCGAAGTAGGTGTTGAGGGGGTGGCCGGCGAGGTACTGGAGCGCGAGGAAGTGGTGGTCGCCGACGGTGAAGGTCCCGTGGACGGCGGGTACGCAGTCCAGCCCGGCCAGGCGCTCCAGCGCCCGGCGTTCGCGGTGCAGCCGGGTCACGGCGTCCGCCCCGTCGGCGGCGAGGCCCGCGAAGGGGCGGCCCTCCTTGAGGACGACGGGTTCGCCGGTGCGGGTGTCGCGGCCCGCGTAGACGCCGCCGCCGTTGGAGAAGTGCAGGGCCCGCTCGACGGAGTAGGGCACGCCCTCCAGGGTGACGGCCGCGCGCCGTTCCAGGTGGGGCCGCAGGAAGGCGGGCGGCTCGATCCAGGCGGGCGGCCGGAACACCGGGCCGCGGGCATCGGGCACCAGCCGTCCGTCGGGCGCCTCGATCGCGGGGACCAGCTCGCCGCGGTCGTCGTAGCAGTGCCGGAGGGTGAAGCTGCCGTAGCGCAGGTGGACCGGGCCGTCGTTCCACCGCAGGTCGCTCAGGACGTACGGTCCGGGCTCGCCCGCCAGCAGGGCGTCCAGGTCCTCGGCGATGCGCCGGCAGGCCTCCGGGTCGGCGGGGTAGACGGTGAGGAACTTGCCGCTCGCCGCGCGGTCCGCGTACTTGGCGTTGCGCAGGTGCAGCAGGTAGCGGCTGGGCACGAACTTGAAGGCGATCCGCCGCTGGACGCAGTAGGCGTGCACCCGGTCGAGGATCCGCTCGGCGTTGTCGAGGCAGGCCGAGACGTGGATCTTCCAGCCCTGGGAGGGCAGGTCCAGGCCGAGGGGGCGCAGGGCGAGCCAGTCGCCGCTGCGGTGCGAGCGCCACCCCGCGGGTACGGGGGCCAGGGCGGCCGGGAAGGCCTCGCCGGAACGCCGGTACGGGGCGTCGTAGAACCAGCGGTCGGCGTCGCAGAAGGCCGCGTGCCCGTTGTTCACACCTGCTCCCTCGGTCGGTGACGTGAGCAAAGGTGGCACGCCGCGGAAAGCCCGCGACAGTCGCGTTTGTCACCAGCCCGGCATGCGGTACGCACGGGTCACCGGCGCCCCGGCGGAGCTGTGGCCCGCCCCGTTCCGGTCACCCTCGGCGGCCCGTCCGAACCGGCGCGGGGCAGCCGCCACCAGGGCGGAGGGAGGACGGCGGCCGCGCCACCTGCGCGCTCCGATTACCGGACCCGATGTCCGTAATCCGATCGTCGAGATGCGGGCGCCCTTCGGATCTGGGAGGGTCGGTCCCGCTTGAGCGCCACAAGAAGCGCCTGAAACCTTCAACGCCTGTGATTCGAAAGGAAACTGATCATGCGTCACCGTCTGGCCGCCGCCTCCGCCGGCGCCCTCCTCTGCCTCGTCGGGACGATGGGCGTGGCCCGGGCCGAGTCCGCCGCCCCCTCCGCACCGTCGGCACCGTCCGGCCCGTCCGCCCTGGTCCTCACCGTCGCCCGCGGGAACGACGCCGCCCCGGGCGCCGTCCTGCGGGCCGCCGTCCTCACCTGCGCCTACACCGCCGAGGGCACCCACCCCGCCCCCAGGGCCGCGTGCGACGCCGTGAACGCCACCGGCGGCCGGTTCGACCGCCTGCTGAGCGCCCCGGACCCCGGCCGCGCCTGCCCGAAGCACCTCGACCCCGTCACCGTCACCGCGGACGGCGTGTGGCAGGGCAGCCGCCTCACCTGGAAGCACTCCTTCGCCAACCCGTGCGTGATGTCCGCGGCCCTCAAGGCCGACCCGGTCTTCGCCTTCTGACCGGCCCTCACCGCTGCGGGGGACAACCCCCGCTCCGCCCTCCCGGCCGCCCCCGGTGCCGGGAGGGGGCCGGTCCCACCCCGCTCGGGGGGCGGGCCGGATGTCCCGGCGGATCCGGACCGGCCAGGGTGGACGCATCCGTAGCACGAACGAAGGAACCACCCGTGTTCGCTCTCCAGTCGGCCCGCCGCCGCGCGGTGCGCACCACCACCGTCGGCGTCCTCGCGTTCGCGACCTGCGCCACCCTGCTCACCGGCAGCGCCGGAGCCATCGTCAACGGGACCGACTCCACGGAGCGTTACCCGTTCATGGCCGTGATCCCCGAGGCGGCCCCCCGGCTCGGCGTGTACGACGCCTCCTGCGGGGCGTCGCTGATCGACCGGCAGTGGGTGCTGACGGCGGCCCACTGCGTGCGGGGCGACGACCTGGTGCTCGACGGCACCGTCCGCATCGGCGGCGACCGGCGCACGTCCGGCGGGAGCGTCCGGACGATCGACCGGATCGTCGTCCACCCCGGCTACGTGAACGGCGACGGGAAGGGCTTCAACAAGGACGACGTCGCACTGGTGCGCCTCGACCGGCCGGTCCCCGGGAAGCCCGTCCCGCTCGCGCAGCGACCCGGGGGGCCCGGCACACCGACCCGGATCCTGGGCTTCGGAACCACCGTCGACACCGGACTGCGGTTCGCGGACCGCCTGCAGGAACTGGAGACGCGCCGGGGCGCCGGCTCCGAGTGCGCCCCCGGCTACGCGGACCGGACCCGTCTGTGCACGATCAGCCGCGTCCCCGCCGTCATGGCCTGTTTCGGGGACTCCGGCGGGCCGCAGCTCCAGCACGGCCGGCACGGCCGGTGGGAACTCATCGGCGTCACCTCGGGCCCCGGGGCGCCGGGCGTCGCCTGCTCGGCGGGGCCCGGCCTCTACACCGACGCGACCGCCTACGCGGGCTGGATCCGCGACACCATGGGGCACCCGCCGGCCTCCCGGTAGCACGAGCCGGCACCCGCTCTTCGCAACTCCGGGCAACCGGACCGGCCTTGACCGGTTCCGGCGGCGCCCGACGGCGTCCTGCGGTAGAAGTAGCGGCATGATGCCGGTCGAGGAAGCCCAGGACGAACTCAAGCACCTGCTCAGCCGCTGCGAACGCTGGCTGTGCGACGAGGAGGGGCCGCGCGACATCCTCCCCGACGCGGCGGGCCTGGCCGACGACGCCGCACGCATGGAGGCCCTGCGCACGCGCGTCCTGTCGTCCATGCTCAACGTGGCCCTCCTCGGACGGCAGTCGTCCGGCAAGAGCTTCCTGATCAGCGGCTTACAAGGGGGCCTGGAATACGTCCCCGTCACCGACGAGGACGGGATGCCGGCGGCGGAGTTCCTCGGCGTCCTCCCGTCCTCGGCCCGCCCGACCACGGCCTGCCCCTGCACCGTCGTGCCCGTGGGGGAGGAAGCGGCCGAGGAGGGCGCGGGCAGGGCGCGGCTGCGCGCCAGGTTCGCGGGCGGCAGGGTGGAGGACATCGGCACCGACCTGCCGCCCGCCGTGGTCGCCGCGTACGGAGCGGTGGACGGCGACGTCACCAACCGCCGCCGCGAGCACATGAACCTGCGGGTCGAATCCATCGAGGTGCTCCTCTCCGACGCCCGGCTGCCGGTCAAGCTCTTCGACCTGCCCGGGTCGGAGTCCCCCATCGAGGAGCACGAGATCATCATGCGGGAGGCGTGGGCGAAGGCCGACTGCTTCGTCTACGTCAGCCACGCGACCTCGGCCCTCTCCGTGAACGAACTCCAGCTCATCCGGGACCTCTACGGCCACCACATGCAGAGCAACGCGAACAAGAGGGTGCTGTGGGTCCTCTCCGGGATCGACCTGGCGACCCAGCGCGAGCAGGGCCAGGCCGCCTGGAAGAGCGTGCTGGCCACGAACAACGCCTATCTGCGCACGCACTTCGGCGCCCCGGGCGGCCGGTTCATCGGGGAGGGCTTCCTGCCGGTGTCGGCCGCCTGGGAAGCCGAGGGGGACTTCAGGAACGCCCAGGGGGACGACGGCGACACCCTCAGGCGGCTCAGCGGCATGGAGACGTTGCGCGACCACCTGCGCGACCTGATGGAATCGGGGGCGGGCCACGCGCACCTGCGCCAGGTCGCCGACGAGGCACGCTGGCTCGTGCGGCGCCGCCAGCGCCAGCTCGCCGACATGCTCGACACCCACCTGCTGGCCGTGGAGGACCTGGAGGCCCAGCAGCAGGGCCTGCGCGGCCGCATCGCGGGGGCCGAGCGCTCCCTGGACCGCATCCGGTCCGAACTCGGCCGCGAGCTCCAGCGCAGGATCCGCGCGGCGCGGGCGCCGTTCGGCGGCCTGGCCGACGTACTGCACCGGCAGCTCGACCCGCTGATCGACGGCGGCAACCTGAGCGCCGAGCACGCCAACGAGGTCGACGTGCTCCAGGTCCAGCTGTTCAGCCGGTGGATGACCTCGGCCGAGGGCCCGGCGACGCTGTGGGAACGCGAGCTGCAGGCGTTCGACGCGAGCGCCCGGCAGCTGCTTCGGGCGGACCTCGGGGTCGACACCGGTACCCAGCTGGTCTCCCCGGAGCCGCTCGACACGAGCTACTTCCCCATGCAGACCGACGGCCGCCAGCCCCTGACGGCCTACGGGGTGGTCCAGGCCGCGGCGAACACCCTCGGCGTCGCCAGCCCCCTCGCGGCGGGTGCCGTGTGGCTCACGACCAGCCTCAGCCTGGCCACCATCGCGGTCCCGGCGGGAGCCGCCGTCCTGACGGCGATCGCCATCGCCAAGGTCACGGACCTCCTCAAGGACCGCGAGTCCAAGGTCCAGCGGGCCCGCCAGGAACGCAAGGACATGATCGACGAACAGGTGAAGCGGGCCCGCAGCGCCTTCGAGAACGTCACCCACAGCCAGGGCCGGCTCCTCATCGACGCGGTCGAACACCACCACGCGCAGCACCAGGCACGCCTGAAGGCGACGCTCGCCCAGATCATGGAGCGCATCAACGCGGAGGACACCGTCCGCAGCCGCGCCGTCATCGAGCGCGTCGCCCCCGTGAACCAGAGCGGCCAGGCCCTGGTCACCGAACTCCAGGACTTCCGCGACGCCCTCGGCAACGACCTCACCCCCCGCTGAACCGCGGCCCTCCCCGCCCGAACGGCCCGTTCTCCTGGAGGCGGGGGAGGTCCTCGGCGCACCGGCCCCCTCGTCACCGGCCCCACGGTGGACCCGGGCACGGACAGCGAGCCGGGCGCACCCCGGCCGGGCCGGCCGGGGTGGGGTGTCCTAGCGCATGCCGCCGCCGTGCTGGAAGTCGAGGCGGCACTCGTTGATCTCCGCCCTCGTGTGGGTGTTCACCTTCTTCTCCGCGACGGAGACGTTCGGGTCCGAGATCAGGCTGATGACCGCCGCGCAGTCCATCGCGGGCACGGCCGGGACGGCCCGGGCCGACTCGGCCGGCAGCAGTGCCGCGGCCGTCACCGCGGCGAGAACACCGAAGACGCGTAGCCCTTTCATCGTCCGGTCCTCTCCGGACGGCGGAACGCGTCCCACCGCCCATGGTCGCCCTCCCGGCCGGGCGGAACCCGTGCGGAGGGGTCCCTGTGAACGTACCGCCGGGGCGGCGGGCGCGCATGCCGGGACGGACGGGGTGCCGGACGGCGCGGCGATGAGTTCGCAGGCTCCCGCCGGTCTATCCCTTGACGGAACACACCGACACACCGGGAGTACCCCATGGGCCTCGTCCACATCGAACTGTTCGCCACCCTCGACCTGGTCGGGCAGGCGCCCGGCGGCCCCGACGAGGACCCGGCGGGGTTTCCGTTCGGCGGCTGGCAGGCGCCCCTGATCGACGACGTCACCGGCGAACAGGTCGGCGCCGCATACGAAGGGACGGACGCCCTCCTGCTCGGCCGGCGGACGTACGACCTCTTCGCCGCCTACTGGCCGCACCAGAAGGGCGGCCCGGACAACGAGATCGCCGAGCTGTTCAACAGCGTGCCCAAGTACGTCGCCTCCCGCGGCGAACCGGACCTGCCGTGGGCCGGATCCTCGCGGCTCGGCCCCGACCTGGCCGGCGCGGTGCGCGAGATCCGCGACCGGCACGAGCACGTGAAGGTCGTCGGCAGCCTGAACCTCGTGCAGACCCTGCTGCGCGAGAAGCTCTTCGACCGCCTCGACCTCTGGCTGCACCCGATCACGCTCGGTGTCGGCAAGAAGGTGTTCGACGACGGCGTGGTGCCCACCAACCTCACGCTCCTCGCGCCCCCGGCGGCCGGCCCCAAGGGCACCGTGTACCTGCGCTACGCGCTCGCCGGGGGCACGCCCGCCACGGGCGACATGAGCGCCCCCGACCGCGGCGTCGGCACCGGCGCCTGAGGTCCGCTCCCCGGGGCTCAGGCGGGGAGGGCGTCGGCCAGGCCCGCGCCGAGGAGCCCGAAGGCCCGGTCGGCGGCGGCGACGGCCTCGGGGTAGACCTCGTCGGCCGGGCGGCCCGCCTGCATCTGCTCGCTGTTGCGGTCGGCGAGGGCGCGCAGGACGGTGACGATCTGCACGGCGGCGAGCCGCGCGGTGAGCTCGTCCGCCCCGGCCTCCTCCAGCGCCTCCGCCAAGGCCGCGATGCTGCGCCCCGCGTAGCGCAGCAGCCGTTCGCTGAGGCTCGCCGTCGTGCTGAGCAGCCGGGCGAAGGCCACGGCCTCCGGGTCGGAGGTGAGCCCGGTGACCGGGTCCCGCCGCGCCAGGGCGTCGAGCTCGTGCGCGTGCAGGGCGGCCAGCGGGCTCGTACCGGCCGGGCGGGCCCGGACCACGCGGGCCGACTCGTCCTCGTGGTCGGCGAACACGTGCAGGACCAGGTCTTCCTTGGTCGGGAAGTACGTGAACAGCGTCCGCTTGGAGACCTCGGCCGCCTCGGCGATCTCCACGATCGACACGTCGTCGAACCCGCGGCTCAGGAACAGGCGCAACGCCGCTTCGAAGATCGTCTGCCGGGTCCGCTGCTTCTTGCGTTCGCGCAGTCCGAGGTGCTCAGCCATGCGCACACGATAACCAATCGGGTGACCCGGAGGAAACTTGCACCTGGTATAGTTTTCCTCCAAGTGAAGGAATCGTCCTGGGAGGCACCATGAACGCGCAGGTCACCGACGTCATCGTGGTAGGAGCCGGCGGTGCCGGGCTGACGCTCGCCACCGAGCTCGCCCTCGCCGGTGTTCCCACCGTCGTGCTGGACCGGCTGCCCGGCCGCAACCTCCAGTCCCGCGCCGGGGCGATCCAGCCCCGCACCGCCGAGATGCTCGCGCTGCGCGGGCTGCTGGACGACGCCCTCGGGCGGTCGATCGACTACCGTCTCGCCGGCGGCCACTTCGCGGGACTGCCCGTCCCCCTGGACTACGCGGCATGGGACACCCGCTACCCGCACCCCGTCCTGCTGCCGCAGGACCAGCTCGAAGCGGTACTCGAAGACCGGCTCACCGAGCTCGGCGGACGGGTGCTCAGGGAGCACCTGCTGACCGGCCTCCACCAGGACGCCGAGGGCGTCACCGTCACCGTGTCGGCCCCGGACGGCGAGCGATCGGTGCGGGGTCGCCACCTCGTCGCCTGCGACGGCGCCCACAGCACCGTCCGCAAGACCATAGGAGCCGCCTTCCCCGGCCGGGCCGCCACCGTCCGCATGGCCACCGCCGACCTCGTGCTCACCGGCGCCGTCGACGACAGCACCGCCGGGCACATCAGCTCGCGCATCCAGACCTCACCCGAGGGGCACTTCGCCATGATCATCCCGCTGGCGAACGGGCTCCAGAAGCTCATCTTCAGCGGCCCGCGCACGGCGCTGGCCGAGCGCGACGCCCCGGTGACGACCGAGGAGGTCCGCGAGGTGCTGCACGCCACCCACGGCGGCACGCTGGACGTCTCCGAGATCCGCTACGCCTCCCGGTTCAGCGACGCCAGCCGGCAGCTGGAGCAGTACCGCCACGGCCGTGTCCTCTTCGCCGGGGACTCCGCCCACATCCACTCCCCGGCCGGCGGCCAGGGGCTCAACCTCGGCGTCCAGGACGCGTTCAACCTCGGCTGGAAGCTCGCGGCCGTCCTGCGCGGCGACATCGGCGAGGACCTGCTGGACACCTACCAGACCGAGCGGCACCCCGTCGCCGCGCGGGTGCTGGCCCTCACCCGCGCCCAGGGCGTCGTCATGGGCCCGCAGCGCGACGACGGGGTGGGCGAACTGCGGGACGTGCTCACCGACCTGCTCCGCCTGCCCGAGGCGAACCGGTACATGGCCGGCGTGATGGCCGGGCTCGACCTGCGCATGCCGTCCCCCGACGCCGCCGACCACCCGCTGCTGGGCCTGCGGATGCCCGACCTCGACCTCGTGGCCGCCGACGGCGGGCGGTTCCGGTTCAGCGATCTGACGCGCACCGGCGGCGGGGTCCTCCTCGACCTCACCGGTGCCCCCCTCGCCGCCGCGGCCCCCTGGGCCGACCGGGTCGCCCGCGTGCGGGCCGGGGCGGAGTCCGGAGCGGTGGGCGCCGAGGCCGTCCTGGTCCGGCCGGACGGCTACGTCTGCTGGGCCGGGGGCGCCGGTCTCACCGAGACACTCACCCGCTGGTTCGGCCCGGCCGACCGCCCGGGGGAGGCCGGGTGAACCGCCGCCGGCCGACCGCACCGCCAGGTCGGCGCGGGCTCCCGGGACGCCACGGCCGGACCCGTGCGCGACGCCCGCACCACGGGCGGGGCCGTGGTGACCCCGCGCAGCGCCGCCAGGGCGGTGAGCGCCCCTCCGGCGCCGTGCGACAGCGGCGGGCGGCGCCCTAGGCTGGGACGCGCCGCGGTCGCAGGGCGCCGCGGGGACGGGAGACGTGCCGTGCGTACGTTCGCACTGATCCACGGGGCCGGCGACGTCGGCTGGTACTGGCACCTGGTCGCGGCGGAGCTCCGGGCGCGCGGGCACCGGGTGGTCGCTCCGGACCTCCCCGGAGGCGACGCGCCGACCCTCGACGATTACGCCGACGCCGTCGTGGAGGCGGTCGGCGACGCCCGCGATCCCGTGGTCGTGGGGCAGTCGTTCGGAGCGTTCACCGCCCCGCTGGTCGCCGCCCGCCGCCCCGTCGCCTCGCTGGTCCTGGTCGCCGGGATGGTCCCCGCTCCGGGCGAGTCACCGGACCGGTGGTGGCAGGCGACAGGCTACGCCCAGGCCGTACGGCGCCGTTCCGGCCCGGACGGCGGCCCCGCCGCCGGCGGCGACCCGTACGCCGCGTTCTACCACGACGTGCCCCGCGACCTGGCCGAGGAAGCGATGAGCAGGGCACGGGACCACCCCTCGCCGGCGGCGTCGGCCCAGCCGTGGCCCCTCGACGGCTGGCCGGGTGTGCCGACGAGGTTCGTGCTGTGCACCGAGGACCGCTTCCTCCCTCCGGGCTTCCTGCGCCCCCTGGTACGGGAGCGCCTAGGACTCGTCCCGGAGGAGATCGCGGCGGGCCACTGCGTCGCGCTCAGCCGTCCCGTCGAGCTGGCCGCGCTCCTGGCCGGTCCGGCCACGGGCTGACCCCCGGTGCGCGGGCGGATCAGTCGAGGCAGAACTCGTTGCCCTCGACGTCCTGCATGAGCAGGCACGACTCGTTGAACCCGTCGGCTCGCAGCAGCCGCACGCGGGTCGCGCCCAGGGCCACCAGCCGTGCGCATTCGGCCTCCAGCGCGGCCACCCGCTCCTCACCCACGAGCCCGGTGCCGACCCGGACGTCGAGGTGCACCCGGTTCTTGACGGCCTTCCCTTCGGGAACCCGCTGGAAGAACAGCCGCGGGCCCACGCCCGAGGGATCCTGGCAGGCGAACGCCGAACCCTGCCGCTCGGGCGGGAGCGAGCGGTCGAACGCGTCCCAGTCGGCGAACCCCGCCGGAGGCGGCGGCACGACGTACCCCAGCACCTCGCACCAGAAGCGGGCGACCCGCTCGGGCCGCGCGCAGTCGAAGGTGATCTGGACCTGCTTGACCGTTGGCATCGGGCCACCGTAGCAGCAGGCGCACGAGGGGCGACTCCCCCCGGGAACAACGGGGTTGCCCGCTGCGGGGCCCCGAGAAATGAGGTGGCGCGCCGGCCGGGGATCTGCCTAGGGTGGCGCCGCGGACCGCGCCCCCGATGCGCCCGGCTGCGGCTACTTCCTCTGACAACCAAGTGATGCCGCCGCCCTTTTCCGATCTCGGGCGGCGCGGCCGTCCTCGTCCCCTCCCCGGCCCGCGCGCCGGCCGGGACGCTCCGTTCTCCGCATCCGGGGGGATTCACTGCCTCGTCACACCCCACGCGTCTCGAAGGTCTGGTCCGAGATGCTCGTGGCCCCGCACATCTCGGCGGCCGCCCGCACCCTGCCCGGGTCGCCGACCCACCGCCACCACCACCTCGCCTCGCCCTCCCGGACCTACGAGGGCGGTCCGGCCTTCGCCCGCGGGCCCAGGGAGGAACTCTTCCTCCTGGCCGTCGGCAACTTCGTCTCCCAGGAGACCTTCTACGAGAGCGGGCAGGACCGCGACGAGCGCTTCACCCGCCTCGTGGCCGCCCTCGCCGTCGAGGACCCCGCGTGGACGGCCGGCCTGCTGCGCTGGCTCCGCGGCGAGGGCAACATGCGCACGGCCTCGCTGGTGGGGGCCGCCGCCTACGTCCGCGCCCGGCTCGCCGCCGGATCGTCCGCCGGCCCCTCCAACCGGTCCGTGGTCGACTCGGTGCTCCAGCGCGCCGACGAACCCGGCGAGTTCCTCGCCCACTGGATCGGCCGGTACGGGCGCAGCCTGCCGCAGCCGGTGAAGCGGGGCGTCGCCGACGCCGTGCGCCGGCTGTACTCCTCGCGGGCGCTGCTGAAGTACGACACCGCCTCCAAGGACTTCCGCTTCGGTGACGTGCTCAACCTGGTGCACGCTGCGCCCGACCCGCAGAAGCCCTGGCAGGGCGCGCTCTTCCGGTACGCCCTGGACCGCCGCCACCACCCCGAGCGGGCCGAACCCCCGGCCGCCGACCGGATGCTGACCGCGCACCGGGCCCTCGGGGAACGGCCCGCGCGCGAGCGGCGCGCCCTGGTGACCGGGCCGGGCGGCGCCGAGCGGCTGGCCGAGGCCGGGATGACCTGGGAAGCCGTGGCGGGCTGGCTCCAGGGGCCGATGGACGCCGCCGTATGGCAGGCCCTGATCCCCTCCATGGGACCGATGGCACTCCTGCGGAACCTGCGCAACTTCGACGAGGCCGGCGTCTCGGACGAGGCCGCGGCCGCCGTCGCCGCGACCCTCTCCGACCCCGCCGTGGTCGCCCGGTCCCGCCAGTTCCCCTTCCGCTACCTCGCCGCCCACCGCGCCGCCCCGTCACCGCGCTGGGCCGACCCCCTGGAGCGGGCCCTGGGCCACGCGCTGGCCAACGTGCCGCGCCTGCCCGGCCGTACGCTGATCCTGGTGGACCGCTCCGACTCCATGTTCTGGGACACCGTCTCCGAGCGGTCCAC
Organism: Streptomyces racemochromogenes; assembly: GCF_044129415.1. Lineage (GTDB taxonomy): Bacteria > Actinomycetota > Actinomycetes > Streptomycetales > Streptomycetaceae > Streptomyces > Streptomyces racemochromogenes_A. Next base: position 14,113 of record NZ_JBBDHD010000091.1, read on the forward strand.
CCTGACCCGGGCCGACGCGGCCGCCGTGTTCGGCGCCGCGACGGCGCTGCGCGCCGAACAGGCCGACCTCGTGCAGTTCGGCTGGTCCAGCGTGCCGGTGCCGTTCCGCCCGGGTGAGCCGGTGCTCGACGTGCTGAAACGCTTCCACTGCCTCGGCGGCACCAACACCGCGACGGCGGTGCGCGCCCACTACCGGAGCCACGACCGGGTCCTGATCGTCACCGACGAGCAGGCCGCGCCCACGAGCCGGGGAGGCCCCGCGCAACCGGTCCCGGCGAGCGTCCCGGTCTACACCTGGAACCTGGCGGGGTACCGGCCCGCCCACGGCCCCGCGGGCCCGAACCGGCACACCTTCGGCGGCCTCGCGGACGCCGCGTTCCGGATGGTCCCCCTCCTGGAAGCGGGCCGCGACGCGGCCTGGCCCTGGTCCGCGGAACCGGCGTGAGACGGAGTCAGGGGCGGTGCCCGGAGACCGAACGCCGGGAGACGGGGAAGTCGAAGCGGGTGTCCGGGAACAGCTCCGGCTTGTACGTGAAGTGCCACCACTCCTCGGGCAGGTTGACGAACCCCTCCGCGGCCAGCACCGATCCGAGCAGGTCGCGGTGGGCGCGCTGGGCCCCCTGGACACGCGGGTCGTCGGTGTGGGAGAGCGTGTCGAAGCAGTCGAAGCCGGTCCCCATGTCCACGGAGTTGTCCGGGTACCGCTGCGCCTGCGGCGCGTAGCAGGGCACGGCCTCCTGCCCGGGCGCCGGGGGCGGCGCCGGGAGGGCGGGCAGCGGCACGATCGTGAGGTCCGCGGTGCTGCCGCGGCTGTGTCCGGACTTCTCCGCGATGTACCCGTCCTCGAACAGGCGTGACTTCTCGACCCGCGGATAGAACTCGGCCTTCCGCCGCTCGTCGGCGAGATCCCGGGCCCAGCGCACGAAGTGGTCGACGGCCCGCTGCGGCCGGTAGCAGTCGTACACCTTGAGCGAGTAGCCCTGGGACAGGAGGCGCGTCTGGGCCCGGTGCAGGGCCTCGGCCGCCGGCCGGGTCAGGATGCAGACGGCCTGCCGGTAGCCGTCGATCCGCTCGCCGACGAAGTTGTGCGCCGACACGTAGCGCATCTCCCGGAGGATCGTGGGATCCACGGAGTCCAGTGCGACGAAGGCGCGGGGGGCCTTGGGCTCGGGTGTGCGGGCGGCGGCGCCGGCGCCGGCCTCCGGCATCGTCGCGAAGACGGTCGTGGCCGCCACGGTCACGGCGAGCCGCGCCGTCGTCGACATGCGCATCCGGTTCTCTCCTTGGGGCTGGAGTGGGGAAGGGGGGCGGGCCGGTCCGCGGTTGCCGCGTCCGCTCGTCTGTCTGTCCGTCCTTCCCGGATCCATGCCCCGCCTCCCGGGGTCCGGCCGGTGGGCCGCCCGGAATCGGCGCGGACCGCACCCTCAACGGCCGGCCAGCGCTTCGAGCGCGGCGGCGACGGGGCGGTGCCGTCCTCGGCGGCGAGCCGGCGGGCGATCCGCCGGGCCCGGTCGCGGTGGGAGGGCTCGGTCACGGCCCGCCGCAGCGCGGCCCCGAGCGTGGCGGAGTCGAGGCGGCGCAGGGGCACCACCTCGGGCGCGGTGCCCAGTTCCACCAGGCGCGAGGCCCAGAAGTGCGCGTCGAACCGGACCGGGAGGGGTACGCAGGGGACGCCCGCGCGCAGCGTGGCGCCGGTCGTGCCGGCTCCGGCGTGGTGGACGAGGGCCGCCATGCGCGGGAAGAGCAGGGAATGCGGGACGTCGCCGATGGTGATCATGTCGTCGCCGGTGGCGGAGAGGCCCGCCCAGCCGTGCTGGACCACTCCGCGCAGCCCGCACGCGCGCAGGGCGGTGACGACGTGTGCGCTGACGCGCCGGGGGTCGGGTGTGGTGGCGCTGCCCAGTCCCACGTAGACCGGGGCGGGGCCCGAGCCGAGGAAGTCCTCCAGTTCCGCCGGGAGGCCGCCGGCGGCGTCATGGGGCCACCAGTAGCCGCAGACCTCCAGGCCGGGACGCCGGTCACGGGGCCTGGGGACCACCAGCTCGCTGAAGCCGTGCCAGACGGGCCAGCCCTGCCGCTCGCGGTCCCGGCGCGCGGGGGAGAGGCCCTGGACGGGCAGGCCGTGGTCCTCTGCGAGCCTGCGGGCCGCCCGGGTGAAGACGTGGTCGACGGCGGCGAGGACGGCGTCCCCGCCGATCCGGTTGCCCAGCGGCCCCAGGGACCGGGTGCCCAGCATCGGGGGCGGGAACGCGCTCGTCCCGTGCAGGGGTTGCAGGAAGAGACCCATGCTGGGCCGGGAGAGGCCCTGCGCCACGGCGTGGCCGAGGGGGGCGAGCGCACCCCCGGCCAGCACGACGTCCGCCTCGCGCGCCGCGCGCACCAGCGGGGCGGTCATCCCGGGTGCCATCCGCCTCGCCAGCGCCGCGGCCCGCAGCAGTTTCACGGCACCGGTCCGGCTCCGGTGCAGGTCCCGGCCGCGCCGCGCGTGCAACTCCGCCCGCGGGTCCCCGGGAAGGGGCCGGAAGCGCACCCCCGAGCCGGCGGCCAGCGGTTCGAACATGCCGTGCGTCACCGGCGTGACCTCGTGTCCGGCCCGGACCAGCCCGGCGCCCAGACCCGTGTACGGCGCGACGTCCCCGCGCGACCCCGCGGTCATGATGGCGATCCTCACCCCGCCAGTGTGACGGCGGACGCCCCCCGGGTGGGGGCGGCATCGCTCGCCCGGCCGGAATTCCTCCGAACCGGCGCCGCCCCGGGCCGGGTTGACGATCCGGTTCCAGCCGGTCGCCCCCGGGCGACGGGACTTGCCCCACCTCGCCCGGGCGCGCGACCCTCCGCGGAGCCGCCTCCGTCACAGGACTGCCCGGCCCCGCCCCCGCGACCCGCTCCTCACCGGCCCTCTCCCGCACCGAACCGCCAGCGGGTCTGGGTGAACTCCGTGCCCCGCCCGAAGCCGAACACGGTCCGGGGCGCGACCGCGAAGACCAGCGCCCGGCCCGCCGCCTCCCCGCCCTCCTCGGTCGGCGGGGGAGCGGCGGAGGCCGAGGTGCTGTCGAACGCCCCGTCCCGTACGTCGAAGTGCCAGTCCGGCCCGTACTTCGCCTCCCAGGCCGCCGCCAGTTCCGCGAGCCGCCCCTCGTCGGAGACCCGGATCGCCTCCCCCTCCACGACCACGTCGAGGCCCTGCCCGTAGGCGTTGGAGCCGGTCGTCAGGACCACGTGCGGGTTGGCGGCGAGGTTGAGGCCCTTGCGCTCCGACGGGCCGGTGGCGAAGTGCAGCGCCCCGTCCCTCCACACGGCCAGCAGCGGGGTGACGTGCGGCCGCCCGTCCGGACGGACCGTCGTCAGCCAGAAGACCTCCGCCTCCGCGAGCCGGGCCGCGGCCTCGGCCCAGGGTGTCGCGGTGGCCCCCGGGGAGCTGTACCGCGGATCCAGCTCCGTCTGCGGTTCCCGTGTCCGGGCCTGGTCCGGCATCGCGGACTCCTCTCACTGCGTCGGCTGCGCCGCTCGCCCCGCATCATCCCCGGCCCGCCCCCGCGGACCGCGTACGGCGGCCCGCGGACGACCCGGGAGCCACCCGGGCGGCTCAGGCCCCCGCGGCCGCGGACCGCTCCGCGCACGGCGGTGACGGCAGGTCAGGGGCGTTCTGCCGGGGCGGCGTTGTCAGTGGTGGCCGATAGCGTCGCAGGTGTTGGAAGAGCCGTTTCCCGACAGGAGTGGACGATGACCGAGAACCGTGTGCAGCCCGTGCTCAGGGTCGTGCTGACCGATGTGAACGAGCGCGTGGTGGAGGCGTGGCGGGCGGCGTTCGCGGACACCCCCGGGATCGCGATCCGCAGGGGTTCGATCCTCGACGAGGACGTCGACGCCTGGGTCACCCCCACCAACTCGGCCGGCCGGATGGACGGCGGAGTCGACGCCGTCATCAAGCGGCACCTCGGAGCCGGCATCCAGCTGCGCGTCCAGCGGGCCATCCGCGACCGGTTCGCCGGTTCCCTCCCCGTGGGCAGCGCCGTCTGCGTCCCGTCGGGTGCGACCGTCCCGCGGTACCTGATCTCCACCCCGACCATGGTCCGGTCCTCGCAGAACGTCCGCGACACGCTGAACGTGGCCCTGGCGTGCGCCGCCGCGTTCCAGGCCGTCCACCGGCAGAACCGGCAGCAGCCGGGCAGCATCCGCTCCGTGGCGCTGGTCGGGATGGGCGCGCAGACCGGCCGGGTTCCCGCCCGCGTCTGCGCCAACCTGATGTGGACCGGCTACACGCTCTTCCACGACCACTGGTTCGAGGACGACGACGAACTGCGGGCCACGCTCACCGCCCAGCTCGACGGGATCGAGCAGGCGCCGGCCGCGCAGCGGGTGCGCATTGTGCCGCCGAAAGGGCATTCCTTTCGCCGCTGACGCAGCCCCCGCCGCCGCCCCCGCCGCCGCACCGTCGGCGGCCCCCCTCCACCCCGCCGGCCCGACGACCGGGAGCCCCGCACCCATGAACGACACCGCCACCACCCCGGCCCAGCCCGACCCGAGCGATCCGCTGCACCTCACCGAACTCTTCAAGGGGGGCGGTGAGCCCTGGCTCCCGCTCCTGAAGCCCGTCATCGAGGCGCAGCCGGACGCCGCCCGCTTCATCGGCCAGGGCCGCAGCCCGGAGGTCGTCCCGGTCCGCGAGCTGACCTTCCAGGCCCTCAAGCCCCATCCGCCGCACAAGTGGAAGGTCGTCGTCTTCGGACAGAACCCCTACCCGCGGCCGGAGAGCGCCACCGGCATCGCCATGTTCGACAACACCTTCAACGACTGGAAGGACAGCCAGTTCGGCAGGGTGGTCAGCATCCGCTGCCTCATCAAGGCGGCCGCGATGTGGAAGTACGGCATCGTGAAGAAGACGCCGATCGCCGACGTCCGGGCCCTGCTGAAGGAGCGCGACACCGTCCAGCCGCCGGAGTGGTTCCAGGCGATGCTCACGCAGGGCGTGCTGCTGCTGAACGCCGCGCTCACCGCCAGCGGTGACGGCGCCATGGGCGCGGACCGGCACACCGCCTTCTGGCGGCCGGTCGCCGAACGGATCGTCGAGGAGATCCTCAAGGCCAAGCAGGACGCCGACGAGGAGGACCGCAGCGTCGTCTTCGCCTGGTGGGGTGCGCACGCCCGCAGCCTGAAGAAGGTCGTCCAGCGGCTCCAGGCGAAGTACCCGGACGTCGAGGTCCGCCACATCGACCACGCCAACCCGGCGGCCCAGGGCGACATCTTCTGCGAGGGCGACCACTTCGCCACGGTGAACGACGCCCTCGCGTCGCTGGGCGCCGAGCAGATCGACTGGCTGCCGAGCAAGGGCTGGGACCGGAAGAACGGGGAGACCGCCGCCGGTAGCGCAGACGGCGGCGTCGCGGCACGGATGGGCGCCTTCATCGCCTCGACCATGGAACTGCACCAGCTGTACCTGGAGCGGCTCACCAGCGTCAAGGACGAGGGCCTCGTCCTCCCGGCGATCACCGGCGTGTCCGACACCCCGCTGATGGACTTCCGGGCCGCCGTCGCACCCGTCTCCGAGGTACTGTCCGGCCTGGGCCGGCACATCGACCGATCCCTGGAGTTCGGCAAGCGCCGGGCGGACGAGACCGCCGGCTCCGGGCGGCTGTCCGCCGACGCCATCGCCGCGCTCCACCTCTACACCTGCGAGTCCGCCTTCTACCGTGAGATCAACGCCGTCCTGCGCTCCCCGGACCGGACCAGGGTGGTGCCCTACCTCGCCTACCTGCGGCTGCTGTTCTCGGCGGTCTCGCAACTGCCCGCCCACACCGCGCCGCTGTGGCGCGGCGTCGCGCTGGACCTGCGGGCCCAGTACCCGGTCGGGGGGACCGTGACCTGGTGGGGCGTGTCCTCCTGCACCTCCGAGCTGAGCGTGGCCCGTTCCTTCCTGGGCAGCCGCGGCAAGCGGACGCTGTTCGAGGTGACGCCCGCCCGCGCGGTGGGGATCCGGAGGTTCTCGGCCTTCACCGGCGAGGAGGAGTACATCCTCGCGCCGGGCACCCGGCTGAAGGTGACGGAGGTCAGGAGCGAGCGGGGCGGCCTGTGCACGGTCAGGCTGACCGAGGCGGAGGACGGGCCCCTGGTCTCCTGACGCCGCACGGCGCCACCGCCGGAGGTCCGGCCCGGCCGGGCCGGGGGTTCAGTAGGGCCGGGCCCGCCGTGCGAAGGCCGGGGCCAGCTCGTTCTGCGCGGCGCGGGGGAAGGCCACGGTGGCGGGGTCCCCGTCCGAGACGTACCGGTCCTTGCCCGCGGCGAGCTTGTCCAGCCAGCGCGAGGAGCCGAGCTCGGCGTCTTCGTCCTTCGGCCCCGCCGAGCGGATCCGGGGGATCGCGCCGGGGGTGAAGGACTTCGCGTACGGAGAGACCGACGGGTTGGCCCCCACGAGGTACACCCCGTCATAGCGGTACCCCGTCCCCCGGGCGGCGATCCCGGCCGGTTCGGGCATGGCGCCGAAGGGCAGGGCGAGCGAGGTGACCCGCGTCCCGGGGGCGGCCTTCTCGATCGCCTGCTGGCCGGCCGAGATGGCCCGGGCGGCGCCCGCCTGGTCCAGGGAACGCAGGTTCTCGTGGCGGTCGGTGTGGTTGGCGACCTCGTACCCGTGGTCCTTGAGCCACGTCAGGGCCTTCGCGGCGCCCGTGGCCGAGAAGGCGTCCGCGTTGACGAAGAAGGTCGCCACCGGCTTGAACGCGGGGTACTTCCTCGCCGTCTCCGCCAGGATGGCGACGGCCGTGCCCGGTGCCGGGGCGCCGTCCGCGCCCAGCCGCACCTGGCTGTTGGTGGAGTCGTCGAACGTGAGGACCACCGGGTGCGTGCCGGCCGGGATGTCGATGTGCCCGGTCTGGAAGTCCCGCGCGGTCACCGGCACGTAGTCCTCCCGTGCGAGGCGTTCCAGCTCGGCGCGGAAATCGGCCGGGGTGCGGTCGTAGACGCTCGCCGGCTTCTCGGTCAGCTGGTGGTACATCAGCACCGGTACCCGGCCGAGCTCGTTGGCGCCGACCACCGCCGGGTCCTTCGCCGCGACGGGACTGGCCGCCGCGGGCGGGGCGGCACCGCGGGGTTCCCCGGCTGCCGGTGACGTCCCGGTCGAACAGCCGGTGGCGAGCAGAGCGGCGGCGCCCGCGAGGACGCCGAGCGGGACCAGGGGGTGGCGCATCAGAGGGCCTCTCCACGTGAAGGTGTCCCGCCATACCTACCGGGGACGGTGGCTCGCATACCGCACTGTCCCCTGCTCGGCGTAGCCGCCGCGCCGGACCCCGTCACGGCCGTTCGTGTGAAATGTCGGCGGGACGGGGCGGCCGGCCGGCGGGACGGCAATGAATGGAGACAGCACCCGGCCCGCAATCCGGCCCCGCCCCCCACGCCCACGGCACGAAGGACGTCGAGATGTCCCGCACCCGCATACCCCGCTCCGGCCCCTCCTCCCGCCTGCGCCGCCCGGCCCGCAGGGGCGCCCTCATAGCGACGACCGGAGCGCTCGCGCTGGCCGGCGTGGGCGTCGGCGCCTGGACCTTCCTGGCACCGGGTCCGGACATCGAGGGCGTGAGCGACGGCGCCGTCCTCAGCGGCCGCGCCGCCGCGCAGGTCAGCGCCTACCTCGCGGCCGGCGCGCCGCCCGGGGGCAAGGGCCTGCACGCCACCCTGGACGGCGCCGCGGTCCCCCTCACCGCCGACGGCGCCCGTCTCAAACTGGCCCTCCCGCAACTCAAGGAAGGTCCGCACACCCTGGTCGTGGCGGGCGACAGCAGCCTCCCCTTCGCCTCGCACCGCAAGGTCGTGGGCTTCAGCGTGGACACGACCCCGCCCGAGCTGAAGGTGGCCGCCCCCGAGATCAAGAACGCCTCCGCCCCCGTGACCATCACCGGAAACGCCTCCACGGACGCGGAAGTGAGCGTCAACGGCAAGAAGGTGCCCCTCGACAAGGCCGGTGCCTTCAAGGCCACGGTGCCCAAGGGCACCCCCCTCGTCACGGTCACCGCGGTGGACCGCGCCGGGAACACCACCACCAAGGACGTGTCCGCCCGGGGGCGCCGCCCCATGATCCGTGCCGCGCACATCACGGCCATCGGCTGGGGCGACGACACGCTGCGCGGCGGCGTCCTCGCCCTGGTCCGCAGCGGCAAGCTCAACGCCGTCGAACTGGACGTCAAGGACGAGGACGGCGAGGTCGGCTACGCCTCGCAGGTCCCGCTGGCCCGCCGGATCGGCGCGGCCAAGGGCTACTACGACGCCCGCAAGGCGATCGACGAGATCCACGCCGCCGGCGCCCAGGTCATCGGCCGCATCGTGGCCTTCCGCGACCCGAAGCTCGCCGCGGCCGCCTGGAAGGCCGGCGAGCAGGACCAGCTCGTGCTGACGCCGTCGGGACAGCCCTACGACGGGGGCCACTACGGTGCCCTGTCCTTCACCAACTTCGCCAACCCCGCGGTCCGCAAGTACAACCAGGACCTCGCCGTCGAGGCGGCCCGGCTCGGCTTCGACGACATCCTCTACGACTACGTGCGCCGGCCGGACGGGCCGCTGTCGCAGATGCGCTTCCCCGGCATCGGCACCGCCACGCCCGAGCAGTCCATCGCCTCCTTCGTCGCCGACACCCGGACCGCGCTGCGTCCCCACGCCAAGTACCTCGGCGTCTCGGTCTTCGGGATCGCCGCGACCCGGCCCACCGAGATCGCGCAGGACATCGGGGCCCTGGTCAAGGTCACGGACTACATCGCGCCGATGGTCTACCCGTCCCACTGGGCGCCGGGGGAGTACGGCGTCGCACAGCCCGACACCTCCCCGTACGCCATCGTCCAGCGCTCGCTCGCCGACTTCGCCCGCCTGGCGAAGGGCACCCAGACCGAGATCGTCCCGTGGCTCCAGGACTTCTCGATGGGCAGCTCCTACGGGCCGGCCGAGGTGGCCGCGCAGATCAAGGCCGCCGAAGCCAACAAGATGGAGTCCTTCATCCTCTGGAACGCCGGCGCCCGCTACCAGGGAGCGGCGCTCCAGCAGATCACGGCGCACTGACGGGGCCGCCGCGCCCTTCGGGGCGGCGGCCGGCCGCGCAGGAGGCGGGTCCCCGGAATCCGGGGGCCCGCCCGCGCGCGTCAGGCCCTCAGGATCCGCCCCGACACCGCCAGGGTGATCCGGCGGGGCGTCAGTGCCGCGGCGAGCGCCGAGACGCGGTTGGCCAGGCCCGCGACGATGCTGGGCGGCGTCTTGCCCCTCTCCAGAGCCCGGCGGGTGGCGGTCACGACCTGCTCGGGGGTGGCCATCCGGCCGACGGCCGCGTCACGGCTGCCGACGACGTCGAAGAACTCCGTGCGGACCGGACCCGGTGACACGGCGAGCACCCGCAGGGGGGAGGCGCGGGTCTCGTAGGCGACGGCCTCGGTGAAGCTCAGGACGAAGGCCTTGGTGGCGCCGTAGACCGCCATCGCCGGCGTCGGCTGGTAGGCCGCCGCGCTCGCGACGGTGATCAGCGCGCCGCGGCCGTCGGCCGCGAGGTCCGGCAGGAACGCCCGGGTCAGCTCGGCGACCGCCACCACGTTCAGCTGGATCATCTCGTTGATCTGCACGGCGTCCTGCCGGACGAAGGGGCCGTGGCTGCCGAACCCGGCGTTGTTGACGAGCGTGTGGACCGTGATCCCGCGGGCGTCGAGCTCGGCCCGCAGCGCGGCTGCGGCGCCGGGCAGGGAGAGGTCGGCGGCGACCACGTGCGCCGTGATGCCATGGCGCTTCTCCAGGTCCGCCGCGAGCCCTTCGAGCCGGTCGAGGCGGCGGGCGACGAGCACCAGGTCCGCTCCGCGCGCGGCCCACTGGCGGGCGAACTCGACACCGAGGCCCGCGCTCGCCCCGGTGATCAGCGCCACGGTTCCCTGGTATGTCATTGGCATCGTCGGTTGCTCCGTTTCCGCGTGTCGAATGGAAACGAATGTAGGCGGCGCCACTATTGTAGTCAATGACAACATGAGAGAGGGGGGTCCGCCTTGACCGAGGGGCCCTACCACCACGGCAACCTCAGGGCCGCACTGCTGGAGCGCGCGGAGGCCGTCCTCGCGGAGTCGGGCGCGGACGGCCTGTCCCTGCGCGCCCTGGCGCGCGACCTCGGAGTGAGCCACGCCGCCCCGTCCCGCCACTTCCGTGACCGGCAGGCACTGCTGGACGCCCTCGCCGTCAGCGGCTTCACCCGGCTGAACGAGCGCCTGCGGGCCGCCGCCGAGGCGCCGGGCCCGGTCCCGGCGCGCCTGGCCGGCCTGGGGCGGGCGTACGTGGAGTTCGCCGTCGCCCACGCACCCCTGCTGGACCTGATGTTCAGCGCCAAACACGCCGACGACTCCAGCGCCGAACTGCGTGAGCTCGGCCACCTCAGCCTCGACACCACCGCCGGACTCATCGCCCAGGCGCAGGCGGAGGGCACGGTCCGCGCCGGCGACCCGGCCCGGCTCGCCCAGGTCGCGTTCTCCACCGTGCACGGCCTGGCCACCCTGGCCGTCGGCGCCCTCCTGGACGACACCCCGCTGGCCGAGGCCACCGACCTGGCCATCGACGTGCTGCTGACCGGACTCGGCCGGCCCGGCGGGTGACCCGCGGCCTCAGAGGGAGCCCGCGGACCGGGTGTCCACCAGCAGGACGTGGCGCTCGTCCGGGCTGAGACCGCCCCGGACCCCGTCCGGGACCCGTTCCGCCAGGGCGTGGCGGCGGCAGGGGAGCCGGACCGGGCACCCCCGGCAGACCGCCTTGGCGGCCTCCTCACGCTCCCGTACGGCCGCGGCGTGCTCGCCCGCGCCCGGGGCGAAGACCTCACGGGCGACCGTGCGGCACGGCCCGTCGAGCGGCCCGGCCTGCCGGGGGCGGGGGAGTACGTCCGTACGGGAGATGTCGGCCACGGGCTCTTCCTTCCGGAGGGGGCGGTCCTGCGTGACGGCCCTGTGCGGGCGCGTATCACCCGAACGCGCGCGTTCATGCACCCCGGATCCCGTCCGTCCCCTCCGTCCCGGCCGCCCCGCCGGGAAACCGACGGCCCCAGGAATCACCGGCCCCGGACCGGGGCAGGGTGGGGCCATGGTCCACGTACTCGGCAGCAGGATCCTGCTGCGCCCCACCGACCCCGACCGCTCCCGCGCCTTCTACGGCACCACCCTCGGCCTCGCGATCCACCGCGAGTTCGGCACCGGCCCCGAGCGCGGCACGGTCTACTTCCTCGGCGGCGGTTTCCTCGAACTGTCGGGCCGCGCCGACGCGCCGCCCGCCCCCGGGCTGCGGCTGTGGCTCCAGGTGGAGGACGCCGAGGCCGCCCACCGCGAGCTCCGGGAGCGGGGCGCCGAGGTGCTGCGGCCGCCGCTGCGGGAGCCCTGGGGGCTGATCGAGATGTGGATCGCGGACCCCGACGGCGTGCGCATCGCGATCGTGGAGGTACCGGCCGACCACCCCCTGCGCTTCCGCCCCTGAGCCGCCGGCCCGCCGGCGGCCCGGCGCCCAGCGCGGGGGCCGCCCCGTCCGGCTGCGGCGGGACGCGATAATGGCCCCACCGCGGACCGCCCCGCGGCACGCACCGGGACGGGGGACGAAGGACCGATGACCTTGAGGGAAGGCCTGCGGGTGGAGCTCGCCGTGGACATCGGGCTGGGCGACGCGGTCGAGGGGCCGGCCGGGGAACGCGTCGGCTTCCTGTCCCTGGCGGCGGGCACCGCGGGCACCGTGGAGCGGGTGGACGAGCGGCCACCGGGCCACGCGGTCCTGGAGTACGAGCGGCTGCGGTCGCTCCTCGGCGACTACGGCCACACGATGCCCGCGGAGAGCAGGAAGCGGCTGGAGGAGGAGGTGGCGGCCCTCGAACCCGAGTGGACCGCCTTCCAGGAGGAGAGCCGGGTGACGGCCCGGGTCCGCTTCGACAACGGGTTCGTCCTCGACGGCGCCCGTGAGGACGTCCTCACCACCTCCTGACCCCGGCCGGCGGCTGGCGGACCTCAGGAACCGCCGGTGAACCGGAGCACCGCGATGCCCGCGAGGACGGTGACGCCGGCGGTGATCCGCCGGTGGCCGAGGCGCTCGCGGAACACGACCGCGCCGATCAGGGTGCCGAAGACGATGCTGGTCTCCCGCAGGGCGGCGATCGTCGGGAGGTCGCCGCGGGCCTGCGCCCACACGACGAGCCCGTACGCCAGCAGGGAGAGCAGCCCGCCGACCAGCCCGCGGCCCCACATGGGGCGCAGCGCGGTGAGCAGGGCAGGGCCCCGCACGGTCCAGGCGATGAGCGGCAGGACCAGCCCCTGGCCCAGGAACAGCCAGGCGATGTAGCCGGGCACGCTGCCCGAGACGCGGACGCCGCTGCCGTCGACGAGGGTGTACGAGGCGATCATCACGCCGGTGCCGAGCGCCGCCGCCAGGGCGGGCAGCTGGGCGCGGCCGGGCATCCCGTCGGCGAGGGCGAGGGCGGCCAGCCCGCAGGAGATCACCGCGACGCCGACGGCCTGGCCGGCGGGCAGGGGGTGGCCGAGGAGGGTGGTGGAGACCAGGGTCACCACGAGGGGCGAGGTGCCGCGGGCGGTGGGGTACATCTGGCCGAAGTCGCCGAGCTGGTAGGCGCGCAGGAGCAGCAGCTGGTACGCCGCCTGCAGTGCGGCGGAGGCGGCGATGTACGGCCAGGCCGCCGGTTCGGGCGGCGGGACGAAGCAGACGAGGACCGCTCCGCAGCCGGCGGAGGCGAGGCTGATCAGGGTGAAGCCGGCCAGTTTGTCGCGCAGGCCGTGGGCCAGGGCGTTCCAGACGGCGTGCAGCACCGCGGAGGCGAGGACGACGACGGGCACGGCGGCCGCGCCGGTCAGGGGCGGCAGGTTCGCGGGCACGGGGGCTCCCCACAGCTGTGGAATGAAATTCCTTGCTACGGTACCCACATGGAAATTGATTCCACCGCCGGGGGTGGGCTCGCCGCCCGCATCCGGGCCCGCCTGCCGGAACTGCGCGACACCGAGGCCCGGGTGGCGCAGGTCCTCCTGGACAAGGGCGCGGAACTGCTGCGCCTCAGCGTCAGCGACGTCGCGGCCCTGGCCGGCACCGCGCCCTCCACCGTCGTACGGGCCTGTCAGCGGCTCGGGTTCCGCGGCTACCAGGAACTCAAGATCGCCGCCGCGCGGCAGGCGCCGGCCCCGGAACCCTCGCGGGACCGGGACCCGGCCGCCCGGGCCCTGGCCGACACCGTCCGCGCCGCCCGCGAGGCGCTCGACGGGGTGACCGCGACGGTGACCCCGGACCGGCTGCGCACGGCGGCCGGACTGATCGGCGCGGCCCCCCGGGTGCTGGTGGTCGGCGCGGGCCTGTCCGGCGCGGTCGTCGTGGACACCGCGTACCGGCTGCGCGCGCTGGGCATCGCCGTCGACGCGCCCGCCGACCCCCTGACCGCGCAGCTGGCCGCCTCGCAGCTGTCGGCCGCCGACGCCTGCCTGGCCATCAGCCACACCGGAGCCACGCGCAGCACCGTGGACGCCGCCCGGCGCGCGCGGCGGGCCGGGGCCCGGGTGGTCGTCCTCACGAGCTACGCCCGCTCACCGCTGAGCGAGACCGGCGACTGCGTCCTCGTCGCGGGCGGCCAGGACCTGGTGTTCGGGCTGGAGACCGTCGCGAGCCGGCTGGCCCACCTCACCGTGGTCGACGCCCTCACCCTCACGCTGCTGGAACAGCGCGGCGCCCCGGCCGAAGCGGCCCTGCGGCTGTCGGCCGACGTCACGGTCGACCACTCCTACTAGGGGCACAGCCCGCACCCGCACGGAGTGCGGCCTTCCCGCGGACGCCCTGCCTCCGTGACGGCCCGGTCGGCGCGGTCCGCACCGCGACCCGCACGGCGGGGCCACCGGCCCGCTTCCTTCGCGTCCACCGTGAGGGTGGTGAGGGCCGCGCTCGGCCCGGCCCGGCAGCCTCCCTGCCCGGTATCCGGTGTTCGCCCCGGACATCCCCTTGTGGGCGGGGATGTGACTCCGCCCACCCTCCCTTGACCCGCCAAGGAAGGCATACCTAAGTTCGCCCCATGTCCACGAACCACTTCACGCCCCCGGCCGGCCCGGGCGACGCGGAAACCGTCGGCTTCTCCGTCGACCTCACCTCGCAGGAGATGCTTCGGCGCGCCCAGGTGATGGCCGCGCTCGGCCCCGAATGGGACCCGGTGGAGGTGCTGCGCGGAGAAGAGGCGGCGTACGACCTGCTCTACTCCGGGCTCGACGCGGAGCAGCAGCGCCTGTACGACGACCTGGTGGCGGCCGGTGTGCTGCCCGTGCGCGGGGGCGGCCATGCTGCCGCTTGACCCGCAGGCCGACATCGGCCGCCGGGCGTGGGTGCCCTGCCCGCGCTGTGAGGACTCCAGGGACTGCGGGCCGTGCGGGGAGCGCCGGACCTGCTCCCGGCACTGGCGCTACCTGCTCTCCAACAAGGGCAGCCTCCTGCACCTCCAGTGCCCCGGCTGCACGCACGTCTGGACGCACGAGAGCGGGTTCGGTGCCACGCGCTCCACGTGGAGCCGGGTGGCCGGAGGCCCCGAGGGGCCGTAGCGGCGACTCGGAAAGCTGCGTTCGACGCGCCGGTTTCCTTCGATTCGGCGGCCGGGAGTGGCCCAGGACACGCACCCGAAAGGGTATGAACCGGCACGTACGGTGACATCCGGGCCTCGTGGCGGTGAGGCGGCCCACAGGACCCACGTCACATCCGACCCCGCCTAGTAGCCCCGCCCCACCCCCGCCCACCG
>NZ_JBBDHD010000331.1:0-476 GCF_044129415.1 Streptomyces racemochromogenes
CTGATGTTCCAGGAGCACGCCCTGTTCCCCTGGCTGACGGCCGGGAAGAACATCGAGCTGGCGCTGCGGCTGCGCGGGGTGCCCAAGGCCGACCGCAGGCCGGAGGCCGAACGCCTGCTGGAACTGGTGCGCCTGGGCGGCGCCCACGGCAAGCGGGTCCACGAGCTGTCGGGCGGCATGCGCCAGCGCGTCGCCCTCGCCCGGGCCCTCGCCCAGGACAGCCGCCTGCTGCTGATGGACGAGCCCTTCGCGGCCCTCGACGCCATCACCCGCGACGTCCTGCACGGCGAACTCACCCGCATCTGGCAAGAGACCGGACTTTCGGTCCTCTTCGTCACCCACAACGTCCGCGAGGCCGTCCGCCTCGCCCAGCGCGTCGTCCTCCTCTCCTCCCGCCCCGGCCGGGTCGCCAAGGAGTGGACCGTCGGCATCCCGCAGCCCCGCCGCATCGAGGACGCCGACGTCGCGGAGCTGTC
>NZ_JBBDHD010000092.1:0-28009 GCF_044129415.1 Streptomyces racemochromogenes
GCCCTGGCCAAGCGGCGCCGCCCGCGGCGGGCCGCCGCGCGGCCGGGGGAGCGGGAGATGGACGCCGTCGACGTGGCCGCGGCGGCCGCCGCCGCGCTGGACGGGGTGGTCTACGGAGGGCTGCCGCCGAACCCGCTGGTCGCCGACCTCACCCAGGGGATCACCCCGCAGCGGGACGGCGTGGAGATCACCACCCCGGTGCCGCCCGCCCGCGAGGAGCGGCCCGCCGCCCCCGCGGCCCCGGCGGCCGGGCCGGACCCCGCCGGCGCCCCGCACGAGCGCACCGCCGCGGCCTCGGGGACCTTGTCGGTGCCGGACCTGACGAAGGCCCCGCCCGAGCCCCAGCCGCTGCCGCCCCGCGCCGAGCAGCTCCAGCTGCGCGGCGACATCACCTACTCCCTGCCCTCGCTGGAGCTGCTGGAGAAGGGCGGCCCCGGCAAGACCCGCAGCGCGGCCAACGACTCGGTGGTGGCGGCGCTGACCAACGTGTTCACCGAGTTCAAGGTGGACGCGCAGGTCACCGGCTTCACCCGGGGCCCGACGGTCACCCGCTACGAGGTGACCCTCGGTGCGGCGGTGAAGGTCGAGCGGATCACGGCGCTGGCGAAGAACATCGCCTACGCCGTGGCCTCCCCGGACGTGCGCATCATCAGCCCGATCCCGGGCAAGTCGGCGGTCGGCATCGAGATCCCCAACACCGACCGGGAGATGGTCAACCTGGGGGACGTCCTGAGGCTGGCGGACGCCGCCGAGGACGACCACCCGATGCTGGTCGCGCTGGGCAAGGACGTCGAGGGCGGCTACGTCATGGCCAACCTGGCGAAGATGCCGCACGTGCTGGTCGCCGGCGCCACCGGTTCCGGCAAGTCCTCCTGCATCAACTGCCTGATCACCTCGATCATGGTCCGGGCCACCCCGGAGGACGTCCGCATGGTGCTGGTCGACCCCAAGCGGGTCGAGCTGACCGCCTACGAGGGCATCCCGCACCTGATCACGCCGATCATCACCAACCCCAAGCGGGCCGCCGAGGCCCTCCAGTGGGTGGTGCGCGAGATGGACCTGCGCTACGACGACCTGGCCGCCTTCGGCTACCGGCACATCGACGACTTCAACCAGGCGATCCGCGAGGGCAAGATCAAGCTGCCGCCCGGCAGCGAGCGGGAGCTGAGCCCGTACCCGTACCTGCTGGTCATCGTCGACGAGCTCGCGGACCTCATGATGGTGGCCCCGCGCGACGTCGAGGACTCCATCGTGCGGATCACCCAGCTGGCCCGCGCGGCCGGCATCCACCTGGTGCTCGCCACCCAGAGGCCCTCGGTGGACGTGGTGACCGGTCTGATCAAGGCGAACGTGCCCTCGCGGCTGGCCTTCGCCACCTCCTCCCTCGCCGACAGCCGGGTCATCCTGGACCAGCCCGGCGCCGAGAAGCTGATCGGCAAGGGTGACGGACTGTTCCTGCCCATGGGCGCGAACAAGCCGGTCCGCCTCCAGGGCGCCTTCGTCACCGAGGACGAGATCGCCGGGATCGTCCAGCACTGCAAGGACCAGATGGCCCCCGTCTTCCGGGACGACGTCACGGTCGGGCAGAAGCAGAAGAAGGAGATCGACGAGGAGATCGGCGACGACCTGGACCTGCTGTGCCAGGCGGCGGAACTGGTGGTCTCCACCCAGTTCGGCTCCACCTCGATGCTCCAGCGCAAGCTGCGCGTGGGCTTCGCCAAGGCGGGGCGGCTGATGGACCTGATGGAGTCCCGGGGTGTCGTCGGCCCCAGCGAGGGCTCCAAGGCCCGGGACGTCCTGGTCAAACCCGACGAACTGGACGGGGTGCTCGCCGTCATCCGGGGAGAGGCCCCTTAGAACGGGGGTCCGCCCGTCTCACCCGGGAGCAGGGGGTTCGGCGGGCAACCGTTTCCCTTGGGCGTGCGTCAAGTTGAGGGAGGCAGCGGCGGGCGGCGCCCTCGCCATACGGATGGCGTAGGAAGCGGACCCTCCGGTTGCCCGACCCTTTCGTCACCCCCCTAGACTGGACATCCAGCAGGTGGCTACACGCTCGAAAGGCGCCCTTGTGTCCATCGGCAACTCCAACTCCCCCGAAGAAGAGCGGCCTTCGACCGACGAACGGTCCGAGGACCGGCTCGTCGAACGTTCCGTCGAAGGCCCGTCCATCGGGACGGCCCTCAAGAAGGCCCGGATCGCCGCCGGGCTCACCGTCGACGAGGTCTCCTCCACGACGCGCGTGCGCATTCCGATCGTGCACGCGATCGAGGAGGACGACTTCACCCGGTGCGGCGGCGACGTGTACGCCCGCGGCCACATCCGTACGCTCGCCCGCGCCGTTCACCTCGACCCGGTCCCCCTGGTCGAGATGTACGACGCGGCCCACGGCGGCCGGCCGGCCCCCACCCCCGCGGCGCCGATGTTCGACGCCGAGCGCATCCGTCCCGAACGGCAGCGGCCCAACTGGACCGCGGCCATGGTCGCCGCCATCGTCGCCGTGATCGGCTTCGTCGGCTTCACCGCCTTCGGCGGCGGCGACGAGAAGGCCAAGCACCCGGTGGCGGAAGGTTCCGTCTCCCCGCAGCCGGCGCCCAAGCAGTCGGCGGGCGGGCAGCAGCCCCCGGCCCAGACCCCGCAGTCCCCCCAGGCCCCCAAGCCGGAGCCCTCGGACAGCGCCATCGCGGCCGCCCCCAAGGACCTCGTCACCGTGGTCCTGACCGCCGACGTCGGCGAGAGCTGGATCTCGGCCAAGGACCACAGCGGCCGGCTCCTCTTCGACGGCACCCTCGCGCAGGGCGAGTCGAAGACCTTCACCGACAAGGAGTCCGTCGACCTCGTCCTGGGCGACGCCGGCGCCGTCAAGCTGTTCGTGAACGGCAAGGAGATCAAGGACAGGTTCGAGTCGGGTCAGGTCGAGCGGCTCACCTACACCAAGAACGACCCCCGTCAGGGCCAGGCCCAGGCGGGCTGACCGGCCCTGAGCGGCGCCCACCGGCGCGGAATAAAAAATTCCGGATCCCCGGGACCCGTGCGGCACCTGCCGCCGGCTCCCGGGGATCTTGTCGTGGGGGGACTTGGGGCAGGGGCCGGCGCCGGGACGAAGTAGTCTTGAGTCCATGCCCGAACGCCGTACCGTCGCCCTTGTCACTCTTGGCTGCGCCCGTAACGAGGTGGACTCGGAGGAGCTCGCAGGCCGCTTGGCGGCGGATGGCTGGGAGCTCGTCGAGGACGCCGCCGACGCGGACGTAGCCGTCGTCAACACCTGTGGCTTCGTCGAAGCCGCCAAGAAGGACTCCGTAGACGCCCTGCTGGAAGCCAACGATCTCAAGGATCACGGCAAGACCCAGGCTGTCGTCGCCGTCGGCTGTATGGCCGAGCGCTACGGCAAGGAACTCGCCGAAGCGCTCCCCGAGGCCGACGGGGTCCTCGGCTTCGACGACTACGCCGACATCTCCAGCCGCCTGCAGACCATCCTCAGCGGCGGCAACATCGAGGCCCACGCCCCGCGCGACCGGCGCCAGCTGCTGCCGATCAGCCCGGCCGAGCGCCAGAACGCCTCCGTGGCCCTGCCCGGCCACGCCCAGGACGGCGCCGAGGAGCCCGCCGAGGCCCCCGCCGACCTCCCCGAGGGCATCGCCCCCGCCTCCGGCCCGCGCGCCCCGCTGCGCCGCCGCCTGGACAACAGTCCGGTCGCCTCGGTCAAGCTGGCCTCCGGCTGCGACCGCCGCTGCTCCTTCTGCGCGATCCCGTCCTTCCGCGGCTCCTTCATCTCCCGCCGCCCCTCCGACGTGCTGGGCGAGACGCGCTGGCTCGCCGAGCAGGGCGTCAAGGAGATCATGCTGGTCTCCGAGAACAACACCTCGTACGGCAAGGACCTCGGCGACATCCGCCTGCTGGAGACCCTGCTGCCCGAGCTCGCCGCCGTCGAGGGCATCGAGCGCGTCCGCGTCAGCTACCTCCAGCCCGCCGAGATGCGGCCCGGTCTGATCGACGTCCTCACCTCGACCCCCGGGGTCGTCCCGTACTTCGACCTGTCCTTCCAGCACTCGGCGCCCGGCGTGCTGCGCGCCATGCGCCGCTTCGGCGACACCGACCGCTTCCTGGAGCTGCTGGACACCATCCGCGCCAAGGCCCCGCAGGCCGGCGTCCGCTCCAACTTCATCGTGGGCTTCCCGGGCGAGACCGAGGAGGACTTCGCCGAGCTGGAGCGTTTCCTCACCCACGCCCGCCTCGACGCCATCGGCGTCTTCGGCTACTCCGACGAGGACGGCACCGAGGCCGCGACGTACGAGAACAAGCTGGACGAGGAGACCGTCGCCGAGCGCCTCGCGCACATGCAGCGGCTCGCCGAGGAACTCACCTCCCAGCGTGCGGAGGAGCGGATCGGCGAGACTCTTGAGGTACTCGTCGAGACGGTCGTCCCGTTCGACGAGGCGGAGGAGGGCGAGGGTGCCTACGGGCGCGCCGCCCACCAGGCCCCCGAGACCGACGGCCAGGTCGTCTTCACCGACGGCACCGGTCTGGTCCCCGGGACCATCGTCACCGCGAAGGTGGTCGGCACGCTGGGCGTGGACCTGGTGGCCGAGCCGCTGGGCACCGAGTTCTCGGAAATCCAGGAGGCGGCCGGATGAGCGGAGTCCCGGCATCTGCGGCGGGCGGGACCGGCCGCCGGCCCACGCCCGGCGCGAAGCTCGGGGCTGCGGCCGTCAACCAGGCCAGCCTCTGGAACATCGCCAACATCCTGACGATGATCCGGCTGGTCCTCGTGCCGGGATTCGTCCTGCTGCTGCTCGCCGACGGGGGCTACGACCCCGTCTGGCGGGCGCTCGCCTGGGCGGCCTTCGCCGTCGCCATGATCACGGACATCTTCGACGGGCACCTCGCCAGGACGTACAACCTGGTCACGGACTTCGGGAAGATCGCCGACCCCATCGCCGACAAGGCGATCATGGGGTCGGCGCTCGTGTGTCTCTCCTGGCTCGGCGACCTGCCCTGGTGGGTGACCGGGGTGATCCTGGGACGGGAGCTCGGGATCACGCTGATGCGGTTCTGGGTGATCCGCTACGGGGTGATCCCCGCCAGCCGGGGCGGCAAGCTCAAGACCCTGGCCCAGGGCACGGCGGTGGGCATGTACGTGCTCGCGCTGACCGGGCCGCTGGCCACCCTGCGCTTCTGGGTGATGGGGGTGGCCGTCGTGCTGACGGTGGTCACCGGTCTGGACTACGTCCGGCAGGCCGTGGTGCTGCGCCGGGCGGGACTGGCCGAGGAGCGGGCCGCGAAGTGACGGACGGGTCGGGGGAGGCATCGGAATCCGTGGGAGCGGGGGAAGGTGCTGCGGGAGTGGCCGAAGACGTACTGCGCCTGCTTGCGGAGAGTGACCAGAGCCTCGCCGTGGCGGAGTCGCTCACCGGGGGGATGGTGGCCGCCGAGCTCACGGCGGTGCCGGGTGCCTCGCGCTCCTTCCGCGGGTCGGTCACGGCGTACGCCACTGAACTCAAGCACCGGGTCCTCGGAGTGGACGCCGCGCTGCTGGCCGCCGAAGGCGCGGTGAACGCGCAGGTCGCCGCGGAGATGGCGAGCGGGGTACGGCGCGTGATGGGCGCTTCGTGGGGGATCGCGACGACCGGAGTGGCCGGTCCCGACCCCCAGGACGGGCAGCCCGTGGGCACCGTCTTCATCGCCGTGGCGGGTCCGGGGGGCAGGAAAACGGCCCGGCTGCGGTTGAACGGCTCCCGTACGGAAATCCGTAGGGAGAGTGCACGCACAGTGCTCGAACTGCTCTCAAGCGAACTCCGCGAGAATCGGCGGGGGCAGGATACGGAACAGAACGGGGGGATTTGATGTTTGCAGCCCTGAGTGAACACGACATCGCTCCCCGCACGGCCGCGGCGCGAGGCGGTACGGTGGGGCGTGAAGGTTACGGCTACACGGTCAGAGGAGGGAGCCACCGATGATTCTGCTCCGTCGCCTGCTGGGTGACGTGCTGCGTCGGCAGCGCCAGCGCCAGGGCCGTACTCTGCGCGAAGTCTCCTCGTCCGCCCGAGTTTCGCTCGGCTATCTCTCCGAGGTGGAGCGGGGGCAGAAGGAGGCATCCTCCGAGCTGCTCTCCGCGATCTGCGACGCGTTGGACGTACGGATGTCCGAGCTGATGCGCGAAGTCAGTGACGAGCTGTCGCTGGCCGAGCTCGCGCAGTCGGCAGCCGCAAGCGAACCGGTGCCGGCACCGGTGCGCCCGATGCTCAATTCGGTCTCCGTGGCCTCGGTCACGGGCGGACCCGAGCGGGTGACCATCAAGGCGCCCGTGGAAGCGGTGAACGTCGTAGCCGCTTGAGTACCGCGAGCCGGATACGTGGGTGTGGCGGAGCCCCGGGTGGTGCGTGAGGCACCGGCCGGGGCTCTTCGCCGTCTGCGGGCCCTCGTGCGGCCGTGCGCCCGGCGTTCTGGGTGCGGGGGCCGGGGGCGTGGGGGAGGATGGGCGCGACCGGTATCCGGCCCTCTGGGAGGTGGCCGTGCGGCTGTTACTGCGCATACCCGTGGCGTGGCCCGTGGCCCTGGCCGTGCCCCTCGTGCTGGCGCTGGGCGCGCTGTGGTGGTGGGCCGTGGTGAGGCTGGCGGTGGTGCCGGCCGAGGCCGGGCCCGTGGAGGGCGCGATAGCGATGGGCGGCTGGGGGCTGGGACTGCTGCCCGTGCACTGCGCCCCGGGGCCCGTGCGCAGGGCCCGGGGCGGAGGCCGCGGCGGCCCCTCGGCGCCCCCGGGCGGGGCCGTGGGGGAGGTGGGGATCACCAGGGCATCGACACCCCTCCGTTCGGGCGAAGGATCTGGCCCGTCATGAAGGACGAGGCGTCCGATGCCAGGTAGAGGACGGCGTGGGCGATGTCCTCGGGCTCGCCGACCCGGCGCAGCGGGGACATCCGGACCATCGCGGCCTCGGTCTGCTCCTGGGCTTCGGGGCTGTGGCGGGCGGTCATGGGGGTGCGGATCCATCCCGGGGCGACGGCGTTGACGCGGATGCCGTGCGGGCCGCTCTCGGTGGCCAGGGTCTTGGTCAGCTGGACCACGGCGGCCTTGGCGGCGCTGTAGCAGAGCAGGCCCGGCTGGGCGGCGTCCACGGCACCGGAGGCCATCGTGACGACCGAGCCGGGGCGACCGGCGGCGATCATGGCGCGGACGGCCTCCTGGCAGGTGCGCAGGACCCCTTTGAAGTTGATGTCCAGGACCCGGTCGAGGTCCTCGTCGGTGGTGTCCAGGACGCTGCTGGTGTGCATGACCCCGGCGATGGCGGCGGCGATGTCGAGCGGCCCGGCCGCGGCGACGGCGGCCCGCAGGGCGGCGCGGTCGGTGACGTCGAGGGGGTGGGCGGTGGCGGCTCCGCCGGCCTTGCCGATCATGGCCGCGGTCTCGGCCAGCCCCCGCTCGTCGCGGTCCGCGCAGTGCACGGACGCGCCCGCTCCGGCGAGCAGGAGCGCGGTGGCCCTGCCGATGCCGGCGGCGGCTCCGGTGACGAACGCGGTGCGGCCGGTGAGGTCGTACGCGGTGATGGGTGTGGGCATGCCAGGACGGTACGAGCGTATCTGACGGCCCGTCAATTGGTTGGCCGGTCCGGGGTGGGGCCGGACTGGCAGCGGGGACACCAGTACGTGGGCCGGCCGTCCTGCGGGGCCTCGCGCACGGGGGTGCC
Source organism: Streptomyces racemochromogenes (assembly GCF_044129415.1). Taxonomy (GTDB): domain Bacteria; phylum Actinomycetota; class Actinomycetes; order Streptomycetales; family Streptomycetaceae; genus Streptomyces; species Streptomyces racemochromogenes_A. The sequence goes on from NZ_JBBDHD010000092.1 coordinate 7,677, forward strand.
GCAGCGCAGGCACGGGCGGCGGGCGCGGCCGTAGACGAAGAGCTCCTGGCCGGGCCGGTGGCGGCCGGTGGTGTTGCGGTGGCCGCCGTGGCCGGTGTTGGCGGCGAGCAGGCGCTGGGCGGCGGCCGCGATGCGGACGGCGGTGACCTCGGGGTCGGGCAGCTCGCCCACCGGGGTCCAGGGGGTGACGGCGGCCAGGAAGCAGAGCTCGGACTTGTAGATGTTGCCGATGCCCGCGAGGTTGCGCTGGTCGAGCAGGGCCTCGCCGAGGGGGCGGCCGGGTGTGGCGAGGAGGTTCGCGGCGGCCCGGTCCGGGTCCCAGTCCGGCCCCAGGAGGTCGGGGCCCAGATGCCCCACGGCGCGCCCCTCGTCGGGGGTCCGCAGCAGTTCCAGGACCGGCAGGCGGTAGCCGACGGCGGTGGCGTCCGCGGCGGCCAGCACGGCCCGGATCTCGTAGTGGGGGCCGCCGCGCCACTTCTCGGCCGGGGCGAAGACGTACCAGGCGCCGTCCATGCCGAGGTGGCTGTGGAGGGTGAGGCCGCCTTCGAGGCGGGCGAGGAGGTGCTTGCCGCGCGGGGTGACGTCCAGGACGGTGCGGCCGGCGAGATCGGCGGTGGCGAAGCGGGGGACGCGCAGGTCGGCGTGGGTGAGGGGCTTGCCGGCCAGGGCGGCGTGCAGGCGGGCCGCCACACGGTGGACGCTGTCTCCTTCGGGCATGGGGCCATTGTCCGCCGCCGGGGCCTGGGGAACGCGGAACCCCCCGGGCGGGGTGCCGCCGCAGGGGGTTCGCGCGATCAGGAGGGGTGAGGGCCCACAGGGCCGCTCATCACTTCCAGGTGAGGCCCTTCTGGGGCGGGGAGGCCAGGTTGTTGTACGGGTCGCCCCAGTACTCGGCGCCCGAGACCTTCGAAGCGGCCGGCGCGAGGGCCAGCACGCAGTTGGTCTGGGACTGGCCGTTGACGAAGCCCTTCGGCAGGGAGTCGTCCTTGCACTTCTCGAACTTGCCGATGATCGAGACCTTGTCGGCCTCGGTGCCGTCGGCGAGGAGGCCCTTGATGTGGCCGACCGAGGTGAAGGACAGGTCCGTCGTGCCGGTGTTCTTGACCGTGTAGCGGATGTAGTAGGGAACCAGGCCCTTCGCCTTGTCGCCGAGGTTCAGCGGCGCCAGGTCGGCCGGGTTGCCCTGCTCGATGGTGGTGACGGCGATGGAGATCTGGCCGCCCTTGTTGCTGCCGTAGCTGAACGGGACCGTCGCCGCCTCGCCGATCTTGAAGGCCTGGCCCGACTTGGCGACCGCACCGCCGCCGGCGGCGGGGGCGCCGGAGGCGCCGTCGTAGCCGCCCGCGGCCGGGGAGCTCGGGGCTCCGGCCGGCGGGGTGGCGTAGCCGCCCGGCTGGGACGCCTGGGCGGACGGGGCGGCCGGAGCCGCCGGGATCTCTTCGTTGCCGTCCTTGCAGCCGGTCAGGACCAGGCTGCCGGCGACCGCCAGACCCGCCGCGGCCAGAGTGGTCTTGCGCATGCTGATGGAACTCACTTCTTCTCCCCCATGACTGTGCACCGCCTACGCGGTGCCTGTGATCACCTTTGATAAGGCATGGATAAGCGCCAGTGCCAGCCCAGGAGCGGCTGGCAGCGGTTTCGTGACATGGCCAAGACATACGTGTCTGAGTCGAGACCGGAGCGAGTTCAAGCCGTTTCCCCGCCCGGGGCCCCTCAGTTGCGCAGCCTCAGTCCCCTCGGAGTGGCGTGGAAGCCCGCCGCCTCCAGGGCCTGGCCGAGCGGGGAGGTGAGGGCCGCCGCGGCGTTGATGCGCTCCACCGTCAAGTCCGGGAGCGTGCGCGCCCGGGAGGCCGCCACGAGGGCGTCCATGGCCGCCGCGAGGCGCGGGTCGCCCGGATCCGGCCAGGCCAGCAGGGTCTTGCCGCCGCGTTCCAGGTAGAGCGTGAGCTCACCGTCGACCAGCACCACCAGCGCGCCCGCCTTGCGGCCCGGCTTGTGGGTGGCCCCCGTCGGGGGCTCCGGCCAGGGCAGGGCCGCCCCGTACGCGTTCGCCGGATCGGCGGCGGCCAGGACCACCGCCGCCAGCGGTGGCGGGGTCCGCTCGGCCGCGCGGAGCCGGTCCACCGCACCGTCCATCGCGAACTGGGCCGCGCCGAGCCCTTCCACCACGTAACCCCGGCGGGCCTGCCCGCTGTCCTCGAAGGCCGACAGGATCCGGTACACCGCGCTGAAGCCGCCCTCGACGCCCTCGGCCGCCACCGCCCCGCGCGTGACCACCCCGTGCCGGTCGAGCAGGGTGCGGGCCAGGGCATGGGCGCGGTGGGTGGGATCCGGGGCCTGCGCCGGCAGGAGCGACCAGCGGCCCGAGACCGTCGGCGGGCCCGTACGGGAGACGGTCGCGCTCAGGCTGCCGTACCGGCCCCGCGGGACCGTGCGGCGGGCCCGGTGGGCGGTGGCGCCCGCCGTGCGGCCCGAGCCCAGCAGGGAGCGCAGCGGGGCCAGGGTGTCGTTGGTGAGCCGGCCCGACCAGGCCAGGTCCCACAGGGCCGAGGACAGCTCCAGGTCCGTGGCCTCCGGATGGCGGGCCCGGACGGCCTGGGTGAGCTGGCGGAAGAACAGGCCGTACCCGCCCGAGAGGGCCTCCAGCACCGCCTGGTGCAGCGGGCCCGGATCCAGCGGGTGCGGCTCCGGCAGCAGCATGGGGGCCGCGTCCGCCAGGTACAGGGAGATCCAGCCGTCCTTGCCCGGCAGGGCCCCCGCACCGGCCCACACCACCTCGCCGGTGGTGGTCAGTTCGTCCAGCAGCGCCGGCGTGTACCCCGCGACCCGGGAGGGCAGGATCAGCCGCTCCAGCGCCGAGGCCGGCACCGGGGCCCCCTGGAGCTGCTCCACGGCGCGCGCCAGGCCGTCGATCCCGCGCAACCCGCCCCCCAGGTGCTGCCACTGGGGCAGGAAGGTGGCGAGCGAGGCCGGCGGCACGGGCTCCAGCTCCTGGCGCAGGGCCGCCAGCGAGCGGCGCCGCAGCCGGCGCAGCACCGCCGCGTCGCACCACTCCTGGCCGATGCCCGCCGGATGGAACTCGCCCTGCACCACCCGGCCGGCCGCCGCGAGCCGGTGCAGGGCGCCCTCGGTCACGGCCGCGCCCAGGCCGAAACGCGCGGCGACGGCGGTCGTGGTGAACGGGCCGTGGGTACGGGCGTAGCGGGCCAGCAGGTCGCCGAGCGGATCCTTGACCGGCTCGGTGAACGCCTCGGGGACCCCCACCGGCAGGGCCGTGCCCAGCGCGTCCCGCAGCCGGCCCGCGTCCTCGACCGCCGCCCAGTGCTCCGCGCCGCCGATCCGCACCCGGATCGCCCGCCGGGCGGCCTCCAGGGAGGCGGCCCAGCCCGCCTCCGCGCCCCGCTCCGCCAGCTCCTCGTCCGTCAACGGGCCCAGCAGGCGCAGCAGATCGGCCACCGACTCGGCGTCCTTCGCGCGCCGGTCCTCCGTCAGCCACTGGAGCTCCCGCTCCAGTTCCTCCAGCACCTCGGCGTCGAGGAGCTCGCGCAGCTCGGCCTGGCCCAGCAGCTCCGCCAGCATCCGCGAGTCCAGCGACAGCGCCGCCGCCCGCCGCTCGGCCAGCGGCGAGTCACCCTCGTACAGGAACTGGGCGACGTACCCGAACAGCAGGGAACGGGCGAAGGGCGAGGGCTCGGGGGTGGTGACCTCGACCAGGCGCACCCGGCGCGCCTCCACGTCCCCCATCAGCTCGGTCAGGCCCGGCACGTCGAAGACGTCCTGGAGGCACTCGCGCACGGCTTCCAGCACGATCGGGAAGGACCCGAACTCGGAGGCCACCTGGAGCAGTTGCGAGGCCCGCTGGCGCTGCTGCCACAGCGGGGTCCGCTTGCCGGGGCTGCGCCGCGGCAGCAGCAGCGCCCGCGCCGCGCACTCGCGGAACCGGGAGGCGAACAGCGCCGAGCCGCCCACCTGGTCCGTGACGATCTGGGCCACGTCCCCCCGGTCGAAGGCGACGTCGGCCGCGCCCAGCGGGGCCTGCTCGTCGTCGAACTCGAACGACGGCGGCCGGGCCGGATCGTGGTCGAGGAGGTCCAGGTCCATGGAGAACAGGTCGGCGTCCGGAAGGCGCAGCACGATGCCGTCGTCGGCGTGCATCACCTGGGCGTCCATACCGTACTTCTCCGCCAGCCGGGCACTCAGCGCCAGTGCCCACGGGGCGTGCACCTGGGCGCCGAAGGGGGAGTGCACGACGACACGCCAGTCGCCCAGCTCGTCGCGGAACCGCTCCACCACGATGGTCCGGTCGTCCGGCACGTGCCCGCAGGCCTCCCGCTGCTCCGCGAGGTACGCCAGCACGTTGCCGGCGGCCCACGCGTCGAGCCCCGCCGCCAGCAGCCGCAGCCGGGCGTCCTCCTCGGAGAGCGCCCCGAGCTCGCGCAGGAACGCGCCCACCGCACGGCCCAGTTCCAGGGGGCGGCCCAGCTGGTCGCCCTTCCAGAACGGCAGCCGGCCCGGCACCCCGGGCGCCGGGGTGACCAGGACCCGGTCGCGGGTGATGTCCTCGATCCGCCACGAGGTCGTGCCCAGGGTGAACACGTCGCCCACGCGGGACTCGTAGACCATCTCCTCGTCGAGCTCGCCGACCCGGCCGCCGCCCCTCTTCGGATCGGCGCCCGCGAGGAAGACCCCGAAGAGCCCGCGGTCGGGAATGGTGCCGCCGGAGGTCACCGCGAGACGCTGCGCGCCCGGCCGGCCGGTGATCGTCCCGGCGACCCGGTCCCACACCACCCGGGGCCTGAGCTCGGCGAACGCGTCCGACGGGTAGCGTCCCGCCAGCATGTCCAGCACCGACGTGAACGCCGACTCGGGCAGCGCCGCGAAGGGGGCCGCCCGCCGCACCAGCGCGAGCAGGTCGTCCAGCTGCCAGGTGTCCATGGCCGTCATCGCGACCAGCTGCTGGGCGAGCACGTCGAGCGGGTTGGACGGGATCCGCAGGGACTCGATCGCCCCCGTCCGCATCCGCTCCGTGACCACCGCGGCCTGCACCAGGTCCCCCCGGTACTTGGGGAAGACCACCCCGGTCGAGACCGCGCCCACCTGGTGCCCGGCCCGCCCCACGCGCTGGAGTCCCGAGGCCACCGACGGCGGCGACTCCACCTGCACCACCAGGTCCACGGCGCCCATGTCGATGCCCAGCTCCAGGCTGGAGGTCGCCACCACGGCCGGCAGCCGGCCCGCCTTGAGGTCCTCCTCCACCAGCGCCCGCTGCTCCTTCGACACCGAGCCGTGGTGCGCCCGGGCCAGCAGCGGCGGCGCGCCCTGCGCGGCACCCGACTGGGCCATGATCTCGGCCGGCGGCGGCGCGCCCTCGCCCAGCAGCTCGCCCGTGGCGCGCTCGTAGGCGATCTCGTTGAGCCGGTTGCACAACCGCTCCGCGAGGCGGCGGGAGTTGGCGAAGACGATCGTGGAGCGGTGGGCCTGCACCAGGTCCGCGATCCGCTCCTCCACATGCGGCCAGATCGACGGTCTGTCCCCACCCTCCCGGCCCTCCGTGGCGGGGGAACCGCCCAACTCGCCCATGTCCTCCACCGGAACGACCACCGACAGGTCGAACTCCTTGGCCGACGGCGGCTGCACGATCTCCACCCGGCCGCGCGGCGCGAGGTAGCGGGCCACCTCCTCCACCGGCCGCACCGTCGCCGACAGCCCGATCCGGCGGGCCGGGCGCGGCAGCAGCTCGTCCAGCCGCTCCAGGGAGAGGGCCAGATGGGCGCCGCGCTTGGTCCCCGCCACCGCGTGCACCTCGTCGAGGATCACGGTCTCGACCCCGGACAGCGCATCCCGGGCCGCCGACGTCAGCATCAGGAACAACGACTCCGGCGTGGTGATCAGAATGTCCGGCGGACGCAGCGACAGTGCCCGGCGCTCGGCGGCCGGGGTGTCCCCGGAGCGGATCCCCACCCGGACGTCCGGCTCGGGCAGCCCCAGGCGGGCCGACTCCTGCCGGATCCCCGTCAGCGGGCTGCGCAGATTGCGCTCCACGTCCACCGCGAGCGCCTTCAAGGGCGACACGTACAGCACCCGGCAGCGCTTCTTCGGCTCGGCCGGCGGCGGCTGGGATGCCAGCCGGTCCAGGGCGGCGAGGAAGGCGGCCAGCGTCTTGCCGGAACCGGTCGGCGCCACGACGAGCACGTCCGACCCCTCCGCGATGGCCCGCCAGGCGCCCTCCTGCGCGGACGTGGGCGTACGGAAGGCCCCCGTGAACCACGAGCGGGTCGCGGGGGAGAACGAGTCGAGCGCAGCGCCTGCCATGCCCCCATCGTGCACCCGGCCACTGACAACCGGCCGGACCTGCGCAAACGCGCGGTGGCGCCGGGGCGCAGAATGAGGGGATGGGGAAGGACGAGGCGCGCCGGGAGTGGGCCCGGCACTGGCGCTACCCGCAGCTGCCCGGGCTGGACCTGCTGCGCGCCCACTACGTACGCCACACCTTCCCGCGCCACGCCCACGACGGGTACGTCATCGCCGCCGTCACCGGCGGCATCGAGGAGATCGGCATGCCCGGCGGCACCCTGCGGGCCGGGCCGGGCAGCGTGGTGCTGATCAACCCCGAGGTACCGCACACCGCCCGGGCCGGGGAGCCCGGCGGCTGGGCGTACTCCACGCTCTACCCCACCCGCGAGCTGATCATCGAGGTCGCCGACGAGATCGGCACCCTGCGGGGCACCCCCGGCTTCACCGCCGAGATGGTCCTCGACGCGCAGGGCGCGCAGCTGATCACCGAGGTGCACCGGGCCGCCGAGGCCGGGAACGCGCTGGCCGCCGACACGCTGCTGCGGGCCGTCGTGGCCCGGATGCTCAGCCGGCACGCCGCGCCGCTGCCGGTCCGCACGGTGACGCGCGCCGGCGGCTCCGACGCGGAGCGGGCGCGGGCGGTGCTGGAGGAGCGGATGGCCGCGCCGCCGTCGCTGGAGCAGCTCGCGGCCGAGCTGGGGACCAGCCCGTTCGCGCTGCTGCGGGCCTTCCGGGAGCGGTACGGGATGCCGCCGCACACCTGGCTGACCGATGCGCGGGTGCGCCGGGCGCGGCGGCTGCTCGACGCGGGGGGCGCGCCCGCGGAGGTGGCCGTCGCCGTCGGATTCACCGACCAGCCGCACTTGAACCGGCACTTCACCCGCATCGTCGGAGTGCCGCCCGGCGCCTACCGGCGCGGACGGGCGGGGTAGGGGCGGTGCGCAAGAACGTACAAGACCCGGGCCGGCCCGTACCCCTACCTTCGCCGGGTGGGAACAGAACAGATGGTCATACGAGAGGCCCCCGACGGGGTCGGAGGGCGGCCGAGGGCGGCCGTCGTGCGGGACGCGCTCGGGGTCGGGGTGGCCGTCGGGCTGTCCGGGTTCGCGTTCGGGGTGACCGCCGCGGGCGCCGGGATCAGCGTGCTCCAGGCCTGCGTGCTGAGCCTGCTCGTCTTCACCGGAGCCTCCCAGTTCGCGCTGGTCGGGGCGCTGGCCGCGGGCGGGAACCCGTTCACCGCCGCCGCCGGGGCCTTCTTCCTCGGCACCCGCAACGCCTTCTACGGGCTGCGGCTCTCCCAACTGCTCGCCTTCCCCCGGGCCGTGCGGCCCCTCGCCGCGCACTGGGTCATCGACGAGACCACCGCCGTGGCCCTCGCCCAGCCCGACCGCAGGTCGGCCCGGCTCGGGTTCACCGTCACCGGGCTCAGCCTCTACCTGCTGTGGAACCTCACCACCCTGCTCGGCGCGCTCGGCGCCGAGGCCATCGGGGACACCGCCGCGTGGGGGCTGGACGCCGCCGGGCCCGCCGTCTTCCTCGCCCTGCTCGCCCCCATGCTGAAGACCGCCACCGAACGGGCCGTCGCCGGCCTCGCGCTCGTCCTCGGGCTGGGCTTCCTGCCCGTCCTGCCCGCCGGGGTGCCCGTGCTGATCGCCGCGCTGGCCGCGCCCGCCGTGCTGTGGCTGAAGGGACGCACCTCGTGAACGTCTGGATCGCCATCGGGCTCACCGTCGCCGGCTGCTACGCCGTCAAGCTCGCCGGACTCCTCGTCCCCGCCGGGGCCCTGGAACGGCCGGCGGTGCGCAGGCTCTCCGCCCTGCTGCCGGTCGCGCTGCTCGCGGCGCTCACCGCCCAGCAGACCTTCAGCACCGGCCACGACCTCGTCCTCGACGCCCGCGCCGCCGGGCTGGCGGCCGCCGCCGTCGCGCTGCTGCTGCGCGCCCCGTTCCTGGTGGTGGTCGCGGCGGCGGTGGTCGTCACCGCCGGGGTCCGCGCCCTCGGCGGCTGAGCCGGCCCTACGCCAGGGCCCGCCCGTACGCCCGCAGCGTCAGCAGGGCCTCGATGGTGGCGATCGGCCGCCGCTCCAGGGTGCTGCCCGGGGCCCAGGCGCGGCGGCGCACCGGCCAGCCGCCGTCCGGCTGCTGCTCCGCCGCCAGGAAGTCCAGCGCGCGGCGCATCTCCTCGTCGGTGAACCAGCCCCGGGCCAGCGACTCCGGCCGCCGCGCGTAGTCGTACGGGAAGAGCAGCTCGCCCGGGCCGTAGCCGGGGGCGAGGGGGTACTCCTCCCGCCTGGCCGGGTCGAGCACCGCCAGGCGCCGCTCGCGCACCAGCCGGCCCAGCCGGTCCGCGGCCGCCGCCGCGCGCGGCCGGTCGGGGACCCCGTCGAGGAAGGCCACCGCGCCCTGGACCTCGTACGGGTGCGGGTGCCGCAGCGTCTCGACCCGCTCCCAGCAGAACTCCGTCGCCCGGAACAGCCAGGCGTCCCAGATCCGGTTGCGGTGCAGCACCCCCACGACCGGCCCCGTCGTCACCAGCTCGCCCGGCGGGTCGTCGGTCCTCGGGTGCCAGGGGGCGGCCGGGTGCCCGCGCGGCACCGCGACGGCCAGCGGGAGCGCGCCCTCCGGGGTGGAGACCCGGGTCAGGTGGCGGCAGAGCCGCTCGATGCGCCGCCCGGCGCAGCGCCCGAGGCCGTCGAGGACCAGCAGGGCGTGCGCGGTGTGCAGGGGCTGGCTCAGCGGGCCGCGAAGGTCGGGGTCCAGGGCGTGGCCGTAGCCGCCGTCGGGGCCGAGGTAGGAACCGAGGGCGGTGTCGACCGGGTCGGCGCCCCCGCCGAGGAAGTGGTACGCGAACCGGTGCTGCTCCAGCACCCGGGCCGTGAGCCAGATGAACTGCTCGGCGCGCGCCAGCGGGGCGGGCGCGGCCGCCGGGGAGGGCGCGGAAGCTTCGTCTCCAGGCATGCGAGCCACCGTAGGGCGCGGGGACGGCGGGGGAGGGCGGCAACGGGGACGGTGCACTCTCCGGGGCGGGATACTGGGGTCATGCGGTTGACGATTTTCTGGGAGCGGATGGCGGAGCACTTCGGCGCGGCCTACGCCGACTCCTTCGCACGGGACCACGTCATGTCCGAGCTCGGCGGGCGCACGGTCCACCAGGCGCTGGAGGCGGGCTGGGAGACGAAGGACGTGTGGCGCGCGGTGTGTGCGGCGATGGACGTGCCGGCCTCGCTGCGGTAACGCCGCGCCGGCCGGGCGGGGCGGGGCGCATCGGCCCCCCGGGCGCGTGCGGGCCGGGCCCGCGGGGGCCGGCCGGGCGCGCGGTGCGGTGCGGCCGCCGACGGCTTCGTGGTTCGCTCGGCCGGTGGGACAGACTGGTCGGCGTGGCAGCGACAGACGAGACGACCGACCGGCCCGGCGACCCGCAGAACCGGCCGTTCCCCGCACAGCCCGTGGCGGCGGACCCCCAGGCCCTGGCGGAAGGGCCCGCTCCGGCGCGGGCCGGGGACGCGGGGCCCCGGATCCCTTCTCCGGATACCACCCCGGCGGAGCCCGCAGGCGACCCGGGCGGCGGGCCCGAGGGCCCGTCCTCCGGCACCGCCCCGGCCGGGGCGGACGCGCGGATGCCGCGCTGGCTGCCCCGCGCGGTGATCCTCGTACTGGCGCTCGTCGCCTGCTTCCAGCTCGGCAGCTGGGCCTTCCACCAGCTGATCGGGCTGCTCGTCAACGTCCTGATCGCGTTCTTCCTGGCCCTGGCGGTCGAACCCGCCGTGGCCAGGATGGCGGCCCGCGGCATGCGCCGGGGGCTCGCCACCTTCCTGGTCTTCCTGGGCGTGCTCGTCGCGGCCGCCGGATTCCTGGCCCTGCTCGGCTCGATGCTCGCCGGGCAGATCGTCGACATGGTGGAGGGCTTCCCCCACTACCTCGACATGGTGATCGACTGGATCAACCGCACCCTCCACACCGAGCTGTCCCGGCTGGAGATCCAGGACAGCCTGGTGCACTCCGACTGGCTCCGCAAGTACGTGCAGAACAGCGCCAGCGGGGTGCTCGACGTCTCCACCACCGTGCTCGGCGGGCTCTTCAGGCTGCTGACGGTCGGCCTGTTCTCCTTCTACTTCGCGGCCGACGGGCCCCGGCTGCGGCGCGCGCTGTGCTCCGTGCTGCCGCCCGCGAAGCAGTCGGAGGTGCTGCGGGCCTGGGAGATCGCCGTCGCGAAGACCGGCGGGTACCTCTACTCGCGCGGGCTGATGGCACTGGTCTCCGGGATCGCGCACTACGTGGTCTTCGCGGTCCTCGGGGTGCCGTACGCGCCCGCCCTCGCGGTGTGGGTGGGTCTGGTCTCCCAGTTCATCCCCACCATCGGCACCTACCTGGCGGGCGCGCTGCCGACGCTGATCGCCTTCACCATCGATCCCTGGTACGCGGTGTACGTACTGGGCTTCGTGGTGGTCTACCAGCAGTTCGAGAACTACGTCCTGCAGCCGAAGCTCACCTCCAGGACGGTGGACATCCACCCGGCGGTGGCCTTCGGCTCCGTCATCGCGGGCACCGCCCTGCTGGGCGCGGTCGGGGCGCTCATCGCGATCCCGGCCGTGGCCACCCTGCAGGCCTTCCTCGGCGCGTACGTGAAGCGGTACGAGGTCGCGGGCGAGGCCGGCGGTGACGGCGGGGCCCCCGCCGGCGGGGATCCTACTGCTGCCCGTCCGCGCCGAGTACGGCTGCCAGGGCTTCGGTGACGGCCGCCTCGGCGGTGGCCTTCTCCAGGCCGAGTCCGCTGAGGGTGCCCTCGCCGTTCTCCAGCTCCAGCAGGGCGAGCAGGATGTGCTCGGTGCCCACGTAGCCGTGGCCCAGGCGCAGGGCCTCGCGGAAGGTGAGTTCCAGGGCCTTCTTGGCGTTGGCGTCGAAGGGGACGAGGGCGGGCATCTCCGCCGCCGCCGGGGGCAGGGTGGCGGTCGCGGCGGCGCGCAGGGCCTCCGGCGAGACGCCCTGGGCGGTGAGGACGAGTCCGGCCAGGCCCTCGGGCTCGGCCAGCAGGCCCAGGGCCAGGTGCTCGGTGCGGATCTCGGCGTTGTTGGCCGCGCGGGCCTCGTTCTGCGAGGCGATGACGACGTTGCGGGCGCGGGGGGTGAAGCGGGCGAAGCCCGCCTCGGGGTCGAGGCCGGGGTCGCCCTCCTTGTCGGCCTTGGGGACGAAGCGCTTCTGGGCGGCCTGGCGGGTGACGCCCATGCTGCGGCCGATGTCGGTCCAGGAGGCGCCGGAGCGACGGGCCTGGTCGACGAAGTGGCCGATGAGGTGGTCCGCCACGTCTCCGAGGTGCTCGGCCGCGACGACGGCGCCGCTGAGCTGCTCCAGGGTGTCGGCGTGGGAGTTCTTGATGGCCTCGATCAGGTCGTCGAGGCGGACGGGATTGGCGATCCGGACGGGTTCCACGGAAGGGTTCGTCATGGGTGCAACCTTAGGTTGACACCCCCGAGGGTGTCAACCATGGGTTGTCACTCCGGCAGGTGGAGGGGGCTGGGGACGTGTCCCCTCCACCCCCCGGCGCGTGCGGCCGGGCGGTCGTCAGGCGGCCGGCTGGTTCTGGCCCGCCAGGAGGGTCAGCAGCTGGTCCATCTCGTTCCGCCAGATGCGGTGCACGTTCATGCGGGTCGGGGTGGCCTGGCCGGGGAGCTGCATGCGGAACGAGCTCCAGATGGCGTTGCGCTTGACCTCGGTGATGGTTCCGACGGCCTCGTGGGGCGGTATCGCGAAGACGATCTCCTGCGGGCGGTTGCTCATCCGGCTCGCCCGGTGGAGCACCACGGCCTGCTCGGTCGCGGTGACGAAGTAGTAGCTGAGGAACGCCTGGCCGATGAGGCCGAGCATGCTCATCAGCCACACGCTCGGGCCCGCTATGGCCTGGATGGTGACGAGGGGGCGGTCGCCGGGGTTGGCCTGGGCGAGGGCTTCTGCCACCTGCTGCTGGATCGTGGCCTTCTTGACGGCCATGGGTCCTCCTGAGCGGAATTTCACGGCCCCCGTCGTCGGGGGCACCGCAGAGTACCGGCCGTGTGCGGGCTGCTTCGCGCCAGCCCGCAGGCATGGGTCATGCGCCCTGAATTGGGTTCCCCCGCCCGCCTCGCGGGATGTTGGAGTGATTGATTCCGTTTACTGTCACGGCCCTTCGATCGTCCTCACCTCCAACTCACCACGCCCTATTGTGCGTTGACCCCGCTGGGCCAAGAATGCAGTGCACATGTCAACCGAAGGATCTTCGGTCGCATTCGTCACCAGAGGGGAACCCCCACATGAACAAGCCTCTCGCCGGCGCCGTGCTGTCCCTGCTCCTGACCGGAGCGGCGGCGACACCGGCCGTGGCCCAGACGTCCGCCCCCGAGCGGGCCGCCGCGGTCACCTACGCGGGCACGGTCGCGCTCAGCAACTGCTCCGGCTCCGTGGTCCGCACGCCCGGCTCGCTTCCGGACGACCCCGCGCTCGTCCTCTCCAACGGCCACTGCCTGGAGACCGGTTTCCCGGCGGCCGGCGAGGTCCTCGTCAACCGCGCCTCCAGCCGGAGCTTCTCCCTGCTCAACGCCTCGGGCTCCAAGGTCGCGACCCTGCGCGCGAGCAAGATCGCGTACGGGACGATGACGGACACCGACGTCTCGCTCTACCAGCTGACCAAGACGTACGCGCAGATCCAGAGCCAGTACGGCATCGCCGCCCTCACCCTCAACGACGCCCACCCGGTGCAGGGTGCCTCGATCAAGGTGGTCTCCGGCTACTGGAAGCGCACCTACAGCTGCAGCGTCGACGGCTTCGTGTACCGCCTCAAGGAGGGTGACTGGACCTGGAAGGACTCGGTCCGCTACACCTCGTCCTGCAACACCATCGGCGGCACCTCCGGCTCGCCGGTGATCGACACGACGACCGGCAGGGTCGTCGCCGTCAACAACACCGGCAACGAGGACGGCCAGCGCTGCACGGAGAACAACCCGTGCGAGGTGGACGCGGCGGGCAACGTGACGGTCCGCCAGGGCATCAACTACGCCCAGGAGACCTACATCCTCGTCCCGTGCATCGGCCCCGGCAGCCAGATCGACCTGAACCGCCCCGGCTGCACCCTGCCGAAGCCGTAGCCGCCTGCCGGCGCGACCACCCCCGCGGCCTCGCCGCCCCCGGCCCGACCGGAGGCGGCGGGGCCGCGGCGCGTCCGCGGACGGCGGCGCCGTCCAGGGGGAGTGGCTCGCGGATGTGACGCGCACCACAGGGTGGCGCCCTCGCGCCGATTCCGTCGTTGGTCCCCCGGGAAGCCCTGGCAGGAGGCGGTGGGGGGCGTTCCGCCTACGGTGCGAAGGCGTTGGCGGGGGCGGCGTGGTCGGCTTGACAGGGAAATCGAACATCCATTCTGATGAGTTATCCACAGCCGAAACGGGCGTGGAAGCGCATTGTCAGTGGCAGGCGTTAGCGTCAATGGCGTGAAGCGATCGACTCAAGCAAACCGGGTGGAACCCATGGCAGGCACCGACCGCGAGAAGGCTCTCGACGCCGCGCTCGCACAGATTGAACGGCAATTCGGCAAGGGTGCGGTCATGCGCCTCGGCGACAAGCCGAACGACCCCATCGAGGTCATCCCCACCGGGTCGACCGCGCTGGACATCGCCCTCGGCGTCGGCGGGCTGCCGCGCGGCCGTGTGGTCGAGATCTACGGCCCGGAGTCCTCCGGTAAGACGACCCTGACGCTGCACGCCGTGGCCAACGCGCAGAAGGCCGGCGGCACCGTCGCCTTCGTCGACGCGGAGCACGCGCTGGACCCCGAGTACGCCCGCGCGCTCGGCGTCGACACGGACAACCTCATCCTGTCCCAGCCGGACACCGGCGAGCAGGCCCTTGAGATCGTCGACATGCTGGTCCGCTCCGGCGCCCTCGACCTGATCGTCATCGACTCCGTCGCGGCCCTCGTCCCGAAGGCGGAGATCGAGGGCGAGATGGGCGACTCGCACGTCGGTCTCCAGGCCCGTCTGATGAGCCAGGCGCTCCGCAAGATCACGGGTGCGCTGAACCAGTCCAAGACCACCGCGATCTTCATCAACCAGCTCCGCGAGAAGATCGGCGTGATGTTCGGCTCCCCGGAGACCACGACCGGTGGCCGCGCCCTGAAGTTCTACGCCTCGGTGCGCATCGACATCCGCCGCATCGAGACCCTGAAGGACGGCACGGAGGCGGTCGGCAACCGCACCCGCTGCAAGGTCGTGAAGAACAAGGTCGCGCCCCCGTTCAAGCAGGCCGAGTTCGACATCCTCTACGGCCAGGGCATCAGCCGCGAGGGCGGCCTGATCGACATGGGCGTGGAGCACGGCTTCATCCGCAAGGCCGGCGCCTGGTACACGTACGAGGGCGACCAGCTCGGCCAGGGCAAGGAGAACGCCCGCAACTTCCTGAAGGACAACCCCGACCTCGCCAACGAGATCGAGCGGAAGATCAAGGAGAAGCTGGGCGTCGGTGTCCGCAAGGACGCCGAGGGCGACGAGGCGGCCGCGTCCGCCGCGCCGGCCGACGCCTCCGTACCCGCCCCGGCGTCGAAGGCCAAGCCGGCGGCCAAGGCCGCCGTGGCCAAGAGCTGACCGTGCGGGAAGATCAGGAGAGGGGCGGCAGAGCGAGGAGCGGCCGTGAGGGCCGCCAGGAGCTGCCGCCCCAGAGTCCCGAGGAGCAGGCCCGGGCGATCTGCCTGCGCCTGCTCACCGGGATGCCGCGCACCCGGCGGCAGCTCGCGGACGCCCTGGCGAAGCGGGGCATCCCCGAGGAGGTCTCCGAGGCGGTCCTCTCCCGGTACGAGGAAGTGGGCCTGATCGACGACGCCGCGTTCGCAGGGGCCTGGGTCGAGTCCCGCCACCGCGGCCGGGGCCTGGCCCGCCGGGCGCTCGCGCAGGAGCTGCGCACCAAGGGGGTGCACACCAGCCTCGTCCAGGAGGCGCTGGAGCAGCTCGACGCCGAGCAGGAGGAGGAGACCGCCCGGGAGCTCGTGGAGCGCAAGCTCCGCTCCACCCGGGGACTGGAGCGCGACAAGCGGATCCGGCGCCTGGCCGGGATGCTCGCGCGCAAGGGGTACCCGGAGGGCATGGCCCTGCGGGTGGTGCGCCGAGCCCTGGAGGCGGAGGGCGAGGACGCCGACGACCTGGGATACCCCGGAGCCTGACCCCCGCGTGGCGGGCCGGCCCCCGGGGTGAAGCCCGGCGCGCTCCGGTGCCCGGCGCGGTGCCCGCCCGCAGGCGCGCTCCGGTGCCCGGCGGCCCTGACCACCGCCTGCGGCACCCTCCTGGAAAACTGGCTCCGGGGAAGCACCGCCCACCGAGCGCCACGCCGGCGCCCCTGTGCTCCTCTGCGCCGGCCGGAGCGTCCACGCGACCACGGCCGCCCGGACCTCCGCCGCCGGCGGCCACCAGAGCGCCTGCCGGATGATCCCCTCCCCCGGGTGCGCGCGGCGGTGCCGGGGGTCAGGCGGGGGCGGTGGGAAGGCCCGCCGAACGCCAGGACTGGTAGCCGCCCGTGAGGTCCGTCGCCCGGCGGAGCCCCAGCGCCCGCAGCGACGCCACCGCCAGCGAGGACGCGTAGCCCTCGTTGCAGATCACCACCACCCGCACCTCGTGCGAGACGGCCTGCGGCAGGCGGTGCGACCCCTGGGGATCCAGCCGCCACTCCAGTTCGTTGCGCTCCACGACCACCGCCCCCGGGATGACCCCGTCCCGCTCGCGCAGCGCCTGGTAGCGGATGTCCACCAGCAGGGCGTCCCCGTCGCGCCACGCCTCGTACGCGGCCCGCGGGTCCAGCCGCGTGTACGTCGCGCGGACCCGCTCCAGGAGCTCGTCGATGCCCACCGGGCCGGGGGCGCTCACTGCCAGTCCGCCGGGCGCTCGACCTGCTCCAGCCGGAGGACCGCGCCGCTGCGGCTGTAGCGGCGGATCAGCGGGAGCGGCGGGTAGTAGGCGTGGACCGAGATCGCGTGCTCGGAGTCCGACGGGTTGAGCACCTCGTGGACGTGGTGCTCCCCGAAGGCCCGCCCGGTCCCCGCGCCGAGGCTGCGGGTGCGGTCCACGTCCGGGGCCAGCTCCAGGTTCCGCCATCCCTCCGAGGGCAGCCGCACCGTCAGGGAGTGCTCGGTGAGCCGCCCCCGCGCGGTCGCGAAGGCGCCCCGGGACTCCGCGTGGTCGTGCCAGCCGGTGCCGGTACCCGGCGGCCAGCCGATCAGCCAGGCCTCGCTCCCGCCCGGGCCGTCGAGCCGGATCCAGGTCCGGCCCTCCGGGTCGAGGGGCAGTGAGTCGACGACGTCGGGGTCCGCGGCGGTGCGCAGGGCGAAGGCGAGGAGTTCCGCCGCGGTGGGGGCGGCGGTACGGGCGGGGGCGTGCGTGGACACGGAAGCAGACATCGGGATGTGACCGTCCTGGGTTCGCGGAAGGGGGCGCGCGGGCCCGGAAGGGCGGCGGGGCGCGCGGTAAGGGGGCGAATCAGCAGGAGGGGCGACACACGCAGCCCGCGTAGCGGAGCAGGTCCATGTGAACCCTCCGCCACAGGCGTACGTCGTTGCCGGTCATGTCGGCGAGTGAACCATGCGTGCCCGAGGGCGGTCAATCGATCACAGGGGCGGGTGTGGCGGGGACGCCCTCCGGTGCGCCCGCGCGTACGGTGTCCGCCGCCGCGTACAGCTCGGCCGGGCGGACCCCCGCGAAGGTCGCCGCGAGGTGCCCGTCGGGCCGCACCAGGAGGACGGTGTGCGCCGGAGCCCCCGGGTAGCCGTCCGCCACCAGCAGCTCGGCGGGGGCCGGCAGGGCGCTCACGGCCGCGGCGAGCCGGGGCATCAGGCCGGCCCCCGCCCAGTGGCGCCGGTCCCATACCCCGGTACCCGGTGCGACCAGCAGCACCAGCAGCTTCCCCCGTCCCAGCATGTCCCGCAGCGGGACGGTGGACCCGTCGGGCGCGCAGACGGGTACGTTCGCCACGGGTCCGCCCGGCTCCGTGTCCGTGGGGACCTCGCGCACGGCCACCGGCGGCGCGTACACCGGCCGGCCGCCCAGCGGGCCCCGGCCCAGGTGCCCGTCCGTGAGCAGAGATTCGGCGGACCGCCCCGACCCCGGCAGGAGGCCGCGCAGGCCGGCCCCGCCGCGCAGGACGGGCATGGTCTGGTCGGCGGCGCGCAGCCGGGCTGCGACGGCCGTGCGCCGCTCGCCCTCGTAGCTGTCGAGCAGGGCCTCGGAGGCGCCCTGGTGCCAGTCCAGGGCCAGCTTCCAGGCGAGGTTCTCCGCGTCGCGCAGCCCCTCCTCGACGCTCTGGGTGCCGAGCGCGCCCAGCAGGTGGGCGGCGTCTCCGGCGAGGAAGGCCCGGCCGTCGCGCCAGCGCCGGGCGAGTCGGTGGTGCTGGATGTGCACCCCGGTGTCGATGAGGTCGTACGGGGGAGTGCTGCCCCCGCACCACAGCGCCAGGGTGTCGCGGATCAGGGTGACGAGGGCGTCCGGGGTGACGAGGTCCCCGCGCGGGGGCAGCAGCCAGTCCAGCCGCCACACCCCGTCGGGCAGCGGCCGGGCGATGATCTCCTCGGGGCCGGAGGGCGGATGGCGGTGCATCAGGGCCTCGCCGGGCCAGGGAAGTTCGGCGCGCAGCGCGGCCACGGCGTGCCGTTCGACGGCCGTCCGGCCGGGGAAGCGGATGCCGAGCAGTTTGCGCACGGTGGAGCGGGCCCCGTCGCAGCCGACCAGATGGCTGCCGCGCCACCAGGTGGTCTCCCCGCCCCGGGTGTGCGCGATGACCCCGCGCTCGTCCTGCTCCAGGGAGTCCACCTTGGCGTCGGTGACCAGGTGCACCAGGCGCTGTTCGGCGGCTGCGGCGCGCAGCCCGCGCGTGAGGGCGTGCTGCGGCAGGTGCAGGGGGGCGGGCTGGTCCTCGAAGGTGATCCGCCGGGTCTCCTGACGGCGCCTCATGGTGCGCCAGGCCGCGTACCGGGCGCCCTCGTCGCCCAGGGTCGTACAGCCCAGGCGCTGGACCATGGCCGCGGTGTCGGAGTGGAGGACGACACTGCGGGCGGGCCGGGGCTCGTCCTTGCCGGGCCCTTCGTCGAGGAGGACGGAGGGCACGCCGTGGCCGGCCAGGGCGAGGGACAGGGAGAGTCCGACGGCGCCCGAGCCGACGACGATCACCGGGTCCATGATGCGGCTCCCGATGTCCGGTATGTGATCACAGAACGTATGCAACCCACTGGAGGTTCCGGCGTCAAGTGACCCCGGGCCGGACGAAGCAGTGTGGGGGGGGGGGGGGGGGGGGGGGGGGGGGGGGGGGGGGGGGGGGGGGCGGGGGGGGCGGCGCGGCGCGCCCCCCCCCCCGCCCCCCCCCACACAGGCTACGCATCCTGCCGGACTGACCGGACGTCAGCCCCCTACGCTCCGGCCGCCGGGGCGGCCTCGGTGGCCAGGTCGTCGACCTCGGCCGCAGCGAGCACCGCGCCGGTGCTCTTCTTCGACTTCCTCAGCCGGCCCTCCATCCAGGAGGCGAAGGAGGTGAGGGCGAAGTTCACCGCGATGTAGACCAGGGCGACCACCACGAGCGTGGCGATGGTGTTGCTGTAGTTCGCCGAGATCTGCCGGTTCGCGGCCAGCAGGTCGGTGAGGCCGAGCAGCGAACCGCCGAGCGCGGTGTCCTTGAGGATCACCACGAGCTGGCTGACCAGAGCCGGCAGCATGACGGTGACGGCCTGCGGGATCAGGACGTGGACCATGGTCTGGCCCTTGCGCATGCCGATCGCCTTGGCGGCGTCGGTCTGGCCCCGGGGCAGGGACAGCACGCCCGCGCGGACGACCTCTGCGATGACGGCCGCGTTGTACAGGACCAGGCCCGTGACCACCGCGTACAGCGGACGCAGATCGGAGGCCACGGCGGGCACGAACTGCACGAAGAACGCGTAGCCGAACATCATCAGCATCAGCACCGGGATGGCGCGGAAGAACTCGACGACGGTGCCGACCGGGACGCGCACCCAGGCGTGGTCCGAGAGCCGGCCCACGCCCAGCAGCGCGCCCAGCGGCAGGGCTATCAGCATGGCGATCACGCCGGCCTTCAGGGTCTCACCGAGGCCGGGGAGCAGATAGGTGCTCCAGATCCGGCCGTCGGTGACGAAGGGGGTCCACTTGTCGGCGTCGAGCTGGTGCTTGTCCGCCATGGCGGAGAGGATCCACCAGGCGGCGAGCGCGAACAGGACCAGGAAGACGGCCGTGTAGATCCAGTTGCGGGTTCTGGCCTTGGGGCCGGGGACGTCGTACAGGACCGAGCTCATCGCTTCACCGCCACTCGCTTGGCCACCCAGCCCAGCAGCAGACCGGTCGGCAGGGTCAGCAGGCAGAAGCCGAGGGCGAAGATCCCGAAGACGGCGAAGAGCGCGTCCGCCTCGTTCTCGATCATTTCCTTCATCAGCAGGGCCGCCTCGGCCACGCCGATGGCCGCCGCCACCGTGGTGTTCTTGGTGAGGGCGATCAGTACGTTGGCGAGCGGCGCGATGACCGCCCGGAAGGCCTGGGGGAGCACGATCAGGGTGAGCACCTGGAAGAAGCTCAGCCCCAGCGCGCGGGCGGCCTCGGCCTGGCCCACGGGCACGGTGTTGATGCCCGAGCGCAGCGCCTCGCAGACGAAGGTGCCGGTGTAGGCGGTCAGCGCGAGGACGGCGAGGCGGAAGCCGATCTCCTTGAAGGTCCCGCCGCCCAGGTTGATGCTCAGGGTCTGGCTGAGCCCCAGGGAGCTGCCGATGACCAGCAGGGTCAGCGGCGTGTTGCGGACCAGATTCACGTACGCGGTGCCGAAGGCCCGCATCAGCGGGACCGGGCTGACCCGCATCCCGGCCAGGGCGGTGCCCCAGACCAGGGACCCCACCGCCGAGTAGAGGGTGAGCTGAACCGTCACCCAGAAGGCTCCGAGCAGGTCGTACTGCCCGGAATCAAGAAAGTCGAACACGATGCCCTGCGCTCTCCCCAGGATGGCCGGTGAGGCGCGCCGCCGCCCGCCCGCCCCCCCCCCCCCCCCCCCCCCCCC
>NZ_JBBDHD010000093.1:0-27587 GCF_044129415.1 Streptomyces racemochromogenes
CCCCCCCCACGATATAAAACAACAACCCCAAAAACCCACATGCCTTAACCGGTCTGGTGGGCTCGTAAATGTGTAAAAGACACAGGCCGCGGCCCTGCCGGCGGCGCTGCGGGCCCTCGGCGCCCGGCGCGGGACCGGGGCCGGCCGGCTCCGCGTGGGGTGCGGCCGGCGCGGGTAGGCGCGGCCCAGGAGACCCCGAGCCGCGCGGGAGGCGGTCATGGCAGTGCAGCACCGACTGGTCCGGGCCCGGCCGGCACGGGTGTGGGAGGTCCTGGAGGACGGGAACCGGTACGCGCGCTGGGTGGTGGGGACACACGACTCCACCGAGGCGCACGGACGGTGGCCGCAGGAGGGTTCGACCCTGCGCTACCGGGTCAGGCTCGGGCCCCTGCACTACGAGGGCGAGACCGTCGTGCGGGTGAACGAGGCACCGGACCGCCTGGAGCTGGAGGCCGTCGCCGGCAACTCCAGCGCGCGGATCGCCTTCGAGGTCCGCCCCTGGGGGTCCGACACGCTGGTCGTCATGGACGAGCATCCCCTGAGGGGCAGGGGCTGGTCCTTCCACCACGCGGCCGTCGACGCCGTCGCCCAGGTACGCCACCGCCTGCTGCTGGCCCGCCTGGCCCGCGAATGCGAGGACGGCGACAGCGGTGACCGGTCCTGACGCGGTCGTCATCGGGGCCGGCCCCAACGGGCTGGTCGCCGCGAACGTCCTGGCCGATGCCGGCTGGCAGGTGGTCGTCCTGGAGGCCGGGCCGTCGCCGGGCGGGGCC
Organism: Streptomyces racemochromogenes; assembly: GCF_044129415.1. Taxonomy (GTDB): domain Bacteria; phylum Actinomycetota; class Actinomycetes; order Streptomycetales; family Streptomycetaceae; genus Streptomyces; species Streptomyces racemochromogenes_A. The sequence goes on from NZ_JBBDHD010000093.1 coordinate 774, forward strand.
GTACGCAGCGACCGCGGTCTGGACGCGGCGTACGTGCACGACCTCTTCAGCGCCTTCTACCCGCTCGCCGCCGCCTCGCCGGTGATCCGGCGGCTGCGCCTGGAGGAGTACGGGCTGTGCTGGAGCCGAGCCCCGGCCGTGGTCGCCCATCCGCTGACGGACGGCCGCTGCGCCGTCCTGGCCGCCGATCCGGAGACGACGGCGGCCTCGCTGGAACGGTTCGCCCCCGGGGACGGGGAGGCGTGGCTGCGTTTGTGCGGGCTGTGGGAGCGGATCGGCGACCTGCTGATGGACTGTCTGTTCACGCCGTTCCCTCCGGTGCGCGCGGGAGGGAGGCTGGCGTTGCGGCTGGGCCGTGCGGAGGGGCTGCGGGTGGCCCGGAGGATGCTGCTGCCGGCCCGCCGGTTCGGGGAGGAGGAGTTCGCCGGTGCGGGCGGCCGCCTGCTGATCGCGGGCAACGCCCTCCACGCCGACCTGGCGCCCGAGTCGGCGCTCGGCGGCGGCTTCGGCTGGCTGATGTGCATGCTCGGCCAGGCCCACGGCTTCCCCGTGCCGCAAGGCGGAGCCCAGGCGCTGACCGACGCCCTGGTGCGGCGGTTCAGGGCGCACGGCGGCGTGCTGCACTGCGGGCGGGCCGCGGCGCAGGTGGTGGTGCGCGGGGGCCGGGCGGCGGCGGTCCGTACGGTGGACGGGTCACTGGTGGAGGCCCGCCGGGCGGTCCTGGCGGCGGTGCCGGCGCCCGTGCTCTACGAACAACTGCTGCGGCCCGCGGACCTGCCCGACCGCCTGCGGGGCGATCTGCGGCGGTTCCAGTGGGACTTCTCCACCGTGAAAATCGACTGGGCCCTGTCCCGGCCCGTCCCCTGGTCCGCCGAGGGGCCGGGGACGGCGGGTACGGTGCACCTGGCCGACGGTGTGGACGAGCTGACGCTGTTCGCCGCCCAGATCGCCATGCGGCAGGTGCCGTCGGCCCCGTTCGCGGTCCTCGGGCAGATGACCACCGCCGATCCCGCCCGCTCCCCGGCGGGCACCGAGTCGGCGTGGGCGTACACGCACGTCCCCCAGGACATCGCGGGCGACGCGGGCGATGCCGGCATCACCGGCCGCTGGGACGAGCGGGAGAAGGACGCCATCGCCGACCGGATCGAGGCGCAGGTCGAACGGTACGCGCCCGGTTTCGCCGGCACGGTGCGCGCCCGCCGCGTGCTGGCCCCGCCCGACCTCGAACGCCTCGACCCCGCCCTGGTGGGCGGGGCCGTCAACCAGGGCACCACCGCCCTGCACCAGCAGCTCTTCTTCCGCCCGGTCCCCGGCACCGGCCGGCCGACCACGCACGTCCCGGGGCTCTACCTCGCCTCCGCCGCCGCGCATCCGGGGGGCGGCGTCCACGGCGCCCCGGGGGCGAACGCGGCCCGGACCGCCCTGCGCGGCCGGCGGTTCCCGGCCCGGCTGCCGCGCCGCGCCGGCTGAGCGGCTGCCGGGCTGCGACGGGGCCGGGGGCGGGGCCCCCGGCGGGCGCGCCGGCCGGTCACAGGGGCACGGGGCCGTCCGTCAGCCGGGCACCCATGTTGCGTTCCATCATGCGCAGCGCGGCATCGGCGAGGTCGGCGTGGATGTGGGCGACCGCGTTCGTGGGGACGACGACGTCGAGGTGGCGGATGTGGGCGTCCAGGGCGGAGTACAGCACGCACTGCTCGGTGACCTGGCCCACGAGCACCAGGCGGGTGACGTCCATGGTGCCCAGCAGGTAGGCGAGGGGGGTCTCGTAGAAGACGGAGTGGCGGGCCTTGACGACGAAGAGGGAGTCGTCGTCGGGCAGGACCGGCTCGACCAGCTCGGGGTGCTCCCCCGCCAGGGCGATGTCGACGATCTGGCCGTGGTGGGAACGCCACTGGCCGAAGTTGTCGTTGGCGTAGACGACCGGCACGCCGGCGGCCCTCGCCGCGGACATCACGTCCACCACCCCGGGCAGCGCGGCGCGGACGGAGCGGACCAGGAGGTCGGCGTCCTGGTGCCGGTAGGGATTGAGCATGTCGATGACCACCACGGCCGTGTTGTCCATGCCGTCGAATGTGGCCGTCTCCCCCGCGTTTCCCCGAGTGGCCGGGCCGTGGGGTTCACCCTGTCACTCCGGATTGTTGCGGGTACGCGGTACGGAGCGGGTGTGCGTGACTGTCGGCGAAGGGGCTCGGCCGTCCGGCGGAGCGGGACGGCCCACCACGGAAGCTCCCCCGGAAACCCGACCGGCTCTCGCCGTCGCCGCCGCGGGTGACGCGTACACCTTCACCAACACGGACGGCACGCTCAACGCGACGGGCGACAACGACGGGAACCAGATCTCCGTCACCCCCGACGGCGCCAACCACACGAACCGGCGCCTCATCAGGCTCGGCGCCCCCGGCACCTTCAACCTCGCCAACGCCTCCCCCGGGAAGTGCGTCCACGCGAGCCGGCCGGCCGTCCAGCAGTCGTGCGGCAAGGACGGCGAGCAGTGGCACTTCCGGCCCGTCGACGGCCGGCCGAACGTGTTCGGGATCGTCCGGCGCGACGACTCCAACGGCACCGAGTGGTGCATGGACAACCGCGGCGGCCTCCACCTGTGGGGCATCCTCGCCCAGCCCAACGTCTGCGACGGCAGCGCGAGCCGGGAGTGGACGGCGCCCGCGTCGAAGGCCGCCGAGGCGAGGAGCCTCGCCCTCGACTACCACGCGGACCTGTGTTCCCGGCGGACGTCGACGTGTGCGTGGACGGAGAAGTCCGAGGGGCGGCCCGAGGTCCTGCCCCGCCAGGTCGCCTCGTCCGTCTGGTACAACGGCACGGACAGCACGATGAAGCAGATCTTCACCACGGTCTACCACTCCGGCTGGGCCCAGTCGTTCTCGGCCGGCGTCTCCACCTCGGTCGGGGTCTCCGCGCCGGTCCAGGCCATGATCTCCAGCCGGCTGTCCGCGACGCAGATGTACACCTCGGACGAGACGACCATCAACGGCATCGCCGTGGACGTCCCGGCGAAGAACTACGCCCGGGTCGACTTCGCGGCCGTCGGCAAGAAGGTCACCGGCACCTGGACCTTCGACACCGACAACCAGCCGTGGACGACGGACGCGACCGTCACGGTCCCCGTCGTCAACTCCGCGGCCGGGTCCACGATGTACGTCGCGCGGACGAGCACCGGCGCTCCGGGCAGCGACGCCGCCACCGTACGGCCCGGCATCGTCCGGGAGCCGAACGGCGCCACCCACAGGGTCGGGCTCTCCCTGGACGGCAAGAGGCTGACCCAGACGATCGAGGGCGTCGGCGGGGACACGGTCACCGGGGTCGTGACGCCGCCCACCATCGCGGTGCGCGACGGGGCTCCCACCGCCCCCGCGCCGAAGAGCGCGGCCCGGATGTCCCCGGCGGACCGGATCGACAAGCCCGGGACCGAGGACGAGTGGAACAGGTGCATGCTCAAGCACCTGGGCGGCAGCATCTACCTGGGCACGGTCGTGGGAACGGCGACCGGCGCCATGGCGGGCGGTGCGGGCGCCGTGCCGGGGCCGGCCATCGGCATGATGACGGGCACGGTCAAGGGACTCGGCGAGGCGATCCTCTTCTGCGGCACGGGCCCCAAGGGCCAGAACGGCCCCGCCTTCCTCCGCCGCGGGGTCAGGCCGCGGCGGCCCAGGCGGACGTCAGGCCGTCGAGCCACGCCGGGGGCAGCTCCGCGGCTTCCCACTGCTCCCGCAGCACCTGGGGGGAGGCGAGGAGCCGTTCCAGTACGGCGATGCTCGTCACGGAGTGGAGGAGCGAGTAGCGGCCGTGCACCATGGTGGCGCTGTCCGGTCCGAACGCCGCGAACAGCCGCTCCAGCCGGCCGCGGTGCAGCGCGGCGAACTCGGTCAGCCGTCCGGCGTAGCCGGCCCGCTGCCGGGGGCCCATCGTGCCCAGGACGGCGATCAGCACCTCCTCGGTCACCTCCGGGTCCAGCTCCGAAGCCGCGGTGAACGACAGGTAGAGGGGGGTGACGGCGACCTTGGCCCGCTCCACCTCCATGCGCCGGGGCCGTGGGTGGCCGCCTGCCCTGCCGTGGTCGCCCTCCGGCCCCGCGACCCCGGCCAGGGTCCGCTCGGCGACGGCGCCGAGGTCGTCCAGGAGGGCCTCGGCGCCGTCGAGCCAGCCCGAGCGGTACTCCTCGCCCTTGTCCCCGGGGACGGTCCGGCCGGCGCTGTCGAGTTCCGCGTGCGCGAGGGCCAGGACGCCCGCCTCGACGAGGCCGATCAGCTGGCGCGCGTCACCGGAGGGGACCCCCGCCCGCGCGAGGAGCTGCAGCAGCGTCGTCCTCGCGTTGTCGACACTGACCTCGTCCGGCCATTGCCGTGCCTCGTGGGCCGCGCTCATCGTCTCCTCCTCATCGCCCGGTAGTGCAGTGTGTACAAAGAGATCGTTCCCTGCAACGTCCCACGTCCGCGGGGCGAGCCGGGCTCCCGTCCGGCGCGGCCGCCGGGCACGGCACGGTCAGGCGAGGCTCCACGACCACGTGCCGTCGGCGGTGACGAGGCAGGCGAGGACGGCCAGGTCGGCCACCCCCAGGGCGATGCCCAGGCGGGCGCGGCCGGGCCTGGTGGTGCGCCGGCGCAGCGCGAGGGCACCGAGGACGACGGCGATCGGGCCGAGGATCAGGTTCGTCACGAGGAGGCCCACGAGGCCGAGGACGAACGCGGTGACGGCCATCGCGTCGGCGTCGCCGATCCGGTCACGGGCCCGGAGGTCCCCACGGGTCCGCGTGTTCACCTCGCACCTCCGCCGCCCGCGGTCCGGCGGCGGCCCGGGAGGCGCTCGCGCGCGGCGAACACGGCGAGCCACAGGGCGATCGCGAGGCCGGCGCCCACGCTGACGGGCACGGGGACGTGGGCCACGGCGCCGAGCACGACACCGAGGACCAGCAGGGCACCTACGAGGAAGAGCATGGGCCGTCCTTCCGTTCAGGTAACAGTTGTGCACTGACTACCCGGTCCAATCAGCTTCATGCTGGCGGCGCACGAGTGTGACGCGCTTGACTGCCCGTCATGAGCCCGCACACCACCGGAACCCGCGAGATCCAGCGTCGCCGCACCCGACGGGCCCTGCTCGACGCGGCCCTGTCGGAGCTGGAGGAGCGCAGCCTCGGCAGTCTGGGCCTCAGGGAGGTCACGCGGGCCGCCGGCGTCTCCCCCACCGCCTTCTACCGGCATTTCCGGGGCATGGACGAACTCGGGATCGCGCTCGTCGAAGAGGCCCTGGCCTCCCTGCACGTCACGGTACGGGGCATGCTGGCCGCGACGGGTGACCCCGAGCGGCGCGGTGACGCCGCGGTGCGCCTCGTCGCCGCGCTGGTGCGCAGCAGGCCCGCGCACGTCCGCTTCCTGGTGCGGGAGCGGCACGGAGGGGTGCCGACGGTGCGCGCGGCCATCGCCGCCCAGCTGGACGCCTTCGCCGACGAGATCGGGGCCGCCCTGCGTGCGGATCCCTCCGGTACGGGCTGGGCCGCCGACGACGTACGGATGCTGGCCCGGCTGCTGGTGGACCACATGTTCATGACGGCCTCGGCGTTCCTCGCCGCCTCGCTGCGGGGCGAGGACTGGTCGGCCGCCGCCGGGACCGCCCGGGCCCAGCTCCGGCTGATCCATCTGGGGCGCCTGCACTGGAGCGGGTGACCCCGCGTTTGGAATCCGCTGGGAGGCGCAGAAGAACCACACGGAACGAACAGTGACAAGGGGCGCTTCATGAGCATCATCGGCTGGATCGTCCTGGGTCTGCTCGCCGGGATCATCGCCAAGGCCCTCATGCCGGGGCGCGACCCGGGCGGCTGCGTCGTGACGATCCTGATCGGTATCGCCGGCGCCCTCCTCGGAGGATGGCTCGGCAAGGTGATCTTCCACGTCACATCCATCGACGGGTTCTTCGAGCTCTCCACCTGGATCGCGGCCATCGTCGGCGCCCTCATCCTCCTGGGCGTCTACCGCCTCGTGGTGGGCCGGAGACACTGATGAACGCCCTTCCGGGGCGGGGCAGGCGACGGCGCATGAGACGGCGACGGCTGATCCGGCGCATGACGCCCCGCGCCGTCGCCCGGCGTGCGACGACGCGGGCGACGGCGTGGGGCATGCGGTGTGCGGTGCGGGGCGCATGGCTGATGGTGCGGATCGTGCTGCGCGCCGCCCTCCCACGCCGTCGGTTCCTCCTCACGGGTCTGCGGTAGCGCGAGCCGCCGTCCACCGGGGGCGTCAGGGCACGGGGACCCGGGCGGCGGCCAGGACGAAGGCGTGGCCGGCCGGGTCGGCGTAGCGGCGCTGCGTCGTCCTGGTCCCGGGGTCCGAGTCGTCCCCTTCGGCCGCCACCGGGCGCGCTCCCAGGGCCACCGCTTCGCGCTCGGCCTCGTCGAGCCCCTCCGGGGTGACCAGTATCCGCAGGTGCGGCTGCTCGGGGCCTTCGGGGACCGGCCAGCCGGGGGGTACGCGGTCGGGGTCCCGGCGGATCCCGAGCACCGTGCCCGGCGGGCCGGTGACCAGGAGGAGGTCCGGGTCGCCCTCGGCCGGCCCGACGCGGGCGTCCAGCAGGGAGGCGTAGAAGCGGGCCAGGGGTTCGGGCTCCGCGCAGTCCAGTACGAGAACGCTTGTCTTGGGTACGGTCATGAACCCCGTGTGCCCTCTGCTGCCGCGCGCATACGTGGTGTCATGGCCGGATCGGGGCGGGCACGGCTCCCCGGCGGCCGCCGGGGGCCGCGCCCGGGTCCGTCAGTGCCGGCTGTCGCGGCGGGCCGTACGGCGCTGGGCGTCGGTGTTCGGGGTGAGGGCGTCGCCGGCCTCGCCGTCCTGGCTGCCCGGCATGACCGCGTCCTCCGCTTCCCGGCGGGCCTCGCGGTCGCCGCTCTCCCCCACGGCCTTCGAGGGAGGGGTGCCCTCGTGGTGCTTGCGGTGGTGCTGCTCGTGCTCGTTCACGCCCGTGCTCCTCGTACCGGTCAGAAGGGGCGGCCGCCGAAGGGGGCTCCCAGGAGGTAGTACGCGCCCAGTTCGTCGTGGTAGTCGGCGTTTCCGAGGTGCGTCTCGCGGTGGAACTCCGGGGCGTTCTTGATCTGCTCCTTGGTCCGGTCCACATGGACGGTCTCCTCGGCGACGTCGATCCGCGAGACGGTGCCGGCCGGCAGGAGGACCTCCTTGCCGAAGATCCACGGGCCGGTGTCGACCACGATCCAGGCGGAGCCGGCCTCGTCCGAGTGCTTGTCGACCTTGCCGATGCTCCCGTCGACGGCCTCGACCTTGAACCCGCGGAGGTCGATGCCCTGCGGCCGGGCGTCCGTCTCGCGGTAGTCCCAGGCGTTCTCGTTCATGAAGGGGGGTCCTTTCCGTGGTGCGGTTACCACCTTGTCTCCCTGTCCCGGCTGCCCCGTCCCGCGGATCTCACACAGGTCGCGCCGTGGGCCGGCCACGGGCGGACCAGCACGTCGGCCACCCGGTGCGCGTAGATCACCCGGCCGCAGGGGGAGCCGGGCTCCGTGCAGGCCGGGTCGGTGGGGTGCACAAGGCCGTACGTCCCCTATGCCGCGCTGTGTTCGGCGTCCCGGAGGCGCCTGGTGGCGGTCTCGGCCGTCCGGCCGGCCTTCCCGGCCGCCGTCTCGGCCCGTTGGTGGCGCGAGTGCGCGTCGCCGGCCGCCTGTTCGGCGGCGTCGGCGCGTCGCTGCGCCGCGTGGAGCTCCTCCCGTGCGGCTGCCGCTTCGCTTCGGGCGCGTTCCAGCGCGACGGCGGCCTCGGTGAGTTCCGCCCGGGCCCGTTCGTGTGCGGCGGCGGCGTCGGCCGCGGCCCGCCGGGCGGCTTCGACGCGCCGCTCGTGTTCCCGCGCGCGCCGCTCGGCCGCCGCGTCCCGCTCCGGGCGGGGCGGGGCCGGCGGCTCGTGCGGGGTGGCGGGGGGTGTGGCCGGCGGGGGCGGGACGGCTCCCGGGGCGGGCTGCACGCCCTCGAAGCCGACCGGGGCTTTCGGGGCCGTCGTCAGCCGGCCCGCGAGCCACTGCCGGCCCGCGTCCTCGTCGGCCAGCAGACCGTGGAAGACCTGCTCGATCTCCCGCAGGACGCTCTCGCTGATCCGCTCCCCCGCCTCGCCGGCGAGGTGCGCGCTCTCGCGGGCGAGGGCGCCGATCACCCGGTGCTGCTCGTGCGAGAGCGCGCGCAGCCGTGCACCGTCCAGTTCCCGGTGTGCCGTCCGCAGCTGCCCGCCCAGGCGCAGCAGCGCCCGGGCCTCGGCGGGGCGCGCGCGGGCGAAGAGGCCCGCCGCCCACAGGGCGAGGGTGGGTTTGCGCAGGGCGGCGATCCGGCGGGCGGCTTCGGCGTCCTTCTCCTGCCGGGCGCGGGCGGTGTACGCGCCGCGCGCGGCGGTGAACTGCGCTGGGCGGAGCCCGTACAGCTCGCTGATCACCTGCTCCACGTCCACACCACCACCATGGGCCCGGCGGCCCCGCCCCGCACGACCCGGCGGGGAAGGGGCGGTGGGCGCGGCGGAGGGTTGGCGCGGTCCGTGGTGGGCAGTCGCCGGGCGTGGCCCGGGGTGCGGGCGGTCGTCGGCCGAGGTGAGGAGGCACCGTGCAGACCTTCCTGCCGTTCGCGTCGTTCCGTGACTCGGCCGCCGTCCTCGACGGGCGGCGGCTCGGGAAGCAGCGCGTCGAGGCCCTGCAGGTGCTGCGGGGGCTGACGGTGCCAGGCTACGGGTGGCGCAATCATCCGGCGGTGCGCATGTGGGCGGGCTACGAGGAGGCCCTGGTGCGCTACGGGCTGGACGTCTGCCGGGTGTGGACCGCCGAGGGACGGGGGGACACCTGCGCCGTCTCCCTGGTCCGGGACTTCCGCGCCTGGCTGCAGGGGGACGCCGAGCCCCGCACGCAGGAGCGGCTCGCCGCCGCCGGGGACCTGCCGCCGTGGCTCGGCGACCCGGACTTCCACCGGAGCCACCAGTCGGCGCTGGTGCGCAAGGACGCGGATTTCTACCGCGGGCACTTCCCCGGGGTTCCCGACGACCTGCCGTACGTATGGCCCGCCTCCGACCGCGACCCCCGCGCGCGGCGGATCTGAGCGGCGTCCGGCGGGTGTCGGCGCGCAGCGGGCCCCGCTCGCGTTCGCCTACAGTGGAGGGTCCACCGGGGCCCCTCCCCCGGGGCAGCGCCCGCGCAGGGCAGCCGCGACGATCTCGCAGGAGAGACGCACATGGGCGCCCACCCGCACCCGGGCCGGCCGGCGGACCCCCAGGACGCCCTGTTCGCCCTGGACGACCTCGACACGGGCCGGGAGCTCCGTCCCGCCGCCGGTGCCCGTCCGCTGTTCCGCGACGCCCCGGCGGCCCGCCGCATGCTGTCCGTGCGGGTGATCCACGCGGAGCCCGCGGCGGCGGCCTCGGCGCGCGGCCGTCAGGTCCTCGCCCGCTTCCCCGACGCCGAGGTCGTCCCCGTCCCCTCGCACTGGGGGATCCCGGACCTCCACGGCAACGCGGGCAACATCGACCGCTGGGTGCGCACCAAGTCCGAGGTCCTGGTGCTCGGTGAGAAGAAGACCCTCACCACCCGCCCCAACGGACGCTCCGCGGACTGGATCGCCCCCGGGGCCGCGAACGGCTGCGCGATGGCCTGCGCCTACTGCTACGTCCCGCGCCGCAAGGGCTACGCCAACCCGGTCACCGTCTTCACCAACATCGACCGCATCATCGCCCACCTCTCCCGGCACCTCGCGCGCCTCGGCCCCAAGGCGGAGGCGAACCAGTGCGACCCGGCGGCGTGGGTCTACGACATCGGAGAGAACAGCGACTGCTCCGTCGACGCCCTGATCAGCGACAACGTCGCCGACCTGGTCCGCGCCTTCGCTCGGTGGCCCGCCGCCAAGGCCTCCTTCGCCACCAAGTTCGTCAACCCGGACCTCCTGCTCCTGGAGCCGCGCGGACGGACCCGGGTCCGGTTCTCCGTCATGCCGCAGGCGGACTCCAGGCTGCTCGACATCCGCACCAGCCCGGTCGAGAGCCGGATCGCCGCCGCGGGGGACTTCCTGGAGGCGGGGTACGAGGTCCACTTCAACCTCTCGCCGGTGGTCCTGCGCCCCGGATGGGAACGGGACTGGGGCCACCTGCTCCAGCAGATGGACGACGTCCTGCCCGGTGCGGTGAAGGCCCAGGCGGCCGCGGAAGTGATCATGCTGACGCACAACGAGGGCCTGCACGACCTCAACCTGGGCTGGCACCCGCGCGCCGAGGAGGTCCTGTGGCAGCCGGGTCTCCAGCAGCCCAAGCGCTCCGAGAACGGGAGCTGGAACGTCCGCTACCGCAACGGGGTGAAGGCGCGGGCCGTCGAGACCCTGCGCGCCCTCGTGGCCGCCCGCGCGCCCTGGCTGCGGATCAGGTACGCCTTCTGACCGCGCGGACCCGGGGCGTGCCGCCAGGACCCGGGTCCGGTGGCTTTGGCGCCGGGCGCGGTCACCGGCCGGCCCCGCGCTGGTCCCTCCGTCGTTCCCTCCGGCCGCGTTCCATGTTCCGCTCCTGGCGCTCCCGCAGTTCCTCCGGCGACCTGCCGGCCACCGGGTCGCCGGCCTCGGGGTGCACGGGGTCCGGGCCGGGGTGCTCGCTGATCTGCTCCTCACGGCCGATCCCCGGCTCCTGCCGCTTGTGCTCCTTGCCGCCCGCCGCTTCGTGCCGCGTGCCGTCCATGGCCCGCACTCCTCTCCTCGACCGGTCCCGACCGCCGGCGTCTACCCGTTATCGGACGGCTCAGCCCGGGGGAACCCGGCCGGTAGGAGTGGCTCCCGCTGGGTAGGCCGTGGGGGGAGGAGGATCACGACGACGGCCGCCGGAGTGACCGGCGCGGCCGTCGCGGCACGGCCATGGAACGGCGCCGGCGCCGTCGGGGCCCCGAACGGTACGGAGGAGCGAACGGATGTCGAACGAGCGAGCAGGGCAGCAGGCGCGGGCGGAGGACCTCGTCGACGTGGCGCGGCTGGTGACCGCGTACTACGCCCTGCACCCGGACCCGGGCGACCCGGCCCAGCGCGTCGCCTTCGGCACCTCCGGGCACCGCGGCTCGTCCCTCGCCACCGCGTTCAACGAGGACCACATCGCCGCGACGAGCCAGGCCATCTGCGAGTACCGGGCCGGGCGGGGCATCGACGGGCCGCTGTTCCTCGGCGCCGACACGCACGCCCTGTCCGAACCCGCCCGGGTGACGGCGGTCGAGGTGTTCGCCGCCAACGGAGTGGCCCTCCTCCTCGACACCGCGGACGGCTACACGCCGACCCCGGCGGTCTCCCACGCCATCCTCACCCACAACCGCGGCCGCACCGGCGCCCTGGCCGACGGGGTGGTCGTCACCCCCTCGCACAACCCGCCCGGCGACGGCGGGTTCAAGTACAACCCGCCCCACGGCGGCCCCGCCGGGTCGGAGGCCACCGGCTGGATCCAGGACCGGGCCAACGAGATCATCGCCGGCGGTTCGAAGGAGGTCCGCAGGCTCCCGTACGCGCGGGCCCTCGCGGCCCCCACCACCGGGCGGTACGACTTCCTCGGCAGCTACGTCCGCGACCTGCCCTCCGTGCTCGATCTGGATGCGGTCCGCGCGGCCGGCGTGCGCATCGGCGCCGACCCGCTGGGCGGCGCGTCGGTCGCCTACTGGGGGCGGATCGCCGAGGAGCACCGCCTCGACCTGACCGTCGTCAACCCGGAGACCGACCCGACCTGGCGGTTCATGACCCTGGACTGGGACGGGAAGATCCGGATGGACTGCTCCTCCCCGTACGCGATGGCGTCGCTGATCGAGGGCCGGGCCCGGTTCGACGTCACGACCGGCAACGACGCCGACGCCGACCGGCACGGCATCGTGACCCCGGACGGCGGGCTGATGAACCCCAACCACTACCTCGCCACCGCGATCGACTACCTCTACCGCCACCGCGCGGGCTGGCCGGTGTCCGCCGGCATCGGCAAGACCCTGGTGTCCTCCGGGATGATCGACCGGGTGGCCGCCGACCTGGGCCGGGACCTGGTGGAGGTACCGGTCGGCTTCAAGTGGTTCGTGGACGGCCTGGCCGGCGGCACCCTCGGGTTCGGCGGCGAGGAGTCCGCGGGGGCCTCGTTCCTGCGCCGCGACGGTTCCGTGTGGACCACCGACAAGGACGGCATCCTCCTGGCCCTGCTCGCCTCGGAGATCCTCGCGGTCACCGGGCAGAGCCCCTCCGAGCGGTACGCCGCGCTCACCGCCCGGTTCGGCGCGCCGGCCTACGCCCGCGTGGACGCACCGGCCACCCGGGAGGAGAAGGCCGTCCTCGGCCGGCTCTCCCCTCAGCAGGTCACCGCGGACACGCTGGCCGGTGACGCGGTCACCGGTGTGCTCACCAGCGCCCCGGGCAACGGGGCGGCGTTCGGCGGGATCAAGGTGACCACCGAGCACGCGTGGTTCGCGGCCCGCCCCTCGGGCACCGAGGACGTGTACAAGATCTACGCGGAGTCGTTCCGGGGCCCCGAACACCTCGCCCACGTCCAGGAAGCGGCCCGGTCGGTCGTCGCGACGGCCCTCTCCTCCTGACCCCCGGCCCCGCCTGAAGCCGGCCCGGCCTCCCCCGGCCCGGCCGGTCCGGGGATCAGGCGGCGACGGCCTTGGCCCGGTCCGTCGCGATGTTCAGGGCCAGTCCCGCGAGGACCGTGCCCATGGCGTAGCGCTGGATCCGCAGCCAGCCGGGGCGCCGGGCGAGGAAGGCGGAGATGCTGCCCGCGCTCATCGCTATGAGGGCGTTGCCCGTGACGGCGACGGCGATCTGCGTCAGGCCCAGCAGGAAGCTCTGCTGGGCGACGTGGCCGCGTTCCGGGACGACGAACTGCGGCAGCAGCGAGATGTACATGACGGCGATCTTGGGGTTGAGGAGGCAGGTGAGGAAACCCATGGTGACGAGCTTGCGCGGGGAGTCCGCGGGCAGCTCCTGCGGCGAGAAGACGGGCGTGGCGCCCGGCCTGACGGCCTGCCAGGCGAGCCAGAGCAGGTAGGCCGCGCCGGCGAGTTTGATCGCGGTGTACAGGACCGGTACGACGGCGAACACGGTGGCGATGCCGGCGGTCACGGCGGTGAGGTAGACCAGGAAGCCGAGGACGACCCCGGCCAGGGACATCAGTCCCGCGCGGCGGCCCTGCGTGAGGGAGCGGGAGACCAGGTAGAGCATGTTCGGGCCGGGCGTGAGGACCATGCCGGTGGCCACGGCGGCGATCCCGAGCATGCCCGACGGGTCGACGGCGGAGGTGAGTGCGTCCATGCGGCGAGGCTAGGGGCGATCACCGGGTCGGTGCAATAATGACTTTGCACTCGGTGCAATGAGGAGGGATGCCCCGATGGACGACTACCGTGTGATCGCCGACGAGATCGCGGCGTCCATCGCCGACGGGCGGCTGCGTCCCGGCGAGCAGCTCCCGACACAGCGTGCCTTCGCCCGTCGGCACGGCATCGCCGGGTCCACGGCCGGCCGGGTGTACCGCGAACTGGTCCGGCGCGGGCTGGTCGTGGGCGAGGTCGGCCGCGGCACCTTCGTGCGGGCGGCCCGGGGCACTCCGGGCGTGGCGCTCGCCGAGCCCGCCGTCGCCCGAGTCGACCTGGAGCTCAACTATCCGGTCGTCCCGGAGCAGTCCGCCCTGCTCGCCCACGGGCTCGCGCCCATGCTGCGGGCGGATGCGCTGGACGCCGCGCTCCGGCCGGTCGGTGCGGCGGGAACGGCCGCCGCCCGCGCGGCCTTCGCCTCGCTCGCCTCCGACACCGGCGCGGCGGCCGGCGACGGGGCAGGGGGCGGGGCCGGCTGGCGGGCGGGCGCCGACGACGTGCTGTTCGCCGCCAACGGCCGCCAGGCCATCGCCGCCGCCCTGACCGCCCTGGTGCCGCCCGGGCAGCGCCTGGGCGTCGAGGCACTCACGTATCCCGTGGTCAAGGCACTCGCGCAACGCCTCGGCATCACCCTCGTCCCGCTGCCGACGGACGCGGACGGCCTGCTCCCGGACGCCCTGCCGGCCGTCCACCGGGCCACCCCGCTGCACGCGCTCTACCTCCAGCCGCGCCTCCACAACCCCCTCGGCGCCACCCTCGCGCCGGAACGCCGCGCAGCGCTCGCCGCCACGCTGGAGCGCCTCGGCCTGCCCCTCGTCGAGGACGCCATCTGGTCCTTCCTGCGGCCCGGAACCCCTCCGCTGGCAGCGCTCGCACCGGAGTCGACCGTCCTCGTCGACAGCCTGTCCAAGCGCGCGGCTCCCGGGCTGACCACCGGATTCGCCGTCGTTCCGGCCCGGTTCCGCGCCTCCGTGACGGCCGCGCTGCGCTCCGGCGGCTGGACGCCGAGCGGTTTCGCCCTCGAAGCCGGGGTCCGCTGGATCGGCGACGGCACGGTGGCCGCGATCGAGGAGGCCAAGCGCGTCGACGCGACGGAACGCCAGCGCCTCGCCCGCCGGATCCTGGCGGGGCAGGCCCTGCGGTCAGACCCCTGCTCGTACCACGTCTGGTGGGAACTCCCGCCGGCCTGGCGCGCGGAGACGTTCGTCGCGGCCGCCGCCCGCCGGGGCATCGCCGTCACGCCCGCCGCCGCGTTCACCGTCGACGGCCGGACCAGCCCGTCCGCGGTGCGGGTGGGGCTGGCCTCACCGCCGCTCCCCGTGCTGGCCGGAGCGCTGGAAACCCTCGCCCTGACGGCCGCCGGCACGCCGGAGGACCTCCTGTACTGACCCGGGCCCACCGCCGGCCGACCGGTCGGCGGCTGCGGTTCGCCCGCCCGGGGCCGGCGCACACGGCCGGGCCGGCCCTGCCGGTGACGTTCCGGCCCGGCGGGCGAGACCGCGTCCCCGTCAGGCCGACGGGCTCGTACCGGGCGCGGGGGTGGTGCGGGGGCGTGGGCTGGGCGCATCGGCCGGATCCTCCCGGACGGCGCCGTCAGGGAGCACCTGCTCGCCGGCCCGGCTGCCGGTGCGCCGAGGGGGCACGGGCCGCCCCGGACAGCCTGGTCACCGGCCGGCCGCCGCCTCCGCGGCGCCTCCCCCGCACCCGGAACCGTACGGCCTCGCCTCCGGCCGGCGGGCGGCCCCGTACGTGGCCCGGGAGGCGGACGGCACCGCCCGCTGGACGCCCCGACCGGTGGCGGAACGGGTCAGGGGGCGCGCCAGACGTTGGCGAAGGCGGCCTTCTCGATGGACCGCCTCTGGCGTACCGCCTCCAGTTCCATCACCGCGTCGTGGACGACGGCCAGGACGGTGGTGACCGCTTCGTCCCCGGGGTCGGCGCCGGGTGCGGCCTCGGGCGGGGCGTCGTCGAGGCCCACGGCCGCGGCGAGGACGGCGAGGACGGGTTCGTTGCGTGCGCGGCGGTCGAGGGCGCGCCGGAGGTCGGGGGTGTCGGCCGGTTCCACCCGGTCGGCCCCGAACGGGGAGCGGCCGGCGCGGGTGCGGACGAGCTGCCCGTCTTCCTCCAGGGAGGCCTGGTAGGCGGCGGCCAGGTCGTGGCCCCGCCGCCACAGCCAGTCCTCGACCCGCTCGTAGGGCGTGTGCCGGACGAGGGCGGACGCCGCCTCGGCCAGGAGGCGGTCGGGGGGAGCCCCGGTCCCGCCCGGGACGATGCGGTCGCCGTCCAGGGTGACGGTCCGCGCCGCGATCAGATCGATCAGCTCCGCTCCCGCGAGGGCGAGCGACAAATCGCCCTGCCCCACGGGCCGTTCGGCCTTCGGGTCCAGCGCGATAACGAACAGGTCCTTCGCCGTGCTCACGGGCATCTCCCCTCGCAGACATCCACGATGGTAGGCGCAGCGGACCGTTCCGGGCGAGGAGGGTGGGCGTGCGGCGCGCTCCGCGGACGGCGGCACGTCCGGTCGCCGCGCTGGAGCGGGAATCAAGTCTCCGCATGCACGTTCGGTTAGGCTTGCCTTGCCTGCGCGCGGATCCGGTTTGCGGTACCACAGCACGGGCGGCGGCCCATGGGACGGAACGGACAGAGGCGGGGTGCAGGTGGGA
The DNA here is from genome assembly GCF_044129415.1 of Streptomyces racemochromogenes. Lineage (GTDB taxonomy): Bacteria > Actinomycetota > Actinomycetes > Streptomycetales > Streptomycetaceae > Streptomyces > Streptomyces racemochromogenes_A. The sequence continues at coordinate 16,773 of NZ_JBBDHD010000093.1, forward strand.
GACAGTGACCGGAGGGGCCGTGGATGAGGTCGCGCTGACGGCCGGAGCCCTGTACGCCATCGTCCTGCTCCGCGCCGGGGGGACGTTCGCCGTCGGGTGGCTCGCCGGCGCGGGAGCCCGGCGCAGCCGGCTCTCCGCGCGGATCTCCTCGGCCAGGTTCCTGCGCGTCGAGCGGGCGATCCAGCGGTGGGGCGCGCCGGTGGTGGCCGTGTCCTTCCTGACCGTGGGTCTCCAGACCGCCGCCAACTTCCTCGCGGGCAGCATGCGGATGCCGTTGTCGCGCTACCTCCCCGCCCTCTTCGTGGGCGGAGCGGCCTGGGCGCTGATCTACGCGACCGCGGGCCTCGGCGTCCTCGCAGTGCTGGGCCGGCTCTTCGCCGAGCGGACGGCGCTCGGGGTGTCGGCCGTGGCCGTCCTCCTCCTCGCCGTGTGCGGGGTGGTGGCGTACCGCAGAAGAAGGGCGGCCCGCTCCTGCGCAGAGACCGCGGCCGGGGAGTCCTGAGGCCCGGGCGGTCCGGCGGGGGTTCCGCCGGACCGCCCGGGCCGCGGGGTCAGGAGCGCGGGGAGACCTGGACGATGGCCTCGATCTCGACGAGCTGTTCGGGGACCGACATGTCGCTGACGCCGACGATGGTGTCGGTCGTGCGGTGGTCGCCGACGTACTCCTTGTGCAGCCTGGCGGCCGTGTCGAAGTTCTTGCGCAGGTCCTTGGTGAAGATCTTCATGCTGATGATCTGGCTGCGCGGGACCCGGTAGTGGGCGAGGACCTTGTCGAGGTTGTCGAACGAGGTGCGGACCTGCTTCTCGAAGTCGCCGGCGCCCACGAAGTTCCCGGCCGCGTCGTGGGAGACCTGCCCCGAGATGTAGATCGTGTCACCGGCCCTGATGCCCTGCGAGTACCCGTAGGACTCCTCCCACGGCACCCCGAACCCGAAGTGGTCCCAGCCCCGGCGCGCCTGGTCGTGCGCGCTGGCTCCCTCCGGCGCCGTGAAGGTGATCATCGCGGCCACGATCGCGGCCGCCACGGCGCCGATGCCGAACCTGCGCCCTGACTTGGTCATTCCCTTGGTCCTTTCGTCCCCGGTGGAGCCTGGAGCCCCGACGCTGTCACGGGCGGTAGGAGAACTCCTCGTACGGGGGTCGAGCGGAGGTCAGCCGGAGACGGAGGACGGGCCGCGCCCGGGTCAGCGGCGGGTGCGCAGGAGGGAGACCGGACTGACTCCGTAGGCGGCGCGGTGGGCCGCGGCGAAGCGCCCGAAGTGCCCGAAGCCCCATTTCGCCGCGATGGAGGTGACCGAGGCGGTGGCCGGGTCGGCGGACCTCAGCTCGGCGTGGGCGCGGGCCAGGCGGACGCGGCGGAGGTGGGCGAGGGGGGTGGTTCCCGCGTGCCGCTTGAAGGCGTACTGGACGGCGCGGGGGGTGAGCGGGATCGAGGCGGCGATCTCGGCGAGGCCGATGTCGCGGTGGGCGTTGGCTTCGATGAAGTCGACGGCGCGGCGCAGGGTGTCGCTGGTGGCGTCCCGGCCGGCGCCCGGGGCGGAGTCGGCGTCGGTGTGGGGGAAGGCGGCGAGGACGGTGGCGGCCAGGAGGCGGACGGCGCCGGCGACGACCAGCGGCTCGTCGGCCGCCGGTCCGGCCATGACGTCGTCGCGCAGGTAGGCGACGGTCCGCTCCAGGAGCCGGTCGGCGTCGGCGTCGTGGGCGCGCTGCCCGGTCAGGCGTACGGGGCCGGGAGCCGCGGCGACGCCGGTGAGGAGGCCGGGATCGAACATGGTGATCGTGTAGGAGGCGGCGCGGACCTCGCCGGTGTACGGCCGGTCGGGCTGGGCGATCAGGAAGGTCTCTCCGGGCCCGTGGAACTCCTCCTTGCCGCCGGTGGTGTCGACGACGGTGCCCTCGTGCATCGTCAGCAGGCAGATCCGCTCCAGGCAGCCGGCGTCGTAGGCCATCGTGTAGTCGAAGGCGAGTTCGTCGACGGTCAGTCCGCGGGCCTCGCGCCGCTCGATCCGGGTCCCGGTCCGCTCCGGGCGGCCGCCGATGCGCATCGGCGTGTACGCGGAGGAGAGGAAGGCCTCCGTCTCGTTCAGGCTCTCACTGGCGAACGACAACCGCTCCACGATCCGCACCTTCCACGACTCGACGCCGGGGCCGCCGGGCGGGCCCGAGCGGTTCCTGGGCCTACGACGCTACGCCGCCCGTGCGGGGCGGGGAAATCACCCGGCGCCCGTCCACTGGATCCGCAAGGGCCTTGCCGTGGCTGCGACGGTCGTCGCCGTGCCCGTCGTGGCCTGGGGGTTTCCGACAGGCTTCGGCGGGCTGTTCGTCCTGACGGCCCTTCCCGTGGTGCTTTCGCTGCTGACCCTGCGCAGGCGGTCGGCGGGATTCGTCGCGGCGTACGCGGACCCGCGCAGGCGCCCGGTCACCGCGCGCCCGGCCGGCGTCCTGGGGGCCATGGTGACGGCGGCGGCGCTCGCGTGCTGCGCCGCCTACGTCCGGCACTTCCACCTCGCCCCCGTGTGGACCCCGCCCCACACCTACCGGCCCGAGACCAGCCCCTGATCGAGGCCGCCCCTCGGGACCATCGAAGGCCGCCCGGCGGAGTACGGGGCGACGCACGTGTGGGGATCGGAATCCGACGGCGGCACCTCCCTGGACGTCCGCTTCCCGGACCGGCTCTCCGCACCGGAACGGGCGAGCCTGAGGCGGGAGATCGCCCGCCTGCCGGGCATCAGCAGGGGCGCCCCCTGCTCCGTGTCCACCTGCGGCTGAACCACCCCGCGCCCGGCGGGGCATACCGTGGCCCCATGGAACAGCGCATCACCCTGGTCACGCTCGGGGTTTCCGGTCTCGCTCGCGCCAAGGCCTTCTACCAGGCGCTCGGCTGGCGGGGGCAGGAGGTCGAGGAGACCGTCTTCTTCCAGGCGGGCGGTCTGGCCCTGGTCCTGTGGGACCGCGGCGCACTCGCCCGGGAGTGCGGCCTGGAGCCGGGGCCCTCGACCGGTTTCGGCGGGATCGCCCTGTCGCACAACGTCCGTTCCGACGCGGAGGTGGACGCCCTGCTCGCCGCGGCGGAACGGGCCGGGGCGACGATCACCAAGCCCGCCGCCGTCAACGCCGTCGGGTTCTACTCCGGCGCCTTCACCGACCCGGACGGCCATGCCTGGGAGGTCGCGCACAATCCCGGGTTCCCGCTCAACGAGGACGGCTCGATCACCCTCCCCGACTTCGGCGGCCACTGAGCCGGACGGGCTCCCCCGCCCCGGCCGCCGCCCCGCCCCTGGAGCGGCCGCTCACCCCGCACGGGGCGCCGGGGTGTCCGCCGGGGCGAAGCGGACGGGTACGGACACCGCGTGCGGGCCGCGCACCCGCGTCCCGAAGACGACCACCTCGCAGCCCGGCGCGTCCCGGCAGTCGACGGTGCGTCCGTCGACGGTGGTGAAGGACGCCGAGAGCGCGACCGTCTCGTCCAGCCGCCCCTGGTCGGTGGTGGCGGGCGGGCGGCTGCGGGGACGGCAGCCGGTGGCCTCGGTGGAGCCGGCGGCGCACTCCATCACCAGCGAGTGGTACTGCGGCTCGTAACCGCGTCCGGTGACGTGCACGGACTGACCGTCCACCAGTGCCTCGGACGGATCCACCCGGACGGTGGGGGGCGCCTCCAGCGCGCCGTGGGGCCGGAAGGCCAGCGGGACGGTGGCCAGGACGGCGCCGGTGTTGTCCGTCAGGGCCAGCCGGCACGGGTGTGCGGAGGTCGCGGTACGGCAGTCGAAGGTGCCCGCACCGGTGGCGAGCCGCGCGTAGAGCTTCTTGGGCGACGGGTCGAGGGTGCCGTCCGGCAGCACCCGGAACTGCCGTCCGGTGGCCTCGTCACAGGCTCCCGCCACCGTGTCGGGAGCGCACATCTCCACCCATACGAAGGCCTTGGGCGGCCCGCCCCCGACGGAGAACCCGACGACGTCCCCGTCGAGCAGCCCGGCGGTCCGCTTCACCGCGAGCTGCGGGGCCGTGGGCACCGCCTGTGCCACCGCGCCCCCGGCCGGCCCGGCGCCGGCCAGGGCCGCCACGAGCCCGGCCCTCCCGAGTACCCCCCACGGCCCCATCGCCGCCCCTTTCCGTCGCTCCCGTCGGGTCGAGGGGGATCCTCCTGTTCCCGGGCCTCCGCCACAAGGACGCGAACCGGCCGTCCTGGCACGGCCGGGGTCACGCGGCCGGGGTCACGCGGCTCCGGTCGGCGGGAGCGCGCGGCTGCGGAGCAGCTTCTTGTCCGGTTTGCCCGCGTCGGTGAGGGGCAGAGCGTCGACGAAGGCGATGCGCGCGGGCTCGTACATGGCACCCTTCCGCTCCCGTACGAGGGCGCGCAGTTCCTCCTCGCCGACGTCGCCGCCGGGCGTGCGGACGACGACCGCGTGGACGCGTTCCATGAGGTTGGCGTCGGGGACTCCGAGCACGGCGCTCTGCAGGACCTGCGGGTGGGAGTTCAGCACGTCTTCGAGTTCCACGGTGTACACGTGGCCCCCCACGACCACGATCATGTCCTTGAGCCGGTCCACGATCGTGATGTAGCCGTCCGCGTCGACGTAGCCGATGTCACCGGTGTGGAGCCAGCCGTCCCGCAGGACCTCGGCGGTGAGTTCGGGCTGCTTCCAGTAGCCCTTCATCACGTGCGGGGAGCGTACGCAGATCTCGCCGTGCTCGCCGGCGGGCAGGTGCCGTCCGCCGGGGTCGAGGACGGCGACCTCGACGCCCTCCATGGGCTTCCCGGCGGTCCGCAGCAGCTCGGGGCGGCGCGGGTCGTGGTCCTCGGGCGTGAGCAGGCTGATGCCGCCCGCCTCGTTCTGGCCGTAGAACTGGGTCAGTACGGGGCCGAAGCGCCGGACCGCCGCCGCGAGCCGGGCCGGGGAGGAGGCGCAGCCCCCGTAGGTGAGCACGCGCAGGCTGGAGGTGTCCGCCCGGTCGATCCGGGGGTGGTCCATCAACTGGTAGAGCAGGGGCGGCAGCAGGAACATGTGGGTGACGCGTTCGCGCTCGACGGCGTCGAGCACGGCGCCGGCTTCGAACCCGTCCAGCAGGACGACGGTGCCGCCGCCGAGCAGCGTGGTGTCCGCCATGAGTCCCCCCGCGTGGGCGAGGGTGGTGCACACCAGGGTCCTGACCGGCTCCTCCTGCGGCCAGCGCGGCCCGATGGACGCGCACTGCCCGAAGGTCGTGCAGATGGCCTTGGGATGGCCTGTGGTGCCGCCGGTGTGGCGGATGGTGCAGATGTCCTGCGGGCGCGCCTCGCCCTGTAAGGGCTCGGTGGAGGCGCCGGCGGCGAGCGCCGGCAGGTCGACGCCCGTGCCGGTGCCGCCGCCGAGGACGAGCACCCGGTCGAGCGGCACCCGGCGGGCCAGGTCGGCGGCGCGCTCGTGGTGGGCGGGGTCCGCTATCAGTGCGCGGGTCTCGACGTCGCGGAGGATGTCGGCGTGCACATCGGCCGAAAGGCCGCCGTAGAGGTGGTTCACGGCGCAGCCGAGCAGCCCTGCGGCGTAGCGGGCCGCGAGGGTCTCGGGAAGGTTGCCGGAGAGGAGGGTGACCGTGTGGCCGCGGCCGATCCCCTGGGACCGCAGCGCGCGGGCCATGGCGTAGACGAGGCCGCGCAGTTCGCCCGCGCCGATGCGCCGGTCCCCGTGGACGAGGGCCTCACGGGCGGGTTCCTTGGCCAAGACGTCGAGAATCTCCTCCACGTGGCTGTGGAAGTGTGGGGTGGTGCCGTCCATACCGATCCTATTGGTTGACTTGAGCAACTAGGTGGAGGGTAACGGCCGGTGATCCACAAGCCCAAGTCGGACGCCGACATCCGGCCACCGGGCACCGGGCACCGGGCACCGGCGGTCGCCTCGACCGGGGGCCGCCGGTCGCCGGGGCCGACGCCGCGCCGCACCAGCCCGCGCCGCTCCGGCTCGTCGACCCGCCGGGTGACGTGCGGCGCGCTCTCCCGGTGCTCGGCCCCAGGGGGCCCAATGCCCCGCCAGGCCGGGCCGGGTGTGAGGGCCCGGCGCGTCGCTCAGGCGGGCTCCGACAGGAAGCGGTCGACCTCGGCGGCGGAGCGGGACGGGGCGTCGTGGTGGACGACGTGACCGGCCGTCAGCTCGACCAGGCGGGCGCCCGCGCCCCGGCGGGCCGCCACGTGCCGGGCGTGTCCGGCCGCCGGCTCGTCGCTCTCCGTCCCGCGGACCGGCGGGGTCGGGCAGGACACCGCCGTCCAGTCGTCCCCATGGCCGCCGCACAGCGCCCGCCGGGACGCCACGGTGCCGTCGGCGTCCAAGGCGAAGCCCCGGCCCCCGTCCCTCCCCGCCCGGGGAATGGCCCGGCACCGGTACCGGACCGACCGCGAGGTGCCGGTGCCACGCTGGTCGAGCGCGATCACCCGCCGCCTCGTTGCAGTGCCCGTCCAGGGCCAGGAAGCACGCACGCACGTACGTACGTACGGATCACAGGGCCCGGCACCGACAGCGGGGGGTGTGACCATCCCATGATCCTCTCGTTGTCCGCAGCGTGGGACTACGTCAAGGCTCCGGGACCGGGCTGCGCCAGGCCGAGGCGGTCATCGTAGAGCGCTACCCCCAGCTGCTGCGCCTGGCCTACCTGGTGCTGCCGTCCGAACTCGACCGGCACACGCGGCTGCTGCGCGCCCACCGCGCCGTCCAGCGCTCCCTGCGGGCCGCGGGGCGCCGGGTGCGCCGGGACGGGGACGCCCTGGCCACCGTACGGGCGGAGGTGGTGCGGCACGCGGCCGGCCGGCTGCGCGGACCGCTGCCCCCGTGGGTGTGGGGACTGCGGATGTGGCCCAGCGCCGAGGGGCTCGACGAGGCGGCCCGCGCGTTGGCGGCCCTGGAGCCGTACGCCCGCGCGGCGTACGTGCTGTGCCGGTTCGACGGGCTCGACGGGGAGGCCGCCGCGGGGGTGCTGGAGCAGGCCGGGGCCCCTGACCCGGCGGACGCCGTACGGGTGGCCCGCGCGGCCGCGGCCGACCCGGCGGCCGGCGCGGGCGGTGGGTCCGCGGCGGGGGGCCCGGGCGGGAGGGAGGGGGGCCCGCATCCGGCGGACGTGCACACGCGTCCCACCGACCTGCTGCTGCGCCGCACCCGCGTGCGCGCCGCCTGGGGCACCGCCGCCGTCCTGCTCCTGGCCGCCGGACTGACCCGGGCCGGCCTGGCCGGGCCGGAGGCGGGGCCTCCCGTCACGTACGCCGGGGCGCCCGCCGCCCGCGCCGCCCTCGACCCCGCGCACCTGGTGCGCGTCCCCGCGCAAGCCTGGTCCGACACCGGCCGGGTCGACTTCACGGCCTGGCCGGCCCGCGGAACGCGGACCGGCGACCGGGCGCTGCTGACCCGGGCCCTCGGCACGTGGGCCGCCCCGCCGTCCGGTACGGCCGTCTCCGTGGCGCCGGCTGCGTCGGCGGAGCCTCCCGGGCACCCGCCGCAGCTGCTGTTCGCCGGGGATCCCCGGCCGGGAACCGCCGTCGTGGTGTTCCTCGACGCCGACCGCGTCGTCCGCTACACCGAGCGCGGAGACCGCCGGAGCCTCGACGTCGCCCGGACCGACGACGCCGGGGTCACCACGGCGGCGGCCGTCACACTGACCCGGGACGGGGGCACGGTCCGCCGGCTCCTCGCCCCCTGGATCGCCACCGCCGGGGTACGGGACCTCACCGCCCCCACCGGCGCCGTCCGGCCCCTTCCGGTCGGCCCGGACGGGACGGTCACCACCGGGCCGCCGGACGACGCCGTGGGCGCTGGCGGCCCAGGCGGCTCCGGGAACGGGGGCTGCGGGCCGCTCCCGGTCCTGGAGGTCGCCTCCTCGCCCCGGATCGTGGAGAAGCACGCCTTCCTCCTCGCCGACCTGGGCGGACTCCTCCCCGTCCACCTCACCTACACCCCGGCCCCGGAGGGGGCCGACGCGCCGCCGGCCCGGCAGCCCCGGGAGGCCACCGGCCCCGCCGCCCTGACCCGCTGGGCCCAGGAGGCCTGCACGCTGGGCGAACTGGACGGGCGCTCGGTCCGGGCGGTCAACCTGTGGGACTTCGCCGTCGGCGAGCTGCCGGAGACCCCCGGCCGGGCCGTCTGGTCCTGCACCCGGGCCACCCACTGGACCGGGCAGGGCGACGTCCTCATCAGGCTCCGGCCGCCGTCGGGGGCGCCGCTGGACGTGGCGCGGGCCCGGTCCACGGCCGCCTGCGGCCGGTTCGGGCAGCACGTCCTCGCGGCGGCCCTCTGGCGAGCTCCGTCCGGACGCCGCTACCAGCTGGCCGCGGGGAGCCGGGAGGTCGCGGAGATCACCGCCACCGGATCGCTGAACTCCCGTACGCCCGGACGCACCCTCGCCGTCCCGGCCCCCGCGCCCCCCGCTCCCCCGCCCGCCCTGACGGCGAGGCTGCGCAGCGGTGCGGTGATCACCGCCCTGGACGGACGGGGCGGCGGCCGTGACTGAGGCCGCGGCAGGCGGGCCGGGGCGGAGCCGCGGGGCCACGGGGACGTCCCTCCCCCACTGCCCGTGGTACTGGCGTGGCGGCGCCCGTCACCGAAGGCCGCCGCGGGACCGGTGGCCGCGGGGGTGGTCCAGACGGTCTTCCCGTCCGTGATCGACGCGCCGGCGCGGCGCCCGCAGGGCGAGAGGTGGCGGGCGGTGCGGTTCGGCACCCGGCGGATGCTGCCGGTCTTCGCCGCGAGCGGGGTCACGGCGCAGGCGGTCAGCACGGCCGGGTGGAGCGTCCGGGGAGGCGGCGACTCCGTGGCGATCTGCGGACTCGTCGGCGCGCTCGCCGCCCGGTACGCGGTGCGCGGCGGCGCCGCCCCGCTGCGGCGGGGGGCGCTCCTCGTACCCGCGGCCGGTCTCGTCCTCTGCCTGCCGGCCGACCACCACGGCGCGGGCCTCGTCGTCGGCTGCGGGGCCGGGCTCGGACTGGCCCTGCGCGGCCCTGCGCGGGAGGCGGGGACGAGTACGGAGCCCGGGGCGGCCTGAGTACATCCGCTCATGCGGCCGGGCCGGGAATCCGATGAGCTGGGTCCATGCGCGAAACGAACCTCGACCCGCAGGGGGCGTCGATGTGGACGACGGCCTGGACCGTGGCCCTGATCCCCGTGGCCTTCCTCTTCGGTGGCCTCGCCCCGATGGCGACGGACGCCCGTCCCGGGACGGTGGCCGTCACGACGGCCCTGTGGTGGTCGTCCTGGACGGTGGCCCCGCTCCTGGTCGTGGCGTCCCGGCTGTTGTCCGCCCGTCCGGGGACGGCCGTCGCCGGGCGCTGGGCCGGTCGGGCCGCCCTCGGCCCGCCGGTGGCGGTGATCCTGCTGACGAGCGCCATGTGACGGGTGGGGCGGGCGCGCATCGGGTTCGGGTGAACGCCTTGCGGTAAACCGCCGTTCGGCTGGTCTTCCCCCGGGTACGGACGCGTCCGCGCACGATCGGGCCGCCGTTCGGCCACGCTCGACGGGTCTGGCCGCTGGGGAGCCGGATCGGTTCCACGCCGCCGCCGTCCCGAAACGGAAGGCCAGCCGCGACCATGCTCGTCAACCAGCTCGCTCTCGTATCCGAGACCAAGACCAACCAGATCACCCCTTCGCAGCTCACCCGCGTCGCCGCCGCGCTCCAGAAACAGGCGACGCGCGACTTCGCACCCCTATGGCAGGTGAACGCGACCGTGGACGCGTTCGACCGGCTGGAGGACGTACCCGTCGGGTACTGGCCGCTGATCGTCGTCGACCAGCTGAGCGGCGCGGCGGGGTACCACACGGACGAGAACGGACAGCCGTTCTCTCTGATCGAGTACAGCGACAGCTGGTCGCTCACGGCCAGCCACGAAATGCTGGAGATGCTGGGCGACCCGTTCGGCAACCGTGTGGTCTCCGGCAAGTCCCCCCACCCCGACCAGGGGCAGGTCGAGTTCCTCGTGGAGGTGTCCGACCCCTCGGAGTCCGAGGAGTTCGGCTACACCGTCAACGGCATGCTGGTCTCCGACTTCTTCACCCCGCGCTTCTACGATCCGGTCACCGTCCCGGGCGTGCGCTACAGCTTCGGCGGTCACATCGCGGCGCCCCGGACGATCCTGCGCGGCGGGTACATCTCCTGGCGTGACCCGGTCTCGGACGAGTGGTGGCAGCAGACCTGGTTCGAGGGCAAGGCTCCGGCGTTCCGCCAGCTCGGCAAGCTGTCGGGCGGCGGCAGCATCCGCGAGGCCATCGACGCGCAGACCAAGACCGTGAGCCGGCTGGCCGCCAGCGGCCCCTCCTCCGAGCCCTACCTGGCCGCGCGGCCCCTCAGGGCCCGCGCCCACGAGGCCACCGGCGCCCGGGCCGAGGCGTGGCGCGCGCAGATCGGGCGGCTGAAGCAGTCGAACCCGGCGGCGGAGGCCTTCACGGCCAAGGGAAAGGGGAAGGCCAAGACGAAGGCGAAGCCCAAGGGGAAGTGAGAGGAGGTGAGGAGGACAATCGGTCCCGTACCACCTCAGCCCGCCTGCCAGGGAGGCCGTCGTGAGTGACGACGCCCAGCAACGCAAGGAACGTGCGGACCGCCTGCGCGAGATGATCCGGCGGCCCGGGTCGAAGCACGCGTCGCCGGAGCGCGAGAGTCTGCACGAAGGCGTCGAACGCCGGATGCGCGAGCTCGACGAAGCCGAACGCGAGCAGTGCGGGAAGCGCCCGGACGACCGGGTTCGCCCGGCGTCCGAGGGCGAAGAGGGCGAAGGCGGCGAAGCCTGAGCGCGCCGCGCCCGGCCGGGGGGGGGGGGGGGGGGGGGGGGGGGGGGGGGGGGGGGGGGGGGCGGGGGGGGGGGGGGGGGGG
>NZ_JBBDHD010000094.1:0-27442 GCF_044129415.1 Streptomyces racemochromogenes
TTATAAATAATAATATATTGGTTGGCAGCTTATGATTTTAATAAGAGTATGGGTAAGGACCGGACCGGCTACGCGTGGCCCGCCGCACTCCTCGCGGGAGCCGCCGCCGCAGTGGCCGCGTACCGCCTGCGCCGCCGCCGCTCCCGCCAGGACGCGGACACGGCCCCCACCGGCGGATGACCGCGCAGCGGACCCCCCCGCGGCTGCGCCGGGGCAGCCGCCGCCGAGCTGGGGGCCGCCCGAGAGGGAGGCAGCTCTTCAAGGGGGCAAGACCGGAGTTCGTACCGGCTGTCCGGCCACCCTGTCGGGGTGGCGCACGCATACTCCGCCAGGGCGGCGGTGCCGAGTTTCGAGGGCGGTTCAGCCCCCGCAGGTCCGGGCCGTGCCCCAACGGAGGAACCGCGGGCCGGGGTCGTCGTCGCTGTCGACGACCGCGACCGCGTAGCGGGCATAGGGCCACCCGGTGCGGCTGCGTGCTTCGGCGCGGAGCGCGTCGCAGGCCACACCGGCGGCGGTGGCCGCCCATTCCTCACGCGTCGCCGGGCTCCATTCGGGCTTCGTCGCCCACACGTACATCACGCGCTCGTCCGGGGCGAATCCGATGCTGGTGTTCGCGTCATCGATGTACCGGGGGTCGTACACCGGACGGGAGTCACCGTTCCACTGGCCGAAGAGCCGGTGGACCGTCTCGGTGGCCATGCGGACCTCTTCACGGTCGGTACTGGGGATCCGTGCGGCCGCCAGGCCCGCTCGCGTGGGCTGCAGGCCGCCCGCATCGCCGGCGCCGTCCCCGGCGGTGCCGGGTTCGGGCCGAGGAGCGGCCTGCGCTGCCTCGTTGCCGTCGACCGGTGTCGGCCGCGGGGGCTCGGTGCCCGTCGGGGTCGGCGGCGCGCCGGTGGCGGGCGTGGCCGTGGCCGGGGAGGCGGCGGTAGTGGCGGACGGGGAACCCGTGCCGTCGGCCAGGAAGGCGAGGCCCCCGCCCACCAGCCCGCCGATGACCGCCCCGGTGACCAGCGTGGCGGCGATGCGCGTGCCGACGCGGGAGGGCGGTGGCCAGGACGGATCGAACGGCGCCGGTACGGACCACTGCGCCCCGAAGGGACTCCCGATGACGGTAGGCGCCGTATCCCGGCGCACGACCTCGGTGGGCCGGGCGGCCAAGAGGCCGGCGCAGGCGTCCGCGGTCGCGCGTGCGGTGGGGCGGGCGGCCGGGTCCTTGGCGAGGGCGCTCATCACGATCCCGCGGAGCTCCACGGACAGGCCGGCGAGGTCCGGTTCGGCGGACATGACGCGGTAGGCGACCACGTCCGGAGCGCCGGTGCCGAACGGAGCTCGGCCGGTGGCGGCGTACACGACGAGCATGCCCCAGGCGAACACGTCGCCCGCGGGGCCCGTGGCGCCGGTGCGGTAGTGCTCCGGACTGATCCAGCCGGGCGTACCGGTCATGACGCCGCTCCGGGTCACGGAGGTGCCGTCGGCGGCATGGGCGATGCCGAAGTCGAGCATCCGGGGCCCGGAGGGGGTGAGGATAACGTTCTGCGGTGTGACGTCCCGGTGGACGACCCCCGCAGCGTGGATGGCGGCGAGAGCCTCGGCGGTGCCCGCCGCGAAGGCGCACAACGTGCCGCCGGTGAGGGGGCCGTGGGCGGCGAGGTGGCGGTCGAGGGTCAGGCCGGCGGCGTAGGCGGTGGCCAGCCATGGTGCGGGGGCCTCGGGGTCGGCCGCGAGCAGGGGTATGAGGCACGGTCCCTGGACCCGGGCGGACAGCTGGACCTCGCGGCGGAAGCGGGCACGGAACTCCGGGTTCTCGGCCAGCGAGGCGTGGATGACCTTCACCGCGACGCGCTGCCCCGCCGGGTCGAGGGCGGCGTGGACGGTGCCCATGCCGCCGGAGCCGAGGCGGCCGATGATGCGATAGGGGCCGACCCGCCGGGGGTCGCCGGGGCGGGCTGGCTGCACCCGCCCGTCGGAGCGAGCCATGGTCACGGAACGTCCGTTCCCCTTCTGTGACTGGGACGCGACGGGGCCGGGTGGCGCCCCAGGTCGGCCGGAGGCGTCCAGGCGGGCCTGGAAGGAGGATCGTAACCGGTGGCCGGCGTCCGCGGGGTCGTCCTCCGAGAGAGGCGCGTGCGGCGGGGCGGGGTGGCACGGGGTGCCCGGCGGTGGGGGGGACCGTAGCGTGGGAGGGGGGCGGTCGTGGTTGTGGAGGGAGGCCCATGCGTCGACGCCGATATCCGCCGATCGGGGACCACGGGCTGATCGGGGACCTGCGGACGGCCGCGCTGGTCTCGTCCCAGGGGGTGATCGACTGGTTCTGCGCGCCGCGTTTCGATGCGCCCAGTCTCTTCGCCTCCCTGCTCGACCACGAGCGCGGCGGGTACTTCGCCGTCGCCGCCGAGGGGCGTGGCGCCGTCACCCGGCAGCTGTACCTGGCCGACACCGCCGTCCTCGTCACCCGGTTCATGACCGAGGAAGGGGTCGGCGAGGTCGTCGACTTCATGCCGCTGGGGGAGGCCGAGGCGCCCCCCGACCGGCACCGGATCATCCGCATCCTGCGCGTCACCCGGGGCACCGTCCGGTTCGCGATCGAGTGCCGGCCCGCGTTCGACTACGGGCGCGCGGGCCACGCTCTGACGGTGGAAGGGGACACCGCCCGGTTCGGCGGACCGGACGTCTCGGCGTTCCTCCAGGTCGGCGGAGCGGTGCGGATACGGAAGGACGGGACGGGCGTACGGGGGGAGGTCGAGCTGGAACAGGACGGGCTCGCCGCGGCCGTGCTGACGGTCTGCCACGACCCGGCCGCCGCACCCCCGGAGCCGATGACCGCCCCCGAACTCCGCCGCGCGTTCCGGTCCACGTACGACCACTGGCACCGCTGGCTCGGCCGCAGCCGCTACCGGGGGCGCTGGCAGCAGATGGTCCACCGGTCGGCGATCACCCTCAAGCTCATGACGTACGCACCCACCGGCGCCCCCGTCGCCGCCGTCACCATGGGCCTGCCCGAACGGATCGGCGGGGAGCGGAACTGGGACTACCGCTACACCTGGGTGCGCGACGCGTCGCTGTCGGTGAAGGCCCTGATCGACCTGGGCCTGGAGGACGAGGCCGAGGCGTTCCGGCGCTGGCTCGGGGCCCGCGTCCACCAGGGCGGGACGGTCACCGGGGAGCCCCTGCAGATCATGTACCGGGTCGACGGCGACCCGCACCTGGCCGAGGAGGTGCTCGCCCACCTGGAGGGCTACCGGGGGTCCGCACCCGTGCGCCTCGGCAACGGCGCGGCCGAGCAGCTCCAGCTCGACATCTACGGCGAGGCCGTCTACGCCCTCACCCACGCCGCCGACGTGGCCCAGCTGGCCGGGTACGACGGCTGGCGCAACCTCAGCGACCTCCTCGACTGGCTGGCCCGCTCCTGGGACCGCCCCGACGAGGGCATCTGGGAGACCCGGGGCGGCCGCCGCGACTTCACCTACAGCCGGCTGATGTGCTGGACGGCCTTCGACCGGGGCATCCGGCTGGCCGCCGAACTGGCCCGCCCCGCCGACGTGGCCGCCTGGACCGCCGCACGCGACGCCGTCTTCCACCAGATCATGGAACGGGGCTGGAGTGAGCGCCGCGGCGCGTTCGTCCAGCACTTCGACGGTGACGTGCTCGACGCCTCCCTCCTGCTGATGCCCTCCGTCGGCTTCCTCTCCCCGAAGGACCGCCGCTGGCTGTCGACCCTCGACGCGATCGAGGCGGGGCTGGTCTCCGACAGCCTGGTGCACCGGTACGACCCGGGGGAGTCCCCGGACGGACTGCGCGGCGAGGAGGGCACTTTCTCCCTGTGCACCTTCCTGTACGTCGGCGCCCTCGCCCGCGCGGGACGGCTGGACACGGCCCGGTACGCCTTCGACAAGATGCTCACGTACGCCAACCACGTAGGGCTGTTCGCCGAGGAGATCGGGCCCACGGGGGAGCAACTGGGCAACTTCCCGCAGGCCTTCACCCACCTGGCGCTCATCGCCGCGGCGCTCGCGCTCGACGAGGAGCTCGACCGGTCGGGCGGCTGAGCGGAGCCCGGCCGGGGCACCCTGTCGCGCAGTGCGTCCGTTCCCCTACAGTGCGTGATGCCCGTACCGGCCCAAAAACGCATGGACCGTACGGGCGCCCTTGCGGAACACTGCGGAACCTTGCCTGACGGTCCGACACAGCAGGGTTGGTACGGGAATGCCAGAACCATCCACACATCCGCCGAGCAGGGGCTCGGTGGTCCTCGCCCTTCGTCACTACGGCCGGGAGCTCGCCCGCCTCAAACGCTGGACCGCCCCGGCGATGCTGCTCCCGGCGCTGGGCAACACCGGCATCAACTACGTGGCGCCGCTGATCGTCGCCAAACTCGTCGGCCGGATCTCCGACGGCGGCCTCACCCGAACGGGTGCCATGCTCCCGTACGTCGCCGGATTCGCCGCGGTCCTCCTCCTCTCCGAGGGGATGTGGCGCCTCGGACTGCACTGCCTCAACCGCGTCGACGCCCTCGGCGTCGAGCGCCTGTACGTGATCGGCCTGGATGAACTCTTCGCCAAGGACGCCGCGTTCTTCCACGACAACTTCGCCGGCTCGCTCACCAAACGGGTCCTGAGCTTCGCCTCCCGCTTCGAGGAGTTCGTCGACGCCCTGACCTTCAACGTCGTCGGGCGGCTCGTGCCCCTGGTGTTCGGGTCCGTGGTGCTCTGGCACTACGACCCGCTGCTCGTCGTCGGGCTGCTCGTGATGATCGTGGTGACGGCGGTGGGCGTGGCGCCCCTGATCCGGCGCCGCCAGGCCCTCGTCGACCAGCGGGAGGAGGCCATCGCCCGGGTGTCCGGCCACGTCGCCGACAGCCTGATGAACATGGACACGGTGCGCGCGTTCGCCGCCGAAGGACGCGAGGCCGCCGAACACCGGTCACGGGTCGCGGAGTCGCGCCGCCTCATGCTCCGCTCCTGGGACTACGGCAACCTGCGCATCGACACCGTGGTCGCCCCCATGTCCGTACTGACCAACGCGCTCGGCCTGTTCCTCGCCGTCGCGCTCGTCGGGAGCGGACACGGGGTGGAGGCGGTCGTCGTCGCCTTCAGCTACTACAGCAACGCGACCCGGATCATGTTCGAGTTCAACCAGATCTACCGCCGCCTGGAGAGCTCGATGACGGAGGCCGCCCAGTTCACCGAACTGCTCCTGACCCCGCCGAAGGTGCTCGACCCGGCGCGCCCGGAACCGCTCGGAGCGGGGGCCGCCGACGTCTCCTTCGAAGGGGTGCGCTTCACCCACGCGGGCGGCTCAGAGCCGCTCTTCGGCGGCCTCGACCTGGCCGTCGCCGCCGGGTCGAAGATCGGCCTGGTCGGCCGCTCCGGCGGCGGCAAGACGACGCTCACCCGGCTGCTGCTGCGGATGACGGACATCGACGCCGGCCGGATCCTCATCGGCGGCCAGGACATCAGCCGGATCTCCCAGACCGACCTGCGCGGCCTGATCGCCTACGTACCGCAGGACCCGGCCATGTTCCACCGCACCCTGCGCGAGAACATCGCCTTCGCCCGCCCGGACGCCACCGACGCCGAGATCCGCCGCGCGGCCGAGGCGGCGCACGTCACCGAGTTCGCCGACGCCCTCCCCGACGGCTTCGACACCATGGTCGGCGAACGGGGGGTGAAGCTCTCCGGCGGACAGCGCCAGCGGGTCGCCCTCGCCCGGGCGATCCTGCGCGACGCGCCCGTCCTGTTGCTCGACGAGGCCACCAGCGCCCTGGACTCCGAGAGCGAGATCCTGGTCCAGGACGCGCTGTGGCGGCTGATGGAGGGGCGGACGGCGCTCGTGGTGGCGCACCGGCTCAGCACGGTCGCCACCATGGACCGGCTCGTCGTCCTCGACCGCGGACGCATCGTCGAGCAGGGCACGCACCACGAGCTGCTCGCCGCCGACGGGGCGTACGCCAAGCTGTGGCGGCACCAGTCCGGCGGCTTCCTCGACGACGCCCCGGCACGGGCCGACCTGGTCTAGGCCGTCCGGCCCGCGGGTCCGGTGCGGCGGGTCGAAGGGGTGTCGCACCGGACCCGCGGGCCCGCGCGCGTCCCCGTGGGCCGGTGGAAGGGGTATGCATGCATAGGGCGCCGGGACCGGGGCAGGCGCAGGAAGCGCGGGAAGGGTGATGCCGCATGGTGATGCCGGGAACGGAAGACGAACGCTTCAGCGTCGCGGTGAGGACGGTGGACGGGGCGGTCCTCCTCACGCTCGGCGGCGAGCTGGACCACGACACGGCCGAACCCCTCCGGCAGGCCCTGGACGCCGCGGCCGTCCGCGGCGGACGGCTGGTGGTGGACATGTCGGGGCTGCGCTTCTGCGATTCCACCGGCCTGAACGCGCTCCTGCACGGCCGGATCGCCCTTCACGAGGCCGGCGGCTCCCTGGAGCTGGCCGGCCTCGGCGGGCCGGTCGCCCGGATGTTCCGGATCACGGGGGCGGACGGGGTCTTCCCGGTCCACGAGGACGTGGAACAGGCGCTGGGCGCGTAGCCCGGCCGGGCGAGGAGCGAAGGGAGAGGGGGAGCGGGGCCATGGAACAGCGCAGGCCGGCCCGCCGGAACTGGCTCCTGGTCCTCGACGGGCTCGCGGACCCCGTCTCGCGCAGCCGCGACTTCACCCACCGCGCCCTGACCGCCTGGCACTGGCTGCCCGCCGCCACCGCGGAGGGGAGGCAGGCGGCCGAGGACGTCGTGCTGCTGGTGTCGGAGGTGGTGGCCAACGCCTGTCTGCACGGGGGAGGGGCGGGGGCGCTGGTGCTGGACTGCACGCCGGAGCGGCTGCGGATCGAGGTCACGGACATCAATCCGGCACCGCCCGTCCCCGCCGGCTCCGGCGGCGGTCGGCGCCGGTCGGCCGGGGCCGGGTGGCCGGGCGGGTACGGGCTGCTGATCGTGGACCGCCTGGCCCGGGAGTGGGGCTCACGCCCGGGGGCGGCCGGCAAGTGCGTCTGGCTGGAGGTGCCCTGTCCGCCCGGGACCCGGTGTCCGCCCGCGGGGAGGGACCGGGCGGGGTTCAGCGGAGGGAGTCCAGCGCGGCGATGACCTCGGCGGTGGAACTGACCCGGCCGATGCGCGGAAAGATCTTCTCGAAGGTGTGGGTGTGCGCGTCGGGGTCCAGGTCGGCGGTGGCGTCCTCGGCGAAGACCAGCCGGTAGCTGTGCTCCCACGCGGTGCGGGCGGTGGACTCGACCCCGATGCTCGTCGAGATGCCGGCCAGCACGATGCGGTGGACGCCGCGCCGGCGCAGCTGGAGGTCCAGCTCGGTGCCGGTGAAGGCGCCCCAGTGGCGCTTGGTGACGGTGACGTCGCCCAGGGCCGCCAGTTCGGCCGGGATCTCGGAGAACGAGGGCGGCGGGGCGGTGGCGGGTCCCGGACGGTCGACCTCCGTGGTGGGCAGGTCTCCGCCGTCGGGCGACCAGGCGACGTTGACCAGGACCACCGGCAGCTTGTGCGCGCGGAAGGCCTCGGCGAGGGCGATGCCCTTGGCGAGGACCTCGTCGGCGGGGCGGGCGGTGGGCAACGCGAGGATGCCCCGCTGGAGGTCGATCAGGACCAGCGCGGTGCCGGGGTCGAGGTTCAGGGCGGAAGCGGTCATATGGGCGGGCTCCTCGTGGCGTCGTCGTGCGGGTGCCGGCCCAGTCTGCCGGGTCCCGGCCGCGGCGGTGGCAGCGTTTCGGCCCGGATTCGGCCAGACATGACAAGATCGTCAGAAACGATCTTCCGTGGCCGCCGGGCCCGACATACTGGCGCTGTGAAGACCGAAGACGAGACCGTTCAGATCGGTACCGACGGCTGTACGGGCCTGATCACCCTCAACCGCCCCGAGGCGCTCAACGCCCTCACCCACCCCATGGTCCTGCGGATCACGGAAGCCCTGACGGCCTGGGAGCACGACCCCGCCGTCCGGCAGGTGCTGCTCCGCGGGGCCGGTGAGCGGGGCCTGTGCGCCGGCGGTGACATCCGGGCCATCCACGCCGACGCGAAGGCCGGCACCACCGCTTCCCTCGCCTTCTGGCGGGACGAGTACCGGCTGAACGCCCGCATCGCCCGCTACCCCATGCCGTACGTGGCCCTCATAGACGGGATCGTGATGGGTGGCGGGGTCGGCCTGTCGGCCCACGGCGACGTCCGGATCGTCACCGAGCGCTCCCGGGTCGCCATGCCGGAGACCGGCATCGGCTTCGTCCCCGACGTCGGCGGAACGCACCTCCTCTCGCGCGCCCCCGGGGAACTCGGCACGCACCTGGCCCTGACGGGCACTGCGGTCGGCGCGGGCGACGCCGTCCTGTGCGGGCTCGCCGACCACTACCTCCCGTCGGACTGGCTGGACGAGTTCACCCGCGAGCTCATGGCCGCCCCCGTGGCCGAGGTGCTGGAGAAGTTCCGCGGGGCCACCGCCCCCGAGGCGCCGCTGGCCGCCGAGCGGGAGTGGATCGACCACTGCTACGCCGCCGACACCGTCGAGGAGATCCACCAGCGGCTGCTGGCCACGGGTCTGCCCGCCGCGCGCGAGGCCTCGCAGACCCTGCACGCCAAGTCCCCGACCTCGCTGAAGGTCACCCTCGCCGCCCTGCGCCGGGCCCGCGCGCTGGACTCCCTGGAGCGGGTGCTGGAGCAGGAGTACCGGGTCTCCAGCGCCGCGCTGTCCGCCCCCGACCTCGTCGAGGGCATCCGCGCCCAGGTGATCGACAAGGACCGCCGGCCGCGCTGGTCGCCGGCGGCCCTCGTCCAGGTCCGCCCGGCGACGGTGGACCGCTTCTTCGCCCCGCTCGGCGAGGGCGCTGAACTGACCTTCCCGTAGGGGGGTCAGCTCCGGTCGAGCCGGGTCGCCAGGCCGTCGAGGACCCGCTGGAGTCCGTAGTC
The DNA here is from genome assembly GCF_044129415.1 of Streptomyces racemochromogenes. Taxonomy (GTDB): domain Bacteria; phylum Actinomycetota; class Actinomycetes; order Streptomycetales; family Streptomycetaceae; genus Streptomyces; species Streptomyces racemochromogenes_A. The sequence goes on from NZ_JBBDHD010000094.1 coordinate 8,903, forward strand.
GAAGTTCTCCTCGCGCAGCCGCGCCGGGTCCCTGCCCTTCCAGGGCGCGGCGTGGTCCTGCGTCAGCGGGTGCTCCTCCAGGGCCTGCTGGGAGGCCGGCGCCAGGGATTCCAGCCATTCGGTCTCGCTCTTGCCGCTGCGGGCGAGGAGGGAGAGGTAGGAGGCCTCGCTGGTCGCCGCGCCGAGCACGTAGGACATGACGGCCTTCATCGCGAGGTCCGCCTCGTCCTTCGGGAACCCGGCCGCCAGGGCCATCGCCAGCATCCGCTCCGACATGCGCATCAGGTTCGGCCCCAGGTGCGCCAGTCCCACCTGGCCGAGGACGGACGCCACCCAGGGGTGGCGCAGGACCATGCCGCGCAGGCTGTGCCCGCTGTGGGCCAGGGCCTCGCGCCAGCCGTCCGGGCCGGTGGTGTCGGGCAGTTCGAGCTCGCCGTAGACCTCGTCCACCACCAGTTCGATGAGCTCGTCCTTGTTGGCCACGTGCCGGTAGAGGGAGGTGGCCGCCGTGCCCATCTCGGAGCCCAGCTTGCGCATGCTCAGCGCCTCGATGCCTTCGGCGTCCAGCAGCCGCACGGCGGCCGCGACGATCTGTTCCCGGCTGAGCGCGGGCTGCTCCTTCTGTCGGCGGGGGCGGGTCCACACGGAGGGGACGGGCACGGAACTCTGCTGCTCTGAGGAGGACATGCCGCCAGCCTACCGCGCTGCGCACGCTGTACGCATCATGCGTACAGGCGGATGGCGAGTCGGTCGGATCCGTTCGGGAAACCCCCTCCGGCCCGCCCGGTGGCACCCCTCGGGAGGCGCTGTGCGGGGGCGTCCGCGGGTGCGCGGCAGGGGCGCGGGGCAGGCGGCCGGAAAGGTCCCCGGCGGCGTGCAGACGGCCGTACAGGGCCTCCGCGTCAGGCCTCTGACCTGCGGTGACGTGGTCGAACTCGATAGAATCCCCCCTCGGGAAAGGGGAGTTCATGGACCGGAACATACGCTCGGTGGAAGACGTGCTCATCCTGCTGGACGGACTGTTCGCGCCGGGGGCGGACCGCTGGACGGCCGACGGCGCGCAGTGGTGGGACGGCTTCTACGCGGACCGCGACAAGCCGGTGCCCTTCTTCGTGGCGAAACCCGACGAGAACCTCGTCTCCTGGCTCGACCGCGGCCTGATCACCCCCGGCCGCGCCCTCGACCTGGGCTGCGGCCCGGGCCGCAACGCCCTCCACCTCGCCTCCCTGGGCTTCGAGGTGGACGCCGTCGACCTGTCCCCGACGGCCCTCGCCTGGGCCGGGGAGCGCGCCCGGGAGGCGGGCGCCGACATCCGCTTCCACCACGGCGACGCCTTCGCCCTCGCCGCCTCCGGTGAACTCGGCGGACCGTACGACCTGGTCTACGACTCCGGCTGCTTCCACCACCTGCCACCGCACCGCCGCGTCAGCCACCTCGCCCTCCTCGAACGCGTCCTCGCCCCCGGCGGCCACCTCGGCCTCACCTGCTTCGCGTCGGGTGCGATGGGCTCCGAACTCCCCGACGCCGAGCACTACCGGCGCGGCGGCCTCGGCGGTGGGCTCGCCTACACCGCCGAGTCCCTGCGCTGGATCTTCTCCGGCCTGGAGGAGAGGGAGCTGCGCCGCATGCGCGCCGAAACCGAGGGCTCCCCGCACTTCGGTGAGGACTTCCTCTGGACGGCCCTCTTCCGCCGCCCCGCCCCGGCGCCCGCCGCCCGCTGACGGCACACCCCTGTACAACCCGGCCTCCGGGCCGCACTGTTGGCCGCGAACCGACCGTACGGACCGGGAGAGCCGGCTTGTCACCCGACCGCAGACCCGACACCACCGCCGACGCCCACGTCATCGACCCCGCCGGCGGCTGCCCGCACGCCCTCAACGCCCGGCTGCGCGCGCCGGCGGAGCCGTGGCCGGGGTGGTCCTGCCCGGCGGGGTGCCCGGAGCCGTCGTCCTCGGACACGAGGCGCTGAAGGAGTTCCTCGCCCACCCCGACGTGGCCAAGGACTCCCGGCACTTCCCCGGACTGCACGACGGGAGCGTTCCCGCCGACTGGCCGCTGCGGGTCTTCGCCAACGCCCAGGGCATGCACACCGCCGACGGCACCGACCACCGCCGTCTGCGCTCCCTCGTCGGCAACGCCTTCACCGCCCGTCAGGTGGAACGGCTGCGCCCGCGCGTCGAGGAGCTGACCGGGGAACTCCTCGACGGCCTCGCCCGGGCCGCCGAGGAGTCCGCCGACGGCGTCGCCGACCTGCGCACCCACTTCGCCCTGCCGCTCCCCATGGCCGTCATATGCGAGCTGCTCGGGATGGACCCCGAGCACCGGGGCCGCCTGCACGCCCTCTCCCACACCGTTATCATCTCCACCGACATCCCCCGGCCGAGGTCATGGCCGCCGTAAAACAGCGTCGAGGCGCTCCCCGTCCGGCTCGGGAAGCCGGTGCAGCGGCTACGCCGGGCCGGCGGGAGCGGAGAGCTCCGTGCTCAGCCAGCCCAGCGCGTCCGGGTACATCCCCGTCCACGTCTGGAAGTTGTGGCCCCCGGCCGGGCGGACCAGCGTCTTCACCCGGACCCCGCCGGCCTGCGCCGCCCGGCTGAAGGCGGCCAGCTGCTGCGGCGGGCTGTCCCGGTCCTGGGCGGAGGTGGCCAGGAACAGCCCGACGTCCGCGCCCTTGGCGTGGCCGACCAGCCACATCGGGCTGTTGTGCTCCCGCAGCACCGGATCGGGCAGCACCTGCGGATCCCCGGTCAGCGGGTCCGGGTCCAGGGCCGCGCCCGCACGGAACACCTTCGGGTACTGGAGTGGCAGCTTCGCCGCGCAGAACGCCCCCGTCGAGACGCCCATCAGTCCCCACCCGTCCGGCTCCGGCAGGGTGCGGAAGTTCTTCCGCACCAGGTCCGGTACGTCCTGCGCCAGCCAGGTGGCGATCTTGCGCTGCGGGGTGTCGGTGCAATCGGTGTTCACCCCGCCGGGGTACAGCTCCGGGATCACCAGGATGAACGGGTGCGCCGCGCCCAGGCGCACCAGCTGCTCCAGCGCGTCCGGCATGGACCCCAGCTCCATCCAGGAACGCGGGGTGCCCGGATACCCGTGCAGCAGCGTCAGCACCGGGAATCGGGTCTTCTGCGCGCCGGGGGCGTCGTACTCGGGCGGGGTCCACACGACCACCTGGCCGGCCAGCTTCGAGTGGCTGCCCCGGAAGTACGTGCTCCGCGTGCCGTTCTCCCCCGGGGTGAAGCGGGCCCGGCCGGGCGGGGGCCCGGTCATCGCCGAGGCGTTCGCGCCGGTGCCGGTGCCCAGCAGGTCGTCCCAGGAGGCGTAGAGCCCGTAGCCGTCGTTGATCCAGGCGGCCACCACGCCGATGGCCGTCAGCTGGCACACCCCGATCATCAGCACCCGGGCCACCCACCGCAGCACGGCCGGACCGGGCACCCGGTTCCACAGCAGCAGCGCCAGGAGCATGGCCAGCGCGGTGACGGCGATCAGCGTGACGAGGAACGACGTACTGGTCAGCTCCACGGCCTGGGCTCCTGAACGGGTATGGGGTGGTATACGCGGTATACCACCACAATGTACGGTCCCGGAGCCCCTACGCGTGCACGCTCACCGTGACCGAGTGCCAGCCCGTCGCCCCGTCGGGCAGGGTGCCCCGGCGCTCCTGCGGCTGGACGTCGCCCCGCCCGTCGGTCGCGCGGACCTCCAGGGTGTGCTCCCCGGGGGCCGCCTCCCACGGCCACATCCACTGGCGCCAGGCGTCGGCCCCGTCCGACGCGCCGAGCCGGGCCTCGTGCCAGAGCCCGCCGTCGGCCCGTACCTCCACCCGGGCGATCCCCCGGTGCTGCGCCCACGCCACCCCGGCCACCGCCACCCGTCCCGCCGCGAGCCTCGCGGAGGGGCGCGGGGTGTCGATCCGCGACTGCGTCTTGACGGGGGCCTGCTGCGCCCAGGAGCGGCGCACCCAGTAGGCGTCGTACGCGGCGAACGTGGTCAGCCGCAGCTCGGTCAGCCACTTGCAGGCGGACACGTACCCGTACAGGCCCGGTACGACCATCCGGACCGGGAAGCCGTGCGCGAAGGGCAGGGGCCGGCCGTTCATCCCCACCGCCAGCAGCGCGTCCCGGCCGTCCATCACCGTCTCGACGGGCGTGCCGATCGTCATCCCGTCCACCGAACGCGCCACGAGCTGGTCGGCCGGCCCGCCCCGGGACGGCGGCCGCACCCCGGCCTCGCGCAGCAGGTCGGCCAGGCGCACGCCGAGCCAGCGGGCGTTTCCCACGTACGGGCCGCCGACCTCGTTGGAGACGCAGCACAGGGTGATGTCGTGCTCGGTCAGCGGCCGGGCGAGCAGCTCCGGCAGGGTCAGGGTCAGCGGCCGGGAGACCCCGTCGCCGTGCAGGGTCAGGCGCCAGGCCCCGGCGTCGACGCGGGGGACGACGAGGGCGGTGTCGACCCGGTAGAAGTCCGCGGCGGGGGTGAGGAACGGGCCCACGCCGGGCACGTGCAGGTCCGCGCCGGCGGGCACCGGCGGCGCGGGCACGGCCGGGGCCGGGAGGACCAGCCCGGCCCGGGAGGCGGTGGCTCCGGCCGAGCCGTGGGCGCCGAGGCGCCGGCCGGCGTATCCGGCGACGGCCGAGGCGGCGACGGTGGCCGTCAGGAGGCGGCCGAAGCCGCGCCGGTCCATCGGCCACGTCCCCGCGGGCCGGCCCTGGGCGGGACGGGGCCGCCGTACGGCCGTGACGAGCAGGTACAGCACCCCGGCGGCCACCGCCGAGCCGACCAGGGACGGCAGGGCGTCCTTCCACCCGGCCCCGGGGCGGCTGAGTGCGGCCGCCGCCCCGAGCAGCCCCACCGCCGCGGCGGCCGCGCAGCCCGGGCGCGGGTGCCGTACGGCGAGGATCCCGGCGCAGGCGGCGAGCACGGCGAGGACGGCGGCGATGCCGAGGGTCAGGACCAGCTTGTCGGACGTGCCGAAGGAGCGGACGGCCCACTCCTTGACCGCGGTGGGCGTACGGTCCACGACGGCCCCGCCCACCGCGGCGAGCGGGGAGGCCTCCGGCCGGACGAAGGCGGCCGTGAGCTCGGCCGCCGCCAGGCCCGCGAAGGCGGCGGCCAGTCCGGCGGCCGCGCCGGCCGCCGTCCGGCCCCCGCGGTGTGCGGGGTCCGCCCGTACGGATGCCATGACCCACCTCCACGCCGGCGGCAACCGACCCCGTAGCGCCCCGGACACGCCCGCGGCGGCGGCCTCTCCCGTCAACATAGCCCCGCGGGCCCCTGCGCCGCCTGTCCTCCCGGTACCGCTGCGCGGAGCCGGTCCCCGCCCCGCCCCTTCACCGTTTCCGCCCCTCGACCGCCGGGCGCGGCTCCATGCACGGCGCTACCGCGCCCGCGCCTCACACGCCGGCGGGGCTGGGCATGCGCTGCGCGCATCCCGGCCGCGCGGCGCAGCGGCGGCCCCGGGCGGCGTCATGTGCCTCCCACCGCGTCCGGGACCGGATTCGGGCCGGCGCCGCCCTCCTCGGGGTCCGCGCGGCGGTCGGGGGCCGGGGCGGAGGGTCTGCGCTTGCGGAGTTCCACCACCCCGTCGGTGATCCCGGCGGGGACCTGGGGGGCGGGGATCCGGGGCCGCTCCTGTGCGTTCTCGTCCATCTCGGTGCACTCCTGTCGGCTCTCGGGGCCGGCCCGCGGGCGCCGGAAGGGGCGGCCGCCGGATCGTTCCGGCGCCGCCCCCCTGGCCCGCCCCGGCCGCTCCGGCCAGTGAACCCAGCGCTCGTGCAGGCCGGGGCCGCCCGTCGGGCGATTCCCCCGGAAGAGTGAAGGACGTCTCCCTCCCGCGGCCGACGGCACGGCCCGGCGGGCACCGCACCGTCACACGGGCAGCGACCAGGCCTGGTCCGCCCGGTGGTCGCCGCACGCGGCCAGCCGCAGCCGTTCGGCGGGGGCGTCGGTGGCCGCGGGGGCCGCCGGGGCCGTCAGGCACGACCCGCTCGCCTCCTCCACCAGGGACCCGTCCCGCCGGTGCCGCCAGCTCTGCCCCGCCCGGCGCCCGGGCGCGCAGTCGGCCAGCTCCACCAGCCCGCCGCCACCCGCGGTGAGGCACTGGCCGGCCAGCCTCAGCCGCCCGCCGCCGCCCAGGGTCCAGCGCTGGTCGCCCCCGGCGGTGCAGGCGGCCAGGACGACCGCGCCGACGCCGCTGGTGCTCGCCCCGTCGGCGCACCGCGCCCCCAGGCCGTTGATCTGCCCGGTGGGCACCGCCTCGGCGCAGCCGCCGCGCGGGGTGAGCCGCCACACCGCCGTGTCGTGCGCGGCGATCCGCCCGGTCAGCGCGTCACCCGCCTCCGTGCGCTTGCCCGTCCACAGGTCCACGGCGTCCACCGCGCAGGGGGCCGGCAGCCCGACGTCCGCCAGCGGTACGGAGACCTCGCGGTCCGTCCCGGAGCGGTTGAGCACCGCCACGGCTCGGTCCCCGTTCGCCAGCGGCCGCACCAGCACGTCGGAGACCGCGTCGGAGGAGACGACCGCGCCCTGGCGGCCCAGCGGGTCCTGGTCCAGCTCGATCAGACGGGTGTTGCCCAGGGCCGCGAGCCCCCCGGGGCTGAGCGCCGCGACGTCGGAGGACAGGATGAAGGGCGCGGCCATCATCGCCCACAGCCCCACCTGGCTGCGGCTCTCGGCGTCCGTCAGCCCCGGGGCGCCCGCGATCAGGAAGTCGGGGTCGTTCCAGTTGCCGGGGGCGGCGTACCGGCCGAGCCAGCGGTTGTAGCCGTAGTTGCCGAGCACCGAACTCCAGCGTGAGGTCTGCGGCGCGGCCGGCTTGTAGACCTTGATGTCCTTGCCCTCGCGCCACAACTGGCCGGTCTCGCCCACCCAGTCGAGGACCTTGTGCCAGTCCGAGCCGCCCCACTCGCCCTGCTGGAAGTAGGCGGGGGCGGAGGCGGAGAGGACCATCGCGCGCCCGCTGTCGCGCAGCGCCCGCGCCACCGAGTTGTACGCGTCCCGGTAGGCCTGTTCCTTCGTCTTCCCGGGCGGCACCCACAGGTTGCAGCCGTCCATCTTCACGTAGTCCACGTGCCACGCGGCGAACAGCCGGGCGTCGCGGTCGTAGTGGTCCGCGCCGCCGCCCTCCGGGGCGCCGCTGCCGGGGTAGCGCTCGCAGGTGAGGGAGCCGGCGTCCTCGTAGATGCCGAACTTCAGCCCCTTGGCGTGGAGGTGATCGCCCAGCCAGGCCATGCCGTGCGGGAACTTCACCGGGTCGGCGACCAGGTTCCCCCGCGCGTCGCGCTGCCGGAGCATCCAGCAGTCGTCCACGGTGACGGTGTCGTACCCCTTGGCGGCCAGGCCGCTGGAGACGAGCGCCTCGGCGTTGGCGACCACCTTGGCCTCGTCGATGTCGCACATGTAGTGCGCCCAGTTGTTCCAGCCCATGGGCGGGGTGAGGGCGAGCGGGGTGTCCGAGGTCGCGGTCGGCTCCGCCGTCGCCGGGGCGGGGCAGAGCGCGAGGGCGAGCAGGGCGGCCGCGGTCAGACAGGGGAGTGAGGCGCGCAGGCGAGGCGGCACGGGGTCTCCTTGGCGTGGTGCGTACCGACGGGATCGTGCCTCAGTGCAGCGGTGCGACTACCCGCTGTCAACACCGGTCGGGGGTGGTGGCCCGATGACCAGCAATATGGCCGCAGCCGTCGCCCGCACCCGTGTCGGGGTCCGTGCGGCCGGAGACAGGGTGATACGTCGTATGTGACGCTGGATGATACGGTGTATCGCATGCCCAGAAGATCAGCGGCCCTCGACCGGGCGACCCCGGAGGCCATCGCCGTGGCCGCCCTGCGCATCCTCGACGAGGAAGGCCCCGCCGCCCTGAGCTTCCGCGCGCTCGCCGAGCGCCTCGACGTCTCCCACGCCACCGTCCAGCGCCGCTGCACCGACCTCGCGGGCCTGATCGACCTGTGCACCGAGCACCTCGCCGCCCGGCTCCCCGACGTCCCGCCGGGCACCGACTGGGCCGAGGCCGCCGAACTGCGGTTCGGTGCCTTCTACCGGCTGCTCACCGCCCACCCCGGCCTGCTCCTCCTGCGCGGCGGACGCCCGTGGCTCGGCCGCCAGCTGCTGGCCCGGCTCGCCGAACCCGCGCTCGCCGACAGCCTCGCCGCCGGGATGAGCCGCGCCGAGGCCATGACCGTCTACCGCCGGATGTACCTGCTGACCCTCGGCAGCGCCGCCTTCGTGGACCACCGCGACCCGGCCGGGGCCACGGCCGCCTCCCGTGCCGTGCTCGCCGCGCTCGACCCGGCGGAGTTCCCGGTGCTCGGGGGCGCCCCCGCCGACCTGCTGCCCCCGCTCACCGACCACGAGGTCTACTACGGCGCCCTGCGCCAGCTCATCGCCGCGGCCCGGCCCGCCACCTGAGCCGCCCCGGCACCCCCCGACACGAGAGAGGCCGCCCGCCATGGAACAGCAGCTCGACTACGCCGCCGTCCGCGCCGCCGCCGACCGCACGGCCGGGGCCATCCGGCCGGTGGCCGTCGCGCCCGCCGCCGAGGGCCTCTGGTACGCCCTCGAACACCTCCAGCACACCGGCTCCTTCAAGGCCCGCGGTGCCCACAACTTCCTCGCCGCCCACCGCGAGGCCGGAGCCCTTCCGGCCGCCGGCGTCACCATCGCCTCCGGCGGCAACGCCGGCCTCGCCTGCGCCTGGGCGGCCCGCGCCCAGGGCGTGCCCGCCACCGTCTTCCTCCCCGCCACCGCCCCGCGCGTCAAGGTGGACCGGCTGCGCGGCTACGGCGCCGACGTCCGCCTCGTCGGCGACCGCTACGCCGAGGCCCTGGAGGCCTGCCGCCGGTTCGCCGCCGACAGCGGGGCCCTGAGCAGCCACGCCTACGACCACCCGCTCATCGCCGCCGGCGCCGGAACCCTGCTCGACGAGATCCGTGCCGCGCTGCCCGGCCTGGACACGGTGGTCGTCGCGGTCGGCGGGGGCGGGCTGTTCGCGGGCGTCGCCACCGCCGCGCGGGCGCACGGCGTACGGGTGGTCGCGGCCGAACCGGAGAACTGCCGGGCCCTGAACGCCGCCCTGGAGGCGGGCCGCCCCGTCGACGTCCCGGTGGACTCCGTGGCCTCCGACTCCCTGGGAGCCACCCGGGTCTCCGCCGACGCCCTCGCCGCCGCCCGCCGTGACAACGCCGTGTCCGTCCTCGTCCCGGACGCGGCCATCACCGAGGCCCGGCGCGCCCTGTGGGAGGAGCACCGCATCGTCGTCGAGGCCGGGGCCGCGACCGCCCTCGCGGCCGTGCGCACCGCCCCGCGGCCGCCGGGCGAGCGGGTCGCCGTCGTCCTGTGCGGTGCGAACACCGACCCCGCGGACCTCTGAACCGGCGACGAACGTCGCGGCGGCGCGCGACTTTCGAGTACGGCGCGCCCGTCCCGCCCCCTGCGAGGCTCCCCGGTGTCAGCAGGAACACGAGGGCACGGAGGAACGGGTCATGGCTCAGCGCAAGGGTTGTCTCATCGGCTGCGGAGTGGCGCTGGTCCTGGGCATAGGACTCCTCGCCGCGCTCTTCCTCGGTGTGGGGAAGATGCTCGACGTGGCCGACAAGACGCTCGTCGACCCGAAGGTGTACGCGTCGGTGCGCGTCGGCGATCCCGAGGGCGAGGTCCGCGCCAAGCTGCCCTCGGGCGAGAGCTTCGTCAAGAGCGCCCTGAAGGAGGGCGGTCCCGCCGAGCCGGCGGGAAGCGTGTGCGCCTGGTACGTCTCCAGCGACGACAAGGCCTCCGAGGAGGTGCTCCGCTTCTGCTTCAAGGACGGCAAGCTCGCCGAAAAGGCCCAATACCACATGAAGTAGCCCCCCTTCCCGGCGCACCCGTGCCCGCGCGCGTCCCGGCGGCGGCCGTCGATAAGGCGTCAAACCTGCCCCGGAGCCGCCTGCCGGGCCCGTGCCGAGGCTCCGGCGCGCAGCGCCCGCGCCGGAGCCGGTCGGTCCAGTTCAAGGGCCTCCCGGCGGGCGGCCCCGCGGCAGCCGTCCGGGCCCCGCGACCCGGGTCCCCCCGGCCAGCGGGACTTCCTGCCGCGTTGACGCGCCCGGCGCTTGCGTACAGCCTGGGGCACCGCCCTCCGGCGCCACGGCCGGAGCTCCCACGAAGGCGGCGACGATGACGCGTTCCCACCCGACCCGCACGGCCGCCGCCACCGCGGTGACCGCCGGACTCCTGGCCCTCTCCGCCTGTGGCCTCGGCGGTGCCGGCCACGACTCCGGCGAGGCGCGCAGGACCGGCAGGGTGGCCGGGGAGATCACCTTCCGGACGCTCCAGCTCAAGCCCGTCTACACCGCCTACGTCCAGGGCGTCATCGACTCCTTCGAGCGCAAGTACCCCGACGCCAAGGTGACGTGGGAGGACGTGCCCGGCGACGGCTACAACGAGAAGCTCGTCGCCGACGCCCGGGCCGGGGCCCTCCCCGACGTCGTCAACCTCTCGACCGACTCCTTCCAGCTCCTCGCGGACCGCGGCATGCTCGCCGACGTGGCCGCCCTCGACACTGCGGCGGCCAAGGAGTACGTGCCGGGCGCCTGGGAGCAGTTCAAGCTGCCCGGCAAGGGCCAGGGCGTCTACGCCTATCCGTGGTACGTGACCCCCGAGATCCTCACCTACAACCAGGAGCTGTTCACCGCCTCGGGCCTCGACCCCGCCCGGCCGCCCACCACCGTCGAGCAGTTCTTCGACTACGCCGAGCGGATCGCCGCGCGCTCCGGCGGCCGGTACGCGGCGTTCATGGCCGACCCCAAGGGACGGCTGCCCGGGGACTGGCAGAAGATGGGCGTCCCCCTGCTGAACCGGGCCGGGGACCGGTTCACCTTCGACACCGACCGGGCCGTCTCCTGGGTCGAACGCATGAAGGACCTGTACGCCAAGGGCGCCATGCCCAAGGAGTCCCTCCTGAAGTCCGACGACATCAACCAGCTCTACGGCAGCGGCAGGCTCGTCTTCGGCCCCGGCTCGCCCGGCTTCGTCAAGGACATCAAGGCCAACGCCCCCCGGGTCTACGCGCAGACCCGGGTCGCGGGCGCCGTCACCGGCACCCTCGGCCACATCGGCATCTACGCCCAGTCCCTCGGCGTCAGGAAGGACACCGCCCACCCGGACGCGGCGGCCGAGTTCGCCCGATGGGTCACCAACGGGCCCAATCAGGTGGAGTTCTCCCGGCGGGCCACCATCTACCCCTCCAACGCCGAGGGCCTGGCCGACCCGCGCTTCGCCGACCGCGGCGACGGCAAGGACGCCGAGACGCTCGCCCGCGCGATCGGCGCCGAGCAGCTGAGGACCGCCGCCCTCGACGCCAACACCCCCGTCCAGTGGACCAGTCAGGTCGGCGACGCGGTGACCCGCGAGGTGCAGAGGGCCATCCAGGGCGAACAGGACGCCCGGACGGCCGTGCGCAGGGCCCAGGAGGAGGCCAACCGGCTGCTGGCCGCCGCGGGCGCGAGGTGACGGCGCGGGAAGCCGGGGGCGGGCTGCCGCACCGCCGGTGGTGGGGCCCGTACCTGTTCCTGGCACCCGGGCTCACCGCCGTGGGCCTGTTCAGCCTCTGGCCGTTCGTCAACACCGTCGTCCTGTCCCTCACCGACGCCCGGGTGCTGGACGGCGGGAGCTTCGTCGGCCTCGCCAACTACCGGCGGGCCCTGGCCGACCCCGACTTCTGGACGGCCGCCGCCAACAGCGTGCTCTACCTGCTGGTCGTCGTCCCCTGCCTGGTCGTGCTGCCGCTGGGGCTGGCCGTCCTGGTCCGGCGGGAGGTCCCCGGCATCGGCCTGTTCCGGTCGGCCTTCTACACCCCGGTGATCGCCTCCGCCGTGGTCGTCGGCCTGATCTGGCAGTGGCTGCTGCGCAGCGACGGGGCCGTCAACGCCGTCCTGGTCCGGCTGCGGCTGGTCGCGGAGCCGGTGCCCTTCCTGACGGACAGCACGCTGCTGCTGGTCTCCGCGATGATCGTGACCGTGTGGAAGGGCCTGGGCTACTACATGGTCTTCTACCTGGCCGCCCTCGGGAACGTGCCCCCGGCGCTCTACGAGGCCGCCGCCCTCGACGGGGCGGGCCCGCTGCGCCGGTTCGCCAGCATCACCGTCCCGTCCGTGAAGCCGATGATGCTGCTGGTCGGGACCCTGTCGGCGATCTCCGCCCTGCGCGTGTTCACCGAGGTCTACATCCTCGGCGGGGAGAGCGGCGGCCCCGGCGGCGGCGCCCGCACCCTGCCCTTCCTGATCCGGCAGGTCGGCCTGGGCTTCGCCGGCGAGACCGGATACGCCTCCGCCCTCTCCCTGCTGCTGTTCCTGCTGACCCTGGCCTTCAGCCTGCTGGGGCGCCGGCTGGCCAGGGGGGACGAGGCGTGAGCGGGCGCCGGGCCGGCCCCGCCGCCCGCTACCTGACGCTGTGCCTGGCCCTCGTGGTGACGACCGGCCCGCTCGCCTGGCAGTTCCTGACCTCGTTGCGCGGGCGCGGCGAGAACGTCTACGAGGGGGTGCTGCCCTCCCGGCCCACCCTCGGCAACTACGTCCGGGTCGCCGAGTCCTTCCCGCTGCTGCCGTACACGGCCAACACCCTGGTCGTCGCGGCCCTCGCCGTCGCATCGAACCTGCTGTTCGCCGCGATGGGCGGGTACGCCCTGTCCCGGGAGGGCTGGAAGGGGCGCCGGGCCGTCTTCACCGTGCTGACCGCCACCCTGATGTTCCCCTTCGAGTCCGTGATGATCTCGATGTTCCTCACCGTCCGCGGGATGGGCCTGGTCGACAGCCTCGTCGGCGTGTGGCTGCCCGGCGCGGTCTCCGTCCTCAACATCATGATCATGCGGGCGGCGTTCCTCGCCGTCCCCCGGGAGCTGGAGGAGGCCGCGGTGCTCGACGGGGCGAACGAGTGGACCCGTTTCACCCGCGTCTTCGTCCCCTCGGCCCGCGGCGCCCTCGCCGTGGTGTGCATCACCAGCTTCATGGGGGCCTGGGACGACTTCCTGTGGCCCCTGATCGTCCTGACCGACAGCGACCACTACACCCTCCAGCTCGGCCTGAAGAGCCTGGCCGGCGCCACCACCGTCAACGACCAGCGGCTGATCGCGGCCGGGGCGATGGCCGCCCTGCTGCCGATGATGCTGCTCTTCCTCGCCCTCCAGCGCTTCTTCTTCCGCGGCGTGGGCGAGGGAGCCGTCAAGGTCTGACCCGCCCCGCCCCCGCAGCCACCCGCCGACCCCCTCCTGGAGCCGCCGTCATGCACGACGACCGCAGCATCACCGAGCAACGCCTCCGCCGGGTCCTGGGCGAACGCATCAGGCCCGCCGTCCGCTCCCGCCCGGTCCCGCTCACCGTCGAGCGCTGGGACGCGCCCGGGGAACCCGTCCCCGTCGCCGAGGCACTGGCCGCCCCCTACACGCCGTGCGCCCCGGGCGACGCCTGGGGCCCGGCCTGGGGCACCACCTGGTTCCGGGTCACGGGAACCGTCCCCGCCGGCTGGGCGGGCCGCACCGTCGAGGCCGTCCTCGACCTCGGCTTCGACCGGATGATGCCCGGCTTCCAGTGCGAGGGCCTGGTCCACCGGGCCGACGGCTCCGAGGTCAAGGCCCTCAACCCGTACAGCGACTGGGTGCGCGTGGCCGACCGGGCGGCCGGCGGCGAGCCCGTCGAGTGGTACGTCGAGGCCGCCGCCAACCCCGTCCTCGTCGAGCACCGGCCCACCACCGAGGGGGACCGGCTGACCAGCGGGGGCCGGTCCCTGTACCGGCTGGCCCGGATGGAGCTGGCCGTCTTCGAGACCGAGGTCTGGGAACTCGTCCAGGACCTCGACGTCCTCGAAGGGCTGATGGCCCAGCTCGGCGAGGACGACGCCCGCCGCCACACCGTCCTGCGCGCCGTCGCCTCCGCCCTCGACGAGATCGACCTCGACGACGTCCCCGGCACGGCCGCCGCCGCCCGCGCCCGCCTCGCCGGGGTGCTCGCCTCCCCGGCGCACGCCTCCGCGCACCGGATCAGCGCCGTCGGCCACGCCCACATCGACTCGGCCTGGCTGTGGCCGCTGCGCGAGACGGTCCGCAAGGTGTCCCGGACCGCCTCCAACGTGGTCGCCCTGATGGACGAGCACCCCGAGTTCGTCTTCGCCATGTCCCAGGCCCAGCAGCTCGACTGGATCAAAGCCCACCGGCCCCAGCTCTTCGAACGGGTCAAGAAGAAGATCGCGGACGGGCAGTTCGTCCCCGTCGGCGGCATGTGGGTGGAGTCGGACACCAACATGGTCGGCGGCGAGGCCATGGTCCGCCAGTTCCTGTACGGCAAGAGGTTCTTCCTGGAGGAGTTCGGCATCGAGACCAAGGGGGTGTGGCTGCCCGACTCCTTCGGCTACACCGCCGCGCTCCCGCAGATCGTCCGGCTCGCCGGCAACCAGTGGTTCCTCACCCAGAAGATCTGCTGGTCCCAGACCAACCGGTTCCCGCACCACACCTTCTGGTGGGAGGGCATCGACGGGTCCCGCGTCTTCACCCACTTCCCGCCCGTGGACACCTACAACAGCGATCTCGGCGGCGCCCAGCTCGCCCACGCCGCCCGCAACTACCGGGAGAAGGGACGGGGTTCGCGCTCGCTGGTGCCCTTCGGCTGGGGTGACGGCGGGGGCGGCCCCACCCGCGAGCAGCTGGCCCGGGCCCGCCGCCTGCGGGACCTCGAAGGCTCGCCGCGGGTGGAGATCGAGCGCCCCGACGCCTTCTTCGACAAGGCCCGCGCCGAATACGGGGACGCTCCCGTCTGGGCCGGCGAGCTGTACCTGGAACTGCACCGCGGCACCTACACCTCCCAGGCCGGGACGAAGCAGGGCAACCGCCGCAGCGAGTCGCTGCTGCGCGAGGCCGAGCTGTGGGCGGCGACGGCCGCCGTGCGCGTCCCCGGCTTCGCCTACCCGTACGAGGACCTGGAACGCCTCTGGAAGACCGTCCTGCTCCACCAGTTCCACGACATCCTGCCCGGCTCCTCCATCGCCTGGGTCCATCGAGAGGCCCGCGAGACGTACGCACGGGTGGGGGAGGAGCTGCGCGCCCTGACCCTGGCCGCGCAGACCGCGCTCGCCGGGGAGGGCACGGCGGAGCTGGTGTTCAACTGCGCCCCGCACGCCCGGCGCGGGGTCCCGGCCGGCGGCGCGGACCGCCCCGCCGAGGCCCGGCAGCCGGTCACCGTGGAGGAGCGGCACGGCGGCGGCCACGTCCTGGCGAACGGGCGGCTGCTGGTGGAGGTCGACGGCCGCGGGCTGATCGTCTCCGCGTACGACCTGGAGCACGGCCGGGAGGCTGTCGCCCCGGGCGCCGCCGCCAACCTGCTCCAGATCCACCCCGACTTCCCGAACATGTGGGACGCCTGGGACGTGGAGGCCTTCTACCGCAACAAGGTCACCGACCTCGACGGCCTGGACGCCCTGGAGGTCACCGACAGCGGCCCCGACGCCTGCGCCGTCACCGTGACCCGCTCCTTCGGCTCCTCCGCAGTCATCCAGACGATCACCCTGCGGGCCGGCGCCAAGACGGTGGACCTGGTCACCGAGGTGGACTGGCACGAGACGGAGAAGTTCCTCAAGGCCGCCTTCCCCCTGGACGTCAAGGCCGAACGGACCTCCTCCGAGACCCAGTTCGGGCACGTGGAGCGTCCCACCCACACCAACACCTCCTGGGAGGCCGCCCGGTTCGAGATCTGCGCCCACCGCTGGATCCACGCGCAGGAGCCGGGCTGGGGCGTGGCCCTGCTCAACGACTCCACCTACGGGCACGACGTCACCCGCGACGTCCGCCCCGACGGCGGCCAGACCACCACCGTCCGCCTCTCCCTGCTGCGCGCCCCCCGCTACCCGGACCCCGAGACCGACCAGGGCCGCCACGCCCTGCGCTTCTCCCTCGCCCCGGGCGCCACCCTCGGGGACGCCGTCCGCGAGGGCCACGCGCTCAACCTGCCCGAGCGCGCCCTGCGCGGCGCGGGCCCGGTGGCGCCGCTGGTGGCCGTCGACGAGGACGCGGTGGTGGTGGAGTCGGTCAAGCTCGCCGAGGACCGCAGCGGCGACGTGGTCGTGCGCCTCTACGAATCCCGGGGCGGCCGCGCCCGGGCCACCCTGACCCCCGGCTTCCCCGTCGGGGGCGCGACCGAGACCGACCTGCTGGAGCGCCCCCTGCCCCCGACGGCCGTCGGGGCCCCCACCGCGTCGGGGGCCGTCCCGCTGAACCTGCGCCCGTTCCAGATCGTCACGGTCCGCCTCCACCGCTCCTGACGGCTCCGGACCCTCGCGGACCCGTCCCGCCGCCCCTCCCGTACCGGCCGGAGGGGCGGCGGGGGCCGTGAGAGTCGCCACAGCTGTTTTGCACCTAGTTGCAAAACCGTCTCCCGCTCGCTTACAACAGGGTCAGGACACCGCGCGAGGAGACACGTCACCCATGAGCCCGTACCCGCACCTGCTGAGCCCCCTGGACCTCGGCTTCACCACCCTGCCGAACCGCGTGATCATGGGCTCCATGCACACCGGCCTGGAGGAGCACCAGGGCGGCTTCGAGCGTCTCGCCGCCTTCTACGCCGAGCGCGCCAAGGGCGGCGCCGGCCTGATCGTCACCGGCGGCATCGCCCCGAACGACGCCGGACGCCCCTTCGAGGGCGGCTCCCGCCTCACCACCGAGGAGGAGGCCGCCGAGCACCGGGTGATCACCGACGCGGTGCACGCCGAGGGCGGGAAGATCGCGATGCAGATCCTCCACTTCGGCCGCTACGCCTACCACAAGGACCTCGTCGCCCCCAGCGCCCTCCAGGCCCCCATCAGCCCCTTCGTCCCGAACGAGCTCACGGACGACGAGGTCGAGCAGACGGTCGAGGACTTCGTCCGTGCCGCCCGCCTCGCCCGGCTGGCCGGCTACGACGGCGTCGAGATCATGGGCTCCGAGGGCTACCTGATCAACGAGTTCATCGCCGCCGCCACCAACCGGCGCACCGACCGCTGGGGCGGCGCGTACGAGAACCGCGTGCGCTTCCCGCTGGAGATCGTCCGCCGTACCCGCGCCGCCGTCGGCAAGGAGTTCATCCTCATCTACCGCCTGTCCATGCTGGACCTGGTCCCCGGCGGCTCCACCCTCGACGAGGTCGTCCACCTCGCCAAGGAGATCGAGGCGGCCGGCGCGACCATCATCAACACCGGCATCGGCTGGCACGAGGCCCGCATCCCCACCATCGCCACCTCCGTCCCCCGCGGCGCCTACACCTGGGTCACGCGCAAGCTGATGGGCGCGGTCTCCGTCCCCCTCGTCACCAGCAACCGCATCAACACCCCCGAGAAGGCCGAGGAGATCCTCGCCGACGGCCGCGCCGACCTGGTCTCCCTCGCCCGGCCCTTCCTCGCGGACGCCGACTTCGTCGCCAAGGCCGCGGCCGGCCGGCCCGAGACCGTCAACACCTGCATCGGCTGCAACCAGGCCTGCCTCGACCACACCTTCAGCGGGAAGATCACCAGCTGCCTGGTCAACCCGCGCGCCTGCCACGAGACCGAGCTCGTCCTGTCCCCCACCCGGACGAAGAAGACCGTCGCCGTCGTCGGCGCCGGCCCGGCCGGCCTCGCCTGCGCCGTCTCGGCCGCCGAACGCGGCCACGCCGTCACCCTCTTCGAGGCCTCCGGCCACATCGGCGGCCAGCTCGACATCGCCCGCCGGATCCCGGGCAAGGAGGAGTTCGAGGAGACCATCCGCTACTTCGGCAACCGGCTGGAAGCCCGCGGAGTCGACGTCCGCCTCAACACCCCCGCCGACGTGGAGAGCCTGCGCGGCTACGACGAGGTCGTCGTCGCCACCGGCGTCACCCCCCGCACCCCCGCCATCGACGGCGTGGACCGCGACAACGTGGTCAGCTACCTGGACGTACTGCGCGACGGCGCCCCCGTCGGCGAGCGCGTCGCGGTCGTCGGCGCCGGCGGGATCGGCTTCGACGTCGCCGAGTTCCTCACCGACAGCGGCGAGGGCGCCGCCCAGGACCCCGCCGTCTACTTCCGGCACTGGGGCGTCGACACCGCGTACGCCGGCCCCGGAGGCCTCACCGCCCCCGAACGGCCCGCCAGCCCCCGCCAGGTGACCCTCCTCCAGCGCAAGACCACCAAGGTCGGCGCCGGCCTCGGCACCACCACCGGCTGGATCCACCGCGCCGAGCTCAAGCACCGCGGGGTCGTCTCCGTCGCCGGCGCCACCTACGAGCGGATCGACGACGAGGGCCTGCACATCACCGTCGACGGCCAGCCGCGCCTGGTCCCCGCCGACACGGTCGTCCTGTGCACCGGCCAGGAGCCGCGCCGCGACCTGTACGAGGCGCTGCGCGCCGAGGGCGTCGACGCGCACCTGATCGGCGGCGCCGACGTAGCCGCCGAACTCGACGCCAAGCGGGCCATCCGCCAGGGCACCGAGCTGGCCGCCGCCCTCTGATCCCTCCGGCGGAAAGGGAGTTGTGGGGGGGGGGGGGGGGGGGGGGGGGGGGGGGGGGGGGGGGGGGGGGGGGGGGGGGGGGGGGGGGGGGGGGGGGG
>NZ_JBBDHD010000095.1:0-27097 GCF_044129415.1 Streptomyces racemochromogenes
GAAACCACGTAACGAATCGGACGCATCCTCAGCCGCGACCGGCCCGGCTCCCGCACCCCCCCCGCACGACGGACGGGGGCCCCCCCCCCCCCCCCCGGGGGCCCCCCCCCCGGCCCGCCCGGGCGGGGCACACGCACGTCACGGCCCGGAGAGCTCCCGGCAGCCTCCCGGGGGCTCCTGGGCGCCTTCGGTGTGCAGGATGCCGGACTGGGCGATGAGGTAGCCCAGCTGGGCCCGGCTGCCGCTGCCGAGGGCGGAGGCGAGTTTCGCGATGTGGGCGCGGCAGGTGCGGACGTTCATCCCCAGGCGGCGGGCGATGGCCTCGTCGACGTGCCCCTCGACGAGCAGCTGGGCGATCGAGCGCTGCACGCCCGAGATCCCGTCCGGGGTCTGCGTGTAGGTGACCTCGTCCTGGAGGGGGACGGCGCGCCGCCACAGCTGCTCGAACACCTTGATGAGGTAGTCGACCAGGCCGGGGTGGCGCAGCTCCAGGGCCACGCGGCGGTCGTCGCTGACGGGGATGAAGGCGACCGTCCGATCGAACACTATGAGCCGTTCGATCAACTCCTCCAATGTCCGGATTTCCACCTTTCCGGCGGACATCCGGTCCACGTAGGCCAGCGTCCCCTGACTGTGCCGCGCCGTGTGCTGGTAGAGGGTCCTGATGCTGATGCCCCGGTCGATCAGCGGGGCGTCCCGCTCCAGGGCCTGTGCCAGGGCCTCGGAGGGCCGTGCGCCGCCCGGCTGCACCGTCAGGACCTCGGTGTGGCATTCGGCCGTCGCGAGGTCCAGGGCGGCGTTGATCCGTTCGAAACCCTCCAGGACCGTGATGGCGTGGGTGTTGGCCGGGTTCTGCGCGCTGATGGTCAGGAACGGCTCGAATACGTCGGTGAGATCTACAGCGGCGCGTCTGCGGTCCTGGATCTCGCGTTCAATCGGGTGCAGCCGTTGTGCGAGTGCGACGGACGGCGGAACCGGCCGCAGCTGGTTGGCGTCATCGGGGTCGGGCTGCAGAAGGGCGAATTCAAGCAAGCAGGGTGCCTGCTGCACCTCACTGCGTGCGATCCGACCGGTGCTGAGCGCCGCCGCGTAGAGCCGCGTCCCCTCGGGGCAGAGCGACGTGATGGGGTGGGGATGTGTCGGGTTTGTCGTACTTTTGGGCAAATCTCCACCCCCCAGGGTCCTGAACATGCAAGAACATGATGCATCGTCCCTGTGGCGTTGACGTGCCTGAATGAGCCATCGTCTGTCAGGCGGGGGAGAGGATTCCATCAAGTGAGGACGAAGCCGACCATGTATAAGAGAATGCTTCGCTCGGCGCTTGCCGTTGGTTTCTCCGCTGTTGCGGTCTTTGGGGCGGTCAGTGCCGTCGGGAGTGACGCGGGGAGCGCTCTGGCCATCGACACCGGCTGGACCAGCAGCCCGGCAGGTAAGGACGACACCGGCTGGACGGACCAGCCGACCAGTGTCGACACCGGCTGGACCGCTCTCCCTGCGAAGGCTGCCTGATGACCCCCGACGACCGCGACTTCCGTCGCGAGATGGCTTCGGCGTACCGCTCCGGATGGCAGTTCATCGACCTCGCGACGGCTATCCCCTACGCCGGCGACTCGCTGATGGTCACCCTGTTCGGCCAGCCGATCGTCATCGTGCGCGAGGAGGACGAGGACGTCCGTGCCTACCGCTGCCTGCGCCGCCCCCGGGGCGCACCGCAGCCCGTCCGCTGCGAAGTGCGGTACGGCATGGTCTTCGTCAACCTGGACCAGCGTGATCACCAGCTCTTCGAACCCGATATCACCACCGCCACCCCCCGCAGTGCCTGAGGCGATTCCCCCGTCGTTGCAGATCGCTCCAGGTGCTTCCCCCACACAACGGCGCCATCGTGGACCTGACCACGATGGCGCCGTTGTGATGTCCGCGTCCAGTGTCCGAACAGGACATTCGGGTGAGGATCAGCTGAGAAGTGCTTGAGGACCGCTCGAATCCGGCCGTTGTGCTCAGGCGCGCCCCATCGCGCGGTCCAGCGTGATCTCCAGGACCACCCGGTCCGGGTTCGGCGAGGGCGTCCGCCCGTACCGCTGCGCGTAGCGCTCCACCGCCTCGGCGACCGAGGCCTCGTCCGTGCGGACCACGGCGCGTCCCTCCAGGGTGGCCCAGCGCCGGCCCTCCATCTGGCACACCGCCACCCGCGCGCCGCCGTCCGCCGCCGCGAGCACGTTGCGCACCTTCCTGCTGTGCCGGTTGCTGATCACCCGGGCCAGTCCGGCCTCCGGGTCGTACGTCACGCCCACCGGGACCACGTGCGGGGTGCCGTCGGGGCGGGGGGTGGTCAGGGTGCAGATGTGCCGCTCCCGCCAGAAGGCGAGGTATTCCGGCGTCGGGTTGAGTACGTCGTGGACGGGCTTCGCTTCAGGCATGGACCGAAGCATATGTCCGGCCCGAATCCTGCCTTGAGTGGAATAGACTCAACTTTGCAGACGCTGAACCAGTCAGAGTTGTGGACGGAAGAGTCGCACCGCCGGAGAGGAGAACCGAGAGTGGACGCCGAGCTGACCAACAAGAGCCGGGACGCGCTGAACGCGGCCACGAGCAGGGCCGTCAAGGACGGCCATGCCGACCTGACCCCCGCGCACCTGCTGCTGGCCCTGCTCGCCGGCCAGGAGAACGAGAACGTCACCGACCTCCTCGCCGCGACCGAGGCCGACCAGGCCGCCGTCCGCGCCGGCGCCGAGCGGCTGCTCGCCGCCCTGCCCAGCGTCACCGGCTCCACGGTCGCGCCCCCGCAGCCCAGCCGCGACCTGCTCGCCGTGCTCGCCGAGGCCGACTCCCAGGCGGGGGCCCTCGGCGACGACTACCTCTCCACCGAGCACCTCCTCATCGCCATCGCCGCCAAGGGCGGCGCGGCCGGTGAGGTCCTTTCCGCCCAGGGCGCGACCGCGAAGAAACTGCTGGCCGCCTTCGAGAACGCACGAGGAGGACGGCGGGTGACCACCCCCGACCCCGAGGGCCAGTACAAGGCCCTGGAGAAGTTCGGCACCGACTTCACGGCAGCCGCCCGCGAGGGCAAGCTCGACCCCGTCATCGGCCGCGACCACGAGATCCGGCGCGTCGTCCAGGTCCTGTCGCGCCGCACCAAGAACAACCCGGTGCTCATCGGTGAGCCCGGCGTCGGCAAGACCGCCGTCGTCGAGGGCCTCGCCCAGCGCATCGTCAAGGGCGACGTCCCCGAGTCCCTGAAGAACAAGCGGCTCGTCTCCCTCGACCTCGGCGCCATGGTCGCCGGCGCCAAGTACCGGGGCGAGTTCGAGGAGCGCCTCAAGACCGTCCTCGCCGAGATCAAGTCGAGCGACGGCCAGATCATCACCTTCATCGACGAGCTGCACACCGTCGTCGGCGCCGGCGCCGGCGGGGACTCCGCCATGGACGCGGGCAACATGCTCAAGCCCATGCTGGCCCGCGGCGAGCTGCGCATGGTCGGCGCCACCACCCTCGACGAGTACCGCGAGCGGATCGAGAAGGACCCGGCGCTGGAGCGCCGCTTCCAGCAGGTGCTGGTCGCCGAGCCCACCGTCGAGGACACCATCGCGATCCTGCGCGGCCTCAAGGGCCGCTACGAGGCCCACCACAAGGTGGTCATCAACGACAGCGCCCTCGTCGCCGCCGCCACCCTCTCCGACCGCTACATCACCTCCCGCTTCCTGCCCGACAAGGCCATCGACCTCGTCGACGAGGCCGCCTCCCGGCTGCGCATGGAGATCGACTCCTCCCCGCTGGAGATCGACGAGCTCCAGCGCTCCGTCGACCGCCTCCGCATGGAGGAGCTGGCGCTGAAGAACGAGTCCGACCCGGCCTCGATCGAACGGCTGGACAAGCTCCGCAAGGACCTCGCCGACAAGGAGGAGGAGCTGCGCGGACTCACCGCCCGTTGGGAGAAGGAGAAGCAGTCCCTCAACCGCGTCGGCGAGCTCAAGGAGCGCCTGGACGACCTGCGCGGCCAGGCCGAGCGCGCCCAGCGCGACGGTGACTTCGACTCCGCCTCCAAGCTGCTCTACGGGGAGATCCCCGCGCTGGAGCGGGAGCTCGCCGAGGCCACCGAGGCCGAGGCGGAGGCCAAGGCCGGCCCGGTCAAGGACTCCATGGTCAAGGACGAGGTCGGCCCGGACGACATCGCCGACGTCGTCGGCGCCTGGACCGGCATCCCGGCCGGCCGGCTCCTGGAGGGCGAGACCCAGAAGCTCCTGCGCATGGAGGAGGAGCTGGGCCGTCGCCTGATCGGCCAGACCGAGGCCGTACGGGCCGTCGCGGACGCGGTGCGCCGCACCCGCGCCGGCATCGCCGACCCGGACCGGCCGACCGGCTCGTTCCTCTTCCTCGGCCCCACGGGTGTCGGCAAGACCGAGCTGGCCAAGGCCCTGGCGGACTTCCTCTTCGACGACGAGCGGGCCATGGTCCGCATCGACATGTCCGAGTATTCCGAGAAGCACAGTGTGGCCCGGCTCGTCGGCGCCCCGCCCGGGTACGTCGGCTACGAGGAGGGCGGCCAGCTCACCGAGGCCGTCCGCCGCCGCCCGTACAGCGTGGTGCTGCTGGACGAGGTCGAGAAGGCCCACCCCGAGGTCTTCGACATCCTGCTCCAGGTCCTCGACGACGGCCGCCTCACCGACGGCCAGGGCCGCACCGTCGACTTCCGCAACACCATCCTGATCCTCACCAGCAACCTGGGCAGCCAGTTCCTGGTGGATCCGGCCACCTCGCCCGAGGACAAGAAGGCCCGGGTCCTGGAGGTGGTCCGGGCGAGCTTCAAGCCGGAGTTCCTCAACCGCCTCGACGACCTCGTCGTCTTCTCGGCCCTCACCCGGGACGAGCTGGCGCACATCGCCGAGCTGCAGATCTCCCGCCTGGCCAAGCGCCTCGCCGACCGCCGCCTGGCCCTGGACGTCACGCCCGAGGCCCTGGCCTGGCTGGCCGACAGGGGCAACGACCCCGCGTACGGCGCCCGCCCGCTGCGCCGCCTGATCCAGACGGCCGTCGGCGACCGCCTGGCCAAGGAGATCCTCTCCGGCGAGGTCCGCGACGGAGACACCGTCCGGGTCGACGTCGCCGGCGAGGACCTGCTGGTGGGGCGGGCCCTGTAGCCCCGGTGTCCGCGAGGACCGCCGCGTGCCCGTGTCCGCCCGGAGCGGATCGGGCGTGCGGGGCTGGACACGGGGTGGGCGCGATGGTGGAGGATGGCTGTATCCGCACGAAGGGAAGTACACGGTGAGCATCGACCCGGCCTCGATTCCGAACTTCGGGGGTCAGCCCGAACCGCAGGCGACAGGACCGGCGGGCCCCGTCGTCCCCGACCAGGATCTGGTCAAGCAGCTCCTGGAACAGATGGAACTCAAGTACGTCGTCGACGACGAGGGTGACCTCGCGGCGCCGTGGGAGGACTTCCGCACGTACTTCATGTTCCGGGGTGAGGGCGAGCAGCAGGTCTTCTCCGTCCGCACCTTCTACGACCGCCCCCACGCGATCGACGACAAGCCGCAGCTGCTGGAGTCGATCGACGACTGGAACCGCCGCACCCTGTGGCCCAAGGTCTACAGCCACACGCACGACGACGGCTCCGTCCGGCTGATCGGCGAAGCGCAGATGCTGATCGGCACCGGCGTCAGCCTGGAGCACTTCGTGTCCTCCACGGTCAGCTGGGTCCGCGCGTCGATCGAGTTCGACAAGTGGCTCATCGAGCAGCTCGGCCTGGAGAAGGAGGTCGACTCCGCGGAGGGCGACGCCGACTCCGACGGCGGGGACGACGCCTAGCCGTCCCCGCCCCCGAGAGACGGCCCTAGAGGGGTACCTCCGCCATGAGCAGGAGGTACGCCCCGTAGCCGTACGAGAGCCCGGCCAGGCCGGCGGTCACCGCGACCGCCGTCCGCGGCCGGGCTCTGGCCGTCGCGGCGGCCAGCGGCAGCAGCAGCGGGAACGCCGGCAGCAGGAAGCGGGGCTTGGACTCGAAGAAGCCCGCCCCGCCGACGGTGATCACCAGCAGGGTGCCGGTGTAGACGAGCAGCGGCAGCGGCGCCCGGTCCAGCAGCAGGAGCACCGCCAGCAGCAGCGCCACGGCCAGCGCGGCCACGGTCACGGCCACCGGGACCGTGACGTTCCCGCCGGTCAGCACCCGGTCCACCACGCCGACCGTCCCCGCGCCGAAGTCGAAGCGCGAGCCCCACTGCCGCTGCACGGTGAAGTAGCCGAGAGCCTCGTGCCGGCGCGCCCCTACGGCCCCCACGTACGCCGCCCAGCCGGCGGGCGCCAGCAGCGCGGCCGCCCACACCGCGGGCGCCCGGTTGCCCCGCAGCAGCTCCCGCAGGGCCGGCACGGTCACGGCGGCGGCCACGGCGATCCCGGTGGGCCGGGTCAGCCCGGCGAGCACCGCGAGGGAGGCCGCCCACATCCAGCGCTCGCGCAGCAGCGCGTACAGGGCCCAGGCGGCCAGCGCGCAGAGCAGCGGCTCGGTGTAGCCGAGGGTCAGCACCACCGCGTGCGGCAGCGACGCCCACAGCGCGACGAGCAGCACCCCGGCCCGGGCCCCGAGCATCCGCTCCCCGACCCGGTACACCCCGACGGCGGCCGCGCCGGCGGCCGTCCAGGCCACGGCGAGCCCGGCCACGGGCCCCCCGCCGAGGAGGTGCGTCAGCAGCGGGTACAGCGGGAAGAAGGCGGCGTCGCTCTGGATGGAGTCGGAGGCGGGCCACATCTGGGTGCGGCCGTAGCCGTGGGCGGCGATGGACAGGTACCAGAAGGAGTCCCAGGAGCCGCCGAGCACCTTCACCGGGTCCCGCCCGGCCCACCAGGCCCCGACGGCGACCACCAGCGCACCGGCCCCGCGCAGGACGGCGAACACCGCGAGCGCGCGTCCCGCCGACCCGCCCGGCCCGGCCGTCTCCGGTCTTCGCGCGGCCGGAGCCGGGGCGCCCGGCGCCGGGGCGGGCGGGGTCCGGCCCGTCGACACGTCCATGCCGGCGCCTAGAGCGCCCTCAGCCGGTCCACCGCTTCGCGCAGGACCTCCGTCTTCTTGCAGAAGGCCCAGCGGACCTGGCTGGCGCCGGCCTCCTGGTCGTCGTAGAAGACCTGGTTCGGGATGGCGACGACCCCGCAGCGCTCCGGCAGGGCGCGGCAGAACGCCAGCCCGTCCTTCTCGCCCAGGGGCGAGATGTCGGTGGTGATGAAGTAGGTGCCCTGCGGGTGGAAGACCCGCAGCCCCGCGGCGGTGAGGCCCTCGGTGAGCAGGTCGCGCTTGGCGGCGAGGTCGGCGCGGAAGGCCGTGTAGTAGGCGTCGGGGAGGGCGAGGGCCTCCGCGACCGCGTACTGGAAGGGGCCCGAGGAGACGTAGGTGAGGAACTGCTTCGCCGAGCGGACGGCCGAGACCAGCGCGGGCGGGGCGGTGACCCAGCCGACCTTCCAGCCGGTGAAGGAGAAGGTCTTGCCGGCGGAGGAGATGGTGACGGTGCGCTCGCGCATCCCGGGCAGGGAGGCCAGCGGGGTGTGGCCGCCCTCGAAGACGAGGTGTTCGTAGACCTCGTCGGTGACGACGAGCAGGTCGCGCTCGACGGCCAGTTCGGCGACGACGGCCAGCTCCTCGGGCGTGAGGACGGTGCCGGTCGGGTTGTGCGGGGTGTTGAGCAGCAGCAGGCGGGTGCGCGGGGTGATCGCGTCGCGCAGGGCGTCGAGGTCGGGGCGGAAGTCCGGTGCGCGCAGGGTGAGGGGGACGCGGACGGCGCCGGCCATGGCGATGCAGGCGGCGTAGGAGTCGTAGAACGGCTCCAGGGCGATGACCTCGTCGCCCGGTTCGAGGAGGGCGAGGAGGGCGGCGGCGATGGCCTCGGTGGCGCCCGCCGTGACCAGCACCTCCGTGTCGGGGTCGTAGCCGAGCCCGTAGAAGCGCTGCTGGTGGGCGGCGATCGCCTCGCGGAGCTCGGGGACGCCCGGGCCGGGCGGGTACTGGTTGCCCCGGCCGTCGCGGATCGCCCGGACGGCCGCCTCGGCGATCTCGGCGGGGCCGTCGGTGTCGGGGAAGCCCTGGCCCAGGTTGATCGACCCGGTGCGGGCGGCCAGGGCCGACATCTCCGCGAAGATCGTGGTGCCGAAGGCCGCCAGGCGGCGGTTGAGGAAGGGGCGGTCACTGTTCACGGGTGCGCTCATGGGCGCCATCCTGCGGGGAACCTCTGGAGTTGCTCAAGTGTGCTTTGGCGGGTGGGGCCGACGGGCATCCCCCCTGCACGCGGGGCGCGGGGGCCCCGGTCCCCGGGGGACCGGGGTGTCGGAAAGGGGCGGTGACATGGTCGTCGTCGTACTGGTCGTCGGGGCTATCGCCGCGGTGGTCGTCTGGGTCGCGAGGAAGCTCTCCGGTGGGGGCGGGTTCGGCGGCGGGGGGAGCTCCGGCGGCAGCTGGTGGGCGGGCGGCGGGGGCTCTTCCTCCTCCTGCGGCTCCTCTTCCTCATGCGGTTCCTCGTCCTCCTGCGGCTCGTCCTGCGGTTCCTCCTGCGGTGGCGGTGGGTGCGGGGGCAGCTGACACTGGAACGGGGCGGCGCGCGGCCGCGTGGACAGGGCGCCCGGCGGGGACAACTTCCTTCGGGCGTCTTCTTGTTCGGGCGCGTGCGAAGACGTACGGACGGGCTGTCGTTGAACACGTGAACCGGGTAGCCCCCGAGGGGATGTAAACCCCGTCAAGTTGGGTAAAAACGCTGTGAGTGCCGTGCCTTTCATGATTCCCTCGGTCGAGTAGACCAGTCCTCGGAGGACCTCCCTGGACTTCTCCCCCAGCTACCGCTGGGGGGACCCCCAGTGGACCCGTGCCGGTGTCCCCCCACCCGTTGCATACCGCTGGCGGGGTCCGGTCCCTCTCCCTCGCGCGTTTGCGGAGCCGACTCATGCTCACGACCCTCCAGACCACCTACACCGACACGCGTGCCGCCGATCTCGCCTGGGCCCTGGGACGGGAGCGGCTGCCCGCCCTGGCCGTACTGAACCTCCAGCTGGAGGACGCGAAGGTGGAGTTGCGCCTGCTCGGGGCCTCCCACCAGGTGCTCCTGGAGGAGGGCGAGGTGCTCTGTTCGGAGACGGTCGCCTGCATGCCCGGCAGCCGCACGCCGCTGCCGCTGGGCGTGGCGAAGCGGGTGGGGGACTGGGAGTACGAGTTCGCCGCGCGCGTCGAGAACCTCTCGCGGGGCTCGTTCGCCGGGCGGGCCCAGGAGTTGCTGGCGCTGGTCGCGGACCACCCGAACGGCCTAGCGGGCACCTTCCCGGGAGACCCGCACGCCTTCACCGCGATGCTCGCGCAGCGGTACGAGGGGCAGGTGCGCTGGCGGACCTGGCACGCGTACCCGCAGGAGGGCCAGCTGGTGGCCACGCGCACCCGGGTGGGCGTCCGGATGGGGGCACCGGTCTAGGCCCCGCCCGCCGTGGCCCGGTTGGGTGCAGATTACGCCAACTGGCGGGATCGGCACCCCACTTGCACCCATGTGGGTGACAGGGTGTCCGTGGGTGGTGACGTACGGTTCGCTGCATGATCGACCGTTCCGCCCCCCGCGGGGTGCTCCCGGCGGCGGAGCCGCGGGGCGTGCAGACCGTTCCGGCCGCCCTGCCCGTACAGCCCCGGACCGGCCGACTCCTGGTCCTGGCCACGGTGTTCGTCTGCGCCGCCTGCGGGCTCGTGTACGAGCTGGAGCTGGTCGCCCTCGGCTCGTACCTCATCGGTGACTCCGTCACCCAGGCGTCCGTCGTGCTGTCCGTCATGGTCTTCGCCATGGGCGTCGGCTCGCTGCTCGCCAAACGGCTGCGCGCCCGCCCCGCCTTCGGCTTCGCCGCCATCGAGGCCGCGCTGGCGCTGCTCGGCGGCTTCTCCGCCATGGCCCTCTACGCGAGCTTCGCCTGGCTGGGCGAGTCCCGGTCCGCCCTCGTCGCGTTCTCCTTCGCCATCGGCGTGCTCATCGGCGCCGAGATCCCGCTGCTGATGGTCCTCATCCAGCGCATCCGCCGACAGGACGCCGGCGGCGCCGTCGCCGACCTGTTCGCCGCCGACTACGTGGGCGCCCTCGTCGGCGGGCTCGCCTTCCCCTTCCTGCTGCTCCCCGTCCTCGGCCAGCTCACCGGCGCGATGCTCACCGGCACCGTCAACGCCGTCGTCGGCGGCGGACTCGTGCTGTGGCTGTTCCACCGCGACCTCAGCCGGCGCTGCCGCTGGCTGCTGCTCGCGGTCAACGCCGCCGTGCTCGCCGGGCTCGCCTGCGCGACCCTGCTCGCCGACGACTTCGAGCGCGTCGCCCGGACGGCCGTCTACGGAGGGGAGGTACGGGTCGCGATGCAGACGGGGGTGCAGGAGCTGGTCCTGACCGGCCCCTCCACCGGCTCCCCGCGCTCCCTCGACCTCTACCTCGACGGGCGGCTGCGGGTCAGCGGCTACGACGAGTACCGCTACCACGAGGCCCTGGTCCACCCCGCGATGACCGGTCCGCACGCCCGCGTCCTGGTCCTCGGCGGCGGCGACGGGCTCGCCGCACGCGAGGTGCTGCGCTACCCGGACGTCGCCTCCGTCACCGTCGTCGAGCTCGACCCCGGGGTGGTCGAGCTCGCCCGCACCGACCCGATGCTCTCCACCCTCAACGGCCGCGCGTACGAGGACCCCCGCCTGGGCGTGGTCTCCCAGGACGCCTTCCGCTGGCTGCGCGGGGCCGCCGCCCGCGACCGGTTCGACGTGATCCTCTCCGACCTCCCCGACCCCGGCATCACCCCGAGCACCAAGCTGTACTCGCAGGAGTTCTACGGGCTGGCCGCGCGGGCCCTGAACCCGGGCGGGCGCATCGCCGTCCACGCCGGACCGCTGAGCACGCGGCCCCGTACGTACTGGACCGTCGAGTCCACCCTGCGTGCCGCGGGCCTGCTCACCACCCCCTACAGCGCGGGTGGCCGGCTCTCCGGCTTCGCCGCCGGCCCCGACCGCACCCTCGGGGCCGCCGACGCGCCGCCGCAGGACTGGGGCTTCGTCCTCGCCTCCCGCGAGCGGGTCCCCGAGCTGCGGGTCGACCACGGCACGCCCGCCCTGCGCGCGGTGTCCACCCGCGGTCTGCAGGACGCCGCCCGGGACGCGGCCCGCACCCGGCTGCCGGGCCTGCCGCCCTCCACGCTCCCGCACCCGCGCTACTCGTAGGAAGCGGCTGGCGCCGCGTCCGTGTGCACGGGCGGTTCTCGTCGGTAGGCTCGACCGCATGGAGCATCAGGTGTTCGTTCCGGTACCGGCAGACGAGCTGCGCGCCGTGCTGCGCGACCCCGTCCGGGTGGCCCGCTGCGTGCCCGGTCTCCAGCAGGACGCCGACACCGGCGCGGCCGCCGGGACCGCCGCCGGCGCGGTGGCCGGGCGGCTCAGGCTGCGGGTCGGCTCCAGCAGCGTCACCTACCGGGGGACCCTGGCGCTGTCCGAGCGGGACCCGGAGCAGTTCGCCGCCGAGTGCGAGGGTGCCGAGGTGCGCGGCAACGGCACCGTGAAGCTCTCGGCCCTGCTGCGGCTGACCTCCCACGACGGCGGGACCCGGCTGGAGTTCACCGGCGAGGCCACCGCCGAGGGGCGGACCGCGGGCTTCGACCAGGAGGCCCTGACCACCGCCGTCCGGCGCCTGCTCGACCGGTTCTGCGCGAACCTGGCCGAGGCGGCCGGCCCCCGCGAGCCGGGGGAGGGCGGGGAGCGGGCGGACACCGGGGAACCGGCGGAGGCGGGCGAGGGCGGTGGGCCCGGGGCCGGCGCGGCGTCGGTGTTCGACACCGAGGTGCCCCCGCCGTCCCTCGACCCCTTCGTGGACGACGACCTTCCCGAGCTCCCCGACTTCACCGGGCTGCCGGAGCTCGGCGGACAGCCGGAGACCGCCGGGCTCGGGGACGCCGCCGACCCCACCTCACCCCCGCACCCTCCGGCCGAGGCCGCCCACGCCCGCCGCACGATGATCGGCCGCAGCGCCGAGGAGGTCGACCACGCGCCCCCGCGCGGCCGTTACGCCCCCGTCCCGGCCCCCTCCGCCGGCGTCGCCAACCCCGCCATGCGCTGGATCGCCCCCGCCGCGGCCCTGGCCCTGGCCTCGGCGGTGGTCGTCGGACGGGCCCTGCGCCGCCGCCGCTGACCTCCGGCGGGCCGTGGGTGAGCGGCCTCCGTGCCCGGCCGCCGTAGGGTCGGCCGTATGAGTACGCAACTGAGCGCCGGCGGCGCCGACATCACCATCGACCAGGAAAACGGTTGCCGCATCGACAGCCTGCGCGTCGACGGCATGGAGCTGCTGCGCCAGGGCCCGCACTACGGGTCCTTCCCGATGGTTCCCTGGTGCGGCCGCACCGCGAACGGGCGGTTCCGTGACGGGGCGGCGGTCCACCAGCTGCCCGTCAACCACCCGCCGCACGCCATCCACGGCCTGGGCCGCGATCTGCCCTGGCGGACCGCCGGGGTCGGCGACACCGGGGCGGCCTTCTACTTCGACCTCGCCGACCCCTGGCCGCACGCCGGTCGGGTGACGCAGACCTTCGAGCTGAGCGGGGACGCCCTGAAGATCACCCTGGGCGTGGAGACGTACCAGGACTCCTTCCCGGCCCAGGCCGGCTGGCACCCCTGGTTCAACCGCACCCTGACGGCCGGCGGCCCCGAGGCGCAGATCGCCTTCGACCCCGCCTGGCAGGAGGAGCGCGGCGAGGACCACCTCCCCACCGGCCGCCGGATCGACCCCCGGCCCGGCCCGTGGGACGACTGCTTCGGCATGCCCTACGGCGTCGACGTCACCCTCACCTGGGCCGGGGAGCTGGAGCTGAAGGTCGCGAGCCCGGCCGCATGGGTGGTCGTGTACGACGAGCAGCCCGAGGCCGTCTGCGTGGAGCCGCAGTCCGGCCCGCCGAACGGCCTGAACACCCTTCCGCGCCTGGTCACCCCGGTGGACCCCCTGGAGGTCTCCACGACCTGGACCTGGCGTCGCCTGCGCTAGCCCCACCGGGGCCCAACTAAGCTCGACGTCATGACTGACGTACGCGATGCGCTTCTGCAGCAGATCAAGGACAAGGCCGTCGTGCACGGCAAGGTGACCCTCTCCTCCGGCAAGGAGGCCGACTACTACATCGACCTCCGCCGCATCACCCTCGACGGCGAGGCCGCCCCGCTGGTGGGCCAGGTCATGCTCGACCTGACCGCCGACCTCGACTTCGACTGCGTCGGCGGCCTGACCCTGGGCGCCGACCCGGTCGCGACCTCGATGCTGCACGCCTCGGCGGCGCGCGGGGAGCGCCTGGACGCCTTCGTCGTCCGCAAGGCGCAGAAGGCGCACGGCATGCAGCGCCGGATCGAGGGCACCGACGTGAAGGGCAAGCGCTGCCTGGTCGTCGAGGACACCTCCACCACGGGCGGCTCCCCGCTGACCGCCGTCGAGGCGGTCCGCGAGGCCGGTGGTGAGGTCGTCGCCGTCGCCACCATCGTGGACCGCGGTGCTGCCGAGGCCATCGCCGGCGCGGGCCTGCCCTACCTCACCGGCTACCAGCTCGGGGACCTGGGTCTGGCCTGACCCGCCCCCCGGCGGCCCGGTCGTCTCGGATCGTGGTCGCGAAGGGGTGGTGACGCCCTCCCGGGGCGGGGTCGGCGCAGCGGCTGACGAAGGTCCCCGGAAGCCTCCGCTCCGCTCCTGACCTGCGTCTTTCCGGAAGGGCCGGGCGTTTCACGTGAAACACCCGGCCCTTCTCGCCGTACGACCCCGGTCAGGCGGGGTGGAGTGTTCCGCCGAGTCTGGAAAGATAGGCGCGACGTCTGACGTCGCCCCCAGGTCAGGGCCCGCAATAAGCACACTCCC
Organism: Streptomyces racemochromogenes; assembly: GCF_044129415.1. Taxonomy (GTDB): domain Bacteria; phylum Actinomycetota; class Actinomycetes; order Streptomycetales; family Streptomycetaceae; genus Streptomyces; species Streptomyces racemochromogenes_A. The sequence continues at coordinate 13,848 of NZ_JBBDHD010000095.1, forward strand.
CGCACATCCAAGGAGCGGACAGATGCCCATCGCAACCCCCGAGGTCTACAACGAGATGCTCGACCGGGCGAAGGCAGGCAAGTTCGCCTACCCGGCCATCAACGTGACCTCGACCCAGACCCTGCACGCTGCGCTGCGCGGCTTCGCGGAGGCCGAGAGCGACGGCATCATCCAGATCTCCACCGGCGGTGCCGAGTTCCTGGGCGGCCAGTACAACAAGGACATGGTCACCGGCGCGGTCGCCCTGGCCGAGTTCGCGCACGTGGTCGCCGCCAAGTACGACATCACGGTCGCGCTGCACACCGACCACTGCCCCAAGGACAAGCTGGACGGCTATGTCCGCCCGCTCCTCGACATCTCCGCCGAGCGCGTGGCCAAGGGTCTGAACCCGCTCTTCCAGTCGCACATGTGGGACGGCTCCGCCGAGACCCTGGCCGACAACCTGGCCATCGGCCAGGAGCTGCTGGCCAAGGCCGCCGCCGCGAAGATCATCCTTGAGGTCGAGATCACCCCGACCGGCGGCGAGGAGGACGGCGTCAGCCACGAGATCAACGACGAGCTGTACACCACCGTCGAGGACGCCATCCGGACCGCCGAGGCCCTCGGCCTGGGCGAGAAGGGCCGCTACCTGCTGGCCGCCTCCTTCGGCAACGTCCACGGCGTCTACAAGCCGGGCAACGTCGTCCTCCGTCCCGAGCTGCTCAAGGACCTCCAGCAGGGCGTCGGCGAGAAGTACGGCAAGACCAACCCGTTCGACTTCGTCTTCCACGGCGGCTCCGGCTCCACCGAGCAGGAGATCGCCACCGCGCTGGAGAACGGCGTCGTCAAGATGAACCTCGACACCGACACCCAGTACGCCTTCACCCGCCCGGTCGCGGACCACATGTTCCGCAACTACGACGGTGTCCTGAAGGTCGACGGCGAGGTCGGCAAGAAGTCCACCTACGACCCGCGCACCTGGGGCAAGCTGGCCGAGGCGAGCATGGCCAAGCGCGTCGTCCAGGCCTGCGGTGACCTGCGCTCCACGGGCACCAAGCTGAAGTAGCCCCCGGCGCTCCCCAGCGCCCCGGGCCCCGCAGAGGGGTCCGCCCGTCCGTCACCGGAAGGGCGGACCCCTTTGTCGTGCGCGGGAGGTGACGAACCCCGGTGGACGTCCGCCGGGTGATGGTGTGGAATCTACCCGGAGCTAAAAACGTACCCGTGGGAATGTAAAGCCGGCGGGCCAGGAGAGGCGACGCCACATATGAGGACAGAGCGACCCCAGGTGAAGCAGGACCGGGCGGTGCGCACCCGCCGCGCCATCCTGGACGCGGCCGCCGTGGTCTTCGAGGAGTACGGCTACGACGCGGCCAAGCTCTCGGACATCGTCAACATCGCGAAGGTCACCAAGGGCGCCCTCTACTTCCACTTCGAGTCGAAGGAGGGCCTGGCGCAGTCCGTCATAGACGCCCAGAACCAGGGGCAGCCGCAGGCCCTCCCGCAGCAGTACAAGGCGCAGGAGTTCATCGACATCGGCATGGTGTTCTCGCACCAGATGCGGCACGAGGTGCTGATCCGGGCGAGCGCCCGGCTGACCCTGGACCAGACGGGCCCGCACCTCGACCGGGTGACCCCGTACGAGACCTGGATCGAGCTCGGCGCCGGCGTGCTGTCCGAGGCCCGGGCGCGCGGGGAACTGCTGCCGGGGGTGGATCCCGTCGTCCCCGCCCGGCTGATCGTCGGCGCGTACGCGGGGCTGAACACCATGTCCCACACCCTCGGGCTCGACCTGGACGCCCAGGTCGCCGAGCTCTACACGCACGTGATGCCGAACGTGGTGGTCCCCGCCGTGGCCATCCGGCTGGACAGCGCCCCCGGGCGCGGGGCGCGGGCGCTGTACGGGCCGCACGGGGTGCACCCCTGCCGGGTCGGCTGCGCGGACGGGGTGCCCCCGGCCGACGACGGGTGCGAGGGCGACGGGCCCGGCGGTCCGGCCGTCTGACCCGCCCCGGCCGCCCGTTCCTCCCCCTTCCCAAAAAGATCCTTCCGGGTATTATTTTTTTGCTCGCCTGCCCAGGGAGAACACTGTGGACATTGAGGTACTCGGCGCACCACGGGTCATCGAGAACGGTGTTCCCATCACCCCCTCCACACCGGAGTCCCGGCACGTCCTGGCGGCCCTGGCGGCCTGCCCCGACCGTCTCGTCCCGGTCTCCGTGCTCGCCGACGAACTCAGCCGCCACACCCCGCCCGAACACGCCCGCGCCGCCCTGCACACCGCCGTACGCCGCCTGCGCGAGCGGTTCGCCGAGGCGCTCGGGGCCGGCTCGGTCCGTACCCCCGAGACCGTCCTGCGCACCCGGCCCGGCGGATACCTCCTCGACACCGGGGGCGGCCGCTGCGACGTCCGCGAGTTCGAACGCGAGGCCGGCGCCGGCTACCGGGCCATGGGCCGCGGGGACTTCGCGCAGGCCTCCGCGCGGCTGCGCCGCGCCCTCGACCTGTGGACCGGCCCCGCCCTGGACGGCATCGACGCCGGAACCTGGCTCCGCGGCCGCACCGCCTCCCTCGACGCCGACCGGCTCTCCGTCCTCGGCCAGTGGGTCGAGGCCGAACTCGCCCTCGGCCGCCACCGCGAACTCCTGCTGGAACTCGCGGGCCTGCGCGGCGCGGGCGGGCAGCGCCCCGACGGCGCCTACCTGACGGCCCTGCACCGTGCCGAAGCCCGCGTCGCCGCCCTGCGCGCGGCTCTCCCCGCCCCCGGACTGAGCCTGGCCGGCGCCGTCCGCCGCTGAACGGCCCACCCTTGAGCCCTGCTTGACCCTTCGCCGCCCGGAACCTAGGTTCGGGACGGGACGCGGGGGAAAACAGCTGGTCGGAGGGGGTCGGCAGAATGCGCGGGGACGACGCGGGCGCACTGGCCGTACTGGAACTGCTCGCGGAGGACGCCCCGCCGGGCCGGTACCAGGCGCTGCTCACCGAGGCGCGGGCGGCCGGCGCCGACGACGCCGCCCTCGACGGGCTCACGCGCGCCCTGGAACTGGCCCGCTGCGTACAGGCCCGCGCGAGCCGCAGCCGGCAGCGCGAAGCCGCCCTCACCGCGCTCGTCGACACCGCGCACGACCTCACCTCCCCGTACGACATCGACGGCCTGCTCCGCCTGATCACCCGCCGCGCCCGCCGCCTCCTCGGCTTCGACATGGCCTGGCTCTCCCTCAGCCGCCCCGACGGCTCGGCCTACGTCCGCACCTCCGAGGGCGAGACCACCGCCCTGAACGTCGGCCTGGAACTCGGCACCGGCCGCGGCCTCGGCAGCATCGCCCAGGCCCGCCGCTCCCCGGTGTGGACGGCCGACTACCTCGCCGACCCCACCATCGCGCACGCCCCCGGCATCGACGCCGTCGTCCAGGCGGAGGGCCTCCACGCGATCATCGCCGTACCGCTGCGCCGCGGGGACTCCACGCTCGGCGCCCTGTACGGCTCCGACCGTGCCGTACGGCAGTTCAGCCCGGACGAGATCGGCATCATGCTCTCCCTCGCCGACCTGGCCGCCGTCGCCATCGAGAAGGCCCGGCTGCTGGAGCAGACCCGCGACCAGGTCACCGAGCTGGAGGCCTTCGGCTCGCGCACCAACACCGCCCTCACCCGCGTCCGCTACCTGTGGGAATGCCACGCCCGCCTCGCCGGACTCGTCCTGGACGGCGCCGGCCTGCCCACCCTCGCCCGGGCCACCGCCGACGCGCTGGACGGCGTGCTCCAGGTGCGCGACCCGGGCGGCCGCCCGCTGACGGCCACCGGGGAACTGCCCGGCCTGGACGAGGAGGCCGTCACCAAGGGCGCCCTCCAGGCGCTCACCGACCGGCGGCCCGTCCGCCTCCCCGGCGACCTGTGGCTGGCCCCCGTCCTCGCCGGCGCCGAGGACCTCGGGGTGCTGCTGCTGAGCGCCTCCGCCCCGCTCGCCGACGAGGACGTCCGGCTGCTCCAGCTGGCCGCCCAGTCCGTGGCCTGCCTGATGCTCATCCAGCGGGGCACCGCCGCCGCCGAGGGACCCGTCCACGACGAACTCCTCGCCGACCTCCTCGACCGGCCGCACTCCGTCGACCTGCACCTGCTGGAGCGCACCCGCCGGCTCGGCATCGACCTCGACCGCCCGCACGTGGTGGTCGTCGCCCGGCCCGAGGGCGGCGAACTCGGCAAGGCCGTCGCCTGGGCCACGTCGTACGCCTACCGGATGGGCGGCCTCAAGGGAGTCCGGCGGGGCTGCCTCGTCCTCGTCCTGCCCGGCACCGACGCCTCCGCCGCCGCCCACCGGGCCTCCGGCGAGCTGTCCCCGCTGCTGGGCCACGCCGTGTCCACGGGCGCCGCCGGACCCAGCGGCGGCCCCGGCGAGGTGGCCCGCGTCTACGCCGAGGCCGTGCGCTGCCTCGACGCGCTGACCGCCCTGGGCGGGGTGGGCGGTACCGCCTCCCTGCGCGAACTGGGCTTCCTCGGCCTGCTCCTGTCCGCCGACCACGACGTGGAGGCGTACATCGAGGGCACCATCGGCCCCGTCCTGGAGTACGACACCGACCGGCCGACCGAACTGACCCGCACGCTGGAGGCGTACTTCGCCTCCGGCGCCAGCCCCACCCACGCCGCCGAGGCCCTGCACGTCCACCCCAACACCGTCTCCCGCCGCCTGGAGCGCATCGCCGAACTCCTCGGCCCCGACTGGCAGAAGCCCGGCCGGGCGCTGGAGATCCAGATGGCGCTGCGGCTGCGCAGGACCCGCACCGTCCTGCACGACCGCCGCACCGCCGCCGACCGCTCGTCCCCTCCCCCCTACCCCACCCCGTACGACGCTCCCTAGCCCCGCCGCGCCGTCAGGGCCCGGGCGGCGTGCGCCACCGAGGCCAGCGTCACGTGCCGGTGCCAGCCCGGCAGCGCCCGCCCCGCGAAGTCGCGCAGGCCCGCCTCCTGCCCGCTGTGCTCGGCGGCGAACGCCACCCGCCGGCCCTGCTTCGTCAGCCGCAGCAGCGGGCCCACCGGCAGCCGCACCAGGTCCGTGACCCACAGCTGCGACGGCGGGCGGCGCGGGTCCGTCCACTCGCCGACCAGCAGCAGGTGGCGGCGGCGGGCCGGCGAGGGGTCGGGCATCATCACCCGCACCGCGACCGCGAGGGTGCTGCGGTGCCGGGCGCCCCCGGCCGCCGGATCCGGTTCGCTCCACTCCACCGGAGTGCTCAGCCCCTTCACCGACTGCAGCACGTCCCGCGCGCAGCGAGCCCCCGCGCCGTGCCCGGGCAGCGCCGGATCGGTGACGAGCACCGGGGTGGACGGGGCGATCCGGGCGATGACGGGCAGGCCCGCCTCGGCGAAGCGGTTCATCGTGGAGCGCGTTCCGATGCCCCGGATGTCGAGCACCACCGGCCGCACCGGGCTCCCGCCGCGCCGCACCGTGGAGATCACCGCGGCCGCGGCTGCCTCCTCGTACGCGGCCCGCGCGGCGTGCTCCTCGGCGAGCCCCGCCACCGCCGCCCCCGCGGCCGCCCCCGCGCTCGTCTCCGCCTCCGGCAGGAACATCTCCCAGCCCACCGGGGAGGCCAGCGCGGCCGAGGCGAACCAGATCCCGAACGCCTGCTGCCCCCGGAACATCTGCCCCTGGTGCGGGTCGAAACGGTTCGCCACGCCCACCGAGTGCTCCCCGCCCTTGGGGATGGCCATCGGCTGCGCCACCCACGCCGTCAGCGGACTGGCCGCCTCCAGGAAACGGGAGAGGTTGGCGCGGATCGGCTGCCAGTCCCAGGTGGAGCCCGAGATGAAGTGGTGCATGCTCTGCTCGGCCGCCCCGCCGCCGACCTGGCCCGCGATCCCGCGCATCGACTTGCGGCCGGTCAGGGCGAGCAGGCCCTGCACGTACTGGCGGCCCTTCTCCCGCTGGTCCTTGCGGCGCAGGGAGGTGAGGACGGCGGCGCACAGGTCGTCGGCCGCCTCCCGGGCCGGGTCCGGCCGCTCCGTCCCGCCCCCCGCCGGTGCCCCCGTACCCTCCCCCGTACCCGCCCCCGCGGACACCCCCGTCCCCGTGATGCTGATGGTGCTGCTGCTCATGACCGCTTCCACGACATGCCCCCTCGGCGTGCGTCCACTGCCCCTCTACCGTCCGTCGGGGAACCCCTGCGGGGGGAGGTGTGCCGGTCACCGCGCTCGGCCCGGAGGTGGTGGGGTCCCCACCACCCCGGAGACTTGACGGACTGTCGGCCCGGACCTGGCCGGACCACCGCAGATCGGGCACGGTCGGGACCCGCGGCGCCGGCACGGGAGGCGTCACGAAGGCGGGAGCAGGGCGTGCAGTTCGGCATCTTCTCGGTCGGCCAGCTGGCCCCCGACCCCCGGGCCGGCCGGATGCCGACCGAACACGAGCGCATCCGGGCCATGACCGCCCTCGCCGTCCGCGCGGAGGAGGCCGGCCTCGACGTCTTCGCCACCGGCGAGCACCACAATCCGCCCTACGTCTGCTCCTCCCCGGCCACCCTGCTCGCGTACGTGGCCGCCCGCACCCGGCGGCTGGTCCTCTCCACCGCCACCACCCTGATCACCACCAACGACCCGGTGCGCGTCGCCGAGGAGTACGCGCTGCTCCAGCACCTGGCGGGCGGCCGGCTCGACCTGATCACCGGCCGGGGCGACACCCCCGACGCCTACCCCTGGTTCGGCCAGGACCTCCGCGAGGCCCCGGCCCTGGCCCGTGAGAACTACGCCCTGCTGCACCGCCTCTGGCGCGAGACCGACGTCGACTGGCGGGGCCGCTCCCGGGCCCGCCTGGACGGCTTCACCTCCACGCCCCGCCCGCTGGACGGCGTACCGCCGTTCGTGTGGCACGCCTCGGTGCGCTCCCCGCAGGCCGCCGAGCTGGCCGCCCACTACGGCGACGGCTTCTTCGCCGGCAACCTCCTCGCCCCGGTGGAGCACTACGCCCGCCTGGTCGAGCTCTACCGCACCCGGTACGCCGAGCACGGCCACGGCACCCCCGAACAGGCCATCGTCGGCGTCGGCGGGCAGCTGTTCGTACGGGCCCGGTCGCAGGACGCACTGAGCGAGTTCCGCCCCTATTTCGGCCGCTCCCCGGCGTACGGGGGGCACTGGTCCCTGGAGGAGTGCACGGCCCGGACCCCGCTGACCGTGGGCAGCCCGGCCGAGGCCATCGAGAAGATCCTCGGCTTCCGCGAGGCCTACGGCCACTACCAGCGCCAGCTCTTCGCCGTCGACCACGCCGGGATCCCGCTCCGGACGGCGCTGGAGCAGATCGACATCCTGGGCGAGCACATCGTCCCGGCCCTGCGCCGGGAACTCGCCGCGACCCGCCCCGCGGCGGCTCCCCCGGCCCCCCGCCACCCGGCGGCACCGGCCCGCCCGGCCCCCGCCACCCCGAGGGCGGACCCCTCCGGCACCCGGCCGGCGGAGACGCGGACCGGGGTGTGACCGTCCGGTCGACGGGACGCGTCGGACACACTGATCCCATGTCGATTCACCAGAACCTGCTCGGGGGCCCCGCCCCCACCCACCTGCCCGACGAGCCCGCGCCCCGCGAGGCCCTCGCCGCCGGCACCGCCCCCGCCGAGGTGGCCGCCGCCCACCCGACCTCCTCCCTGGCCTGGGCCGCCCTCGCCGACGAGGCCTTCGCCGCCGGCCGGACCGTCGAGTCGTACGCGTACGCCCGTACCGGCTACCACCGCGGCCTGGACGCGCTGCGCCGCGCCGGCTGGAAGGGCCACGGCCCGGTGCCGTGGGAGCACGAGCCGAACCGCGGCTTCCTGCGGGCCCTGCACGCCCTGGCCCGCGCCGCCGGCGCCATTGGCGAGAAGGACGAGTACGAGCGCTGCTCGACCTTCCTGCGCGACTCCTCCCCGACCGCGGCGGACACGCTCGCGTAACGCCCGGGCCGATTGCCCTAGAGGCGCCCCGGATCTCCTGTTTATGATGCGATGCAGGGGACCGGGGCTCCACTTATCCCAATCGGAAGGAGCGGACCGCTACCCGGAAGCACGTGTCGAGGAGACAGCGATGTCGCACGCCCTTGATGCCTCCGGAGCCGGTTCGGACACCCCGAACCTCGACTTCGACGGCACCACCCCCTACGAGGACTACGTCCAGGCGGACGTCCTCACCCACCTCCAGCACCTGCGCTCGGACGACCCGGGCGAGATGGTCTTCCTGGTCACGACCCAGGTCATGGAGCTGTGGTTCACCGTGATCGTCCACGAGTGGGAGACCGCCGCGCGCGCCCTGCGCGAGGACGACATCCCGGTCGCGATGGACGCGCTGAAACGATCCCTCAGGGAGCTGGAGGCGCTCAACCACTCCTGGCGGCCGCTGGCGCAGCTCACCCCCGCGCAGTTCAACGCCTACCGCGGCGCCCTCGGCGAGGGTTCCGGTTTCCAGTCCGCGATGTACCGCCGGATGGAGTTCCTCCTCGGCGAGAAGTCCGCGTCCATGCTGGTCCCGCACCGCGGCGCCCCCCGCGTCCACGCCGAGCTGGAGAAGGCCCTCCACGAGCCCGGGCTCTACGACGAGACCCTGCGCCTGCTCGCCCGCCGCGGCCTGCCCGTCCCGCAGTCGGTCCTGGACCGCGACCTCTCCCGGCGCTACGAGCCCTCCGCCGAGGTGGAGGCCGTCTGGACGGAGCTCTACGCCGACCCCACCGGCACCCACGCCGACCTGCACCGCCTCGGCGAGGTCCTCACCGACGTGGCCGAGCTGGTGTGGCGCTGGCGCAACGACCACCTGGTCGCCACCCGCCGGGCGATGGGCGCCAAGACCGGCACGGGCGGCTCCGCCGGGGTGACCTGGCTGGAGAAGCGCGCCTCCAAGAACGTCTTCCCCGAGCTCTGGACGGCCCGCAGCCATGTCTGACGCGATACTCCGGGACCTCCAGGCCCGCGCCGCCCGCCTCGACGCCGAGGACCCCCTCGGCAAGCTGCGCGAGCGCTTCACCCTCCCCGACGGCCTCGTCTACCTCGACGGCAACTCCCTCGGCGCCCTGCCGGCCGGGGTCCCCGGTGCGGTGGCCGACGTGGTCCACCGCCAGTGGGGCGAGCTGCTCATCCGCTCCTGGGACGAGAGCGGCTGGTGGACCGCGCCCGAGCGGATCGGCGACCGCATCGCCCCGCTCGTCGGCGCCGCCCCCGGGCAGGTCACCGTCGGCGACTCCACCAGCGTCAACCTCTTCAAGGCCCTCGTCGGCGCGGCCCGCCTGGCCGCGCCCGGCCGGACCCGGATGCTCGTCGACGCCACGACCTTCCCCACCGACGGCTACATCGCCGCCTCCGCCGCCCGGATGACCGGACTGGAACCGGTCCCCGTCGACCCTTCCGACGCGGCGGAGGCCTTCGGCTCCGACACGGCCGTGGTCCTGCTCAACCACGTCGACTACCGCACCGGCCGGCTGCACGACCTGCCCGCCCTCACCGCGGCCGCCCACGCGGCGGGCGCGCTGATCGTCTGGGACCTCTGCCACAGCGCCGGAGCCCTCCCCGTCGGCCTGGACGCCCACGCCGTCGACCTCGCGGTCGGCTGCACGTACAAGTACCTCAACGGCGGCCCCGGCTCCCCGGCGTACCTGTACGTGGCCCAGCGCCACCAGGCCGCCTTCGACTCCCCGCTGCCCGGCTGGAACAGCCACGCCGAGCCCTTCGCGATGACCCCGGAGTACACGCCCGCCCAGGGCGCCGCCCGGGTGCGCGTCGGGACCCCGGACATCCTGTCCATGCTGGCCCTGGAGGCCTCCCTCGACGCCTGGGAGGGCGTGGACGTCGAGGCGGTCCGCGCGAAGTCCCTCGCCCTGACCGACTTCTTCCTCGACTGCGTGGCGGCGTACGTCCCGCCGGGCCTGGTCGAGGTGGTCACCCCGGAGGAGCACGCCCACCGCGGCAGCCAGGTCTCCCTGCGCACGGCGGGCGCCCGCGAGGTGATGGCGGAGCTCATCTCCCGCGGCATCGTGGGCGACTTCCGCGCCCCCGACGTCCTGCGCTTCGGGTTCACCCCGCTCTACGTCGGATTCGCCGACGCCGAGCGCGCGGCGCGCACGCTGGGTCACATTTTCGGGTGACGCGGTAGCGAAACGTCACTCCACGGGGCGGACGGGGCTGTGGCTCCGTCCGCCCCCGTGCGGACTCGTCCCGACGGCGAGGGGTGTGTGACAGCCTGATACGGTCCCGCTCTGCCGGAAACACCGGAACATCTGTCCCCGCTGTCACACGCGTTACCGAGAGGTCGAGCCGATGACGGACCCCGCAGTCGAACGGGACGCCGCCGAGGCCGACGCGGCCTTCGCGCACCCCCCGGTCGCACCGGACGCGAGCGCGGCGTACGGGGAACACCCCGACCAGGTCATCGACTTCTACGCCCCGCGCGGGGACTCCTGCGGCCCGGCCCCGCTCGTCGTCGTCCTGCACGGAGGCGCCTGGCGCGCCCCGTACGACCGCCTGCACGTCACCCCGTTCGCGGACTTCCTGGCCCGGCGGGGTTTCGCCGTCGCCAACGTCGAGTACCGGCGCGGGAGTTCCCTGCCGCACCAGGGCTCCGGGTCTCCGGTCGCGGGCCGCTGGCCGGAGACCTTCGACGACGTCGCCGCCGCCATGGACGCCCTGCCGGGTCTGCTCGGCGAGGCCCTGCCGTCCGCCGACCCCCGCCGGACCGTGGTCACGGGCCACTCCGCGGGCGGGCACCTCGCGCTGTGGGCCGCCGCCCGGCACGTCCTGCCGTCCGGCTCCCCGTGGCGGCTGCCTTCCCCGCCGCAGCTGCGCGGCGTGGTGGCGCTGGCCCCCATCGCGGACTTCGAGGTCGCGGAGAAGCTCGGCGTGTGCGGCGGGGCCTGTGCCCAGCTGCTGGGCGGCCCGGCCCACTGGGACGCCCGCCGCCCCTCGGCGGACCCCGCCTCGCTGCTGCCGACGGGCATCGCGACGACGGTCGTCCAGGGGCGGGAGGACATCGTGGTCCCGCCGGCGGTGGCGGAGTCGTACGTGGCCGCGGCGGCGAAGGCGGGGGAGATGGTCGGTCTGACCCTGGTCGAGGGGGTCGGTCACTTCCCGCTGATCGACCCGGCGGCGGACGCCTGCGCGGTGGTGGCGGAGGAGATCTCGCAGCTGGCCTGGTAGAGCCCGGCCGCGCGGTGCAGCAGCAGCGCGTGCACGAACCGGTCCTCGGCCCGGGGCGGACACCGCCAGGTCAGGGGCCAGGCCCCGTCGAGGGCGGGGACGGGGATGTACGTCGTCCGGTGCGGCCCGGCCGTGAGCCGCCGGAACCCGGGCGGCCACATCCGGTACTGGGCACTGCCGACCGGGATCAGGAAGTAGACCGGCCGGCGCCCGTTGGCCTGCACGACGATGGGCCCGGGGTCACCGCCCGTGAGCGTGACGAGCAGATCGGCGAGGTCCCGTCCCATGTCACCGTCCACACGTAGGGCGTCAAACTGCACGCCGGCCTTGCGGAACGCGATACCGGCGGGCGGGAGCCAGGTGGGGGTGTCGCTTTCGGTGTTCATGCGCCCAGGGTGATGGCTCAGCCCTACCGTTTTCCATAACGCTGAGTCGAGGGCTCGTAACGGTAGGAATTCGGCCGGTGCTGGTTGAGGTCGGTTGAGTCCGGTTGAGTGGGGGTGTGCTCCATGGCGAAGGCAGCCAACAAGGAGAGGGCGGGCGGTGCGACCCGTCTGGTGGCCCATCTGGCCCGTGTCCTCAGGGAGAAGGCAAATCTGACCCAGAAGGAGCTGGGTAGGCGTCTCGGCTACTCCGCTGCGGCGATCAGCGCGGTCGAGACGGGCGCGCAGCCGGCGAGCGACGCCATGCTGATCGGGTTGGAGGCGGAGATCGGCGAGGGGCTGGGGGTCTTCGAGGCGGCGCGGGAGTGGGTATCGAGGGACAAGTACCCGGACCTGTTCCAGGACTTCGCGGGAATCGAGCCGACGGCGCTGACGATTTCGTCGTATCAACCGCTCGTGATTGACGGTTTGTTCCAGACCGAGGAGTACGCGACTGCCCTGATCGAGGGCGGCTTCCCTCCGGTTTCGAACGAGCGGGTGCGTGAGCTGGTCGAGGGGCGCATGGCACGCAAGGTGCTCTTCGACCGTGACCCAGTGCCGCTGATTGAGCTGATCGTCGCGGAGGACGTCCTGCGGCGCCAGGTCGGCAGCGAGCAGACGATGCGTGACCAGCTGCGATGCCTGCTGTTCCACGCCGAGCGAAGGAGCGTCACGATCCAGGTCCTGCCACTGAAACCTGCGCCACGAACCGATAGCGCTGGGCTCTACGGTCCGCTGAAATTGGTCGAAACGGTGGCACATAAGCGGCTCGTCTACCTGGAGGTCCAGGACGAGAGCCTGCTGATCAGCGACCCTGGAAAGGTAAGCATGTACTTTCAGCGACATGCAAGAATCCGTGCGCAGGCCCTGAGCCCGGACGAATCATTGAGCCTGATTCAGGAGTTGGCGGGAGTGAGTCAATGAGTGGCGCCCGACGGTGGTTGAAGTCCAGCTACAGCAGCGATGCGGGTGGCCAGTGCGCCGAAGTGGCCTACGACTGGATCAAGTCGAGCTACAGCAGCCCCAATGGCGGTGACTGCGTCGAGGTGGCGGGGTGCCCCCACGCCGTCCGCGTCCGGGACTCCAAGAACCTCGGCCCCACCCTCACCCTGGACCCCACGGCCTGGGCCGGCTTCACCAACTGGGCGGCCGGGCAGGCGTAGTGCCGACCTGGGCGCTCCTCATGGAGCAGAACATCGCCAGGGGGCACGGGTTGGCCTGGTCGCTCAGCGTCCTGGGCCACGTGGAGGGGACCAGGGAAGAGGCTCAGGCCGCCCTCCGTGAACGGGCGGACCGGTTCGACCCCGCGCTCTTCAGCAAGGTGACACGACGGCGGCTCTACGGCGACGGCGACGGTTTCATGCTGCTCGTCGAGGGCCGCCTCGCACGTGCCTGGCACTACCGGTTCAGGATCGCCGAGCTACTCGAAGACAGCGCCCCGCCCCCGCCCCCACCGCCGGAACCCAAGCCGGAGCCCGTGGAGCGGTGGCAGCCCCCGAGCCCCCGTTCACCCAAGCCCCCGAGGCCCCCGCAACCACCGGCCGCGCGGCACGAGGTCGACATCCCGGAGCGCCCTGCCTGGCTCGGACGGGACGACCTGGCCTGACCCCCTCGGACGGTCTCGGAGAAGGGCTGGGGGCTTCCCGTCAGTCCCACTGTCCTTCCGGTTCGGGCCGGCCTGTCAAGGGCGCTCCTTCGTCGCGTCGCTGCGCGATGG
>NZ_JBBDHD010000096.1:0-26589 GCF_044129415.1 Streptomyces racemochromogenes
GCCGCGGCCGGCGGCGCCGTGGCCGCGTGGGGCGGCGGCTCGGACATCGCGCCGGCGGCCTCCGCCGGCGCGGCCGTGCCCTTCCACGGCGAGCACCAGGCGGGCATCGCCAGCGCCGTCCAGGACCGGCTGCACTTCGCGGCCTTCGACGTGAAGACCAAGGACCGCGAGGAGCTGGTCAAGCTCCTCAAGGACTGGACGGCGGCCGCCCGGCTGATGACGGCCGGCCTGCCCGTCGGCGACGTGTACGAGGGCGCGCCCGAGGCCCCGCCGACCGACACCGGCGAGGCCCTGGGCCTCAAGCCCTCCCGGCTCACCCTGACCTTCGGCGTCGGCCCGGGCCTGTTCGCCAAGGACCGCTTCGGCCTGGAGGGCAAGCGCCCCGAGGCCCTCGTGGACCTGGAGGCCTTCCCCGGCGACAACCTCGACCAGGCCCGCTCCGGCGGCGACCTGTGCGTCCAGGCCTGCGCCGACGACCCGCAGGTCGCGGTGCACGCCATCCGCCAGCTGGCCCGCATCGGCTTCGGCAAGGTGGCGGTGCGCTGGTCGCAGCTCGGCTTCGGCAAGACCTCGTCGACCACGCCCGACGAGCAGACCCCGCGCAACATGATGGGCTTCAAGGACGGCACCCGGAACATCTCCGGGACCGACACGGCCGCCCTCGACAAGCACGTGTGGGTCGGCGCGGGCGACGGCAGCGCCTGGATGACCGGCGGCTCGTACCTCGTCGCCCGGCGCATCCGGATGCACATCGAGACCTGGGACCGCACCTCCCTGCGGGAGCAGGAGGACATCTTCGGCCGCGACAAGGGCGAGGGCGCCCCGGTCGGCAAGTCCAAGGAGCGCGACGAGCCGTTCCTGAAGGCGATGAAGCCCGACTCGCACGTGCGCCTCGCGCACCCCGACAGCAACGACGGCGCGACCATCCTGCGCCGCGGCTACTCCTTCACCGACGGCACGGACGGGCTGGGGCGGCTCGACGCGGGCCTGTTCTTCCTCGCCTACCAGCGCGACGTCCGCAAGGGCTTCGTCGCGATCCAGCGCCGGCTGTCGAAGAACGACGCGCTGAACGAGTACATCCAGCACGTGGGCTCGGCCGTCTTCGCCGTCCCGCCGGGCGTCCGCGACAAGGACGACTGGTGGGGCCGGACGCTGTTCGCGTAGTCGCGTGGTCCCTTCCGGAGAGGAAACGCCGTGTTCGGCAACTATCTGATCGGCCTGCGCGAGGGCCTCGAAGCCAGCCTGGTCGTCTGCATCCTGGTCGCCTACCTGGTGAAGACCGGGAACCGGGCCGCGCTGCGGCCGGTGTGGCTCGGCATCGGCATCGCCTGCTCGATCTCGCTGGCCTTCGGCGCGCTGCTCACCTTCGGCACGCAGGAGCTGACCTTCGAGGCGCAGGAGCTGCTCGGCGGCAGTCTCTCGATCGTCTCGGTCGGCCTGGTGACGTGGATGGTCTTCTGGATGAAGAAGACCGCCCGCCACCTGAAGAGCGAGCTCCAGGGCAAGCTCGACGCGGCGCTCGCGATGGGCACCGGCGCGCTGGTCGCCACCGCGTTCCTCGCGGTGGGCCGCGAGGGCCTGGAGACGGCGCTGTTCGTGTGGGCCTCGGTGCGGGCCAGCGGCGAGGGCTCCTCGGCACCGCTGATCGGGGTGCTGCTGGGCATCGCGACCGCCATCGTGCTCGGCTGGCTGTTCTACCGGGGCGCGCTGAAGATCAACCTGTCGAAGTTCTTCACGTGGACCGGCGGGATGCTGGTCGTCGTCGCGGCGGGCGTCCTCGCCTACGGCGTGCACGACCTCCAGGAGGCCGGGTTCGTCGGCGGCCTGCAGGACAAGGCGTTCGACATCAGCGCGGCGATCCCGCAGGACAGCTGGTACGGGGTCCTGCTGAAGGGCGTCTTCAACTTCCAGCCGGACCCGACGGTCGCGCAGCTGGTGGTCTGGACCCTGTACCTGGCGGCGGTCCTGACCCTGTTCCTGCTCCCGGCGGGCCTGCGCGGCGCGGCCAAGACCCCGGCCGCGGTCAAGTAGCCCGCCGCCTCCCGCCAGGCCCGGCGCCCGGCCCGTTCCCCCCTCCGCGGGGACGGACCGGGCGCCGTTCTCGTTCCCCGGTGGTGGGCCTAGCCGCGGCCGATGTAGGGCATGGCCGTGGCCATCACCGTCGCGAACTGGACGTTCGCCTCCAGGGGGAGTTCCGCCATGTGCAGCACGGTCCGGGCGACGTCGGCGGCGTCCATCACCGGCTCGACCGCCAGCTGCCCGTTCGCCTGGAGGATCCCGGTCTGCATCCGCGCCGTCATGTCCGTCGCCGCGTTGCCGATGTCGATCTGCCCGCAGGCGATCCGGTACGGCCGCCCGTCCAGCGACAGCGACTTCGTCAGGCCGGTCATGGCGTGCTTCGTCGCCGTGTAGGCGATCGAGTTCGGGCGCGGGACGTGGGCCGAGATGGAGCCGTTGTTGATGATGCGCCCGCCCTGCGGGTCCTGCTCCTTCATCACCCGGAAGGCCCCCTGTGCGCAGAGGAAGGCCCCGGTGAGGTTGACGTCGACGACCTGGCGCCAGTCCTCGTACGCGATGTCCTCCAGCGGGACGCCGGCCGGGCCGAAGGTGCCGGCGTTGTTGAAGAGGAGGTCGAGGCGGCCGTGGCGGGCCCGGACCGTTTCGAACAGCGCCGTCACGTCGCCCGGGTCGCTGACGTCGGCCCGTACCGGCAGGACGTCCGCCTCGGCCCCGGCCGCCGCGGCGGTCTCCTCCAGGGGCTGGACCCGGCGCCCGGCCAGGGCCACCGACCAGCCCGCCCCGGCCAGGGCGAGGGCCACGGAACGGCCGATCCCGGAGCCGGCCCCGGTCACTACGGCGATCTTCTTCCCAGGTGCGCTCATGGGGCCGCAGGTTACGTCACAGCCGCCATCCGGTCCGGAACGTTCCGACAGCTGAGAGCATGGGTCGGTCAGGGGTGCATAAAGCAGATCAAAAGACTGGAGTCCTGTATGTCGGAGAGAGGCCCCTCCGCGGCCCCGTCGCACGCGTCCCCGCCCTCCCCCTCGGCCCCCGCCACCGTCCCCCTGACGGCCGCCCGCCGCACCGGGCTGCTGGTCACCTTCATCCTCGGCGGCCTCACCGCACTCCCCCCGCTGTCCATGGACATGTACCTCCCGGCCCTGCCGGAGGTCACCGCCGCCCTGGGCAGCCCGGCCGCGACCATCCAGCTCACCCTCACCTCCTGCCTGGCCGGCATGGCCCTCGGACAGCTGGTCATCGGCCCCATGAGCGACAAGTGGGGGCGGCGCAGGCCCCTGCTCACCGGCATGGCCGTCTACGTCCTCGCGACCGCGATATGCGCCCTCGCCCCCTCCGCCGAGCTGCTCATCGCCTTCCGGCTGCTCCAGGGCCTGGCCGGCTCCGCGGCCATCGTCATCGCACGGGCCGTCGTCCGCGACCTGTACGACGGCGTCGAGATGGCCCGCTTCTTCTCCACCCTGATGCTCATATCCGGCACCGCCCCGATCATCGCCCCACTGATCGGCGGCCAGGTGCTCCGCTTCGCCGACTGGCGCGGCGTGTTCGTCGTCCTCACCGCCGTCGGCCTCGCGCTGACCCTCGTGGTGTGGCGCGGCCTCGGCGAGACCCTGCCGCCCGAGCGGCGTCAGACCGGCGGCGTGGGCGCCGCCCTGCGGACCATGCGGGGGCTGCTCGCCGACCGGGTCTTCGCCGGCTACACCCTGGCGGGCGGCTTCGCCTTCGCGGTGCTCTTCTCGTACATCTCCGCCTCGCCCTTCGTCGTCCAGGAGATCTACGGCGCCTCCCCGCAGGCCTTCAGCCTGCTGTTCGGCCTCAACTCCGTCGGCCTGATCGTCGTCGGCCAGGTCAACGGCAAGCTGCTGGTCGGCCGGGTCAGCCTGGACAAGGTCCTCGCCGTCGGCATCTCCGTCCTCACGGCCGCCTCGGTGGCCCTGCTGCTGATGTCCACGGGGGTGTTCGGGCAGGTCGGGCTGGCGCCCGTGGCCGCCGCGCTGTTCGTGCTGATGTCGGCGATGGGCGTGGTCCTGCCCAACACCAACGCGCAGGCCCTGATGCGCACCCCCCACGCCGCCGGGTCGGCGTCCGCACTGCTCGGCACCTCCTCCTTCCTCGTCGGCGCGGTCGCCTCCCCGCTGGTCGGGATCGCGGGCGAGCACACCGCCGTCCCGATGGCCGTGGTCCAGCTGAGCTGCTCCCTGCTGGCAGCGGGCTGCTTCCTGGTCCTGTGCCGCCCCTGGCGGGAGCGGGAGCCCATGGCCGCACCGGCCGACCCGGCCGCGCCGTAAACTTCGCTGGTGAACGCCACCGCCCCCACCACCGCCGAAACCCTCCGCAGCGCCCTCGGCGGGCTGCTCGACGGACTCCCGCCGAAGCAGGCCGCGGCCGCCGTCGAGCGGCTCATCGCCAACTACCGGGGAACCACCCCCACCGACGCCCCCGTCCTGCGCGACCGCTCCGACGTCGCGGCGTACGCGGCGTACCGGATGCCGGCCACCTTCGAGGCCGTGCGCTGCGCGCTGGACGGACTGGCGGAGGCCGCTCCCGGCTGGGCGCCGGGCTCGCACGTGGACGTGGGCGGCGGGACGGGGTCCGCGACCTGGGCGGTGGACGCCACCTGGGACGGGCCCCGGTCGACCACGGTGCTGGACTGGGCCGAGCCCGCCCTGGCCCTCGGCAAGGAGCTGGCCGCCCGCTCGGCCTCCGAGAGCCTGCGCGCGGCGGACTGGCGGCGGGCCGTCATCGGAACAGGGCTCGCCCTGCCCGACGCGGACCTGGTCACCGTCTCGTACGTGCTGGGCGAGCTGACGGAGGAGTCCCGCCGGGCGGTCGTCGCGGAGGCCGCCCGCGCCGGGCAGGCCGTCGTCCTCATCGAGCCGGGCACGCCCGAGGGCTACCTGCGCATCCGCGAGGCCCGCGACCAGCTGATCGCCGCCGGGCTGAAGGTGGCCGCGCCCTGCCCGCACGACGGGACCTGCCCGATCGCGGTGGGCCAGGACTGGTGCCACTTCTCGGCGCGGGTCAGCCGCTCCTCCCTGCACCGCCAGGTCAAGGGAGGCTCCCTCCCGTACGAGGACGAGAAGTTCGCCTACGTGGCCGCGACCCGCTTCCCCACGGCGCCCGTCCCCTCCCGGATCACGCGGAAGCCGCAGATCCGGAAGGGGCTCGTGCTGCTGGACCTGTGCGGTCCCGAGGAGGCCGGGCTGGGCCGGGCCACCGTCAGCAAGCGCCAGGGCGACCTCTACAAGGCGGCCCGGGACGCCGAGTGGGGCGAGCAGTGGCCCCCCGCCGCCCGGGACCGGGACCTGTAGGCCGGACCCTAGGCCGGCGGCTCCGGGGCCGGGCGCAGCTCCTGGGTGCAGCACTTCACGCTGCCCCCGCCCTTGAGCAGCTCGCCCAGGTCCATCGGGATCGGCTCGAACCCACGTTCGCGCAGCGGTGCCAGCAGGCCCGTCGCGGCCTGCGGGAGCAGCACGTGCCGGCCGTCGGAGACCGAGTTCAGGCCGAAGGCGGCCGCGTCCGGGGCGTCCACGAGCAGGGCGTCCGGGAAGAGCCTGCGGAGCACGGCCTGGCTGCCCGGCGAGAAGGCCGGCGGGTGGTACATGATCTCGTCGCCGTCGAGCACGCACAGCGCCGTGTCCAGGTGGTAGTAGCGCGGGTCCACCAGGTCGAGGCCGATGACGGGCCGGCCGAAGAACTCCTGCGCCTCGTCGTGCGACAGCGGGCTGGAGCGGAAGCCGCGGCCCGCCAGGATCCAGCTGGCGGTGACGGCGAAGTCGCCCTCGCCCTCGTTGACGTGCGAGGGTTCGTGGATGTCGGTGAAGCCGTTGGCCCGGAACCAGTCGAGGTGGATCTCCGCCTCGGCGGTGCGTTCCGGGTAGGCGAAGCGGGCGCCGAGGACCCGGCCGTCGACGACGAGGGCCCCGTTGGCGGCGAAGACCATGTCGGGCAGGCCCGGCTCCGGTTCCAGGGTCTCGACGGTGTGCCCGAGGGAGAGGTAGCGGTCCCGCAGGTCCTCCCACTGGGCGAGGGCGAGGGGCAGGTCCACCGGTTTCGTGGGGTCCATCCACGGGTTGATGGAGTACGTGACCTTGAAGTGTGCGGGTGCGCACATCAGGTAACGCCGGGGTGTGGCGTCTCTGCGCAAAGAAGGCTCCTCACGACTGCGGACTCACGGTACGGGTGCGTACGAAGAGAATCGTCCCTCCTCGGGGTGCGGCCGCGCACTGAACCGATCGGGTGGTTTACCACAACGGCCAGAAGACGAGACGTCTCGCCGGGATTGGTACGTTGGACCGATGAGCAAGCCCCCGGACTCCGGCCGCCGCAGCGAGCGCTCCCGGCGCGCCATCCTCGACGCCGCCCTCGCCCTCGTCGGGGAGGTCGGGTACAACAAGCTGACCATCGAGGCCATCGCGGCCCGTGCGGGCGTCGGCAAGCAGACCATCTACCGCTGGTGGCCCTCCAAGGCGGCCGTCCTGCTGGACGCCTCGCTGGCCCTGGCCGGAGAGGCCGGCGCGGATTCCGGCTGGTCCGGGTTCCCCGATACGGGTGACCTGGCGGCCGACCTGAAGGCCGTCCTGCGGGCCACCGCCGACGAGTTCGCCGACCCCCGCCACGACGCCCCCGCGCGGGCCCTGACGGCGGCCGGGGCGACCGACCCCGAGCTGGGGGCACGCTTCACCGATCAGCTGCTGGAACCCCAGCTCGCGCTGTACGAGGCCCGGTTGCGGTCGGCCCAGAGGGCCGGGCAGCTCGCGGCGGACGCCGACGTCCGGCTGGTGGTGGAGATGCTGCTGGGCCCGCTGACGTACCGGTGGCTGCTGCGGACGGCACCGCTGACGCACGCCTACACGGACGCGCTGGTGGACTCCGTGCTGAGCGGCGTGGCAAAAGTCACCGTCCGATAGCCGGACGCCCGGTGACCTCGGCAAGGCCGAGAACATATGGCCGGATTGTGCGGTTATCGGGGGAAGTGGGCGCGGGGGTCCCCCCGGGGGGTGCGGTCAGCCGGCCCGCGGGATGGTGGGACCATGGATCGGTCTGCCGGGGCAACGGTGAGGTAGGGGATAGATGGGGTCTGAGACCGGCCGCGTCAAACGCGGCGAGCAGAGCAGGATTTCCCAGTGGCTGCGCCGCCGCTCGAAACCCGCCCCCGAGGACCCCGGCAGGGAACGCGAAGCGCTCCTGGTGGCCGTCGCCGCCGCCGGCCTCCCCGTCGCCCCCGCCGCTCATCCCGCCGGCTACCGCTGTTCGTGCGACCGCATCGGCTGTCCCACACCGGCCCGGCACCCGGTCTCGTTCGCCTGGCAGACCCAGTCGACCACCGACCGCGCGCAGATCGAACGCTGGGCCCGCAACCAGCCGCAGGCCAACTTCATCACGGCGACCGGCATGGTCCACGACGTCCTGGACGTCCCCCTTGAGGCCGGCCGCAGCGCCCTGGAGCGGCTGGTCGCCGCCGGCGTCGAGGTCGGCCCGGTCGCCGAATCGGGCGGTACGGGCGACCAGGCGCGGATGCTCTTCTTCACGGCCACCCGCGGGACGCCCGAGGACGAGGACGAGTGGTGGCCCTGCGAGCTGGACTGCCACCCCGAGACCATGGACGAACACCCCGGCCTGCGGTGGCACTGCCGCGGCAGCTACGTCCTGCTCCCGCCTGCGGCGCTCCCCGGCGAGTTCTCGGTGTCCTGGGTGAGGGACGTCCGCCACCCGCTGCCGGACCCGCTGACGCTCCTGGAGACCCTGACGGACGCGTGCGCGCAGTACGCGGGCGCGGCGGACCAGACCCCGTCCCCGGTCGCCTGGCCCCTGGGGCGCTGAGCCCCGCCGGCGTGCGAGGCGCGGGGGCCGGCGGGCAGCGGCCCCCGCGCCGGGCCGGCGGTCAGTGGATCCGGGTCACCACCACGTCCAGGGACCACGCCCGGCCCGCCTTCGCCGGAGCCTGCGCCTCCACCACGTACCCGAGGTCCCGCAGCGCGGCCACCAGCTCCGCGGGATCCGCCGGCTCGGCCCCGGCCACCAGCAGGTCCCGCACCAGCCGCCCCTTCGTCGCCTTGTTGAAGTGGCTCACCACCGACCGCTTCTCCACCCCGTCCACGACCTGCGCGTGCAGCACCCGCACCGTGGCCGTGCGCCCGGCCGTCTCCCCCTTCGGCTTCCACGCCGACGCGTACGCCGACGAGCGCAGGTCCAGCACCAGCCCGTCCCCCGCCGCCTCCGGCATCACCTCGGCCATCGGCGTGCGCCAGTACGCGCCCAGCGCACCCAGCCCCGGCAGCTTCACGCCCATCGAGCAGCGGTACGACGGGATCCGGTCGGTCACCCGCACCGCCCCCCACAGCCCGGAGAACACCAGCAGCGTCCGCTCGGCCACCGTCCGGGCGGCGGCGGGCAGGTCCGCCAGGCCGAGCGCGTCGTAGAGGACGCCGGTGTAGATCTCCCCCGCCGGCAGCGCCGGCGCCGACCGCAGCCCGGCGTTCTTCGCGACCTCGCCGCGCAGCCCCTCGCTGAGCCCCAGCACCTCGCGCGCCTTGACCTCGTCGCCCGCGCACAGCTCGACCAGTTCCTCCAGCACGGCCGCCCGCGCCGCGGCCAGCCCGGGCAGCGACAGCGAGCCGGGGTCGAGCGGTGCGCCGGAGCCGCCGGCGGCCTTTCCCTCGGAGGGCGGCAGCAGCACGAGCACGGTGGTTCTCCTATCGATGGCACGACGCGGGGGTGCGGCCCCCGGGCCAGGGTAGACGGCCCGCCGCCGGCCGGTCACGGGCGAACGGCCACGGCCGGGCCCCGGGCCGCTGGGGCCGGGGGCGGGCCGTGGCCGCCGGTGGGGGGTCCGTTGGCGGGCGGTGCCTCGTCGCCCTCCGTGCTGTGGTGCAGCACCGACTCTGCGGCTCGCGCCGGGCTCCCGTCCAGGTCTTTCGAGCAGGTTCGAAAGACCTGGACGCGGCCTCACCCGCGCAGCAGCAGGGATCCCAGGGAGGTCACCGCGTGCAGCACCGAGTTGCGGTGGCGGGTCGAGCTGATCAGGCCCGCCGCGCGCAGCACGGAGGTGTGGTGGCTGACCGAGGCCCGGGACATCCCGACCAGCCGGGCGAGTTCCGTGGTGCTGCGGGAACCCTCCGCGGTGTGGTGGAGGATCTCCGTACGGGTGCGCCCGATCAGCGGCACGAGCTTCCTCCCTCCGGGATCGTCCGGGGACACGGTCCGCCTCGCGGGATAGGTGAGCACCGGCGGGAGTTCCGGGTCCAGGAGCGAGACCGGGGTGCGGGCGCGGAACAGGGTGGGGACGAGGAGCAGGCCCCGCCCGCCCAGGTGCAGTTCCTGGTCGACGGGGTACCGGACTTCGAGCACCGGCGGTCTCCACCGCATGCCCGGCCCCAGTGCCGACAGCACCCCCTCGATCCCCGACTCGGCGGCCGTACTCGCCTGCGCCGCGTACTCCGCCCGGACCGTCGTCCGCATCGTCTCCTCCAGCGGCGCCACCGCCGCCGCGTGGTAGTCGCGCAGGGCGCCGGTGAGCCCCCGCAGTGCGTCGGGGCGGCCCGCGGCCAGGTCCCGCGTCCAGGACGGGAGGGGCCCGCCGGCCCCGAGGACCGCCAGGTCGCCGCTCAGGTGCCGGACGGGGGTGGCGGTCAGCGCGTCGAGGCCCTGCTCGACGTCCGCGGACCCGACGGAGGGGGTGAGGAAGTCGGGGAAGTAGCCGAGCGGGCGCACCAGGGGCAGGAGCGTGCGCAGGCTGCCGGAGCGCCGGGCCAGGACCGCGCGGCCCCATGCCTCGACCGCCGGGTTGGCGGTGCGGTGCTGGAGCATGCGCAGGCTCAGCACCGTCTCCCACAGGGGGTCCGGCCGGCTGGCCACGCTCGTGCGCGCCAGGTCGGCGCCGGTGAAGTGGATCCGCAACAGCATGTACCGCCCCGAGGATGAGTTCCGATCGGTTCCGTTGGGTTCGGGCGATCCGCCCACCACATTGCGCCCCGGCAGGGCCGCGCGTTCCAGGAGGTTTCACGCCGTCGTGCGCGGCCGTTTCCGCGCCGTGTTCCGCTCACCGGAACACGGCGCGGGATTCCGGACGCCCGGGCGGACCCGGAACCCGTGCGGCGGGCGCCTCGCCCGGCCGCCGAGAAGAACTCCCGGGCACGGCATACGCTCGGTCCATGCCACGCCGTCACATGCACATGACCGGCGCGGACGGTGCCGCCCTGGGCGCCGCGCTGCGCGGGCTGCGGACGCGACTGGGCGTGCCCGACGCCTTCCCGGCGGAGGTGCTCGCCGAGGCCGGCCGGGCCGCCGCCGCGCCCCGGCCGCCCACCGAGGACGCCACCGGGATCCCCCTCTTCACCATCGACCCGCCCGGCTCCACCGACCTCGACCAGGCCATGCACCTGGAGAAGCGGTCCGGCGGCGGCTACCGCGTCCACTACGCCATCGCCGACGTGGCCGCCTTCGTCACCCCCGGCGGCGCCCTCGACGCCGAGGCCCACCGCCGGGTCGCCACGCTCTACTTCCCCGACGGGCGGGTCCCCCTGCACCCGCCCGTGCTCTCCGAGGGCGCGGCCAGCCTGCTGCCGGACCAGGACCGCCCGGCCCTGCTGTGGCGGCTCGACCTGGACGCCGACGGGCGGGTGGAGACCACCGACGTCCGCCGCGCCCTGGTCCGCAGCCGGGCCAGGCTCGACTACGACGGCGTCCAGAAGGCCATCGACACCGGCACGGCCGAACCCGCCCTGGCCCTGCTCAAGGACATCGGAACCCTGCGCGAGGCGCTGGAGACCGCGCGCGGCGGGATCTCCCTGAACGTCCCCGAACAGGAGGTCGTCGCACGGGACGGCTCCTACGGGCTGACCTATCGGGCGCCGCTGGCGGCCGACGGCTGGAACGCCCAGATCTCCCTGATGACCGGCATGGCCGCCGCGGACCTGATGCTGGCCGCCGGGACCGGGATCCTGCGCACCCTGCCGGCCGCCCCCGACGGCGCGGTGGGCCGGCTGCGGCGGGCGGCGCAGGCCCTGCGGATCGAGTGGCCGCACCACGTCCCGTACGCGCGGCTGGTGCGCTCCCTGGACCCCCGGATCCCCGCGCACGCCGCGTTCCTCCAGGAGTGCACGGCCCTGCTGCGCGGTGCCGGGTACACGGTGTTCACCGGCGGCGAGCGGCCCGAGCACGCCGTGCACGCGGCGGTCGCGGCGCCGTACGCGCACTGCACCGCCCCGCTGCGGCGGCTCGCCGACCGGTACGCCGGGGAGCTGTGCGTGGCGGCGGTGGCGGGGGCGGAGCCGTCGGCGTGGGCGGTCCGGGCCCTGGCGGCGCTGCCGCACGAGATGCGGGAGGGGACCCGGCTGGCCAACGCCGTGGAGCGGGAGTGCGTGGACCTGGTGGAGGCGGCCGTGCTCAAGGACCGCGTCGGGGAGGTCTTCGAGGCGATGGTCATCGACGTCGAGGAGCGCGACCCGCAGGCCGGGACGGTGCACCTGGAGGACCCGGCGGTGGTCGGCCGGGTCGAGTCCCCGTCGGCGGACCTGCCGCTCGGCGAACGGATCCCGGTGCGCCTGACCCGGGCCGACCCGGGCACGGCCAAGGTCCTCTTCGCTCCCGCCTAGGCGGCCTGCCGCAGGGCCGTGAGCAGGGCGCGGGGGTCGTCGGCGTGGAAGCGGATCGTACGGGCCCGCGCGCGGGCGCCGAGGGGGCGGCGGAAGTCCAGCGGGCGGTTCAGCTCCAGGGTGACCGTCGTCTGGCTGCCCACGATCAGGTCCAGGACCCCGTTCCCGGACGCGTCCGCGGACAGGGTGACCAGCCGGCCCTCCGGGTAGCGCCGCTCCATCCGGGCCGAGACGACCGCGTCCGGCGGGACGGTGAGGTCGAACAGGGCCCCGTAGCGGATCCGGAGCGTGCCGTCGGGCCGTACGACGTGCGGGCGGGTCACGCAGGCGGCGTGCAGGGCCAGGACCAGCAGCACCCCGTAGACGTCGAGCACGAGCACCACCCGGTGCACGGCGGGCCAGGGGATGAGCACCGCGAGGCCGACGGTCTCGGTCAGCGACACGAAGAGCAGCCCGTACATCATCGCCGTCTGCGGCCCCGTGTAGGCGGCGGCGAGGTCCCCCGGCCGCACCCCGTGCGGCCGGCGGGCCGCCCACCGCCCGAGCGAGGCGCAGGCCCGCAGCTCGTGCAGCAGCAGCCGGCGCACCGGCTCCGGCACCACCTCCCGTACGGCCGCCCGCCAGGAGCCGGTGCGCCGCCGCAGCGAGCCCAGCACCCAGCCCTCCAGCAGCAGCATCCCGAGCAGCGCCGACTCGGCGCCGGCGGTCATCCAGCCGGGCGGCCGCACCCCGGCCACCAGGCACAGGACGAGGACCAGTTCGCCCGGTACCGCGACGGCGGCGGCGATCCGGGCCGCGCGGACGGCGCTCACGCCGGCCCCTCCCCCGTGAACGCGGCCATCACCCGGCGGACGACCTCCGCCTGCGCGGGGGCGTACTCGGCGAGCAGCGCCTCCCCGAAGCCGGGGACGACGGGCCCGTCGGAGGGGATCGCGGCGAAGGCGGCGGCCGGCACGGCGGCGACCATCGCCTCGGCGAGCGGGCCGATCCGGGGGTCGTCGACGGGCGCGTCGGCCAGCTCGTCGAGCCGCTCGTACAGCGCGAGCACGGCCGGGTCGGCGGCGAGCTGCCCGAGGACGGCGTACAGCTCCTCCCCGGCGGCGCCGGTGGCGTCGAGCAGGGTCAGCTGCTCGCGGTCCTTCGCGGCGGCCGGAGAGTCCGTCGGCGGCGCCTTCGCCAGCAGCGCGGCGAGCGCGGGCGAGACCGGCTCCCCCTCACCCGGCCCGGCGGCCGGCAGTGCGGCGAGCCGCCTGCGCCGCTCGGCCAGCTCCGCCTCCTGCCGGGCCAGGTCGGCGTCGAGCTCCGCCAGGACCTCGGAGAGCTCGCGCCCGGCGTCGTCGGCGAGGACGTCGCGCACCTCGTCCAGGCCCAGCCCGAGCTCGGTGAGCCGGCGCACCCGGGCCAGGAGCACGGCGTCGCGCACGGTGTAGGCCCGGTAGCCGTTGGGACGCCGCTCCGGCTCCGGGAGGAGCCCGACATGGTGGTAGTGCCGCACCGTCCGGGTGGTGACCCCGACGAGCGCGGCGATCTCTCCGATCCGCATGCCCCTCAGTAGAAACCCTGCCGCCGCGTCAAGGTCAAGGCGACGCGGAGCCGCCGCCCGGCAGCCGGTAGCATGGTCGGCACGACAGACGAGTCGGCCGGGCGGCCGCGTCGGGGTCCCAGGACCCCGCCGAGGAACGTCCGGGCTCCACAGGGCAGGGTGGTGGCTAACGGCCACCCGGGGTGACCCGCGGGACAGTGCCACAGAAAACAGACCGCCGGGGGCTTCGGTTCCCGGTAAGGGTGAAACGGTGGTGTAAGAGACCACCAGCGCCTGAGGTGACTCAGGCGGCTAGGTAAACCCCACCCGGAGCAAGGTCAAGAGGATCCGTCCCCGGACGGGTCTGCGCGAACGCTTGAGGGCTGCCCGCCCGAGTTCGCGGGTAGACCGCACGAGGCCGGCGGCAACGCCGGTCCTAGATGGATGGCCGTCTCCCCGGCGACCGCGAGGTCTCCGGGTGACAGAACCCGGCGTACAGGCCGGCTCGTCTGCCGTACCCCTTTCCTGCGGGGTGGCGCGAACGCCCCTCGGCGGGGCGCGCCATGGGGCACCCTCGCAGCCATGACCGATCGCCCCGCGGCCGCGGCCGCCGCCTCCGCGCACATACACGAACTCGCCGAAGCCACCTCCGATCCCCACGACGCCTACGCGGGCCACGCCGACGTGGCCGCCGTGACGGCCGGCCTGCACGGCCTGGCCCGGGACCTCGAAGAGGTGTTGGAACACCTGGCACGCCACATCGGGCGGCACCACGACGACTGGGACACCGTGGAGGGGGAGCGGCGGCTCCCCGACCAGCTCGCGCGGGAGGCGAGCGGTCAGCTCCGGACCGCCCGGGCCGAGGCCCACAACTTGGCCCGCGCCCTGGAGCGGTCCGTGGAAACCCTCGGCCGGCTCAGGCCCGCGCCCTGACCCCGGCGGCCGTGCCGCCCCGCCGCCGGGACGACGGTGACGGGGCGGGCGCGGCCTACCGCAGGTGGGAGGTGTCGTTGAGCAGCCGGAGCGAGGCGTTGCCGTCGGCGTAGTAGGCCACCGCCGAGAGGGAGGCCGCGGAGAGCTCCATCTTGAACAGGGACTCCGGCGGGGCGCCCAGCGCGAGGCGGACCAGGGTCTTGACCGGGGTCACGTGCGTGACCAGCAGCACCGTGCGGCCCGCGTACGCGGACAGCAGCCGGTCGCGGGTGGCCGCGACCCGGCGGGTGACGGCGGCGAAGCTCTCGCCGCCGCCCGTGGGGGCGGCCTTCGGGGAGTCCAGCCAGGCCTGGAGGTCGTCGGGGAAGCGCTCGCGCACCTCGGCGAAGGTCAGGCCCTCCCAGGCGCCGAAGTCCGTCTCGCGCAGGCCCTCCTCCACGGTGACGGTCAGCCCGAGCCGGTCGGCGACGGCCTGGGCGGTCTCCCGGCAGCGGAGCAGCGGCGAGCTGACGACGGCCTGCACGGTGCCCCGCGCGGCCAGCGCCTCGGCGACGGCCAGGGCCTGCCGCCGCCCGGCCGGGGACAGCTCCGGGTCGGTGCCCCCGCTGCCGGAGAACCGCTTCTGCGGGGTCAGCGCGGTCTCGCCGTGCCGCAGCAGCACGAAGGTCGCGGGCGCCCCCATGTCGGGCCCCCCGGCCCCTCCGGCGGCGGAGCCGGTGCCCGAGGCGGGAGCCGGGGCCGGGGCGGCCGGGGTCTGGGCGGCGGTACCCGCCGCAGCCGGAGCCGAGGACGGTGCGGAGCCCGAGACGGGCGCGCCCGCCGGGGCCGCCTGGGCGCGGGTCAGGACCTCGGCTGCGCCGAAGAGGGTGCCGGCCTCCGGTGCGGCCGCGCTCCGCGCCGCGCGCTGGTCGGCGGCCGCCCTGTGCGCCGCGCGGGCGGCGGCGCCGGCCAGGGGAGGCTCCGCCGCACCGGCCGAGCCGGCGGCCGGTGCGGACCCCGTACCGGCGATGGCAGGG
Source organism: Streptomyces racemochromogenes (assembly GCF_044129415.1). Classification (GTDB taxonomy): domain Bacteria; phylum Actinomycetota; class Actinomycetes; order Streptomycetales; family Streptomycetaceae; genus Streptomyces; species Streptomyces racemochromogenes_A. The sequence goes on from NZ_JBBDHD010000096.1 coordinate 15,087, forward strand.
AGCCCCGGGCCGGCGGAGTCGGCGGACCGCGTACCACCGCCGGCGGGCATCCCCGCGCCAGCGTGGTCGCCGACCGGCGCGGACCCCGTACCGGCGCCGGAAGGGAGCCCCGGGGCGGCCTGGGCGGGAGGGCGCTCCGGGGTGGCGGAGTCGGGGGGTGGGGTGGGCCTTCCGGTGCCGCCGGAGGCCATCGCGGCGCGGACCGCCGCCGCGCCCTTCGCCGCGTCGCCCGGAGGGGCGGCCGGTGCGAGGGCCGCCGAGGAGGCGGAGGGTTCCCACTGCCTGCCGTGGCGGCCCGCGTCCATCGCCTCGTTGGCCAGGCGGTCGGCGTGCTTGTTGCGCTCGCGCGGGATCCACTCGTACGTGACCTGCCCGCGCGGCAGGACCGTCGCCGCCTCCGCCGCCAGCGGCCTCATGTCGGGATGCTTGATCTTCCAGCGGCCCGACATCTGCTCCACGACGAGCTTCGAGTCCATCCGGACCCGCACCTCCGCGTCGGGGGCCAGCTCACGCGCGGCCTTCAACCCGGCGATCAGCCCCCGGTACTCGGCGACGTTGTTCGTCGCGATGCCGATGAACTCCGCGCGCTCGGCCAGGGTCTCCCCCGTCACCGGGTCCAGGACGACCGCGCCGTAGCCGGCGGGCCCCGGGTTGCCCCGGGAGCCGCCGTCGGCCTCCACGACGAAACGCGGCATCAGATGCCCGAGTCCGCCGTACGGACCAGGATCCGGCCGCAGTTGTCGTGGCGTACGACCTGGTCGCGGGCGGCGGCCTTGATCTCGTTGACCTCGGCCATGTCGAGCTCCAGGCGGCAGCCCTCGCAGCGGCGCTGGTAGAGGCGCGCGGCGCCCACGCCGCCCTGCTTGACGCGGATCTTCTCGTACAGGGCCATCAGGTCGGCCGGCATGGAGGCGACGATGACCTCGCGGTCCTTGGCGGTCTTCGCGGCCTCGGCGTCCAGCTCACCGGTGGCGGCGTCGCGGCGCGCGGTGGCGTCGGCCAGCTTGGCCTCCAGGGCGGAGACGCGCTCGGTGATCGCGGTGACGCGCTCCTGCGCGCCCTCCAGGCGCTCCATGACCTCCAGGACGACGTCCTCCAGGTCGGCCTGCCGCTTGGCGAGCGAGGCGACCTCGCTCTGCAGGTTCGCCAGGTCCTTGGCCGAGATGCCGGCACCCGACTCCAGGCGCTGCTGGTCGCGGGCCGCGCGCTGGCGGACCTGGTCGACGTCCTGCTCCGCCTTGGTCTGCTCGCGGGCGGCGTCGCTGGCCTGGGTCTGGGCGGCGACGAGCAGGTCGCGCTGCTGGCTGAGGTCCTTGGTCAGGGAGTCGACCTCGGCGTGCTCCGGCAGCGACTTGCGCTTGTGGGCGAGCTGCGACAGCCGGACGTCCAGGGCCTGGACGTCGAGAAGTCGGATCTGGTCGGCGGGCTCGGCGTTCAGTTGGGGGCTCCAGAGACACTAGAAGGGGTGGTTCCGGACGGCGCGTGCGCCGTCCACGGGTCGGTGACCGTGCGCGAGACGTGGGTCCGCAGACCCCAGCCGTGGCGCTCGGAGACGGCGTCGAGCTGGGCCGCGGCCTGCTCGCACCAGGGCCACTCGGTGGCCCAGTGGGCGGCGTCGACGAGGGCGAGCGGGCTCTGCTCGCGGGCCTCGGACGCCGGGTGGTGGCGCAGGTCGGCGGTGAGGAAGGCGTCCACACCGGCGGCACGGACCTGCGCGAAGAGGCTGTCGCCGGAGCCGCCGCTGACGGCGACGGTGCGGATCAGCGCGTCGGGGTCGCCGGCGGCGCGGATGCCCTGCGCGGTGCGCGGGAGCCGGGCGGCGGCCCGGGCGGTGAACTCGCGCAGGGTCTCGGGGTGGTCCAGCTCGCAGAGCCGGCCGAGGCCGCGGCGGCCGGACGGGTCGGTCGGGTCGGGCACGAGGGGGCCGGTGACGCGCAGGTCGAGGGCGCCGGCGAGGGCGTCGGAGACACCCGGGTCGGCGGTGTCGGCGTTGGTGTGGGCGACGTGCAGCGCGATGTCGTTCTTGATCAGCGTGTGCACGACGCGGCCCTTGAAGGTGCCCGCCTCGACGGTGGTGGTGCCGCGCAGGTAGAGGGGGTGGTGGGTGACGACCAGGTCGGCGCCGAGCTTCACCGCCTCGTCGACGATCTCCTGTACGGGGTCCACGGCGAACAGCACCCGGGTGACCTCGGCGTCGGGGTCGCCGCACACGGTGCCGACGGCGTCCCACTGCTCGGCCCGCGAGGGGGGCCAGAGAGCGTCCAGCGCGGCGATGACTTCAGAGAGAGAGGGCACGGGCCAAGGCTACCGTCCGTGGCGACCGCCCAGCCTGTCCCCCGGACGGCACAGCCGGTCCCCCCGTCACGGGAGAACCGGGGGGCCGCCACCCGTACGTGTGAAGCGTGCGCGGTGGTGTTGTCCGGCCGGAAGCGCGAAACCTAGTTTCCTCCCCGGAGGTGACGGCCGGATGACTGTCTGTGCCACCGAGATGACCACGACCGCCCCCCTCACGGTCACCGCCGACGGGACGTACGCCGCGCGGCTGGCCGGGCAGGGGGAGGCCCGCTATCCCGAGCGGTGGACGCTGGGGGGGCCGGAGCCGTACGCGGTGCCGCTGCCGCTCGCGCAGCCGGAGGAGGCCGACAGCGAGGTGCTGCCGCTGGCCGACGGGCGGGTGTTGATCCACCGGCGGGTGGCCGACCGGCACGCGTTCGCCCTGCTCTACCCCTCGGGCACCTACACGGGTCCGCGCTCTTCGGGCTCCGGTGCGGGGCCGCGCACGGGGGAGCTCCTCCTCGGCGGGATCGAGGCCGAGGAGGGGCTGCGGGTCCGTCTGCTGCCGCCGTGCCCCGACGGGAACGCGGCCTACGCACTGGCGGTGGGGGACGGCGGGACGACCGTCTGGCAGGTGGCCGGGCACGGCTCCGAGGGCCCGCGGCGGGCCGCCGTGCTGCCGGGCCGCTGCTCCGGCGGGGTCTGGCTGGACCGGGCGGGCCGGCTGCTGTCCCTGGACCGCGAGCAGGACGGCCGCGTGAAGGCCGTCGCCGTGGACCTGGCCCGGGGCGGGGTGGTCACCCCGCTCCTGCAGATCGCCGAGGACAGTGACGACCGGCTGCTGACGGCCGCTCCGGACAGCGGCCTGCTGGTGATCCGCTCCGACGCGCCGGGCGAGCCCCGGCTCGGCTGGGGGGTGCTGGGCAGCGCCCGTCCCGTCCGCTTCCCGGAGTGCCTGCGGCTGGAGGACGCCCATCCGTTCGCGGTGCAGCCGGGCCAGGTCCTGATGCCGGAGACCTGCGGGGTCGCCCTGCGCGTGGGCGGGGACGGACTCGCCCTGTGGCGCCCGGCCGACCGGTACGTGTTCCGGCTCGGCGCCCCGGCCGGCTGGCTCGGCACCGGCCTGTGGACCCCGGAGGGCCGGCTGCGGCTCCCGTACGCCACCGCCGAGGTCCCCTGCGGCATCGTCGGGCTGAGCCAGCCGGTCGCCCCGCCGCCGCCCGTGCACGTGGACACGCCGCCGAAGCGGGCCGCCCGGCCGGTGCCGCTGCGGGAGGCCCCGCTGGGCTGACGGCCGCGCGAACCGGCGTGATAGGCAAGGGGCATGACGACCTCCGCCCCTTCCGCCACGGCCAGGCCCTTCGACGCGGTCCTGTGCGACGTCGACAACGTCATCCGCTTCTACGACTCCACCCCGGTGGCCGAACTGGAACGCGCGGCCGGTCTCCCGGAGGGGACGACGGCGTCGGTGGCGTTCCACCCGGAACAGCTCGATCCGCTGCTCCTCGGGAAGACGACCAAGGAGCAGTGGGCGCAGGCCGTCGCCGACCGGCTCGGCGACGGGTTCCCGCTGTCCGGCCCGCGTGCGCGGGAGCTGGCCGGGGCGCTGGCCCGTTCCCCCTTCTGGGCGGACGAGGACGTGGTCAGCGCGCTGCGCGGGGTGCGCGCGGCCGGACTGTCGCTGGTCCTGGTGAGCAACGCCGCGCTGGACCTGGGCGAGGACCTGGCGGCGATGGGGCTGGAGGACCTCGCGGACCACGTGGTCAACAGCGCCCTGGAAGGGGTGGCCAAGCCCGACCCCGAGATCTACTCGATCGCCGCCGGCCTGGCGGGCGCCGCTCCGGAGCGCTGCCTGTTCGTGGACGACCACCGGGAGAACGTGGAGGCGGCCGTCGCACTGGGGATGACGGGCGTCCACTTCCGCGGGCCCGAGGACCTGCGCGGGGCGCTCGCCTTCCTGGACCGGTAGGGGTTCAGGAGGTCCGCAGGGCGGCCAGGAGCCGGGTGCGCAGGAGGTGCACCGCCGGGGAGTGCTGGTCGGGGCGGGTGACGAGGCCGAGCCGGGCGTGGGTGGCGGCGTCGGTGAACGGAACGGCCCGCAGGCCGGGCCCCTGCGTGGAGGAGGGGCTGAGGACGGCCACGCCCGCCCCGCGTTCGGCGAGACGGAGCAGTGCGGCCGGGGAGCTGGCTTCGAGGTCCACGCGCGGGCCGAGGCCGGCCCGGCGGCAGGAGTCCTCGTAGGCGGCGCGGATTCCCGTGCCCGGCGGGAGGCACAGGACCTTCTGGCCTCGCAGGGCGGTGAGGGGCAGTTCCGTCCGGTCGAGGGGGTGCCCGGCCGGGACGACGGCGGCGATCGGCTCGTCGGCCACGACGTCCGCTCGCAGGCCCGGGGCGGCCTCGCCCGCGTAGCCGACCAGGGCCAGATCGAGGGAGCCGGAGAGGACCCGGGCCTGGAGGGCGTCGGAGTGGTCCTCGTGCAGCCCGAGTTCGATGCCGGGGTGGGTGCGGCCCAGGTCGGCGAGGGCGTCGAGGAAGGGCGGGATCGAGCAGCCCATGACCATGCCGAGCCGGACCCGGCCGCGCACGGCGTCGGCGAACTCGGCGGCGGTGTGCCGGATGGCGTCGAGGGTGGCGAGGGCGCTCTTCGCGAGCGGGAGGACGGCCTCGCCGGCCGGGGTGAGGCGGACCTGGCGCCCCGAGCGGTCGAAGAGCCGCTGGCCGAGCTCGTGTTCCAGCTTCGCCACCTGGGTGCTGATGCCGGACTGGCTGACGTGCAGGCGCTGGGCGGCGCCGGTGAACGTGCCCTCGTCCACGACGGCGGCGAAGTAGCGCAGCTGATGCATCTCCATAACCCGTGATGATAGATGGTATCGGATCCATCTGTTGGACGGATGGATCCGGCACCGGCAGGGTGGAGGCATGACGACGACGAAGACCGCACGAGAGCTTGCCGAGGCCTACTTCACCGCCTGGGAGGCAGGCGATTTCGAGACGATGCGCGGGCTGCTGGCCGAGGACGTCGACTTCGTCGGCGCGCTGGGCACGGCGCACGGGACGGAGGAGGCACTGGCCGGGCTGCGGGGGCTCGGGAAGGTACTGGAGAAGATCGACGTGAAGGTGCGGGTGGCGGAGGGCGACGAGGTGATCACCTGGTTCGACCTGTGCACCGGCATCGCGCCGCCCGCGCCGACGGCGAACTGGATGCAGGTGGCGGACGGGAGGATCGCCCGGATCCGGGTGACCTTCGACCCGCGCGGGCTGCTGGCGGGATTCGCCCGGCAGCACTGAGGCCCCCGGCCCCGCTTCCCGGGCGGGAGAGCGGGGCCCGCGGGCTGCGGCTAGCCGTGCTTGAGGCCGAGGACCTCGGCCGCCGCGAAGGTCTCGTTCGCGGGGCGGGACTCGTAGTGCGGGCTGAGCAGGGAGTCGAGCTCCTCGAAGGAGAAGACCTCCTTGGAGGTGTCGAACTTCGCCGCCACCTTGGGCCGTTCCATCACGGCGACGATCCCGCCGTGCACCACGAACAGCTGGCCGTTCGCCTTCGCCGACGCCGGCGAGGCGAGGTAGCCGACCAGCGGGGCCACGTGCTCGGGGGCGAGCGGGTCGAGCCTGCCCTCCTCCGGGACCTGGAAGCCGGCGAAGACGTCCTCGGTCATCCGGGTGCGGGCGCGCGGGCAGATGGCGTTGGCGGTCACCCCGTACTTGGCCAGGGCCAGCGCGGTGGACGTGGTCAGCCCGACGATGCCTCCCTTGGCCGCCGCATAGTTGGGCTGGCCCGCCGAACCGCCGAGGAAGGCCTCGGAGGAGGTGTTGACGATCCGCCCGTACACGGGGCCGCCCGCCGCCTTGGAGCGCTCGCGCCAGTGCGCGGAGGCGAAGTGGGTGGTGTTGAAGTGGCCCTTGAGGTGGACCCGGATCACCGAGTCCCATTCGTCCTCCGACATCGAGAAGACCATCCGGTCCCGCAGGATCCCCGCGTTGTTGACCAGGACGTCCAGCTTCCCGAAGGCGGAGACGGCCAGCCCGACCAGTTCCCGCGCCTGCTCGAAGTCGGCCACGTCCCCCAGGTGCGCCACCGCCCGTCCGCCCGCGGCGCGGATCTCGGCGACGACCTCCTCGGCCGGGGCGGCCGAGGCCTCCCCGGAGCCGTCGCGTCCGCTCTGGCCGAAGTCGTTGACGACCACGCTCGCGCCGAGCCGGGCCAGTTCGAGCGCCTCGGCCCGGCCGAGCCCCCGGCCTGCGCCGGTGACGACGGCGCTGAGCCCTTCCAGTGGCAGTGACATGTGCCGGATTCCTCTCAGGACGGATCGGGGCGTCAGATCTCGATGCAGGTGCGCAGGGCCGTGCCCGTGCGCATCTGGTCGAGGGCGTCGTTGATCTCGGCGAGCCGCACCCGGTGGGTGATCAGGCCCGCCAGGTCGATCCGGCCGGCCCGCCACAGCTCGATGGTGCGCGCGTAGGAGCGGAGCACGTCCCCGCCGCCGTACATCGAGGGGAGGATCCTCTTCTCGTCGAAGAACAGCGAGAACATGTCGATCTGGAAGTTGTCGTCGAGGGCCCCCGCCCCGACGATCACGACCGAGCCGCCGCGCCGGGTCATCCGGTAGGCGGTGCGGGCGGTGGCGGACTTGCCGACGACCTCGAAGACGTAGTCGAAGCCCTCCCCCGAGGTGATCCGGGTCTTGGCGTCGTCGAAGGCCTCCGGCGCGACCGCCTCCGTCGCCCCGAACCGCAGCGCCGCCTCGCGCCGCGACTCGACCGGGTCGACGGCGATGATCTGCGCCGCGCCCTGCACCTTGGCGCCCTGGATGACGGAGATGCCGACGCCGCCGCAGCCGATGACGGCGACCGACGAACCGGCCTCCACCCTGGCGGTGTTGATGGCCGCTCCGAGCCCGGTGGTGACGCCGCAGCCGATGAGCGCGGCGATGTCGAAGGGCACGTCGTCGGGGATCGGGACCGCGCAGTTGGCGGCGACGACGATCTCCTCGGCGAAGGTGCCCGTCGCGGCGAAGCCGAAGATCTCCCCGCCGGCCCGGCGGAAGTTGGGGATGCCGGCGTTGGCCAGGCTCTCCAGACACAGGTGCCCCTGGCCGCGCCTGCAGGCGGCGCAGTGTCCGCACGGCGGCAGCCAGCAGACGAGGACCCGGTCGCCCTCCTTGTGGCCGGCGACCCCCTCGCCGACCCCGGTGATCACCCCGGAGCCCTCGTGGCCGGGGACGAAGGGCGCGGGCTGCGGCAGGACGCCGCTCATCGCGGAGAGGTCGGAGTGGCACAGGCCGGTGGCCTTGATGCGGATCCGCACCTTGCCGGGGCCCAGGCCCACGGCTTCCACGTCGTCGACGACCTCCAGCTTGTCCTGGCCTATCTCGCTCAGCAGTGCTGCGCGCACGGTGCGGCTCCTTAGGGGGAGTGTGCCCGGGGCGTGTGCCCGGGGCGTGGGCTTGCGCGTTACGCGTGCTCGACGACGGTGTCGGCGAGGACGGGGGCGTCGTCGCGTTCGACGGCGGTCACCGAGACCAGGACGCGGCCCGGCTCCTGCCACATGCGGATGCGCAGGGTCTCCCCGGGGAAGACGATCCCGGCGAAGCGCGTGCGGTAGGCGCGGACGCGGGAGACGTCCCCGCCGAGGGCCGTGTCGACGACGGCCTTGAGGGTCATCCCGTACGAGCACAGGCCGTGCAGGATCGGCTTGTCGAAGCCGGCCAGCTTGGCGAACTCGGGGTCGGCGTGGAGCGGGTTCCAGTCTCCGGAGAGCCGGTAGAGCAGGGCCTGCTCCTCCCGGATCGGCCGCTCCTCGGTGCGGTCGGGGGCGCGTTCGGGCAGGTCGCCGCGGACGGAGGGGCCGCGGTCGCCGCCGAAGCCGCCCTCTCCGCGGACGAAGATCTGCGCGTCGCTGGTCCACAGCGGCCCGTCGGCGTCGGCGACCTCGGAGCGCAGCACGATCACGGCCGCCTTGCCCTTGTCGTAGACGGCGGCGACCTTGGAGGTGGAGGTGGCCCGCCCCTTGACGGGGATCGGCCGGTGCAGCTCGATGGAGTGCCCGCCGTGCAGGACGTTCGCCAGGTTGACCTCGATGCCGGGGGCGGCGAGCCCGCCGAGCATGGCCATGCCGGCGCCGGCGACGGTCGCGAAGCTGGGGAGCACGTGGAGCTTGGACTCCAGGGTGTAGCGCAGTTCGTCCGGGTCGGTCGCCAGGCTGTTCCCGTGCAGGGACGCGCCGGCGCCGAGGCCGAGGTGGTAGAGCTGGATGTCCTTGTGGTCCCACTCGATCTCCCCCTGACGGGGGTCGGCGGCGAGGGCCCTGGCGGCATCGATCGGCATTCGGATGCTGCTCCTTCTGCTCTCTGGAAGACCTCGGCGCGGCCGTCCGCACCGTCGGCCGCACCGAGGTCGCATGCGGGACCGGTTCTAGAACGCGTTCTAGGAAGCGGCTGAGGGAATGTATAACGCACGGCCCTGCGGTTGGGAAGAAGACCGCTGACTTCACGTCAGATGATCGTGGTCCGGGGTGTGTTGCCGGTTCCGGGCCGGGCCGGCCGGTACCCTGCGGCGGGTGGATGAGATGCCCGTGGCCCACCGCACCGCCCGCTCCCTGCGCGTCCTGCTGCTCCCGCCCGACCCGCCGCTCGCGGTCCGCCTCGGGCTCCAGCCGGACATCGAGGTGGTGGCCTCGCCGGCGGAGCGGCCGGCGGTGGCACTGGTCGAGGACCCCGCGTCGGTGGCCGCCCTGCTGGCGGAGGACCCGGAGTGCCGGGTCCTGGTGGCGACGGGGTCGGCGCACCCGGGACTGCGGGAGGCCGTCCTGGAGGCGGGCGCGGCGGGGCTGGTGCTGCGGGACGGGCCGGTCGAGGAACTGGCGGAGTGCCTGCGCCGGGCGTCGATGGGCGAGACGGTGGTGGACCCGGCACTGGCGGGACCCTGAGGCCAGGGGCTGCCGGGGGCTGCGGTCCCGGACGCTCCCGGCGCGAGGGGCCCTGAGGCGTGCGGGAGCCCTCCGCCGGTCAGCGGCGGAGGGCTCCCCTCGGGGCTCGGGCCCCGGTCAGTTCCCCGCGGTCCAGTCGTCGACCGTCCGCGAGGGGTCCAGGGCGACGGGCAGCCTCTCCAGCCCGCGGAAGGCCGGGAAGGGCCCCTTGAGCCAGTCCCCCTCGGCCTGGGTCGGCATGGCCAGGACCATGTCCGGGAACCGGTCGAACAGCGCCGTCAGGCAGATCTCCAGCTCCAGCCGGGCCAGGGGCGCGCCCAGGCAGTAGTGGGCGCCGTAGCCGAAGCCGAGGTGGCTGCTCTGCAGCCCCTCCCGGGTGAAATCGAGGGTGTCGGGGTCGGGGAATTTCTCCGGGTCGCGGTTCGCGGAGGAAAGGGCGATCTGTACGACCGCCCCCTTCGGAATGACGATCCCGCCGATTTCCACGTCCTCCAGCGCGTAGCGGAAGGTGGACGTCTCCACCGAACCCTCGAAGCGCTGCATTTCCTCGATCGCCTGCGGCAGCAGTGCCCGGTCCTCCCGGACCGCCCGGAACTGCTCCGGGTGGGTCAGGAGGCTGTAGACGCAATTGCCGATCTGGAGCGTGGTCGTCTTGTGCCCGGCGAAGAGCAGGACCCAGATCATCGAGACGAGTTCGTCGTCGGTCAGGGGCTCTTCCTCGTGCGGCGTCTCCACCAGCATGCTCAGGAAGTCGTCGGTGGGCCGGAGCCGGGTCCGGTGGATGTGGCGGGCGAAGTAGTCCCGCAGCCAGATCTCGGCCTCCTCCAGGTCCCCCTTGAGGTCCTTGCTGAACCGCGAGCGCGTCACGACGGCGAACCACTTGAGGACCTCGGTCCGCTCCTGCCCGACGATGCCGAGCAGCTCGCAGATGACCATGACGGGCAGCGGCAGCGCGAAGGCCTGCATCAGGTCGACCGGCCGGTCGGTGGGGCAGCGGTCGAGGAGCCCGTGGGCGAGCTCCTCGATGTGCGGGCGCAGGGCGTGGATGTGGCGGGGGGTGAAGGCGGTCTTGGCGATGTGGCGCAGCCGGGTGTGACGGGGCGGGTCGGCGAACAGGAGGTTGTCGTCGAGCGCCTCGCACAGGTCCCCGAAGAGGGCGTGGTAGAGGTCGATGCCCTCGTGCATGTCCTTGCCGATGCGGGGGTCGGCGAGGAGGGCGTGGGCGTCGGCGTAGCGGGTGATCAGGTACGTGTCCACGCCGTGGCCGGGGGTGAGCTTGGCGATGGGCGCCTGTTCGCGCAGGGTCCGGTAGACCGGATAGGGGCACTGCCGGTATTCGGGCGTGCTCTTCGTCGCGGCCGCCACCGCTTCGTGCAGCGCGAGACCGTCATCCGCCGCGGTAGTCGGTTCAGTCGTCACGCGCCCAGACCTTTCGGTAACCCGGAATTGACAGACGGCTCCTTTCCCGCGCCGCCGCGACCGCGAAACCCGATTGACCCGTTCGGAGCCGAAACCCGCCTCCGCGGAATGTCCGGCTCGCGGTTCGTGAAGGCCGCTTTAGGGTGTGGCGGAGTTTGCGACGCGTGGCCGACGAGAGGGAAATGCGCACATGCCGGAATACGGTGCGGGCGGTCTGGCCGTCGGCGGGGCGACACGCCCGGACACGACGGGCGGGGCGGGCGGGGCGGGCGCGGCGGAGGAGGACGGCAGCCGCGCGGTGATCGACGTCCACCACCACTTCTGTGCCCCGGCCTGGCGCCGGTGGGCGCAGGAGCGGGGGCTGGTGGGCCCCCGGTCGCTGCCGCCGTGGGCGGGCTGGGAGGCGGAGGACGCGCTGGCGCTGATGGACCGGGCGGGGATCGCGGTGGCGGTGCTCAAGCCGATGCTGCCCGCGCGGTACGAGAGCCCGGCCCAGCTGCGGGAGGCGGTCGCCGTCACCATGGAGGCGGCGGCCGGGGTGGTGGAGGCGTACCCGGGTCGCTTCGCGTTCCACGCGCCGCTGTTCCTTGACGAGGAGGAGGTCTCCTCCTGGACGCTGCGGCGCGGCCTGGATGAACTGGGGGCGGTGGGGGTGAACGTGACGGCGAACTACCGCGGGGTGTACCTGGGGGATCCCGCGTACGACCGGATCTTCGCCGAACTGGACGAACGCGCGGCGCTCGTGGACACCCACCCGCACATCCTCCCGGACGGCCCGGGCGGAGGACATCCCACGGTGGGCCCCGGCCACCCCGCCGACCCGCACGCCCGACCCGCCGGCGGCCCGGGCGGCCCGGGCGGTGGGCCCGGCGGCCCGGGCGGTGGGCC
>NZ_JBBDHD010000332.1:0-467 GCF_044129415.1 Streptomyces racemochromogenes
TACCGGCTGCTGGTCAACCCGACGGGGCGTTTCGAGATCGGCGGCCCGATGGGTGACGCCGGTCTGACCGGCCGCAAGATCATCATCGACACGTACGGCGGTATGGCCCGCCACGGTGGCGGTGCCTTCTCCGGCAAGGACCCGTCGAAGGTCGACCGCTCGGCCGCGTACGCGATGCGCTGGGTCGCCAAGAACGTGGTCGCCGCCGGCCTCGCGGCCCGCTGCGAGGTACAGGTCGCGTACGCGATCGGCAAGGCCGAGCCCGTCGGCCTGTTCGTCGAGACCTTCGGCACCGCCAACGTCGACGTCCAGAAGATCGAGGACGCGATCGGCGAGGTCTTCGACCTGCGCCCGGCCGCCATCATCCGCGACCTCGACCTCCTGCGCCCGATCTACGCCCAGACCGCCGCCTACGGCCACTTCGGCCGCGAGCTCCCCGACTTCACCTGGGAGCGCACCGACCGCGT
>NZ_JBBDHD010000097.1:0-26534 GCF_044129415.1 Streptomyces racemochromogenes
CCATAACGGGGTCGGGGGGTTGGGTTTTTTTTTAAAAGACCCGGCGGGGGCGCGGGCGCGGCCCGCCGGGGGGGGGCCGCGGGGAGCCGGAGCCGGAGCCGCTGCGCGCCTTGGGCTGCGCGGGCGGCTGCGGGACCTCCAGGACGACGGGGACGCCGGAGGGCTCGCGGGCGCCGGTCAGCTGGGCGAGTTCCGCGTCGGAGGACTTGATCTGGGCGGTGCGCGGGGAGATCCCGGCGTCCGACATCAGGCGGGTCATGTCCCGCTTCTGGTCGGGCAGGACCAGGGTGACCACGCTGCCGGACTCGCCGGCGCGGGCGGTGCGGCCGCCGCGGTGGAGGTAGTCCTTGTGGTCGGTGGGCGGGTCGACGTTGACGACCAGGTCGAGGTCGTCGATGTGGATGCCGCGCGCGGCCACGTTGGTGGCGATCAGCGCGGTGACCTCACCGGTCTTGAACCAGTCCAGGGTGCGGTTGCGCTGCGGCTGGGAGCGTCCGCCGTGCAGGCCGGAGGCGCGCACGCCCTCGGCGAGGAGCTTCTTGACCATGCGGTCGACGCCGCGCTTGGTGTCGACGAACATGATGACCCGGCCGTCGCGTGCGGCTATGCGCGTGGCCACGGCCTTCTTGTCGGTCTCGTCCATGACGTACAGGACGTGGTGCTCCATGGTGGTGACCGCGCCGGCCGACGGGTCGACGGAGTGGCCGACCGGGTCAGTCAGGAACATCTTGACGAGCTTGTCGACGTTCTTGTCGAGGGTCGCCGAGAACAGCATGGTCTGGCCGCCGGGCTCGACCTGCTTGAGCAGGGCGGTGACCTGCGGCATGAAGCCCATGTCGGTCATCTGGTCGGCCTCGTCGAGGACGGTGATCGAGACCTGCGAGAGGTCGGCGTCACCGCGGTCGATGAGGTCCTTGAGGCGGCCGGGGGTGGCGACGAGCACCTCGGCGCCGCGGCGCAGGGCGCCGGCCTGCCGGTTGATGGACATGCCGCCGACGACGGTCGCGACGCGCAGGTTGACGGCCGTGGCGTACGGGGTCAGGGCGTCGGTGACCTGCTGCGCGAGCTCGCGGGTCGGTACGAGGACCAGCGCGAGCGGCGCCTTGGGCTGGGCGCGGCGGCCGGAGGTGCGGGCGAGCAGGGCCAGGCCGAAGGCGAGGGTCTTGCCGGAGCCGGTGCGGCCGCGGCCGAGGAGGTCGCGGCCGGCGAGGGAGTTCGGGAGGGTGGCGGCCTGGATGGGGAAGGGCTCGGTGACGCCCTGGGCGGCGAGGGTCTTCAGCAGCGCCTCGGGCATGTCCATGTCCTCAAACGCGGCCACCGGCGGGAGGGCCGGGGTCTGCGGTTCGGGCATGGTGAATTCCTGGGGCCGGGCCACGGGTGCGGGCTTCTGCCGTCCCGCACCAGCCTTCGGACGTCCCTGGGCCGCACCTCGGCCCCGGCTGGGGCGGCGGCCGGGTCGTGCGGAGCTGGAGCTGGTCATGCGGAAAAGCCCTCCTGAAACCGGCTGGTCAGAGAAATGGTCGAAACAGCAGACAAGCCGGGGCCCGCACCTCGCGGCGCGGACCCCGGCATGCTGAGGAACTTAGGCGGGAACGATGTTCTCCGCCTGGGGGCCCTTCTGGCCCTGCGTCACGTCGAAGGACACGCGCTGGCCCTCCTGGAGCTCACGGAAGCCCTGCATGGCGATGTTCGAGTAGTGGGCGAAGACGTCCGGGCCGCCGCCGTCCTGCTCGATGAAGCCGAAGCCCTTTTCCGAGTTGAACCACTTCACGGTGCCAAGTGCCATTTGAATCTCCTGAATAGGCGGCAAGGGCCCCATCCGGGAGGATCCGGCAAAAACAATAAAAGCGCCTGCGGAGCAATCCCGTCAGGCGCACATAAAGTTCATGGGTACCACAACTGCAACGCCCCCACGCTAGCACACGTCGGCCGGAATCCGCTGCCGGCGGTGCGCGGGCGTCGGCGCGACGGGTGTCCCCGATGCCGCCGACGCCCCGCGTCCGCCCGGGTCAGAGGCGTTCGATGATGGTGACGTTGGCCTGGCCGCCGCCCTCGCACATGGTCTGGAGGCCGTAGCGGCCGCCGGTGCGCTCCAGCTCGTGCAGGAGGGTGGTCATCAGCCTCACGCCGGTCGCCCCCAGGGGGTGGCCGAGGGCGATGGCGCCGCCGTTGACGTTCACCCGGGCCGGGTCGGCGCCCGTCTCCTTCAGCCAGGCCAGCACGACCGGGGCGAAGGCTTCGTTGATCTCGACGAGGTCGACGGCGTCCAGGGTCAGGCCCGTCTTCTTCAGGGCGTGCGCGGTGGCCGGGATCGGGGCCGACAGCATGCGGATCGGGTCCTCGCCGCGCACCGACAGGTGGTGGACGCGGGCGCGGGGCGTGAGGCCGTGTTCCGCGACCGCCCGTTCGGAGGCGATCAGCATCGCCGCGGCGCCGTCGGAGACCTGGGAGGAGACCGCGGCCGTGATGGTGCCGCCCTCGACGACGGGCTTGAGGCGCGCCATCTTCTCCAGGCCGGTGTCGCGCCGCGGCCCCTCGTCCACCGTGACGTCCCCGTACGGGACGGTCTCGCGGTCGAAGCGGCCCTCGTCGATCGCCCGGACGGCCCGCCGGTGGGAGGTGAGGGCGAACTCCTCCATGTCCCGCCGCGAGATCCCCCACTTCTCGGCGATGAGCTGCGCGCCGTGGAACTGGTTGACGGGGGCGTCGCCGTACCGGGCGCGCCAGCCCGCCGAGCCCGCGTAGGGGCCCTCGGTGAGGCCGAGGGGCTCGGCCGCCTGCCGGGAGGCGAAGGCGATGGGGATCATCGACATGTTCTGGGTTCCGCCCGCGACGACCAGGTCCTGGGTGCCGGAGAGGACGCCCTGGGCGGCGAAGTGCACGGCCTGCTGGGAGGAGCCGCACTGCCGGTCGACGGTGACGCCGGGGACCTCCTCGGGCAGCCCGGCGGCCAGCCAGGCGGTCCGGGCGATGTCCCCGGCCTGCGGGCCCACCGTGTCGAGGCAGCCGAACACCACGTCCTCCACGGCCGCCGGGTCCACGCCGGTGCGCTCGACGAGCGCCTTGAGGACGTGGGCGCCCAGGTCCGCGGGGTGGACCTGGGACAGGCCGCCGCCGCGCCGGCCCACGGGGGTGCGTACGGCGTCGACTATGTAGGCCTCGGGCATCGGTGGCTCCTCTGCTGGCGTTCAGGCGTTCACGGGCGTACGGCGATCCCGTCGAGCACCATCGACAGGTACTGGCGGGCGATCTCCTCGGGGCTGTGCTGTCCGCCCGGCCGGTACCAGGACGCCGCGACCCACACCGTGTCGCGCACGAAGCGGTAGGTGAGGCGGATGTCGAGGTCGGCGCGGAAGACCCGGGCGGCGACCCCCCGCTCCAGCGTCCCCAGCCACGCCTTCTCGAACTTCACCTGCGAGTCGGAGAGGTAGTGGAAGCGGGGCTGCGCGGAGAGGGTGCGGGCCTCCTTCTGGTAGATCGCGACGGCGGCGCGGTGCCGGTCGATCTCCCGGAAGGACTCGGTGACGAGGGCCTCGATGGTCTCCCGGGGGCCGAGTCCGGCGGCGAGGACGGTGTCGTACCCGTCCCACAGCTCGTTCAGGAAGGCCGAGAGGATCTCGTCGAGCATCGATTCCTTGGAATCGAAGTGGTAGTAGAGGCTGCCGGCGAGCATCCCGGCGGCGTCGGCGATCTTGCGGACGGTGGTGGCGTTGTAGCCCTGGGCGGCGAAGACCTCGGCGGCGGTGTCCAGGAGCTCCCGGCGCCGCTCCGGCGACGGGGTCACCTGCGGCTTCTTCTTCGCGCCGGGCTCGGCGGTCTGCTTGGCGGTCGGCTTGTTCGTTGGCACGGGCCCATTCTGGTCCGGGCCTAGGGGTGCTGGCTGCTGACCGAGACGGTCTCGCCCGTCATGTAGGACGAGTAGCCGCTGGCGAGGAAGACGATGACGTTGGCGACCTCCCACGGCTCGGCGTGGCGGCCGAAGGCCTCGCGGGCGGTGAGTTCGGCCAGCAGCTCCTCGCTGGTGACCTTCACCAGGTGTGGGTGCATGGCCAGGCTCGGGGCGACCGCGTTGACCCGTACTCCGAACTCCGCGGCCTCCAGCGCGGCACAGCGGGTCAGGGCCATCACCCCGGCCTTGGCGGCGGCGTAGTGGGCCTGGCCGGTCTGGGCGCGCCAGCCGATGACGGAGGCGTTGTTGACGATGACGCCGCCCCGGCCGGATTCCTTCAGGGCGCGCAGGGCGGCGCGGGTACAGCGGAAGGTGCCGTTCAGTGTGACGTCGAGGACGCGGTTCCACTGCTCGTCGGTCATGTCGACGAGGGTGGCGGTGCCGCCGAGCCCGGCGTTGTTGACGACGACGTCGAGGCCGCCGTGGAGCCGTCGGGCGTATGCGAAGAGGGCCCTGACCTGGTCCTCGTCGGTGACGTCGCAGGGCAGCGAGGCCACCCGGTCCGCGCCGAACTCGGCGGCGAGGGCGGTCTCGGTCTCCTTGAGGCGGCGGGCGTGGGCGTCGCCGATCAGGACGGCGGCCCCTTCCTCCAGGAAGCGGCGGGCGGTGGCGCCGCCGATCCCGGCCCCGGCCGCGGCCGTGATGACGGCGGTGCGGCCGCGCAGCAGGCCGTGGGCGGGGACGTACGGGGGCGCCTCGTTGCGGGACTCCTCGACGCTGCTCATGGCCGTACGTTAACCTACCAAACACTTGTTAGGGAAGGTGTGTGTGAAGGAGGCGGACGGCTGATGGACCTCGACCACTCCCCCGAGGTGGCGGCCTTCCGGGCCGAGGCCCGGGCCTGGCTGCACGAGCACGTGCCGGACGCCCCCCTGCACTCGCTGGAGACGGAGGAGGGCTTCGCGGCGCACCGGGAGTGGGAGGCCGAGCTGCACTCCGGCCGCTGGTCCGCGGTGTCCTGGCCCGAGGAGTACGGGGGCCGCGGCGCGGACCTCGAACGGTGGCTGGTCTTCGAGGAGGAGTACTGGGCGGCGGGCGCGCCCGGCCGGGTCGCGCAGAACGGCATCAGCCTGCTGGCGCCGACCCTCTTCGACCACGCCACGCCCGGGCAGCGGGCGCGGGTGCTGCCGTCCATGGCGAGCGGCGAGGTGATCTGGGCCCAGGCCTGGTCGGAGCCGGAGTCGGGCTCGGACCTGGCCTCGCTGCGGTCGCGGGCGGTGCGCACGGACGGCGGCTGGCTGCTGTCGGGGCAGAAGACCTGGTCCTCGCGGGCCGCCTTCGCCGACCGGGCCTTCGGGATCTTCCGCAGCGACCCGGACGCCGCGAAACCCCACCACGGGCTGACGTACCTGATGTTCGACCTGCGCGCGCCGGGCGTGACGGTCCGCCCCATCGGCCGCCTCGACGGCAAGCCCGCCTTCGCGGAGCTCTTCCTGGACCGGGTGTTCGTTCCCGACGAGGACGTGATCGGGGAGCCGGGGCAGGGCTGGCGGATCGCGATGTCGACCACCGGCAACGAGCGGGGGCTGACCCTGCGGTCCCCGGGCCGGTTCCTGGCCGCCGCCGGCCGGCTGGCCGCCCTGTGGCAGGAGCGGGGTGACCCGGCGGACACGGCGCTGCGCGACCGGGTCGCGGACGCGGTGGTGGGGGCGCGCGCCTACGAGCTGTTCACCTGGGCCGGAGCCACCCGCTTCGCGGCGGGCGGGGAGGTCGGCGCCGAGTCCAGTCTGAACAAGGTGTTCTGGTCCCAGTACGACATCGCCCTGCACGAGACGGCCCTGGACCTGCTGGGCCCGGACGCGGAGCTGGCGGACGGGCCGTGGGCCGAGCCGTGGGTGTTCTCGCTGGCCGGTCCGATCTACGCGGGGACGAACGAGATCCAGCGCGACATCATCGCCGAGCGGCTGCTCGGCCTTCCGAAGGGCCGCCGCTGATGCGCTTCCAGCCGACCGGTGAACAGTCCGACTTCGCCCGTGTGCTGCGCTCCCTGCTGGCTGCGGCGGAGGTCCCGGCGACCGCGAGGGCCTGGGCGGCCGGCGACCGCGGGCCCGGGCTGGCGCTGTGGTCCCGGCTCGCGGACACGGGCCTGTGCGCGCTGGCCGCGCCCGAGGCGTACGAGGGGCTGGGGCCGCTGCCGGTGGAGCTGGCGCTGGGCTTCGTGGAGCTGGGGCGGGCGGGGATGGCGGGGCCGGTGGTGGAGACGGCCGCGGCGGTGGTGCTGCTGGCGGAGCTGGCCCGGCTCGGGGAGGAGGCACCGGCGAAACGGTTCCTTCCCGGTCTCCTCAGGGGAGACGCCCTGGCCACGCTGACCCTGCCGGGCGGTTCCCCGTACGCCCTGGACGCGGACGCGGCGGAGTGGTGCTTCACCGTGACGGTGCCGGGGGGCGGTGCGGGGGCGGCCCCCGGGGAACTGCGGCTGGCGGCGGGGTGGGAGGGGCGGCTGGCCTCCCTTGACCCCGCGCGCGGGCTCGGCGTTCCGGCGGCGGGCGGGGAGCTGCTGGCGGCGGGTCCGGCGGTGGCGGCCGCCGCCGGGACGGCCGCGCGGTGGGCCCGGCTGCTGACGTCCGCCCAGTGCCTCGGGGTGGGCGAGGCCCTGCTGGCACGCACGGTGGAGTACGTGAAGCAGCGCACCCAGTTCGGCGCGCCGGTCGGGAGCTTCCAGGCGGTCAAGCACCGGCTGGCGGACACCCTGCTGGACCTGGAGTTCGCCCGGCCGCTGCTGTGGGCGGCGGCGCTGTCCCTGTCGGACGGGGACGTCGCCGCCGCGAAGCTGACCGCGGGCGAGGCGGCGTACGCGGCCGCCCGCACCGCCCTCCAGCTGCACGGCGCGGTCGGCTACACCGAGGAGCTGGACCTGTCCCTGTGGCTGCGCAAGGCCCGGCCGCTGCGCGACGCGTGGGGCGGCCCGTCGGAGTGCCGGGCGGAGGTGGTCCGCGGCCTGCCTCAGACGACGGCCACCCGCAGGGTGACCACGTAGGACTCCTCGACCGTCCCGTCGGGGAAGAGCTCCAGCAGGCGCTCGCGCTCGGCCCCGGTGAACTCCCGGGTGCGGGGCTCCCCGAGGAGGAGGAAGGCGGAGTGGCTGGAGAGGTTGGCGAGGTGCGCGTCCAGCGGGATCCGGCGCGACCAGCGGACCTCGCGGGTGGTCAGGGCGAGCTCCTCCGGGTCCTGCCGCGGCTGGAGGCCCGCCGGGACGCCGAAGAGCCCGGCGATCCGTTCGTCCTGGCCGGCGATCCAGGGGACGGAGTGGTCGAGGTCGTTCCACCAGAGCGCCAGGGCCCCGCCGGGGCGCAGCACGCGACGGGCCTCGGGAACGGAGCGGGCCGGGTCGGTCCAGTGCCAGGCCTGGGCGTAGGTCAGGAAGTCGAGGGAGCCGGAGGCCAGGGGCAGGCGGTCGCCGTCCCCGCGCACGATCGGGATCCCGGGGTGCGCGCGGCGGAACTCGGCGGCCATGCCGTCGCCGGGCTCCACGGCGAGCACCCGCGCCCCCCGCGCGTGGAGCAGGGCGCTGGCGATACCGGTCCCGGCGCCCGCGTCGGCGACCCGGGCTCCGCGCAGCGGCATCCCGGCGAGCTCCTCGACGGCGTCGAACAACGCGTCGGGGTATCCGGGGCGGGAGGCGTGGTAGAGGGCGGCGGCGGCATCGAAGGACCTGGCGCGAGTCGTCATGCCGCCATTCTCGTTACCACGGGCCGCCCTTGACGACCCTGTGGCCGGACCGCGGCCGGGACCCCCGCGGCGCGCGCGGGTGGGCGGCCCGCTCAGCGGAACTCGCGTACCACCTCGATGCGTCCGACGATGTGCGCGTTGAACTCCGCCAGTTCCTCCGCGGGGACCCACAGCTCCAGGATCGTCTCGCCGCCGGCCCGCTGCACCGGATACCGCTCCAGGAAGGCCGAGTCCACCTCGAAGCGGGTCACGAAGCCCGCCCCGTCGTGCTTGACGTTCCAGTCGCGGGCGATCCGGATCGCGTAGTCCTCGTTCAGCACCGGGTAGAAGATCGGCTGCTCCGGCAGCCGGGGCGGCCAGGCGCGCCAGTCGAGGGCGCGGACCAGGTCGAGCTCGACGGGGCCGGTGGGGCGCCACAGGGTGGTGGTGGGCTGCGCGGTGCTGGACATGCGGGCCACCCTAGGCGGGACGGGGCGGCTCGGCCGCCGATTTTCACCGGCGGCGGCCGCGCCGGCGCACCGGGCGGCGCCCGCGCCGGCCGCGCAGCGAGAGCCGTAGCAGTGCCCCTGTCTGGAGCAGCAGCAGCACCACGAGCCCCGCCGGGGCCGCCGGCCCGTGGCCCTCCCAGGCCGACGCCCCCAGCCGGGCCACCCCCACCGCGGTGACCGCGACGAGGAACCGGGCCCCCAACTCCGCCTCGGTGCCGTGCGGCACGGCCGAGCCGGCCACGAACACCGCCAGCAGCACGGGGATCCACGGGGTCCCGGGATCGCGCAGCAGCGCGGCGGCCCCGCACTCCACGGCGAGGAGCAGGAAGGCGCGCAGGAGAAATCCAGGCATGGACACATCATGCCGGGGATCTTCCGGCGCACACCCGGCCCGGCCCGACTGAGATCGAACACAAGGGCGGGGTCGTAGCACAGAGGCAGTGCGCCTACCCAGCATGGAGGAGGACGCCGGTTCGAATCCGGCCGCCCCGCCCCCTCCTGCCCTAGGATCGTCCGCAAGGACGGGGCCGTAGCACAGAGGTCGTTGCGCCTCCCTGCTCAGGAGGAGGACGCCGGTTCGAATCCGGCCGCCCCGTTCCCCTTCCCATGCCCCCGCCCCCGCTCATCCGTGGCGGCCAGCCACGCCGCCGCTCCCGCACGGGCCGCCGCGGCGGCCGGCAGCGGCAGGCCGAGGAAGCCGTGGAACACCCCCGGATGGAGCCGGACCTCGCAGTCCACCCCCGCCGCGCCCAGCCGGCGCGCGTACGCCAGCCCCTCGTCCCGCAGCGGGTCGCAGTCGGCGAGGACGATCAGCGTGCGCGGCAGCCCGGACAGGTCCGGCGCCCGCAGCGGCGAGACGTGCGGGTGGGCGGGGTCGCCGCCGTACTGGTCCCAGTACCAGGCCATGTGGGCGGCGGTGTGGAAGTACCCGCGCCCGTACGCCGCGACCGACTCGGAGCCCATCGCGGCGTCCAGCGGCGGGTACACCAGCAGCTGCCCGGCGACCAGCTCCGGCGCCCGCAGCGCGGTGACGGCCGCCAGGTTGCCCCCGCTGGAGTCCCCGGCCACCACCACCCGCCCGGCGTCGCAGCCCAGCCGCGGCGCCCCCGCCCGCGCCCACAGCAGCACCGCCAGGGCGTCGTCGGCCGCCGCCGGCCAGGGGTGCTCCGGAGCCAGCCGGTAGCCGGCCGAGACGACCACCGCCCCCGAGGCGGCGGCCAGCTCCCGGCACAGGGCGTCGTGCGTGTCGATCCCGCACATCACCCAGCCGCCGCCGTGGAGGTACACGACGAGGACCCGCCCCCGCTCCCCCGGCGCCGGGTCGTAGACCCGCACCGGCACCCCCGAGGCCACGGCGTCCCGTACCGAGGCCACCTCCGGCCCCCGCACCCCCGGCCGCTCCGACCCGGCCGCCACCACCGCCCGCAGGGCCGCAACGTCCCCGGGCCCCGGAAACCCCGCCGCCATGGCCTCGCACAGCCGCCGCGCGTCCGGCGCCAGCCGGTCCCCCTTCCCCCGGTCCCCGCTCATCGCGCCGTCATCCCCCCGTCGACCACGAACTCCGCGCCCGTCACGTACGAGGAGGCCTCCGAGCACAGGAACAGCACCAGCTCCCCCACCTCCCCCGGGCGCCCCATCCGCCGCAACGGCACGTGCGACCAGTCCCGCCCCTCGACCGCCCCCGCCACCATCGGCGTGTCGATGGCGCCCGGATGCACCGAGTTGACCCGTATCCCGTCCCCCGCGAGGTCCAGCGCCGCCGAGCGGGTCAGCCCGCGCAGGCCGAACTTCGTGGACCCGTACGCCGCGTGGCCCGGGATGCCGACCAGACCGGCGGTGGAGGAGACGTTGACGATCGAGCCGCCCCCGCCCGCCCGCAGCACCGGGGCCACCGCCCGGATACCGAGGAACGGCCCCAGCAGGTTGACCCGCAGCAGTTCCTCGAACCCCTCGGCGCTCTGCTCCTCGACGTGCGCGGTGCGCCACAGCGCGGCGTTGTTGACCAGCGCCGACACCGTCCCGAAGGCGGCCACCGCCGCCCGCACCACCCCCGCCCAGCTGCCCGCGTCGGCGACGTCGTGCCGTACGAACAGCCCCCGGCCGGCCAGTTCCGCGGCGACCGCCCGGCCCTCCTCCTCCCGGAGGTCCGTGACGACGACCCGCGCCCCGGCCCGCGCGCACAGCCGCGCCTCCTCGGCTCCCTGGCCGCGTGCGGCGCCGGTGACGACGACGACCTTCCCCTCCAGCGAGATCACGCCTCCCCTCCCAGGTATGCCTAATAGAAATACTTCTAGCAGTCACGTCCACAAGGGGGAAGGGCGCCTCCGGGACCGGTCGTAGACTGCGCTGCGTGTCAGACGAGACGGCAGAAGAGACCCCGGGCGGCGCGGCCCGGCGCACACTCCCCGCGACCAGTTGGGCGGTGCTCGGACTGCTCTCCTTCGGCGAGGAACTCTCCGGCTACGACCTGAAGAAGTGGTCGGACTGGTCGCTGCGCTTCTTCTACTGGAGCCCCTCCTTCAGCCAGATCTACAGCGAGCTCAAACGGCTGGAGAAGGCCGGTTACGCCTCCTCCCGGATGGTCGCCCAGGACACCGGCACCCGCGACAAGCGGGTCTACCGGATCACCGGCGCGGGCATGGACGCCGCCCGGCGCTGGGCGCGCGAGGCGCCCGTCGACCCGCCGGTGCTCAAGCACGGGCCGATGCTGCGGTTGTGGCTGGGCCATCTGCTGGAGCCGGAGCAGATGCGCGAACTCCTTCTGCGCCAGCAGGAGTTCGCCGAGGACATGCGGCGCGGCGCGGAGGCGGACGCGCGGGCCGCGCAGGAGGGTGCGGCCTGGGCGTACCCCGCCCTCACCCTCAGGTGGGCCGAGCGGTACTACGCCTCGGAGCGCGACCTGGCGGCGGCCATGCTGGAGGACATCGAGGCCCTCAACGCCCGCCCGGGGACGGACACGGCCCCGTGACCGGCGCCAGCGCGATCAGCCTCCGTTCGGTGGAGGAGGCCGCCCCGGCCCTGGTCAGCCTCTACAAGAGCGCCGGCGTCTCGCTCCGCAAGCACGGCCTGGACGGCGGGCGTGCCGCCGTCTATCTGGTCCTGGACTACTCCGGCTCCATGCGCCCGTACTACGGCGACGGCACCGTACAGGCCTTCGCGGACCGGGTCCTGGGCCTCTCCGCGCACCTCGACTCCGACGGACGCGTACCGGTCGTCTTCTTCTCCACCGACGTCGACGCCGTCGAGGAGGTCTCCCTCACCGGGCACGAGGGCCGCGTCACGGAGATCGCCGCCGGCCTCGGCCACATGGGCAGGACCGCCTACCACCTGGCGATGGACGCGGTGATCGACCACTACCTGGACTCGGGATCCGCCGATCCGGCGCTGGTCGTCTTCCAGACGGACGGCGGCCCGGTGAACAAGCTCGCGGCGGAACGGTACCTGTGCAAGGCGGCGCGCCTGCCCCTGTTCTGGCAGTTCGTCGGCTTCGGCAACACGCGCAGCAGCCAGTTCGACTTCCTGCGCCGCCTGGACGAGCTCCCCGTGCCGCAGAAGCGGGTGGTGGACAACGCGGGCTACTTCCACGCGGGCGAAGACCCGCTGGCCGTGCCGGACGCCGTACTGTACGACCGCCTCGTCGCCGAGTTCCCGTCCTGGCTGGCGGCGGCACGCCGGGCGGGCATCGTGCGCGCCTGACCGGCCGCCGGAGGCGGGGCGCGCTTTGATGGACGCATGACGACGAACAACTGGGCAGCGTTCGAGAAGGCGGAACCGGAGTTCGCGGCGGCGGTACGGGACCGCTTCGCACAGTTCCCGCACCACGTCCTGGCCACCCTGCGCAAGGACGGCTCGCCCCGGGTGAGCGGGCTCACCGTGGAATTCCGCGGCGGCGAGCTGTGGCTGGGCATGATGGCGGGCTCGATGAAGGCCCGCGACCTCCAGCACGACCCGCGCTTCGCCCTGCACACCAACCCCGGCCCCGACGACTCCATGCCCGACGGGGACGCCCGGATCTCGGGCCGCGCGGTGGAGATCGTGGATCCCCCCGAACTCCACCGCTACGCGGAGGAGAAGGACACCCCGCACCCCTTCCACCTCTTCCACGCCGACCTGACCGAGGTGGTCCACACCGCCGTCGACGGCGAGGAGCTGGTCGTCCGCAGCTGGACCCCGGCGCGCGGACTGCACGTCCTGCGCCGGGGCAACGACGACGAGCCCGCCCGCGAGGTCCCCGTCGCCTGACCCCTGGACCCGGCCGGGCGACGGGTCCGCGCACGGGACCGGGCGGGCGGTGCGCACCCCCACGGTGCACCGCCCCGCCCGGCCGGCCGGGTCCCGTCCGGCGGCTCAGCAGTCCCGAGCACCCGGCGGGGGCTTGAAGACGGCGTCCAGGACGCCGTCGCGGTCCACGTCGACCAGTACCCAGTCCAGCGTGGAGTCCTTGCCCGGCAGCCGCAGGCTGTGCGGGAGGTCGCTCTCGACGAGGTCCCGCCCCACGTAGGAGACGGACAGGACGCCGCCGCAGCCCGAGGGCGCCGGCGGCAGGCTGCCGTCGACCCTCCCGTCCGACGGACCCACGGAGACGGTCGTCGTACGGATCGGGGCGTAGGTGAACGCGTAGCCGGCCGAGTCGGCCGAGCGGGTCATGTCCACCCGGAAGAAACCGAGCTTCACCGGGACGGGCTCGCAGGGCGGCTGGGTCTTCACCAGCCGCAGGTACAACCCGTCGTCCACCAGGAACAGGGCACGGGAGTCGGTGCGGTCACTGCTCTTGAGCCCCTTGAGGTAGTCGGTCAGGGCGGGGGCGTCCAGGCCCTTGGTCGAGGTGCACGGGAGGGACGGGGCGGGGTCGGCCGAGGGGATGACGCCCGACGGAGCCGAGGAGGAAGCGGAAGGAGAAGGGGAAGGGGAAGGGGAAGGGGACGCGGGGGCTTTGGAGCGTGCCGCTCCGGTCCCGAGGTCCGCCCCCGGTCCCGCGCCCGAGCAGGCCGAGAGGACGAGGGCGGAGAGGGACAGGCACACGGTGACGGGCAGGCGTGAGCGACGCATCGGAACTCCCAACGGGCAGGACCGGAACCACTTCGATGCTGACAGCCGGGCCGCGCGGGCGGCATCCGTAGAACCGCCTACGCCGCCCCTACGTATCCCGGGCGCCGAATCCGGGTACCGGTCCCCCGGGGAGGCGCCATGGTGGACAGGGCTCCGCTGGTCGGCCGGGGGGCCGAACTCGACCGGCTGGACGCGGTGATCGGGGCGGTGGTCGGGGCGCCGCAGGGCGACGCGCCGGGCGTCATCGACCTCACGGGCCCGGCGGGCATGGGCAAGAGCCGGCTGCTCACGGAGGTGTGCCGACGGGCCCGGGCCCGCGGCCTGACCGTGCTGCGCGGCCGGGCCACGGAGTACGAACGGCACATCCCCTTCAGCCTGTTCACGGACGCCTTCGCCGACCTGGACCCGGAGGCGATCGGCGGACGGGGCGCCGACCCGGCGGTGGCCCCGGTCCTGTACGGGGCACCGGGCCCCACCCCGGGCCCGGACGGCAGGCCCACCCCGGACGGCGGCCCCGCCCCGGAGACGAAGCCGGTCCCGGACGGCGAACCCACCCCCGACGGACGCCCCGCCCCCGACGGACGCCCGGGCCCGCGCGGCGGGCCCGGGCAACACGCCGGGCCGGGTCAGGACGCCGGGACCGGCGCCGGCGCCGGGGCGGATGCGCTCGGCGGGACGGAGGTGCCGGTGGACCGGTTCGCCGTGCACCGGGCGGCGGCGCGACTGCTCACGGCCCTCGCCCGGGGCCCGGGCGACGGCGGACGGCGGGGGCTGCTCCTCGCTCTCGACGACCTGCACTGGGCCGACCCGGCCTCCCTGGAGCTCCTCGACCACCTCGTGCGCCACCCGCCGCGCGGGCCCGTGCTCCTCGTCGTGGCCCGCCGGGACCGGCAGACCTCCGCCTCCCTCGCCGCCGCGCTCACCCGGGGCGTCGACACCGGAGCCGTACAGCGGCTGGACCTCGGCCCGCTCGCCGAGCAGACGTGCGTGGAGCAGCTGGCGCCGGGGCTGCCGCCCGCCCGTGCGGGCCGGCTGTACGCCGCGAGCGGGGGCAACCCGCTCTACTTCCTCACCCTGCTCCAGGGCCAGGCCGCCGGCCCGGCCGTCCCCGCGGGCGGGCTCACCGCGCTGCTCCTGGACGAACTGACCCCGCTGACCACCGCCGAGCGCCGTACCGCCGAGGCGGTGGCGGTGCTCGGCGACCAGGCGACCGCGCCGGTGCTCGCGCAGACGGCGGAGGTGTCCGGACACGGTCTGCTCGACGCCCACCTCGCCGCCCTGGCCGGCCGGGACCTGCTGCGCCCCGGCCCCGGCGGGAGCTGGTCGCTGCGGCACCCGGTGCTGCGGACGGTGGTGTACGAGAACACCGAGCCCCGGCGGCGTACGGGCCTGCACCGGCGGGCGGCCGCCGCGCTGGCCGCCGCGGGCGCCGCGGCCGCCGTACGGGCCCACCACGTGGAGCGGGCGCTCACCGGCTGGGACCCCGGGGCGGCGGACGCCCTGCTGGAGGCGGCGGGGCAGGCCGAGACCACCGCCCCGGCGAGCTGCGCGCACTGGCTGGGGGTGGTGCTGGGGATCCTGCCGGACACGCCGGAGCACCTCGCCCGGCGCCACGCCCTGCAACTGCGGCGGGCCCGGGCCCTGGGCGCGTGCGGCGAGCTGCGGGCCAGCCGGGACCTCCTCATGTCCCTCATCGCCCAGGTGGACGGCACCGACCCGGACGACGGGCTGCGCGCGGCGGCCGTGACCCTGTGCGCCTCGATGGAGCGCCACCTCGGCCGGTACGGGGAGGCGGTGGCGCTGCTGCGCCGTGAGCTGGCCCGCCGGCCCGCCCCCCGCCCGGCCGACGCCCTGGCACTGGGGCTGGAGCTGGGCTCGTGCGCCCCGCACGTCCTGTCGTACACGGCGGTACGGGAGGACGTGCTGCGGACGTATGGGCTGGCCCTGCGGCTGCGCAACGAGCCGGCCGCGGCGGGGGCGCTGACGACGGCCGCGCTCGGGGAGACGTACGCGGGCCTCGCCCCGGCGACGGCCCGCCGGCTCGCCGACCGGGCCGCCGTACGGGTCGACGCGCTGGCGGACCGGGAACTCGCCGACCTGTGCGAACCGTTGGCCCGCCTGGCCTGGACGGAATTCTACCTGGACCGCTTCCCGGAGGCGGAGCGGCACGCGGACCGGGGGCTGGCGCTCGCCCGCCGGGTGGGCCCGCCCCATCTGCTGCCGCACCTGCTGGTGTGCAAGGCGGTCGTCCACATGAACACCTGCCGGCTGGAGTCGGCGGTGGAGCTGTCCGAGGAGGCCGAGAACATCGCGCGCGGCATCGGCAGCGACGAGCTCCTCGGCCTGGTGCTGGGCAACAAGGCCCAGGTGCTGATCCCGTCCCTGCCGCCGGGCGACCCGGCCCCGCTGGCCCTGGCCGAGGAGGCGGTCGCACTGTCCGGGGTGCGCAGCAGCTGGTGGGCCTCGCTGGGGTGGTGCGTGCTGAGTTACGCGGCCCTGTACGCGGGGGACCACCAGCGGGCCCGGTCCGCGATGCTGCGGGCGGGCCGCGGGCCGGAGCTGACGGGCCTCCAGCCGTCGATGCGCCCGCTGTTCCTGGAGGCCCTGGTCAACGCGGCCGTCGCGGCGGGGGACCTCCAGGAGGCGGAGTCCTGGGCGGCCCGGGCGGCCGAGGACGCCGCCCGCCTGGGCCTTCCCGCCCAGCGGGCGTCGGCCCTGCGCAGCGCGGCGGCGGTACGGGCCGCGCGGGACGAACCGTCGGAGGCGACGGACCTCTACGTCCGGGCGGCGGCGGAGGCGGCCCGGGCCGGGGCGACGCTCTGGGAGTCCCAGGCCCTCCTGATGGCGGCCCCCCTCGCCGCCCGGGCGGGAGGCTCCCGCAGGGCGTCGACGCTGTGGCACCGGGGCCGCCGCCTGGCGGAAGCGGGCGGCGCCCGCCTGCTGACGGGCCTGGCGGACCTCTTCCCCCCGGCTCCCGCCCATCCTCCGCTCCCCCACCTCACGCCCCGGGAGCGCGAGATCGCGGCGCTGGTGACGGAGGGCCTGACCACCCCGGCGATCGCGGCCCGCCTCTACCTGAGCCCCCGCACGGTGGACACCCACCTGTCCCACATCTTCCGCAAAACGGGTGTCACCACCCGCGCCGCCCTGGCCGCGCTCACCGCCCGTTCCGCACCGGCTCCTTGAGCGGGGAGCCGTCGCGTTGTCAGTGCCGGCCCCTACCGTGGAACGGTCGACTCACCGACATCCGAGGGGGAAGAAGATGGCACGCAAGGCGTTCACGGTCGCGGCGGTCACGGCGGTCCTCGCGCTGGGTACGGGCGCGGGACAGGCATCGGCGGCGGAGGAACTGATCGGCTACCCGGGGCCCGACGGGGTGATCTGGGTGCCGGAGGTCACCGGCTCCAGCGGCTTCGTCTCGGGCGGCCTCTCCCCGTCGTTGGACACCTACACCACCTTCGCCTGCGAGGGCGGCGGCAGCATGGTGGTGTCCTTCACCCTCGACGAACACCCGGACCGCAACCCGGCCCCCTTCACCCTGGACTGCCCCGCGGACGCCCCGGCCCGCATCACGATCCCCCTGGGCACCGGCCTCCACGGCGGCTTCGGCGCCGTCGTCACCACCTCGACCCCCACCCTCCGCTGGGCCGCGGTGGTCGTCCAGCCGGAGTAGCCGACCCAGCAGCCGCAGTACGGGGTCAGGCCCGGCGGCTCTTGACGTCCCGGATGAACGAAGCCCAGGCGGCCCCGGCGAAGACGACCACGGGGCCGCCACCGGCCTGCTTGCTGTCGCGGACGGGGACCAGGCCGGAGACGTCGTCGGAGACCTCGACGCAACTGTTGCTCTCCGAGTTGCTGTACGAGGACTTCCTCCAGGACAGGCCGTTCACGTCTGCGCGCATTTCGCGTATTCCTCCGCCACCGACTCGATAAAGGTCAGGGACACTTCCGGCGACAGCGCAGCGGCCCTGGCCAGATCGTAGAGTTTCCAGTGGCGGCGTACCAGGGCCGGATAGTCGAGCAACTGCCCCACGCGGGGCCCCTCCGTGTACACCACGTCGGGCGCGTCCACGAACTGCATGATGCTCACCAAAGACCCCAGGGCCCCTTGGGCTCCGGCCGAGAAGGGCACCACCTGGACGGTGATCCGATGGCCTCGGACGCAGGCGGAGATGTGCCGCAACTGCGCGGCCATCACGCCAGGTCCTCCGACCATTGTCCGCAGTACCGCTTCGTGCAGGACGACCCACATTTCGGGGGTCCCCGGATCGTCGAGCAGTCTTGCGCGCTCCAGACGAGACGCGACGAGGCCGTCAACGTACTCGGCAAGCGCGGTGGGATTGCCGCCCCGCATCACGGCCCGGGCGTAGTCCGCAGTCTGGAGCAGCCCGGGAACCAGAGTGGAGGCATATTCGTAGATGGCCGTCGCCAGACGTTCCAGCTCGGCCGCTTCGGCGAAGTAATCCTCGTATTTGGGCTTGAACGCCTTGGACAGGCGGGCGAAGTAGTCCCCCGTGCCGAGCTCCCTGTCGATCGCCTCGGCCAGCTCCGGCCGGAGCCGTCGCGTGCCGCACTCCATCTGCCCGACGTACGACCCGCTCACGAAGATCCGCTCGCCCAGGGCCTCCTGGGTCAGCCCGGCCGCCTCGCGGTGCCGCCGCAGCTCCTCGCGGGCGAACTCCTCCGGGCTCTGCGCGGCGCCCTCGTCCTTCGACTTGGCCATGAGTCGACTCCCCGCTTCCGCAATCCCCTTGCCTGCGACGAGCGTAGCCCCGGCCAACCTGAAGGATCAGCCGAATGCATTCATACGACTACCGAACGCCACCGCGCCCGCCATCCCTGGTCGGGGACATGGCGGGCGCGGTGTCGGATTGCCGTACTCCGTTGTACGGACCGTATGAGGGGTCTCCCCGGGGGGAGGGGTGACGGGGTTACACCATCAGGGAGCGGTCCGTCGGCTTGACCGGGTACGGGAGGGTGCTCGTGCCCGTCAGGTAGCGGTCCACGCCGCGGGCGGCCGAGCGGCCCTCCGCGATGGCCCACACGATCAGGGACTGGCCGCGGCCGGCGTCGCCGGCGACGAAGACGCCGTCGGCGTTGGTGGCGTACGAGGCGTCGCGGGCGATGTTGCCCCGCTCGTCCAGCTCGACGCCGAACTGCTCGACCAGGCCGTTGGACTGGTCGGTGCCGGTGAAGCCCATCGCCAGGGTGACCAGCTGCGCGGGGAGGACGCGCTCGGTGCCGGGCTTCTGGGTGAGCTTGCCGTCGACGAACTCGACCTCGACCAGGTGCAGGGCCTGGACGTTGCCGTCCTCGTCGCCCTCGAAGTGGGTGGTGGAGACGGAGTAGATCCGCTCGCCGCCCTCCTCGTGGGCCGAGGTGACCTTGTACAGCATCGGGAAGGTCGGCCACGGCATGGCCGCCGGGCGGTCCTCCGACGGGCGGGGCATGATCTCCAGCTGGGTGACCGACAGGGCGCCCTGGCGGTGGGCGGTGCCGACGCAGTCCGCGCCGGTGTCGCCGCCGCCGATGACGACCACGTGCTTGCCCTCGGCCGTGATGGGGGGCGCCATGAAGTCGCCCTCCTGGACCTTGTTCGCGAGCGGGAGGTACTCCATCGCGAAGTGGATGCCCTTGAGGTCGCGGCCCGGGACCGGAAGGTCGCGGGAGACGGTGGCGCCCGCCGCGACGACGACCGCGTCGAACCGCTTGCGCAGGTCCGTGGCCGTGACGTCGCGGCCGACCTCGATGCCGGTGCGGAACTTGGTGCCCTCCGCGCGCATCTGCTCGATGCGGCGGTTGATGTGCACCTTCTCCATCTTGAACTCGGGGATGCCGTAGCGCAGCAGGCCGCCGATGCGGTCGGCGCGCTCGTAGACGACCACGGTGTGGCCGGCCCGGGTCAGCTGCTGGGCGGCGGCCAGACCGGCCGGGCCGGAACCGATGACGGCCACGGTCTTGCCGGAGAGGCGCTCGGGGGCCTGCGGGGTGACGTCGCCGTTGTCCCAGGCCTGGTCGATGATCGAGACTTCGACGTTCTTGATCGTGACGGCCGGCTGGTTGATGCCGAGCACGCACGCCGACTCACAGGGAGCGGGGCACAGGCGGCCCGTGAACTCCGGGAAGTTGTTCGTGGCGTGGAGGCGCTCGGCGGCGGCCGACCAGTCCTCGCGGTAGGCGTAGTCGTTCCACTCGGGGATCAGGTTCCCGAGCGGGCAGCCGTTGTGACAGAACGGGATGCCGCAGTCCATGCAGCGGCCGGCCTGCTTGCTGATGATCGGCAGCAGCGAGCCCTTGACGTAGACCTCGTTCCAGTCCTTGACGCGCTCGGCGACGGGACGGGTGCAGGCGGTCTCGCGCGGGGTGGTGAGGAAGCCCTTCGGGTCAGCCATGGGTCGCCGCCTCCATCATCTTCTCGGTGGTCTCGGACTCGGAGAGTCCGGCCAGCTCAGCGGCGTCCTTGGCGGCGAGCACTGCCTTGTACGTGGTCGGGATGATCTTGCTGAAGCGGGCCGCGGCGGCGTCCCAGTCAGCCAGGAGCTTCGCGGCCACGGTCGAGCCGGTCTCCTCCTCGTGGCGGCGCACCACATCGTGCAGCCACTGCTTGTCCGCGTCCGAGGGGGCCTCGACGGCCTCCGCGTTGCCGGAGTTGACCTGCCGGGGGTCGAGGTCGATGACGTACGCGACGCCACCGGACATGCCCGCCGCGAAGTTGCGGCCGGTCTCACCGAGGACGACGGCCGTGCCGCCGGTCATGTACTCGCAGCCGTGGTCGCCCACGCCCTCCGAGACGACCAGGGCGCCGGAGTTGCGGACGCAGAAGCGTTCGCCGGTGCGGCCGCGCAGGAACATCTCCCCGCCGGTGGCCCCGTAGCCGATGGTGTTGCCGGCGATGGTGGAGTACTCGGCGAGGTGGTCGGCGCCACGGTCCGGGCGGACCACGATCCGGCCGCCGGAGAGGCCCTTGCCGACGTAGTCGTTGGCGTCGCCCTCCAGGCGCAGGGTCACGCCCTTGGGGAGGAAGGCGCCGAAGGACTGGCCGGCCGAACCCGTGAAGGTCAGGTCGATGGTGTCGTCGGGCAGACCCGCTCCGCCGAACTTCTTGGTGACGTGGTGGCCGAGCATGGTGCCGACGGTCCGGTTGATGTTGCGGATCGCGACCTGGGCGCGGACCGGCTGGGCCGCCTCGGCGGTCTCGGCGTTCAGCGCGTCGGCGGCGAGCTCGATCAGCTCGTTGTCGAGGGCCTTCTCCAGACCGTGGTCCTGCTCGATCAGGGCGTGGCGGACCGCGCCCTCGGGCAGGGCCGGCACGTGGAAGAGGGGCTCCAGGTCGAGGCCCTGCGCCTTCCAGTGGGTGACGGCCTTGCTGGTGTCGAGGAGCTCGGCGTGGCCGACGGCCTCCTCGATGGTGCGGAAGCCCAGCTCCGCGAGGATCTCGCGGACTTCCTCGGCGATGAACTCGAAGAAGTTCACGACGAACTCGGGCTTGCCGGAGAAGCGGTCGCGCAGGACCGGGTTCTGGGTGGCGACGCCGACCGGGCAGGTGTCCAGGTGGCAGACGCGCATCATGATGCAGCCGGAGACGACGAGCGGCGCGGTCGCGAAACCGAACTCCTCGGCGCCGAGCAGGGCGGCGATCACCACGTCGCGGCCGGTCTTGAGCTGGCCGTCGGTCTGGACGACGATGCGGTCGCGCAGGCCGTTGAGCAGCAGGGTCTGCTGGGTCTCGGCGAGGCCGAGCTCCCAGGGGCCGCCCGCGTGCTTCAGCGAGGTGAGCGGGGAGGCGCCGGTTCCGCCGTCGTGGCCGGAGATCAGGACGACGTCCGCGTGGGCCTTGGAGACACCGGCCGCGACCGTTCCGACGCCGACCTCGGACACGAGCTTCACGTGGATGCGCGCGGCCGGGTTGGCGTTCTTGAGGTCGTGGATCAGCTGGGCCAGGTCCTCGATGGAGTAGATGTCGTGGTGCGGCGGCGGGGAGATCAGGCCGACGCCGGGCGTCGAGTGACGCGTCTTGGCGACCCACGGGTAGACCTTGTGGCCGGGCAGCTGGCCGCCCTCGCCGGGCTTGGCGCCCTGGGCCATCTTGATCTGGATGTCGTCCGCGTTGACCAGGTACTCGCTCGTGACGCCGAAGCGGCCGGAGGCGACCTGCTTGATGGACGAGCGGCGCGCCGGGTCGTACAGGCGCTCCGGGTCCTCGCCGCCCTCACCGGTGTTGGACTTGCCGCCCAGCTGGTTCATGGCGATGGCGAGGGTCTCGTGCGCCTCCTTGGAGATGGAGCCGTACGACATGGCGCCGGTGGAGAAGCGCTTGACGATCTCGGAGACCGGCTCGACCTCGTCGAGGGAGATCGACGGGCGGTCGGACTTGAAGCCGAAGAGGCCGCGGAGCGTCATGAGGCGCTCGGACTGCTCGTTCACCCGGTCCGTGTACTTGCGGAAGATGTCGTACCGGCGGTTGCGGGTGGCGTGCTGGAGGCGGAAGACCGTCTCCGGGTCGAACAGGTGCGGCTCGCCCTCGCGGCGCCACTGGTACTCGCCGCCGATCTCCAGCGCACGGTGCGTGGCCGCGATGCCGGAGACCGGGTACGCCTTGGCGTGGCGGGCGGCCACCTCCTTGGCGATGACGTCCAGGCCGGCGCCGCCGATCTTGGTGGCGGTGCCGCTGAAGTAGGTGTCGACGAACTCCTCGTTCAGGCCGACGGCCTCGAAGACCTGGGCGCCGCGGTAGGAGGCGACGGTGGAGATGCCCATCTTGGACATGACCTTCAGGACGCCCTTGCCGAGGGCGTAGATCAGGTTCTTGATGGCCTTCTCGGGCTCGATGCCCTCGATGAAGGTGCCGGCGCGCAGGAGGTCCTCGACGGACTCCATGGCGAGGTACGGGTTGACGGCCGCGGCGCCGTAGCCGATGAGCAGGGCGACGTGGTGGACCTCGCGGACGTCACCGGCCTCGACCAGCAGGCCCACCTGGGTGCGCTGCTTGGTGGCGATGAGGTGGTGGTGCACGGCGGAGGTGAGCAGCAGGGAGGGGATCGGCGCGTGCTCGGCGTCCGAGTGGCGGTCCGACAGGACGATGAGGCGGGCGCCGGCCGCGATGGCGGCGTCGGCCTCGGCACGGATCTCCTCGATCCGGGCGGCGAGGGCCTCGCCGCCGCCGGAGACCCGGTAGAGGCCGGAGAGCGTGGCGGCCTTCATGCCGGGCATGTCGCCGTCGGCGTTGATGTGGATGAGCTTGGCCAGCTCGTCGTTGTCGATCACCGGGAAGGGCAGGGTGACGCTGCGGCAGGACGCGGCGGTCGGCTCCAGCAGGTTGGACTGCGGGCCGATCGAGGAGAGCAGCGAGGTGACGAGCTCCTCGCGGATGGCGTCCAGCGGCGGGTTGGTGACCTGCGCGAAGAGCTGGGTGAAGTAGTCGAAGAGCAGCCGGGGGCGCTCGGAGAGGGCCGCGATCGGGGAGTCGGTGCCCATGGAGCCGAGCGGCTCGCCGCCGGTGCGGGCCATGGGGGCGAGGATGACGCGCAGCTCTTCCTCGGTGTAGCCGAAGGTCTGCTGGCGGCGGGTGACCGAGGCGTGGGTGTGGACGATGTGCTCGCGCTCGGGCAGGTCCGTCAGCTCGATCTCGCCGGTCTCCAGCCAGTCCGCGTACGGGGCGGCGGAGGCGAGCTCGTCCTTGATCTCGTCGTCCTCGATGATCCGCTTCTGGGCGGTGTCGACGAGGAACATCTTGCCGGGCTGGAGGCGGCCCTTGCGGACGACCTTGGACGGGTCGATGTCGAGGACGCCGACCTCGGAGCCGAGGACGACGAGGCCGTCGTCGGTGACCCAGTAGCGGCCCGGGCGCAGACCGTTGCGGTCGAGGACCGCGCCGACCTGGGTGCCGTCGGTGAAGGTGACGCAGGCGGGGCCGTCCCAGGGCTCCATCATCGTGGAGTGGTACTGGTAGAACGCGCGGCGGGCCGGGTCCATGGAGGTGTGGTTCTCCCACGCCTCCGGGATCATCATCAGCACGCTGTGCGGCAGCGAGCGGCCGCCGAGGTGGAGCAGCTCCAGGACCTCGTCGAAGGAGGCGGAGTCGGAGGCGTCCGGCGTACAGATCGGGAAGATGCGGTCCAGGGCGGCCTCGCCGAAGGCGGAGGTGGCCAGCTGGGACTCGCGGGCCTTCATCCAGTTCCGGTTGCCCTTGACCGTGTTGATCTCGCCGTTGTGCGCGACGAAGCGGTACGGGTGGGCGAGCGGCCAGGACGGGAAGGTGTTCGTCGAGAACCGGGAGTGGACCAGGGCGAGCGCCGAGGCGAAGCGGCGGTCGGAGAGGTCCGGGAAGAAGGGCTCCAGCTGGCCGGTGGTCAGCATGCCCTTGTAGACGATGGTGCGGGCGGAGAGCGACGGGAAGTAGACCCCGGCCTCGCGCTCGGCGCGCTTGCGCAGGACGAACGCCTTGCGGTCCAGCTCGATGCCGGTGCTGCCGTTGCCGACGAACAGCTGCGAGAAGGCGGGCATCGTGGTGCGGGCCCCGTTGCCGAGCAGGTCGGGGGTGACCGGCACCTCGCGCCAGCCGAGGACCGTCAGGTTCTCCTCGGCGGCGATGGCCTCGATGCGCTCCACGGCGACGGCCTGTGCGGAGCCGTCGGCGGGGAGGAAGGCGATGCCGACGGCGTACGCGCCGGCCTCGGGGAGCTCGAATCCGGCGACCTCGCGCAGGAAGGCGTCCGGGACCTGGGACAGGATGCCCGCGCCGTCACCGGAGTCCGGCTCGGAGCCGGTGGCGCCGCGGTGTTCGAGGTTCCGCAGGACGGTCAGGGCCTGCTCGACGAGGGTGTGGGTGGCCTCGCCGGTGAGGTTCGCCACGAATCCGACGCCGCAGGCGTCCTTCTCGTTGCGCGGGTCGTACATGCCCTGCTGGGCGGGGCGACCGTCCATGGGCGACCAGGCGGTGGTGCTGAGGCCGGTCGCGGAGTGCGTGGATGCGGAACGCATCGGCTCTCCCGTCGTCGTCGTGGCAAATGTGCTGGCCGAGGGACGACGTTGGCCCTCTGCGAAAGTTCGTGCAGGCTACATGATGACTGCAATTCCAGGCAGCGGATATTGCGTTTCACTATGCGGACACTGCACGAGGCAGAAAGAAGGGACCTTCAAGGGGTTGCGGGGGGATGAGCGAGCTGGAGAGCTTTCCGCGGCACGACGCGGGATGAAGGTCCCGGCACGAAACGGGCATCTTTGCCCGACGCCCTGGTGTGATGCCCGGCGGGAACGGAAGTGAAACCACCGGATTCAGGACTACTTATGTTGCGTCCCGCATAGTGTCTCACTCCCGGCCCGCTCAGCCTATGGCGCCACCGATCCAGGTTCCCAGGACGTACGTCACACCGGCGGCGGCACCACCCAGGACAAGCTGGCGCATACCGCTGAACCACCACGGCCGGGCCGTCACCCGCGCCACCACGGCACCACAGGCGAAGAGCCCCACGAGCGCCAGCAGCACGGCCGGCCACAGGGCGGTCGCCCCGAGCAGGTAGGGCAGCACGGGCAGCAGCGCGCCCAGCGCGAAGGAACCGAAGGAGGACACCGCGGCGACGAGCGGCGAGGGCAGGTCGTCGGGGTCGATGCCGAGCTCCTCGCGGGCGTGGATCTCCAGCGCCTGCTCCGGGTCGCGGGACAGCTGCATGGCGACCTCGCGGGCGAGGGCGGGCTCGACCCCGCGCGAGACGTAGAGCTCGGCGAGCTCTTCCATCTCGTCGACCGGGTGCTTGCGCAGTTGCTGGCGCTCGACGTCGAGCTCGGCGAGGACCAGCTCGCGCTGCGAGGCGACGGAGGTGTACTCGCCGGCCGCCATCGAGAAGGCGCCGGCGGCGAGACCGGCGAGACCGGTGATGACGATGGTCTGCGGCGCCACCGCACCGCCCGC
Organism: Streptomyces racemochromogenes; assembly: GCF_044129415.1. Lineage (GTDB taxonomy): Bacteria > Actinomycetota > Actinomycetes > Streptomycetales > Streptomycetaceae > Streptomyces > Streptomyces racemochromogenes_A. The sequence goes on from NZ_JBBDHD010000097.1 coordinate 25,064, forward strand.
CACACCGGTCATCAGGGCGAGGTTGGAGACGAGCCCGTCCATGGCGCCGAAGACGGCCGGGCGCAGCCATCCGCCGTTGACGTCGCGGTGGGTGTGGTTGTCGCGGTGGGCGGTGTGCAGCGGCGCTTCGGTGTCGATGATGGACATGCGGCGTATCTCCCCTTTTCGCATGAGTGGGTACGCGAAAGCGACGCGCAGACGTGCCCTCCCCGGGCACTCCCCTGAACACCTCGAAACTACGCACGATTTCCGGCTCCCGCCAGCAAGGAAGGCCGTACTTACCTGGGCTTTCGCGGCTCGGCGACCGGGTGACGGGGATGTTCGGGAGGCGTTTCGCGGCGACCGACAAACCACATGGCGTGGCACAAATCCCCCAGGGGCTCATGATGGGTCCCATCACGTGGGAGAGGCGCGCCATGGAGCTGGTCGCATGCAATCCGCAGGTCCTCCTCGAACGGGCCAGGGGCGCGCTGCTCGGCCTCGCGGTGGGTGACGCGCTGGGCGCCCCGGCGGAGAACATGAAGCCGTCGGAGATCCGGGCGCGGTGGGGCCGTATCGAGGGGTTCGTGTCGGAGGACCCGGCGGGGACGGACGACACGGAGTACGCCATCTTCTCCGGCCTGCTGCTGGCCCGCCACGGCTCGGCGCTGACCGTCGCCCACGTCGAGCGGGCCTGGCACCACTGGATCGCCGACCTTGACGAGGGCCCCTTCCGCGGGGCCGGTTTCTCCGAGCGGGGCACCCTGGAGAACCTGCGGCGGGGCCTGGCCGCGCCCATCTCGGCGCAGCACCGGCACGCGTGGTCGGACGGGCTGGCCATGCGGGCGGCGCCGTTCGGGGTGTTCGCGGCGGGGCGCCCGGCGGAGGCGGCCCGGCTGGTGGCGATCGACGGCACGGTCAGCCACGACGGGGAGGGCATCTACGGCGGCCAGGCCGTCGCCGCGGGGGTCGCCGCCGCGATGGGGGGCGGCTCCCCCGCGTCCGTGGTCTCGGCGGCCCTGTCCGTCATCCCGTCCGACTCCTGGACGGCCCGCTCGCTGCGCCGCGCGGTCACCGCCGCCCCGCGCGGGGAGCGGGCGGTGCGGTCGGCGGTGGTCATCGGCGGCTACCCGTGGACGGACCTGGCCCCGGAGGCGGTGGGCCTGGCGTTCGGGGCGTTCGCCGCCTGCGGGGGCGATTTCGCGTCCTCGGTCCTCACCGCGGTGAACATGGGCCGCGACGCCGACACCACGGCGGCGGTGGCCGGCGCCCTGGCCGGCGCCCTGTCGGGCGCCGCCGCCATCCCGACCGCCTGGTCCTCGGCGATCGGCCCGGTCCGCGGCAGCTGCCTCCCGTCGATGCGCGGCTACCACGTCCTGGACATCGCGGACCTCCTCACCCCGGAGCCGTCCCGATGTCGGGGGGGGGGGGGGGGGGGGGGGGGGGGGGGGGGGGGGGGGGGGGGGGGGGGGGGGGGGGGGGGGGGGGGGGG
>NZ_JBBDHD010000333.1:0-466 GCF_044129415.1 Streptomyces racemochromogenes
TGCTGGAGACCTCGTGGGAGGTGTTCGAGCGGGCCGGGATCGACCCGGCGACCCTGCGCGGCTCCCGTACGGGGGTGTTCGCGGGCGTCATGTACCACGACTACGGCTCCCGGCTCTCCGTCGTCCCCGAGGGCTTCGAGGGCTACCTGGTCAACGGCAGCGCGGGCAGCATCGCCTCCGGTCGCGTCGCCTACACCTTCGGCCTGGAGGGGCCGGCGGTGACGGTGGACACGGCCTGTTCCTCGTCGCTGGTGGCCCTGCACCTCGCGGCCCAGGCCCTGCGCCAGGGCGAGTGCTCGATGGCCCTGGTCGGCGGTGTCACCGTCATGGCCACGCCGAACACCTTCGTCGAGTTCAGCCGTCAGCGCGGGCTGGCCGCCGACGGCCGCTGCAAGGCCTTCTCGGCCGACGCCGACGGCACCGGCTGGGCCGAAGGGGCGGGCATGCTCCTCGTCGAGCGGCTCTC
>NZ_JBBDHD010000098.1:0-26516 GCF_044129415.1 Streptomyces racemochromogenes
ATCGTTCGACTTGCATGTGTTAAGCACGCCGCCAGCGTTCGTCCTGAGCCAGGATCAAACTCTCCATGAATGTTTACTCGGCCAGTAAATTAATACAGCCGGTGCACACGCACGAAAGAGCGGGTCAGTCACGGTCGGAATATGACCGACTGACCACAACGTCCTCGCTGTGTTTGTCGCCTGCCAGTGCCCGAAGGCCCGACAGGTCTTTTTCAAAGGAACCTCATCCACCGGAGTGGACGGGGTATCAACTTCTGGCGTTGATTTTTGGCACGCTGTTGAGTTCTCAAGGTACGGACGCTTCCTTTGTTCCTGTTTCCAGGCCCTCCGGGCGCTTCCTTCGTTTCCAACTCTACCAGATCGTTTCCGCGTCGTTTCCGACTTGGATTTGAATTCGGTGGCCGTTGGGGGCCTTTGCCTTTCGGCGCTCCACCACGTTAGCGCCTATTCCCTGCAACTCATAATCGAGCTGTCGGATTCGAATTCGGGCACGCCGAAATCGACCCCGCCAGGGGCACATCGTAGGTGTGGTTTTTGCCGCTCCCGCAGGTCTGCGATGGCAGTGCCTGTTCCAGCGGCTCGGGCTACGTTAGGCGTCTCCCAAGATCGAGTCAAGTTGACCGTCGGCGCGGCGCGTGGGCGCGGTAGGGGCTGACGGTCGGGTCCCCCGTGATCCAGTAGCGGTAGGGGTGTGCCGCGCCGGCGCCGCCGACTCCCGTGCGCGGACCGTTGCCCACCTGCTCGGGAGGGGTGGGGGTGCCCGCGAGGAGGGAGAGGGGGGAGTCGGCGCCCGCGCAGAGGTCGGTTCCGTCGAGGGAGCGGTCCACGTCCAGTGCCGTGGCCAGGCGGGCCGGGCCCTTGGCCAGTTCTCGCGGGTATCTGGCCGTGATCCGACGTTTGGCGGCCAGGTCGGCGCCCACCGTCACCTCTCCCGCGCGCACCAGGACGCCGCTCGCGTGGCCCGGCGGCCCGCAGACGAGGTTGAGGCTGAACCACATGCCGTAGATGAAGTAGACGTACGCGTGTCCGGGCGGCCCGAACATCGAGGCGTTGCGGGCGGTGCGGCCGCGGTAGGCGTGGGATCCCGGGTCGGCCTCGCCCTCGTAGGCCTCCACCTCCGTGATGCGCAGTTCGATCGGTCCCTCCGGGGTGCGGCGGACGAGGATCCGGCCGAGGAGGTCGGGGGCCACGGTGAGGACCGGGCGGTCGAAGAAGGACCGTGCCAGCGGCGTACGGTCGGGGCGCGCGCTCATCCGGCCGAGCGTAGTGGACCGCGGGCGGGTGCAACCGGGGCCTAAGGTTCCGCAGTGGTAGGGGAGGGTGCGGACGGGCCGGCCGGTCCGGTCGCAGGCCCTTCGTTCCGCATCCGTCCGTATTCGTACATGGGGAGATTGACATGGGGTTCAGGAAGCTGCTCGCGAGCCTGGGTGCCGGTGGCGCGTCGGTGGACACGATCATCACCGAGCCGAACGTGGTGCCGGGCGGGATCGTCCAGGGTGAGGTGCGGATCCAGGGCGGGTCCGTGGAGCAGCAGATCGAGGGGCTCTCGGTGGGGCTGCAGGCGCGGGTGGAGGTGGAGGGCGGCGACCAGGAGTACAAGCAGGACGTCGTCTTCACGAAGCAGCGCCTCGGCGGTGCCTTCAAGGTGCAGCCGAACGCCCTGCACGTGGTGCCGTTCGCGCTGGAGATCCCGGCGGAGACGCCGATCACCCACTTCGAGGGGCACCACCTGCACGGGATGAACATCGGGGTGAGCACGGAGCTGGAGATCGCGCGCGCGGTGGACGCGGGCGACCTGGACCCGATCAACGTGCACCCGGTGCCGGCGCAGCAGGCGATCCTGGACGCGTTCCGTCAGCTGGGCTTCAGCTTCCGCAGCGCGGACATGGAGCGCGGCCACATCCGCGGGACGCGGCAGACGCTGCCCTTCTACCAGGAGATCGAGTTCCTGCCTCCGTCCCAGTACCGGGGTCTGAACCAGGTGGAGCTGACCTTCGTCTCGGACGGGCACGAGATGGACGTCGTGCTGGAGATGGACAAGAAGCCGGGGCTGTTCAGCGAGGGCAGTGACACCTACCGCTGCTTCCAGGTGGGTCTGCACTCCTACGAGGGGACCGACTGGGCGGCCTACCTGAACCAGTGGATCGCGTCCGTCGGTTCGCAGCGCAACTGGTTCTAGTCACTAGTCTCGGGCCCGTAGGACTTCTTCGATCAAGGAGTACAGCAGTGACCGAGCGGAACAGGGCTCCTCTCCCCCATGCCTTCCACCCCGAAGTGCCCGCTTTCACGGTGACCAGTGCCGACCTCGCTCCGGGTGCCGACCTGGGTGACGGGCAGGTGCTGTCGGGCGGGAACGTCTCCCCGCAGCTGCGCTGGGAGGGCTTCCCCGAGGGGACGAAGAGCTTCGCGGTGACCTGCTTCGACCCGGACGCGCCGACGGGCAGCGGGTTCTGGCACTGGGTGCTCTTCGACATCCCGGCCTCCGTCACCGAGCTGCCGGCGGGTGCGGGCAGCGGGAAGTTCGAGGGGCTGCCGGCCGGTGCGGTGCACGTGCGCAACGACTACGGGACGAAGGACTTCGGCGGTGCGGCTCCGCCGGCCGGGGAGCGGCACCGCTACGTCTTCACGGTGTACGCCGTGGACCGGGAGAAGCTCGGTCCGGACGCGGACGCGTCCTGCGCCGCGGTCGGGTTCCATCTGCGCTTCCACGCGCTGGGCCGTGCGCAGCTGATCGGTGAGTACGAGGCGCCGGCGGGCTGATCGTTCGCCCGGCGTTCGCCCGGTCCTGGTCTAAAAGAGGCCGGGGCCGGGCATTTTTATTGCGTTGTCCCGCGTGGCGCGCGCGGCCAGAGTGGTTGCGGGCCGTGCCGCCAGGGTGGTCGCGGGGCCTGCACACGGGAGGTGGGCGAGATGCGGGACACGCTGGTACTGAACGCGAGCTTCGAGCCGCTGTCGACGGTGTCGCTGAACCGGGCCGTCGTTCTGGTCCTCCAGGACAAGGCCGTGGTGGAGCAGTCCCATCCCGAACTGCGGGTGCGTGCGGCCGCCGTTGACCTCCCGATGCCCCGGGTGATCCGGCTGTGCAGGTACGTGCGGGTGCCGTTCCGAAGACATGCTCCCTGGTCACGGCGGGGGGTGCTGGTCAGGGACCAGCACCGGTGCGCGTACTGCGGGAAGCGTGCGACGACCGTGGACCACGTGCTGCCGAGGGCCCAGGGGGGCGGGGACACCTGGCTGAACACGGTGGCGTCCTGTGCCGAGGACAACCACCGCAAGGCGGCGCGGACTCCGGAGGAGGCGGGGATGCCGCTGCTGCGCAAGCCCTTCGTGCCGTCTCCGGCGGACGCGATGCTGCTCGCCCTGGGGGTGGGAGGGCAGGAGGAGCTGCCCGCGTGGCTGGCGCGTTCCGCCTGAACGCCCGTCCGTCCCGCCCGTCTTCCCGTCCGTGTTCCGGGCTCCTGACGCCCCGTCCGCCGCAGTGTGCCGCGGGCGGGGCGGCGTATTTCTTCTACGTCGTTCAGCGGAGCATCAGTTGGACGATGGCCACGATCCCGACGGTGACGATGACGCCGCGCAGGACGGTCGGGGGGAGCCGGCGGCCGACCTTGGCGCCGATCTGGCCTCCGATGGTCGAGCCGACGGCGATGAGGAGCACGGCCGTCCAGTCGAAATCGGCGACGAAGAGGAAGAAGACGGCCGCGATGCCGTTGACGAGTGCGGCGACCACGTTCTTGACGGCGTTGATCCGCTGCAGGTCCTCGTGGAGCAGCAGCCCCATCAGGCCGAGGTAGAGGACGCCCTGGGCGGCGCCGAAGTAGCCACCGTACGCACTGGAGAACAGCATGCCGGTGAGCAGGGCGGGGCCGCCGTCGGGGTGTCCGGGGTCGCCTCCGGCCGCTTCCTGGCGGCGGCGCAGGGCCGCGGCGAGCCGCGGTTGGAGGACGACGAGGACGAGGGCCAGGCCGATGAGGACGGGCACGATCGTGTCGAAGGAGTCCGACGGCAGGGTCAGGAGCAGGATGGCGCCCGCGAGCCCGCCGACGAGGGAGACGGCGCCGAGCCGCAGGACGCGGCCGCGCTGGCCGCGGAGTTCCTTGCGGTAGCCGAAGGCGCCGCTGAGGGAGCCGGGGACGAGGCCGAGGGTGTTCGAGACGTTGGCGGTCACCGGGGGCAGGCCGGTTGCGAGGAGCACCGGGAAGGTGATGAGGGTGCCGGAACCGACGATGGTGTTGATGGTGCCGGCGCCGATTCCGGCGGCGAGGACCGCGAGTGATTCCCAGATGGACATGGACATGGACGGAGCCATCCCCTTTGTGTGAGTGAGTCGCCTCCCCGCCATGAAGGTCGAGGGGCCTCACCGATCATGCACGAAGGGGAGGGCGCGTCAGTCGATGGGGGGCTGCTCCCGGCGCTCGGGTCCGCTGCCGGTCTCGGGGGCCGCCTTGCCGGGGTTCTGCGGGTTGAAGCCCGTGGAACTGCCGCCGAGGGGGCCGAAGTTGCCCATGGCGCCCGAGAGGCCCTTGAGCGCGTCTCCGATCTCGCTGGGCACGATCCAGAGCTTGTTGGCGTCGCCTTCGGCGATCTTCGGGAGCATCTGGAGGTACTGGTAGGCGAGGAGCTTCTGGTCGGCGTCGCCGGCGTGGATGGACTCGAAGACGGTGCGGATGGCCTGGGCCTCGCCCTCGGCCTTGAGGGCGGCGGCCTTGGCCTCGCCCTCGGCGCGGAGGATGGAGGACTGCTTCTCGCCTTCGGCACGGAGGATCTCCGACTGCCGGACGCCCTCGGCCTGGAGGATCGCGGCGCGCTTGTCGCGGTCGGCGCGCATCTGCTTCTCCATCGAGTCCTGGATGGAGGTCGGCGGCTCGATTGCCTTGAGCTCGACGCGGTTGACGCGGATGCCCCACTTGCCCGTGGCCTCGTCGAGGACTCCGCGCAGCGCGGCGTTGATCTCCTCGCGGGAGGTGAGGGTGCGCTCCAGGTCCATGCCGCCGATGATGTTGCGCAGCGTGGTGACGGTGAGCTGCTCGATGGCCTGGATGTAGCTGGCGACTTCGTACGTCGCGGCGCGGGCGTCGGTCACCTGGTAGTAGATGACGGTGTCGATGTTGACGACCAGGTTGTCCTGGGTGATGACCGGCTGCGGCGGGAACGGGACGACCTGCTCGCGGAGGTCGATCCGGTTGCGGATGGAGTCGATGAACGGGACGACGATGTTGAGGCCCGCGTTGAGGGTGCGGGTGTAGCGGCCGAACCGCTCGACGATGGCGGCGCTGGCCTGGGGGATCACCTGGATCGTCTTGACCAGGGCGATGAATACGAGTACCACCAGGATGATCAAGACGATGATGATCGGTTGCATGCGTTTCCCCGTGCCCTTCCGGCTGTCTGTGCTGCCCCGTTGAGCGGAGTCTCGCAGACCCCGGGGCCGCGGGTGGGCTGCTTGCTCACATGACGACCGCGGTCGCTCCGTCGATGTCCACGACGTCGACGGACTGGCCGGGTTCGAAACTGCTGTGTGTGTCGAGGGTGCGGGCGGACCAGATCTCGCCGGCCAGCTTGATGCGGCCGCCGCTGCTGTCGACCCGTTCGAGGACGACGGCGGTCCTCCCCTTCAACGCCTCGATTCCGGTGCGGTGTTGGGGCCGCTGGTTGAGGTGCCGGTTGGCGATCGGCCGGACGACGGCGATCAGCGCGACCGACACGATGACGAAGACCAGGACCTGGGCCACCGCTCCGGCGCCGAGGGCCGCCGTGACGGAGGCGGCGACGGCGCCGACCGCGAACATGCCGAACTCCGGCATGGCGGTGAGGACCAGGGGGATGCCCAGTCCGACCGCGCCGATGAGCCACCACACCCATGCGTCGATGTCCACATGGTCATGGTAGGTCGGGTGGACGCGGCCTGGACAGGGCGCGACGGCCGTCCTGCGGGGTCCGTCAGCGCAGGGGCAGGCCCTGGGCGGTCCAGCGGTCGTGGTCGTTGCGCTCGACGATCAGCGGGAGCCCGAAGCAGAGGGAGAGGTTGCGGGAGGTCAGCTCCAGGTCGATGGGGCCGGCGGTGACGACCTTGCCCTGCCGGATCATCAGGACGTGCGTGAAGCCGGGCGCGATCTCCTCGACGTGGTGGGTGACCATGACCATGGACGGGGCCATGGGGTCGCGGGCCAGCCGGCCGAGGCGACGGACGAGGTCCTCTCGGCCGCCGAGGTCGAGGCCGGCGGCGGGCTCGTCGAGGAGGAGGAGCTCGGGGTCGGTCATCAGGGCGCGGGCGATCAGGGTGCGCTTGCGCTCGCCCTCGGAGAGGGTCCCGAACTTGCGGTCGAGGTAGTCGGACATGCCCAGGCGGTCCAGGAAGGCGCGGGCGCGCTGCTCGTCGACCTCCTCGTACTCCTCCTGCCAGGTCGCGGTCATGCCGTAGGCGGCGGTGAGCACGGTCTGCAGGACGGTCTGCCGCTTGGGGAGCTTGTCGGCGAGAGCGATGCCGGCGACGCCGATGCGCGGGCGCAGCTCGAAGACGTCGCTGCCGGGCTTGCCCAGGGTGCTGCCGAGGATGGTGGCGGAGCCCTTGGTGGGGAAGAGGTAGCTGGAGGCGAGGTTCAGCAGCGTGGTCTTGCCGGCGCCGTTGGGGCCGAGGATCACCCAGCGCTCCCCCTCCTTCACCGACCAGGAGACCTGGTCCACCAGAGCCCGGCCCTCGCGGACCACGGATACGTCCACCAGCTCCAGAACATCGCTCATGAGCGTGTTGTCACCCCTTGCAGTCACGGTTCTCTGTGCCCGCCTGTAGGCGCGGCCCCAGGGGAAAACCCCAGGGGAAAACCTACGCCACTCGGGGAGGGGTCCGGGCGCCAGGCCCGGTACGGGGCCGGATCCGTAGAGTGGGGGGATGCTTTTCGAACCACGTTCAGGGCGGCTGGCCGCCTGGGGGAACGCGCTGCTGGCCGGTCACGTCTCGCCCGACGAGGCCGCGTCGTCGATCGTGGGCGAGGACGCCTCGCACCGGGTGGCGGGGCTGCCGGGCGAGCCGGGGCCGGTGGGCCTCACGCTGGCGCTGGGGCGGCTGCGGGCGCTGGGGGTGACCGGGCTGCGGGTGGCGCTGCCGGTGCCGGGGCATCCGCTGGGGCTGAGCGGGCCGCCGGAGTTCAACGCCGCGGCGCTGGAGGCCGAGGAGGCGGTGGTGTGCGCGGGGGCCGCGCTGGGGCTGGTGCCGGAGGTGGCGGAGGCGGGTCCGGTGGGTGACGTGCACGTCTCGGTGGTGTGGCGGTGCCTGCCGGTGCGGGAGACCCCGCCGGCGGACGTGCCCTCGCTGGGCGAGGCGGAGCGGGAGCTGGCGGAGGCGCTGCGCGAGGCGACGGTGGTGCTGACGCGGCTGGACGTGGCGGCGTCGGGTCCCGTGGCGGAGGCGGCGCTGTCGGCGTACCGGGCGCGGGCGGAGGCGGGCCGTGAGGTGCTGGCGCCCGGGTATCCGGCGCGGGCGGTGCGGGTGCTGGCGCTGGCGCAGCGGGTGGACCTGCTGGTGTCGCTGGCGTACGAGCGGGGGCACGGGGGCGCGGTGGCGGCCTCGGAGATGGCGGCGCGGGCGGAGGCGCTGCGGCCGGTGGAGCGGGTGGCCCGGCGGGCGCTGGTGGCGGCGTACAACGCGGCGGTGGAGGAGGGCGGGCGGTAGGGACCGCACGCGCCGCGGCCCCGCTTCCCGGGGAGAGGGGGGAGGCGGGGCCGCAGGTCGGGGGGTGGGGTCAGCTGTTGACGCCCGTGTTGCCGAAGGCAGGGTTGAGCAGGCCGACGACGTTGACGGTGTTGCCGACCACGTTGACGGGGACGTGCACGGGGACCTGGACCAGGTTCCCGGAGACCACGCCGGGCGAGCCCACGGCCTCGCCCTCCGCGGACGCACCGCCGTGCGCCGAGGAGACACCGGCGCCGAGGGCCACGAGGCCGCCCGCGATCATGGTGACGGCTGCGGCCTTCTTGTAGTTCTTCACTTCTCGTCCTCCAGTACGTCTGCCGCGACCAGCCGCCGCGGCACGCCATGGAGAACGCTCCCCCGGCCGGTGGGATGCGCCATGTGGGCGACATACACCCGACCGTATGAATCTCAGCTCAGCGCATTACCGCGTGATCCCGTGCCTGACGGCCCACAGCGCGGCCTGCGTGCGATCGGAGAGGTCGAGCTTCATCAGGATGTTCGAGACGTGCGTCTTGACGGTCTTCTCGGACAGGACGAGGGCCCGGGCGATCTCCCGGTTGGATCGGCCGTCGGCGATCAGGCCGAGCACCTCGCGTTCGCGGTCGGTCAGGGAGCCGGGGCGGCCCGCCGGGGCGCCGTCGTCCTGGGCGGCGAGCAGTGCTTCGGCGACCTCCGGCTGGAGGAGGACGTGTCCGGCGTGGACGGAGCGGATCGCGCCGGCGAGGGCGTCGGGGTCGATGTCCTTGTAGAGGTATCCGGCGGCGCCGGCCCGCAGGGCGGGGACCACGGTCCGCTGTTCCGTGAAGCTGGTGACGATGAGGACCCGCGCGGGGTTGCCGAGGTCGCGCAGCCGGCGCAGGGCCTCGATGCCGTCAGTGCCGGGCATGGCGACGTCCATCAGGATGACGTCGGGCCGCAGCTCCTCGGCGCGGGCGGTGCCGTCGGCTCCGTCGGCGGCCTCGCCGACGACCTCGATGTCCTCCTGTACTTCCAGGAAGGTGCGCAGGCCGCGGCGGACCACCTGGTGGTCGTCGACGAGCAGGACGCGGATGCGGCCGGGGGTGTCAGCCACCGGGGACCTCCATCTCGATCGTGGTGCCCGCGCCGGGCTCGGAGCGGACCTCCAGCCGCCCGCCGGCTCCGGCGGCGCGGTCCCGCATGGAGACCAGTCCCAGGTGGCGGCCGGCCGTGCGGACGGTAGGAGGGGAGAAGCCGCGGCCCCCGTCCCGTACGCGCAGGACGGCCCCGCCGCCGGCGGCGCGGGCGAGGGTGACTTCGACGAGGTCCGCGCCGGAGTGGCGCAGGGCGTTGTGGAGGGCCTCCTGGGCGACGCGCAGCAGCGCTTCCTCCTGGGCCGCGGGCAGGGCCCGTACGCCGTCACAGGTGAAGGTGACGCGGGCGGTGTGGGCGCGGTCCAGGACGCGGACGTGGTTGCGCAGGGTGGCGACGAGCCCGTCCTCGTCGAGGGCGGCCGGGCGCAGCTCGGTCACGGCGGCGCGCAGCTCGTCGGCGGCCTCGGCGGCGAGGGCGGCGACCTGCTGGAGCTCGCCCTTGGCGCGGGCGGGGTCGCGGTCGACGAGGGCCGCGGCGGCCTGGGCGGTCAGGCGCAGGGAGAAGAGCTTCTGGCTGACCGCGTCGTGCAGCTCGTGGGCGAGGCGGGAGCGCTCCTCGGCGATGGTCAGTTCGCGGCTGCGCTCGTAGAGGCGGGCGTTGGTGAGGGCGATGGCGGCGTGCTGGGCGAGGAGGGAGAGGAGTTCCTCGTCCTCGTCGGTGAAGCCCGGCTCCCGGCCGGCCCCTCTCCTCTTGTTGGCGAGGAAGAGGGCGCCGAGGGTCTCCTCGCCGTCGCGGACGGGCAGGCCGAGGAAGTCGGACATGTCGGGGTGGGCGGCGGGCCAGCCCTCGAAGCGCGGGTCCTGGCGGACGTCGGCGAGCCGCTGGGGGCCGTCCTGGTGGAGCATCGCGGCGAGGATGCCGTGCTGGCGGGGCAGGGGGCCGATGCGGCGCCACTGGTCCTCGGTGATGCCGTCGACGACGAACTGGGCGAAGCCCCCGTGGTCGTCGGGGACGCCCAGGGCCGCGTACTCGGCGTCGAGGAGCTCGCGGGCCGAGACGACGATCGTGCGCAGGACGTCGTGGACCTCCAGGGGGCGGCTCATGGCGAGCAGGGCGGTGCTGACGGCCGCCAGCCCGGTGCAGGGTCCGTTGTGCATGGGGTCACCGTACCGGCGGCCCTGACCTGCGGGATCGGGCTCCGGTCGTAGGTCTCGGGGCCCGGCGGCGTACGGCCCGGGGAGGGGGCCGGGGGTGGCGGCTGTGCCCCGGGGAGGAGGCCGGGGCGCTCGCGGGTCCTCCTTGAGGAGGAGCACGGTCACAGGCTGCATTGCTGTTGCAACTCTTGGTGAGATTGCCCCGGGTCCGATGTGAGCCCGGGCATAGGACGCACATCACTTACGAAGCCGCGTAGTGGACACGTAAAGGCGTGGTCAGTGCTGCTCCGGCCGGTCCCCGGGACCAAAGTCCCACGACCGCACCGGCCCCTGATCCACTAAGCGGGATCGTATGTCACACCTTTGCCACAGGATTTTGCCGCCGCTAAGAATGGCCTCCGTCGCAAGGCGCCGAGGGATCCCGGATCCCCCCGGCGCCTTCCTGCGGCCCCCGCTATCCGAAGAGGTTGCCCCGCATGTCTGCTTCCAGCACTCCCGGTCACAGTCGTCTGACGAAGGCGTACAAGCTGTCGATCGCCGGTGTCGCCACGCTCGGTGCCGCCGCGCTCGCCTTCTCCGCCGTCCCGGCCGCCGGTACCGGCACGCAGGAGGCCCAGACCGTGGCCGTCGCCCCCGTGGCGTGGACCCAGTCGGTCCAGCAGCACCTCGGTGCCCAGCTCGCGGTGGCCGACCAGAAGGCCAAGGACGCGGCCAAGGCCCAGGCCGCGGCGCAGGCGAAGAAGGACCGTGAGGCGAAGGAGGCGGCCAGCCGCTCCGCGGCCCGCACCCCGGTCTTCGCGAACAACCTCGACGGCTGGATCAAGGAAGCCCTCTTCATCATGAAGCGCGAGGGCATCCCCGGCACCTACGCCGGCATCCACCGCAACATCATGCGCGAGTCGAGCGGCAACCCCCGCGCGATCAACCTGTGGGACATCAACGCCAAGAACGGCATCCCCTCGAAGGGTCTGCTCCAGGTCATCCAGCCGACCTTCAACGCGTACCACGTCAAGGGCACCAAGTTCGACCTGTACGACCCGGTCGCGAACATCGTCGCCGCGTGCAACTACGCCGCCGACCGCTACGGCTCCATGGACAACGTCAACAGCGCCTACTGAGCCGCTGCGCGTCCGCTCAGCCCCCCATGCGCCTCAGGGCGGCCCCCGGAAAGCTCCGGGTGCCGCCCTGAGGCGTGTGGCGTGCCTGGTGGCACCCGCCGTTACTTGCGCATGACCTCGGGCTCGTGGCGGCGCAGCAGGCGCGCCACGGCGAAGCCGCAGATCACGGCCTGCAGCAGCAGGACGATGACGTCCACGAACCACTGGCCGGTGGTGTGGTCCCACAGCGGGTCGGTGTTGGTGGGGTTCTGCGGGTCCCACGGCGCCATGAGCTTGCCCAGGTTCAGGGTGGTGCCGGCGGCGCCGACGGCCCAGCGGGAGGGCATCAGCCAGGCGAACTGCTCCAGGCCGACCTTGTCGTAGAGCTGGAAGAGGATGCCGGTGAAGACGACCTGGACGATCGCGAACATGACGAGCAGCGGCATGGTCTTCTCGGCGGTCTTCACCAGCGAGGAGATCACCAGGCCGAACATCATCGCGGTGATGCCGAGGGCGGTGACCGAGACGCAGAGTTCGACGGCCGGGTTCATGAACAGGCCCTCGGCCGGCAGCTTGCGCGGCGTGAAGGCGATGGCGCAGATGATCACGCCCTGGATGATCGTGATCACACTGAGGACGATCACCTTCGACATGAGGTACGCCGACCGGGACAGGCCGGTCGCGCGCTCCCGCTCGTAGATGACCCGTTCCTTGATCAGCTCACGGACCGAGTTGGCGGCGCCCGAGAAGCACATGCCGACCGCGAGGATCAGCGTGATCGTGCCCGCGTCGCCGTTGAAGCGCGACGGCGGCGTCGGCGGGGCCAGGCCGAACTTCGCGGGGATGACGGTGGACACGATGCCCAGGACCGCCGGCAGCAGCACCATCAGGGCGAGGAAGCCCTTGTCGGAGGCGATCACCGAGACGTAGCGGCGGATCAGCGTCCACAGCTGCGAGCCCCAGGCCTGCGGCTTCGGCGGGATCATCTGCTGCGGCGGCATCGCGACCTGCTGCGGGGCGACCGCGTCGAGGTCGGCGGCGTACAGCTGGTAGTGCTGCGAGCCCTTCCAGCGGCCGGCCCAGTCGTAGTCCCGGTAGTTCTCGAAGGCGGAGAACACGTCGGCCCAGGTGCTGTAGCCGAAGAAGTTCAGCGCCTCGTCCGGCGGGCCGAAGTAGGCGACGGACCCGCCCGGGGCCATGACCAGCAGCTTGTCGCAGAGGGCAAGCTCGGCGACGGAGTGGGTGACGACGAGGACCGTGCGGCCGTCGTCGGCGAGGCCGCGCAGCAGCTGCATGACGTCGCGGTCCATGCCCGGGTCGAGACCGGAGGTGGGCTCGTCCAGGAAGATCAGCGACGGCTTGGTCAGCAGCTCCAGGGCCACGGACACGCGCTTGCGCTGACCACCCGAGAGCGAGGTGATCTTCTTGTCCTTGTGGATGTCGAGCTTGAGCTCGCGCAGCACCTCGTCGATGCGGGCGGCGCGCTCGGCCTCGGCGGTGTCGCCGGGGAAGCGGAGCTTGGCCGCGTACTTCAGCGCGGTGGAGACCTTCAGCTCCTTGTGCAGGATGTCGTCCTGCGGGACCAGGCCGATGCGCTGGCGGAGCTCCGCGAACTGCTTGTACAGGTTGCGGTTGTCGTAGAGGACGTCACCCTGGTCGGCGGGCCGGTAGCCGGTCAGCGCCTTCAGCAGGGTCGACTTGCCGGAGCCGGAGGGGCCGATGACGCCGATCAGCGACTTCTCGGGGACGCCGAAGGTGACGTCCTTGAGGATCTGCTTGCCGCCGTCGACCGTGACCGTGAGGTGGCGGGCCGAGAAGGAGACGTCACCGGTGTCGACGAACTCTTCGAGGCGGTCGCCGACGATCCGGAAGGTCGAGTGGCCGACGCCGACGATGTCGGAGGGGCCGAGCAGCGCGCTGCCGGACTTCGGCAGGGGCTGGCCGTTGACGTAGGTGCCGTTGTGGCTGCCGAGGTCGTGGATCTCGAAGCGGCCACCGGTGGAGCGGAACTCCGCATGGTGGCGCGAGACCTGGAGGTCCGAGACGACGAGCTCGTTCTCCAGCGCACGGCCGATGCGCATGACGCGGCCGCCGACGATCTGGTGGAACGTCGTCGGGCTGCGGTGGTCGCTGCTGTACCCGGGGGCCGCGGACTGCTGCGGGGCGCCGGCCTGCTGCTGCGGCACGAACGGCTGCTGCTGGTGCTGCTGCTGCGGCTGCTGATGGTGGTGCGGCTGCTGGTGGTGCTGCTGCTGCTGCGGCTGCTGGTCCCAGGCGGGCTGCTGCGGCTGCTGCTGGACCGGCGGCTGGAACGCGGGCGCCTGGCCCTGCGCGGCCGGGGCCTGGTAGGCCGGCTGCTGCTGGGCCCCCATGCCGGCGCTCGGATTCAGCCGAGGGCCGTCCGTCGCGTTGCCCAGGTGGACCGGCGTACCGGGCACGAGCTCCGTGTGCTGGACCCGCGCGCCGTGCACATAGGTGCCGTTGGTGCTGCCGTGGTCCTCGATGGCCCAAACCCGGCCGTTCCAGCTGATGGTGGCGTGTCGCCAGGACACGCGGGCGTCATCGATCACCACGTCTCCCTGGGGATCGCGCCCCAGCGAGTACGACCTGGACGGATCGAGCGTCCAGGTCCTTCCGTTCAATTCCAGTACGAGTTCCGGCACTCCAGCCCCACTTAAGGTCCCCCGAGAATCCCCCTGGCGTCCAGGGAGAACGACGTCAGGGAGTCTAGGGATGGCGAACATCCGGGGGAACTATTTCAGGCCTGCGGCCACATGTGGAATCCGGGCCTTCCATGGGCGCCCCCGTCGGCCCGTTGTCGGGGGCGAAAGGCACCCGGAGAGTGCGATACGGGACTTCTCGTCCCGCCCGGACCGTGGCGCGGGGCCGGGGCGCGGGCCGGGCAGCTCGGAGGCCGGCCCCCGCCGAGACGCGCGAGCGGCCGGGGAGCCGCGCGAGCGGCGCCCGGGAGAGGGGGCGCGGGGCGTTCAAAGGGTGGGACGGGGGGCCGGGGCGGGGTGCCGGGAAGATACGGTGAGGGGACCATGAGCGCTTCGCAGACCTCAGACGTCCCCACCCTCCTCGTCAAGATCTTCGGCAAGGACCGTCCCGGGATCACCGCCGGGCTAATGGACACCCTCGCCGCCTACTCCGTCGACGTCGTCGACATCGAGCAGGTCGTCACCCGCGGCCGCATCGTCCTGTGCGTCCTCGTCACCAAGCCCGCCGGCGACGCCGAGGGCGAGCTGCGGGCCACCGTCCACAGCTGGGCCGAGTCGCTGAAGCTGTCGGCCGAGATCATCTCCGGTACCGGCGACAACCGTCCGCGCGGAACCGGCCGGTCCCACGTCACCGTGCTCGGGCACCCGCTCACCGCGGAGTCCACGGCCACCATCGCCGCCCGGATCACCGCGACCGGCGGCAACATCGACCGTATCTTCCGGCTCGCGAAGTACCCGGTGACGGCGGTCGAGTTCGCCGTCTCCGGTGCCGAGACCGAGCCGTTGCGCACCGCGCTGGCCACCACCGCCGCGCAGATCGGCGTGGACGTGGCCGTGGTCTCGGCGGGGCTGCACCGCCGGGCGCAGCGGCTGGTGGTGATGGACGTGGACTCGACCCTGATCCAGGACGAGGTCATCGAACTGTTCGCCGCGCACGCCGGCTGCGAGGCCGAGGTCGCGGAGGTGACCGAGCGTGCCATGCGCGGGGAGCTGGACTTCGAGCAGTCCCTGCACGCCCGGGTCGCGCTGCTGGCGGGGCTGGACGCGTCGGTGGTGGAGAAGGTCCGCTCCGAGGTGCGGCTGACCCCCGGCGCGCGGACCCTGGTGCGGACGCTGAAGACGCTCGGCTACCAGGTGGGTGTGGTCTCGGGCGGGTTCACCCAGGTCACCGACGACCTGCGCGAGCGGCTCGGGCTGGACTTCGCCCAGGCGAACACCCTGGAGATCGTCGACGGGAAGCTGACCGGCAAGGTCACCGGCGAGATCGTGGACCGGGCGGGGAAGGCCCGGCTGCTGCGCCGCTTCGCCGAGGAGGCCGGTGTGCCGCTGGCCCAGACGGTCGCGATCGGTGACGGCGCGAACGACCTGGACATGCTGAACGCGGCGGGCCTGGGGGTGGCCTTCAACGCCAAGCCGGTGGTCCGCGAGGCGGCCCACACCGCCGTGAACGTGCCGTTCCTGGACGCCGTGCTCTATCTGCTCGGCATCACCCGGGAGGAAGTGGAAGCGGCCGACCTGGCCTGACGCCCGAGCAGACCCCCGTCCCCTCCCGCGCCCGGCCGGATCCTCCCGGCCGGGCGTTCTTCCTGTCGGGGCCGTGGGGCCGGCCGGTCAGTGCTCCTTGGGGGTCCAGTAGTCCAGCAGCGTGCCCACGCCGGGTTCCACGGACTTCCAGGAGCCGGTGAAGGAGACGACGGCCAGCGCGGCGGTCGGGAAGCCCGTGCGGTCCATGCGGGCCCGGGTGTCGCCCTCGGAGCGCCCGGAGAGGATGTCGGCCAGGGCGTGCACGCCGGGGTTGTGGCCGATGAGGAGGAGGTCGCCGACGTCGTCGGGGGTCTCGTTCAGCAGGGCGATGAGCTCGCCCGGGGAGGCGTCGTAGACCCGCTCCTCGTAGGTGGTCCGAGGCCGGTACGGGAGTTCCTGGACGGCGAGCTTCCAGGTCTCCCGGGTGCGGACGGCGGTGGAGCAGAGGGCCAGGTCGAAGGTGATGCCGGTCTCGGCCAGCTTCCGGCCGGCGGCCGGTGCGTCCCTGCGCCCGCGTTCCGCCAGCGGGCGGTCGTGGTCGGCCACCTGGGGCCAGTCGGCCTTGGCGTGCCGGAGGAGGGCGATCCTGCGGGGTGTGTCGGCGCTCATGGGCCCAGCTTCCCATGAAACGGGGCGCGGGGCTCAGGGTGTTGAGGGGGCCTTGCCCGCGCGGAAGGGCACGCTCCGGCGCGCGCGGGTCGTCCGGTGGCGCGGGCCGCGCGGGTCAGCCGACGGCGCGGAGCAGCTCGTGGGTGACGTGGACGAGTCCGGAGGGCTGGCCGGTGGCGGCCTGGGCCCGGCCGGAGCCGGCCAGGAGCAGCAGCAGGAGGCCGAAGGCGAGGGCGGGCAGGGCCAGGGTCCACCAGTGCAGCCGGGCGCTGGTGTGGGCGTACGCGCCGGGGCGGCGGACGGTCCGCGCGGGGAGGGACGGGGTGTGCGTGGTGGCCGGCATGGCCGCCTCCGGGTTCTTCGGCTGGGATCTGGCTCGCTGCTTCGAATCTAGGGATCCGGGGCGGCGCCTCCCATCCGGGGGACACCCCAGCCGACCCTGATCCTGGCCCCCTAGGGGACGGGGGGTTAACCCCACCCCGGGGCCGGGCCGGCGGGCGGTGTGTCAGGGGGAGGCGATGGTGGCGATCACGGCCACGATCACGGTCACGAGGAGCATCGCGCCCAGGACGAGGCCGAGCTTGCGGTGGCCGTTCTGGGGGTTCGGTTCGAGTACGGGCGACATGCCGCTCAGTCTCGCACGCCGCATTCGTCCTCGATCGTGCGGTCCCGTCCCGCGAGGATGCCGAGGGCGATCTGCGGGACGAGCAGGCCGGCCATGAGGGCGAGCGGCAGGTCCCAGCCGCCGCTGTGCTGGTAGAGGGTGCCGATGACCAGCGGGCCGGGGATGGAGATGAGGTAGCCGGTGCTCTGGGCGAAGGCGGAGAGCTTGACCACCCCGGCCGGGGACTTGGCGCGCAGTCCGATCATCGTGATGACGAGCGGGAAGGCGCAGTTGGAGACGCCGAGGAGGAGGGCCCAGGCCCAGGCTCCGGCGGCGGGGGCGAGGTGGAGGCCGAGGTAGCCGGCGAGGCCGAAGAGGCCGAGGACGGCGGCGATGGGCCCCTGGTGGCGCATCCGTCCGGCGAGGCCGGGGATGACGAAGGCCAGCGGGACGCCCATGACCATGGTGACGGCGAGCAGTACTCCGGCGGTGGAGGCGGAGACCCCGGCGTCGCGGAAGATCTGCGGGAGCCAGCCCATCGTGACGTAGGCGCCGGTGGCCTGGAGGCCGAAGTAGCAGGCGAGGGCCCAGGCGGTGCGGCTGCGCACGACCGAGGGGCCGGCGTCCTCCCGTACGGAGGCGGTCGCGGCGGCCTTCTCGCGGCGGCTCGCGGCGACGACCGGCAGCCAGGGCAGGACGGCGGCCACGGCGAGGACGGCCCAGACCAGCAGGCCGGTGCGCCAGTCGCCGCCGAGGGCGGAGGTCAGCGGGACGGTCGCGGCGGCGGCGAGGGAGGTTCCGGCCGCCAGGGCCATGGAGTACAGCCCCGTCATGGTGCCGACCCGGTCGGGGAACCAGCGCTTGACGATGACCGGGAGCAGCACGTTGGTCAGGGCTATGCCGGCGAGGGACAGGGCGCTGGCGGCGAGGAAGGCGGCGGCGCTGTCGGCGAAGGGCCTGATCAGCAGGCCCGCGGCCACGGCGGCCATGCCGGCGCAGACGACCGCGGCGGGGCCGAAGCGGCGGGAGAGGCGGGGCGCGGTGACGCCGAAGACCGCGAAGCAGAACGCCGGGACGGAGGTGATCAGTCCGGCGACGGTCCCGCTCATGTGGAGGCCGGTGCGGGCCTCCTCGAAGAGGGCGCCCAGGCTGGTGATGGCGGGCCGCAGGTTGAGGGCGGCCAGCACGATGCCGGCGACGAGCACGGGGCCGAGCCACTTGGGGTCGGCGGTGGCCGGGGCGGTGGCGGGGCGTCCCGGGGAGCCGCTCGGGGTCGCCGGGCGGCTCAGGGTTCGGAGGTCTTCGTCGCGCATTCCGCCATCATAGAATCATGGGATGATTGGTTGTCCAGTTCCCTGCTGTCACACTTGAGCGCGTTCCGCCTCCTGTCCGGCCGTCCTCGAAAGGCCCCGTCCGCATGCCGTTGACCTCGCCCCGGCGTTCCGCGCTCGTCGACCAGGTGATCGCACAGCTCAGGAACCAGATCACCTCCGGCGAATGGCCGGTCGGCGGCCGGATCCCCACCGAGCCCGAGCTGGTGGAGCTGCTGGGCGTCGCCCGCAACACCGTCCGGGAGGCCGTCCGGGCGCTGGCGCACAACGGGCTCCTGGACATCCGTCAGGGTTCGGGCACGTACGTGCTCGCCACGAGCGAGCTGGCCGGGGTGATGCACCGGCGCTTCGCCGGGGCCGACCCCCGGCACATCGCGGAGCTGCGCTCGACGCTGGAGTCCTCGGCGGCCCGGCTGGCGGCGGAGCGGCACACCGAGCGGGACCTGGTGCAGCTGGACGCCCTGCTGGCGCGGCGCGAGGAGGCCTGGGCGAGCGGGGACGCGGAGCGGTTCGTGAGCGCGGACGTCGCCCTGCACATGGCGGTGGTGACGGCCTCGCACAACGAGGTCCTGATCGAGCTGTACGCGGACCTGGGCGATCTGGTGGCGGAGTGGCTGCGCGCCGACGTCGGCACCGAGCTGCACCCGGCGGACCACCTGGACCACGCCCGCCTCATAGCGGCGATCCGGAGCGGGGACGGGGACGCGGCCGCCTCGGAGGCGGCGGGCTACCCGTTCGCCTGCCTGGGCAAGGGCGCGCGCCGGCCGGACACCCCCTGACCCCCTAGGAGTCCTCGCGGCGCTGGTGGCTGACCCAGGCGGTGCGGACCTCCTTCCAGCAGCGGCCGGTCAGCCGGGTGCGGCCGGCCGGGTCCAGGGGGACGAGGGCGCCGTCCCCGTCCAGGTCCCACCAGCGTTCGCACTCCACGTGGAGCCGGAGCAGGTCGGTCTCGGGGAAGCCGTTGTGGCAGTACGCGATCACCTGCGAGCCGTCGATCTCGGTGTCGCAGTCGGAGCCGTAGAGCTCGCGGCCGCCGGGCCGCTCGGGCCGTACGGGTGGTTCGGCGGGGATCTCGGCGAGGTCCACGGCGGCCCGGTCCGCCGTGTCGGGGCCGGCGGCGGGGCCGGGTGCGTCCGGCCGCGCGAGGGCGCCCGGGATCAGGAGTCCGGTCAGGGCCACGGCGGTGACCAGCAGCGATACCGCTCGGCTCGGACTCGCGCGCACACCCGTACCTCCTCCCCGCACCGGCCGGGAAGATCCCGGCCAGGTCAGTTTGCAGGCATGTGTCCTGGTTTTCGACTCGGAAAGATCCGGTCGGAGGGCGAACGTCCGATCGACGACACCCGCGCAGGCCCGTCACCACAGGCGGGAACGGCGGTGGCCGCGCCTCCCCCGGGGGGAAGCGCGGCCACCGCCGTACGGACGCGGGGTCCGACCGGGAAGGTCAGGCGCCCATCGCGTGCAGGCCACCGTCCACGTGGACGATCTCACCGGTGGTCTTGGGGAACCAGTCCGACAGCAGGGCCACGACGCCGCGGCCGGTCGGCTCCGGGTCGCTCATGTCCCACTCCAGCATGGAGCGGTGGTTCCAGGTGTCCGCCAGGTCGGAGAAGCCCGGGATGGACTTGGCGGCCATCGAACCGAGCGGACCGGCCGAGACCAGGTTGCAGCGGATGTTCTCCTTGCCCAGGTCGCGGGCGAGGTAGCGGCTGGTGGCCTCCAGCGCGGCCTTGGCCGGGCCCATCCAGTCGTACTGCGGCCAGGCGAACTGCGCGTCGAAGGTGAGGCCGACGACGGCCGCGCCCTCCGCAGGGAAGAGCGGCTTGCAGGCCATGGTCAGCGACTTCAGCGAGAACGCCGAGACGTGCATGGCGGTGGCGACCGACTCGAACGGCGTGTTCAGGAAGTTGCCGCCGAGCGCGTCCTGCGGCGCGAAGCCGATGGAGTGGACGACCCCGTCGAGGCCGCCGAGCTCCTCGCGCACGAGGCCCTCCAGGCGGGCCAGGTGCTCGTCGTTGGTGACGTCGAGCTCGATCACCTTGACCGGCTTGGGCAGCTTCTTGGCGATGCGCTCGGTCAGGGACGGGCGCGGCCAGGCGGTGAGGATGACCTCGGCGCCCTGCTCCTGGGCCAGCTTGGCGGTGTGGAAGGCGATGGAGGACTCCATCAGCACACCGGTGACGAGGATCCGCTTGCCCTCAAGAATTCCGCTCATGGTGATCAGTGACCCATGCCCAATCCGCCGTCAACGGGAATGACGGCTCCGGTGATGTACGCGGCGTCGTCGGACGCCAGGAAGCTCACGGCGGCCGCGATCTCCTCGGGCTGCGCGTAGCGCGCCAGCGGCACCTGCGCCAGGATGCCCGCGCGCTGCTCGTCGCTGAGCACCTTCGTCATGTCGGTGTCCACGAAACCGGGGGCGACGACGTTGAAGGTGATGTTGCGGGAGCCGAGCTCGCGGGCGAGCGAGCGGGCGAAGCCCACCAGCGCCGCCTTCGAGGCGGCGTAGTTGGCCTGGCCGGCGCCGCCCAGCAGGCCGACGACCGAGGAGATCAGGACCACGCGGCCCTTCTTGGCCCGCAGCATGCCACGGTTGGCGCGCTTGACGACACGGAAGGTGCCGGTGAGGTTGGTGTCGACGACGGAGGCGAAGTCCTCCTCGGACATCCGCATCAGCAGCGTGTCCTTGGTGATGCCGGCGTTCGCCACCAGCACCTCGACGTTGCCGTGCTTGGCCTCGATCTCCTTGTAGGCCTGCTCCACCTGCTCGGAGTCGGTGATGTCGCAGCGCACGGCCAGCACACCGAGCTCGGTGAGCTCCTGCGGAGGCTCCCCCGAGCGGTACGTGATCGCGACCTTGTCGCCGGCCTGGGCGAAGGCACGGGCGATGGCGAGGCCGATGCCCCGGTTTCCTCCGGTGACGAGAACCGAGCGGCTCAACGGATCACCCTTTCGCTTGGCTGTCTGAGTAGCAAAAACCTATCGGTCGCGCCCGAGATCCGGAGAATCGGGCTTCGACAGGGCCTTGCGACGCGCTCTGTCGAATACCTACAGAAACCTGTGGTCACCTGAGCCGTGATCGCGACATGATCGAGCAGACCGTCCCCGACCCCGGGAGGACCCCCGTGGCCCATTCCATCGACGCGGCCTTCACCGCGCTGCCCCTGCGGGCGCTCGCCGACGCGGCGCTCGCGCGGGCGCGCGCGCTGGGCGCCGACCATGCCGACTTCCGTCTGGAGCGGATCCGCAGCGCCTCCTGGCGGCTGCGGGACGCCAAGCCCTCCGGGGGCTCCGACACCACCGACCTCGGCTACGCGGTCCGGGTGGTGCACGGCGGCAGCTGGGGCTTCGCGTCCGGGGTGGACCTGACCATGGACGGCGCGGCCAAGGTGGCCTCGCAGGCCGTGGCCATGGCGAAGCTGTCGGCGCAGGTCATCAAGGCGGCGGGCTCCGACGAGAGGGTCGAGCTCGCCGACGAGCCGGTGCACGCCGACAAGACCTGGATCTCCGCCTACGACGTGGACCCCTTCACCGTGCCGGACGCCGAGAAGTCGGCCCTGCTCGCCGACTGGAGCGCCCGGCTGCTGGCCGCCGAGGGCGTCGCGCACGTGGACGCGTCGCTGCTCGCCGTCCACGAGAACAAGTTCTACGCCGACACCGCCGGCACCACGACCACCCAGCAGCGGGTGCGCGTCCACCCGCAGCTGACCGCCGTCGCCGTCGACGCCACCACCGGCGAGTTCGACTCCATGCGCACCATCGCCCCGCCGGCCGGCCGCGGCTGGGAGTACCTGACCGGCACCGGCTGGGACTGGGACGACGAGCTGGAGCGCATCCCGGGGCTGCTGGCGGAGAAGATGCGGGCCCCGAGCGTGGAGGCGGGCCGCTACGACCTGGTCGTGGACCCGTCCAACCTGTGGCTGACCATCCACGAGTCCATCGGCCACGCCACCGAGCTCGACCGGGCGCTGGGCTACGAGGCGGCGTACGCGGGCACCTCCTTCGCCACCTTCGACCGGCTGGGCTCGCTCAAGTACGGCTCCTCGATCATGAACGTGACGGGCGACCGCACCGCCGAGCACGGGCTGGCCACCATCGGCTACGACGACGAGGGCGTCGAGGCCCAGAGCTGGGACCTGGTCAAGGACGGGGTCCTGGCCGGCTACCAGACCGACCGGCGGATCGCGCGGCTGACCGGCCTCGGACGCTCCAACGGCTGCGCCTACGCCGACTCCCCCGGACACGTGCCGGTGCAGCGCATGGCGAACGTCTCGCTCCAGCCGGATCCGGGCGGGCTGTCCACCGAGGACCTGATCGGCGGGGTGGAGCGCGGGATCTACGTGGTCGGCGACCGTTCCTGGTCGATCGACATGCAGCGCTACAACTTCCAGTTCACCGGGCAGCGCTTCTTCCGGATCGAGAACGGCCGGCTGGCCGGGCAGCTGCGCGACGTCGCGTACCAGGCGACGACCACCGAATTCTGGGGCTCCATGGAGAAGGTCGGCGGTCCGCAGACCTACGTCCTGGGCGGCGCCTTCAACTGCGGGAAGGCCCAGCCGGGCCAGGTCGCGGCGGTCTCCCACGGCTGCCCGTCGGCGCTGTTCCGCGACGTCAACATCCTGAACACCACGCAGGAGGCCGGCCGATGACCACGCACGATCACCACGGAATCCGCCGGGGGTCCGGGGGTCGCCCCCCGGGACAGCACCGTCTGAACACCACGCAGGAGGCCGGCCGATGAGCCGTACGAAGCCCCACGAGATCGTCGAGCGGGCCCTGGAGCTGTCCGCCGCCGACGGCTGCGTCGTCATCGCCGACGAGGAGTCCAGCGCCAACCTGCGCTGGGCCGGGAACGCGCTGACCACCAACGGAGTCACCCGCGGCCGCAACCTCACCGTCATCGCCACCGTCGACGGCGGGCAGGGGACGGCCTCGGGGGTCGTCTCGCGCTCCGCCGTCACCGCCGCCGACCTGGAGCCGCTCGTACGGGCCGCCGAGGCGGCCGCCCGGGCCGCCGGTCCCGCCGAGGACGCCCAGCCGCTGGTCACCGGGACCCCGGCCTCGCCGGACTTCACCGACGCCCCGGACGAGACCTCCTCGGCGGTCTTCGCCGACTTCGCCCCGGCCCTCGGCGAGGCCTTCGCCCGCGCCCGGGCGGGGGGCCGGGAGCTGTACGGCTTCGCGAACCACGAGCTGGTCTCCACGTACGTGGGCACCTCCACGGGCCTGCGGCTGCGCCACGACCAGCCGAACGGCACCCTGGAGCTCAACGCCAAGTCCCCGGACCGGCTCCGTTCCGCCTGGGCCGGACGCGCCACCCGCGACTTCAAGGACGTGGACCCCACCGTCCTGGACGCGGAGCTCGCCGTCCGCCTCGGCTGGGCCGAGCGCAAGGTCGAGCTGCCCGCCGGGCGGTACGAGACGCTGCTGCCGCCGACGGCCGTGGCCGACCTGCTGATCTACCAGATGTGGTCGGCGGCGGCCCGGGACGCGGTCGAGGGCCGGACGGTGTTCTCCAAGCCCGGCGGCGGCACCCGGATCGGCGAGCGGCTCTCACGGCTGCCGCTGACCCTGCGCAGCGACCCGAACGCGCCGGGCCTGGAGTCGGCGCCGTTCGTGATCGCGCACAGCTCCGGTGACGACGCCTCGGTCTTCGACAACGGCCTGCCGGTGCCGGCCACCGAGTGGATCAGCGGGGGCGAGCTGTCCCGGCTGACCACGACCCGGCACAGCGCGGGGCTGACCGGGCTGCCGCTCGCCCCGGCCTTCGGGAACCTGATCCTGGAGGGAGGCGGGGACAGGTCCCTGGAGGAGATGGTCGCCTCCACCGAGCGGGGCCTGCTGCTGACCTGCCTCTGGTATATCCGCGAGGTCGACCCGGCGACACTGCTGCTGACGGGCCTGACCCGGGACGGCGTCTACCTCGTGGAGAACGGGCAGGTCACGGGTGAGGTGAACAACTTCCGGTTCAACGAGTCCCCGGTGGACCTGCTCTCGCGCGCCACGGAGGCGGGACGCACGGAGAAGACCCTGCCGCGCGAGTGGGGCGACTGGTTCACACGGGCCGCGATGCCCGCTGTCCGCATCCCGGACTTCAACATGAGTTCGGTCAGCAAGGGCGTCTGACGCACCTAGACTGAACACGGCATTTCCACAATTCGTAAGGAGTCGAGAGACCGTGACGGACATCGTCGACGAACTGAAGTGGCGCGGGCTGTTCGCCCAGTCCACCGATGAAGAAGCGCTGCGCAAGGCCTTCGCGGACGGTCCCGTCACGTTCTATTGCGGCTTCGACCCGACGGCCGCCTCCCTGCACGTGGGGCACCTGGTGCAGGTACTGACCGTGCGCCGGCTCCAGCAGGCGGGCCACCGCCCGCTGGCGCTGGTCGGCGGGGCGACCGGGCAGATCGGCGACCCGCGGCCGACGGCCGAGCGGACGCTGAACGACCCGGAGACCGTCGCGAACTGGGTGACGCGCCTGCGCACGCAGATCGAGCCGTTCCTGTCCTTCGAGGGCGAGAACGCGGCGGTCATGGTCAACAACCTGGACTGGACCGCGGGCATGTCCGCGATCGAGTTCCTGCGGGACATCGGCAAGCACTTCCGCGTCAACAAGATGCTGACGAAGGACTCGGTCGCCAAGCGGCTGGAGTCCGACCAGGGCATCAGCTACACCGAGTTCAGCTACCAGCTGCTCCAGGGCATGGACTTCCTGGAGCTGTACCGCCGCTACGGCTGCGTGCTCCAGCAGGGCGGCTCGGACCAGTGGGGCAACCTGACGGCCGGCCTGGACCTGATCCACCGCCTGGAGCCGCAGGCCCAGGTGCACGCGCTGGCGACGCCGCTGATGGTCAAGGCGGACGGCACCAAGTTCGGCAAGTCCGAGAGCGGGGCCGTCTGGCTCGACCCGGAGATGACCACGCCGTACGCGTTCTACCAGTTCTGGCTGAACGTGGACGACCGGGACATCTCCACCTACATGCGGATCCTGTCCTTCCGGTCCCGTGAGGAGCTGGAGGAGCTGGAGGCGCAGACCGCCGAGCGTCCGCAGGCGCGCGCCGCTCAGCGGGCGCTCGCGGAGGAACTGACCACGCTGGTGCACGGCGCGGACCAGTGCGCGGCCGTGATCGCGGCGTCGAAGGCGCTGTTCGGCCAGGGCGAGCTGGCGGACCTGGACGAGGCGACGCTGGCCGCGGCCCTGTCCGAGCTGCCGCACGCGCAGGTGGCGGAGCTGGGCCCGGTGGTGGACCTGTTCGCGGAGACCGGCCTGGTCGCCAGCAAGTCCGCCGCGCGCCGGACCGTGAAGGAGGGCGGCGCCTACGTGAACAACGTGAAGGTCACCGCCGAGGACGCGGTCCCGGCGAAGGAGGACCTGCTGCACGGGCGCTGGCTGGTGCTGCGGCGCGGCAAGAAGAACCTGGCGGCGGTCGAGGTGACCGGAGCCTGACGGCACCCGGCGAGGGGCCGGCCCGGACATCGCGTCCGTGTCGGCCCCTTCGTCATGGGCTACACCGTGTGGCGCTTGCCGCCGCGGAGCGACAGGTAGACCATCTCCCCCAGCGCGACGATGGCGACGGCTCCGGCGATTTGGAGCAGGTGCCGGGTCCAGTCGATGCCCCGGGTGTCGTGGACACCGATCCACGTCGCCACGGCATTGCCGAGGACGCCGCCGATGATGCCGAAGACGGTGGTCAGCCAGAGCGGCTGGTTCTGCTTGCCTGGCAGGATGGCCCGGGCTATGAGGCCCAGCACGAAACCGACGATGATCGCCCACAACCAAGACATGTCGAGCCTCCTCGTGGCGCGCGGTGTGCGCGCGTGCGCCCAGTCTCGGGCCGTGGGACGCGGTACGCATGTCGGGCGGCTCCGTTCGGGCGGTACCCGCTCTCCCTGCCGTCCGGGGGGCGGCGTACCGTGGTGGCATGCAGCGGACGAAGCGGAACGGGGCCGAGGTCTTCCGGATCACCGGAGCCCGCATGGGGCTCGCGGAAGACGTACGGGGACGCCAGCGCCGGTACGTGATCTCGATGGGGATCAGGACCCTCTCGGTGATCGCCACGGTGATCCTGTGGAACGTGGAGCGCCATGTGGCCATCGTGACGCTCGCGGCGGGCCTCCTGCTCCCCTACATCGCGGTGGTCATCGCGAACGCCGGGCGCGAGTCGACGCCCTCGCTGCCGTCGCACTTCGTACCCGCCCCTGTGCGCCCGGCACTGGAGCCGGGGAACCTCAGGAAAACCTCAGATCAATCATGAAGTTCCGGTGCACCCCAGCCGGTCCTGCGTGACATACTGCCTACGCGCTCCGCATCCCCCGTCGGAGCGACGGACCGACGCCGGGCAGCTCCCCCCGTGGCTGCCCGGCGTCGCCCTTCCGTTTGTAGGGTGGGGCCCGTGACGTCTTCCGAAACCCCCACCTGCTCCGCCAAGGGCTGCCGCGACGCGGCCGTATGGGTCCTGGCGTGGAACAACCCCAAGCTGCACACGCCGGAGCGGCGCAAGACCTGGCTGGCCTGCGAGGAGCACCGCGAGCACCTGTCGCAGTTCCTGGGTGTCCGCGGTTTCCTCAAGGACGTCGTGAAGCTGGACGAGTGGGTGCAGCCGGAGGGCTCGGAGCGCTAGGTGTATTGCCCAGTGAGGTTGGGGACGCGGCTGGCGGGGGGTTTGCCTGCGAGCGCGGTGTGTCCGCGGTGGTGATTGTAGGAGTGCAGCCAGCCGGGGAAGGCGTCGCGTCGTTC
>NZ_JBBDHD010000099.1:0-26326 GCF_044129415.1 Streptomyces racemochromogenes
CCGGCAGCGCCGTGCGGGGCCCGGCCGCGGGCAGCCACCTCCGCCGGGCCCGCGCCCGCGCACCCGGCGCCGGGGGGGGGCCCCCCCCCCCGGCGGGCCGGGGCCCTGCATGGTGGTTCCCGGCAGCGGATCGCCACGGACACCGCTACGGACTACGGCTGGGGACGCCACATGAAGGCCACGGAGGTACTCGCGGACGGCTTCGGACGGATCCGGGAGGTGGTCCACGAGACGGTCGGCGGGCTCTCGTCCGAGGAGCTCAACGCCCGGCTCGACCCGGAGGCCAACTCGATCGCCTGGCTGGTGTGGCACCTGACCCGGATCCAGGACGACCACGTGGCCGGCGTCGCCGGGCAGGAGCAGGTCTGGCGGTCGGCCGGGTGGGCCGACCGCTTCGCGCTGCCGCTGCCCGCCGCCGACCACGGCTACGGACACACGGCGCAGCAGGCCGGCAGCGTCCGCGTCGATGCGCCCGAGCTGCTGCTGGGCTACCACGACGCCGTGCACGAGGCCTCGCTGCGCTACATCCGCGGCCTGGCCGCCGGCGACCTGGAGCGGATCGTCGACGAACGCTGGGACCCACCGGTCACCCTGGGGGTCCGGCTGGTGAGCGTCCTGGCCGACGACCTCCAGCACGCGGGCCAGGCGGCGTACGTACGGGGCCTGCTGGAGCGGCGCTGATCCCCGCCCGGCGTAGGGCGGCAGCCCCCGGGGCGTGGCGGAGGCGACCCCGTGCCCGGTGAACGCCGCCTGCAGCACCGGGGAGGTGCAAACGGGGGACGGCGGGCGGCGCGTCGTGCGACCGCCGGGCTTCAGCGGGCGGTGGTGCGGGCGACCGCGCCGGCGTGGCCGGCCTCCGCCTCCAGGTCCAGCGTGCGGGCGGCCGCGGGGTCGCGCAGGGCCTCCTCGGTCTCGCAGCGGCCCGCGCCCGCCCGGCAGCTGACGCGGTAGCGGGTGGCCGTGGGGAGGGTGACCTCCAGGCGGCCCGCGCCCACATGGCCGGTGACCCGGTCCGGCGGGGCCGCGAAGGAGACCTGGGCGTGTCCAGAGTCGGCGCGGACGTCGGCCTGGAGGCCGGTGAGGCCGGTGGCGCGCAGGGTGCCGGAGCCGACCCGGGCCCGCACGGGGCCGCGCAGATCGGCGAGGACCAGGCCGCCCGATCCCATGTCGGCGTCGACCGTGCCGGCGAGGCCGCTGACGGTGACCCGGCCGGAGCCGCCCGAGACCCTGACGGGGATCCCGCTGGGGACGGTCACCGCGAGGCCGACGGAGCATCCGACGTCGTCGGAGATCCCGAGCTCGTCGCCGGGGCAGCGCGGGACCAGCTTCAGGGTGTCCCCGAGCCAGCTCTCCTCGACGTCCGGCTTCCTGAACGTCCAGGACATCTCGGCCCGGTAGGCGACCGCTCCGTCGCCGCCGGGGGTGATCGTCACGTCGGCCTCGCCGCCGACGACCTCCAGCGCGCTCACGGTCCGCCCGGCGCTGCCGCCGGTCACCGTGGCGGCCCGGGCGCCGGCGTTCACCCGTACCTGCCAGCCGGCCGCCACCACGACGAGGACGGCGCTCAGCGCCGCGGCCGTGTACCAGGCGAGGCGCTGGACGCGCAGGTCGGGCGCGGCCGGGGCGGAGGGGCGGCCGGGGCCGGTGGGGTGGCTCACGAGGCGCCGTCCAGGAACCGCAGGACCGCCAGGACGCGCCGGTGCGCCTCGGCGGCCGGGGGCAGGTCGAGCTTGGTGAAGATGTTGTTGATGTGTTTGGCCACCGCGCTCTCGCTGACGACGAGTCCCTCCGCGATCCCCGCGTTGGAGCGGCCCTCGGCCATCAGGGCGAGGACCTCGCGCTCGCGCGGGGTGAGGCGTTCCAGGGGGTCGGGGCCGCCGCGGCGCAGCAGCAGCTGGGCGACGACCTGCGGATCCAGGGCGGTGCCGCCGGACGCGACGCGGCGCAGGGCGTCGATGAACTCCTCGACGTCGGCGACGCGCTGCTTGAGCAGGTAGCCGATGCCCGCGCCGCTCTGCGAGGAGAGCAGGTCGGCGGCGTAGCGCTCCTCCACGTACTGGGAGAGCAGCAGGACGGCCGTGCCCGGGCTCTGACTGCGGATCATCAGGGCGGCCCGGACGCCCTCGTCGGTGAATCCGGGCGGCATCCGGACGTCGACGAGGGCGAGGTCGGGCCGGTGCTCCTCGACGGCGGCGAGGAGGCCCTCGGCGTCGCCGGTCTCGGCGGCCACCTCGAAGCCGGCCATTTCGAGGACTTTGACAAGACCTATGCGCAGGAGGACGGAGTCCTCGGCGATCACAGCCCGCACGGCAGCTCCACGGTGACGACGGTAGGGCCCCCTTGGGGGCTGTTGATCAGGATGGTTCCGTCGACCGACCCTACGCGTTTGCGCAGGCCGGTCAGGCCGGTGCCGCCGGCCGGGTCGGCGCCGCCCACCCCGTCGTCGGTGACGACGACGCGCAGCAGGTCGCCGCGGGGGCCGCCCGGGACGCGCGCGACGGTGACCGAACAGCGGCGGGCGCGGGCGTGTTTGGCGACGTTGGCGAGGGCTTCGGAGACGACGAAGTAGGCGACGGCCTCGACGGTGGGGCCGGGGCGTTCGGCGAGGTCCACGGTGAGTTCGACGGGCAGCGGGGCGCGGGCGGCGATCCCGGACAGCGCGGCGTCGAGGCCGCGGTCCTCCAGGACGGCGGGGTGCAGGCCCCGTACCAGGTTGCCGAGTTCCTCGATGGCCTCCTTCGCCTCGCGGTGGGCCTCGTCGATGACGGCCTTGGCCTCGGGCGGGAGGCCGGTGAGGGTGGCGCGGGCGATGCCGAGGTTCATGGCGAGGGAGACGAGGCGTTGTTGTGCGCCGTCGTGCAGGTCGCGTTCGATGCGGCGGCGTTCGATGTCGGCGGCGTCCAGCACCCCGGCGCGGCTCTCGGCGAGGTCCTCGACGCGCCGCTGGAGCTCGCGGGCCCGGTTGGGGCCGAGGAGGGAGGCGGCGGCGAGGGCGTCGAGCCGGGTCAGGGCGGCGGCCATCCAGGGCGCGGAGAGGAGCGTGAGGGCGCCGCCGACGGTGATGAGGTCGTACTCGCGCGTCCAGCCGCGGGCGGGGAGACCGCCGTCGGAGGGGATCAGCCAGGCCCAGGCGTAGGCGGAGGCTCCGGCGAGGCCGCCGGCCCAGGCGAGTACGACCAGGGCGCCCCCGAGGGCGGCGAGCGGGCTGACGGCCAGGTGGTAGGCGTACTGGCGGCGGGTCGCCTCCGAGCGCAGGCGTTCGGCCAGTCCGCGGGGGGTCCGCCAGGGGTGGGTGTGGACGACGGGCGGCACGTCGAGGCCGAGCAGTACCCGGAAGCGGCTGCGCTGGAGCCCCGTCAGCAGGGGGCAGAGCAGCAGGACGAGCAGGAGCGGGACGGCACTGCGGACGGGGGGCGCGGTCAGCAGGACGAAGCCGGTCGCCAGCGGCAGTGCGGGCGGGATCGCCGCCGCGCTGAAGGCCGTCGTGCGCCAGGCCCAGGCCGACCACGGGGCGTGCGCCGCGATCCAGGTGTACGAACGCTTCAGGGCGCCCCAAGTTGCCATACCCGTACGGTAATCGCACAGGTCAGGGCGGCCGCCACCCCCCTGGTGCCCGGTGGGGGGTGTACCTGGCACCACCCCCGGTTCGGACCGTGGGGCTACTGATCGCGGTGGCGCCGGCGGACACAGTGGTGGTGTGCCCGGCGGACGGACCGCCGGCCCGGAAGGAGACCCGCAGCCATGGCCCTCGCCGCCCCGCAGTTCCAGGCCCGCCGCCCCGCCGCCGCCGGGCGCGCGCCGGCCGGCCGGCTGCGTTCCGGGTGGACGGGCCGGCGCCTTCCCCGCCTCGCGACGGTGTTCACCGGGTGCGGGGTGGCGCTGCTGCCGTGGATGGTGGTGCTGGCGAAGACGATGCCGCCGACGGCCGAGGTGTCCAACTGGCCGGCCGCCTGGGTGGGCCTCGACGCGATGCTGGCCCTCGGGCTGACCGGGACGGGGCTGCTGCTGCGGACCGGCGATCCGCGGGTCGTCCCCGTGGCGGCGGCCACCGCGGCGCTGCTGGCGATGGACGCCTGGTTCGACGTCACCACCTCGCTGGGCACCGGCGGGCAGGGTCTGGCGCTGCTGCTGGCGGCCGGGGCGGAGCTGCCGCTGGCGGTGGCCTGCGCGGTGGTGGCCGCACGGCGCACCGCCTGAGCGGCGGGAGCGTCCGAGTGCTACTCGATGACGAGCTCGACGGGGATGTTGCCGCGGGTGGCCTTGGAGTACGGGCACACCTCGTGGGCCTGCTTGACGAGCAGGGCGCCGGTCTCCCCCTCCAGGGACTCGGGCAGCTCGATGCGCAGGGTCACGGCGAGGCCGAACCCGCTCGCGTCCTGGCCGATGGAGGTCTCGGCGGTGACCGAGATGTCGCCGGTGTCCACCTTGGCCTGGCGGCCGACCAGGCCCAGCGCGCTGGCGAAGCAGGCGGCGTAGCCGGCGGCGAAGAGCTGCTCGGGGTTGGTGCCCTGACCGTTGCCGCCGAGGGCCGGGGGCATGGCGAGCGCGAGGTCGATCTGGCCGTCGGAGCTGACGGCGCGGCCCTCGCGGCCGTTGGCGGTGGCGACGGCGGTGTACAGCGCGTCCATGGGGAGGTCCTTTCCGAGGGGCGGGGCGGCCGGTGGGGCCGACCCTCGACCACTACTAGAGCACACAATTAAGTTGTGCACAACTCAATCGCCGACAAGGGGGCTCGGGTAGACTGGGCGGCATGACCGAGCAGCCCGGCGACACCCTCCGCGACCAGGACTTCCTGCGCCTCGACGGACAGATCTGCTTCGCCCTGGGCGCCGCGAACCGCGCCTTCGGCGGCCTCTACCGGGTCATCCTCAAGGACCTGGAGCTGACCTATCCCCAGTACCTGGTGATGCTGGTGCTCTGGGAGCACGGGACCACGCCCGTCAAGGAGCTGGGCCGGTACCTGCGGCTCGACTCGGGCACCCTGTCGCCGCTGCTCAAGCGGCTGGAGGCGGCCGGCCTGATCCGCCGCGAGCGCAGCACGCAGGACGAGCGCTCCGTGCACGCGGTGCTCACGGAGGAGGGCGCGGCCCTGCGGGAGCGGGCGGTGGAGGTGCCGCGCCGGATCGCGCGGGCCACCGGCTTCGAGCTGGCCGAGATCCGCGAGCTCCAGGAGCGCCTGGGCCGCCTGACGGCCGCCCTGGACGCGGCCGTGGACTCCGTCGGGCAGGACCTCACGCAGGGCGCCGCACAGGACGCCCGGCGGGACCCCTCCCCGGCCTGACCCGGATCCGGCCCGGGAGGGCCGGGAGGGCCTCAGGCCTCCGGGCGGCGCTCCATGGCCGGGCGCAGGCGTTCCAGCAGGGCGTAGAGGGCCGCACCCTCCGCCTCGTCCAGCGTGTCGAGCGCCCCGTGCGTGGCCTGCATCTCCTCGCGCACCCGCCGCATCGTCTCGCGGCCCTCGTCGGTCGCCACCACGTTCTTGACGCGCCGGTCCCGCGGCTCGGGCTCGCGCCGCACCAGCCCGCGCGCCTCCAGCCGGTCCACGATCCCGGTGACGTTCGAGGCGTCGCAGGCCAGCAGGGAGGCCAGACCGCGCATCGGTACCGGACCCTCCAGTTGGGCCAGGACCTTGGCCTGCGTGGAGGTCAGGCCGTACCGGGCAGCCGCGGCGGCGAAGTCCCGCCACTGGGCGGTGCCGATGGCGGCCAGCAGTTCCAGCAGCTGGAGCTTGGCGGGGCGGTGCGTGGCGGCGGTGCTCATGGCTCGGAGCCTACTGGAGGATCGTTGACATTATCAACCTTTTACTTGACCACCTTAAGTATCTCTGGCTACCTTCGTCGAAGTACTTGATGACATGAAACATCTGCGTCCTCAAACAGTCCGACGCAGGACTCCGAAGCACTGAGAAGGTCCCCGCAGCCATGAGCTCCGCCGCATCCGCCCCCGCAGAAGGCAGGAACGGGAACGAGACGGTCATCGTCTTCGCCCTGAGCCTCGCCGCCATGGTCGTGTCGATGATGCAGACCCTGCCCGTACCGATCCTGGGCCTGATCCGCAACGACCTCGGCACCTCCACCGCCAACGTCAGCTGGGTGACGACCGCCACGCTGCTGTCCGCCGCCGTCTTCACCCCGCTGCTCGGCCGCTTCGGCGACCAGCACGGCAAGAAGCCCACCCTGGTGGCCGTCCTCGGCGTCATGGTCGCCGGATCCGTGGTCGCGGCGCTCGCGAGCTCGCTGCCGCTGCTCATCCTGGGCCGGGTGCTCCAGGGCGCCGCCACCGCGATCTTCCCGCTGGCCCTCTCCGTGCTGCGCGAGGAGGTCCGGCCGCAGAAGCTCCCCGGCGCGATGGCACTGGTCAGCGGCACGCTCGCGTTCGGCAGCGGTCTGGCGCTGGTCGCCACCGGCCTGCTGACCTCCGGTGACGGCGCCGACTACCGCAACGCCTTCTGGATGGCCACCGGCTTCGCCACGCTGGCCCTGCTGGCCGTCCTCTTCCTGGTCCCGGCGACCCGTCACAAGACCGGCGGCCGCACCGACTTCCTCGGCGCGCTGACCCTGGGCATCGCCCTGCTGCTGCTCCTGCTGCCCATCTCGCAGGGCCACGAGTGGGGCTGGTCCTCCGCCCGCACGCTGGGCAGCTTCGCCGGCGCCGCCGTCATGACGGCGGTCTGGGTCCTGGTCGAGCGCAAGGTCGCCGAGCCGCTGGTCGACATGAAGATGTTCGTGCACCGCCCGGTCCTGATGGCCAACCTGGCCGGCATCCTCGTCGGGTTCGGCATGTTCGCCAACTTCCTGGGCGTCTCCTACCTCGTCCAGATGCCGCAGAAGCTCACCGGCTACGGCTTCGACGCCTCCATCCTGCGCGCCTCGGTCCAGTTCCTGCTGCCCGGAGCCATCGTCTCCCTGCTCGCCTCCCCCGTCGGCGGCCAGCTGGTGCGCCACCGCGGCCCCCGCCTGGCCCTGGCCGTCGCCGCCGCGCTCGGCGCCGCCGGCTTCGGCTGGCTGGCCCTGGACCACGGCCACACCGCCTCGGTCGTCGGCGCGGGCGTCGTCGTCGGCGCGGCCGTCAGCTTCGGCTACGCGGCCATGCCCGCCGTGATCATGTCCAGCGTCCCGCACCACCAGAGCGGCATCGCCAACGGCATCAACTCGATCTCCCGCTCCACCGGCAGCGCGATCGGCAGTGCCATCGTCACCACGATCCTGGCGTCCAAGACCATCGAGCACCTCCCCAAGGGCGTTCCGCCCCTGCCGGCCGAGTCCGGATTCACCCTCACCTTCTGGATCGGCGCCGCCGCGTTCGCGCTGGTCGCCCTGATCAGCTGGCTGGGACTGCGCTCCGGCCACGGCCCGCGCGTCGTACAGGCCGGCGCCGCGAGCGCCGCCACGGAGCAGCCCGCGGAGACCGCCTCCGCCCGCTGACCCCCGTACGCGTTCCCCGTACACCGCCCGCCGCTGCCCCCGGTCCCACGACCGGGGGCAGCGGTGTTCTCCGGTACCGGACGCACCCGCCACCGGCGTTGTCAGTGGGGATCGCTAGTCTCCCGACATACCGCAGCCCAGCAGGCGTTGAGGCCTTTCTTTGGGCTGCGCAAGACGGTTTTCGGACAGGTGGAGGGGCACGGCTGATGGCTTGGCTGGCGTTGGACGAGGGGTACGAGGTCTCCCTCGTGGAGGGGCGGGTGGCCGTACGGCGGCCCTCGGGGCGGCAGTTGAAGGCGGTCCCCAAGGCGCTGCGCGACCATCCCGAGGTGGACCGGCTGCGCCGGCTCGCCGAGTGGCTCGACCGGCACGAGACGGCCTGCGCGGCCCAGGTGGACGGCTGGATGGTCTCCTCCCTGCCGGTGCCGACCGCGCTCCTCGCCCGGGTCTGGCACGACGAGGCCTGGCGGGCCGCCCTGCGCGACCTGGCGATCGTCGGCGACGGCGACCCGGACGAGGTGGGCTTCCTGCGCGACGCCACCGACGCGGGCGAGCTCAAGGTGGTCAACCTCGACGGCGAGACCGTACGCCTCTCCCCGCGCACGGTGACCCTGCCGCACCCGGTGCTCCTGCCCGACCTGGACGACGTACGGGAGTTCGCGGCCGAGCTGGACATCACGCAGCGCGTGGAGCAGATCCACCGGGCGACCTGGACGAAGCCCGAGGACCTCAAGGAGACCGCCACCGAGGTCCGGGACTACGCCGGCGGGAAGTTCCCCTCCCGGTTCAGCCTCGCGGCCCGCGCCACCGGCCTCGGCCACCGGGTCTCCGGCGGCTACGCCACCTGCCGGGTCCGCGACGGCGGCCGGGCCGTGGAGGCGGCCGTGTGGATCGGCGAGCCCTACTGGGAGGACGAGTCGGAGACCGGCGCCCTGAGCTGGCACGACGAGGAGGGCCGGGCCGTACGGCTCGGCGAGGTCGGACCGGTGGCCTGGTCCGAGGGGATGCGGATGGCCGCGGCGCTGTACGCCGGGCGCACGATCGAGGAGGGCGGGGACGCATGAGCACGGACACCACACGGGCACAGGCCGGAACGGACGGCGGCACGGACCCGGCCCCGGGGGCCGCGGCCGCCGCACTGCTCGCCGCCGGCGCGGTCCTGCCCGCCGACACCACCGGCGCGGGCCCGGCAGCGGTCCCGCTGACCGCCCGGACGTACCGTCACCCCGCCCTCGGGGACGGACGGGTCGTCGTCCGGCTCGCCGCGGCCGAGCTGGGCGCCGCCGAGGACCTCGCCGCGGGCTTCCTGGGCCTCGTCCCGGACGGCGAGCCCGCCGTCGTCGGCCTCGGCCGCCGGCAGGCGCTCGGCTTCCCCGAGTGGGTGCTCGTGCACCACCCCGAGGACGGCCACCAGGCCCTCGCCCTGGTGCCGGAGCTGGACCGGCTGGCCCGGCAGGCGAAGACCAAGCCCAAGGCCGCCCTCGACGCCTGCACCGAGATCTGCGAACGCCTCGCCGCCTCCCTCCCGCACTTCCTGCCCGTCTTCCAGGAGCAGGCCGCCCGCGTCTTCCTCGCCGTCGAGAACACCACCTACGCCGCCCAGCTGTTCGGCCGGGCCCGCGCCGCGGAGGCCCGTTACGGGCTGGCCGTCGACGAGGACCGCCTCGACGCCGTCTTCCTGGAGTTCGCCCTGGCCGGCGCGCTTCCGGTGAAGGTGCTCACCGGCTACGCCAAGGACCTCGCCCAGCGGGTCCCTCCCGCCGAGGCCTTCACCCGCTTCCGCCGCCTGTGCGTACGCCGCACCGCGGGCGGGCTCCCGCCGTCCGCGCAGGCCACGACCGAGCTGCGCCGCCTCGCCCGGGCCGCCGGGCTGACCGGTGGCGTGCCCGAACAGGAGTACCTGGCCGAGCTGCTGCCGCTGCCCGCCACCCTGCGGGCCGCGGCCGGCTGGTGGAAGTCCCACCGCGCGGCGCTCATCGCGCTGGCCAGGCGGGTGCCGTCCGTACGGGGCACCCTGCTCGGCATGGTGCCGGGCGGCACCGGCGAGGCGGGCGAACTGGCCGCGATGTGGCTGGAGGTGCTGGAGGAGTCCGGCGCCACCGCCGGACTGGCCGACGCCGGCGTGCCCGAAGAACAGCGCTCCCCCGACGGCACCGCCGGCTGGCTGGAACGCTTCCACGCCGCCCGGTACGCCGGCTGGGGCAACCCGCCCGCCGCCCCGGCGCTGCTCGCCCTCGTCGAGCGCTGCGCCGACCGGATCCGGGCCGAACTCGCCCTGCCGGGCCGGGAACAGGGGCTGCGGATCGGCCTCCAGGACGTCAACCTGCTCGACCTGCTGCTCTCCCTGGACCTGCCCGTGGCCGGCCCGGCGGAGGACTCCAAGGACGTCCTGGGCCTGGAGGAGTGGAACCGCTCCCCGGCCCCCCGCGACCTGCGGGCCCTGTGCGCCGACGCACGGCTGCGCCCCGCCTTTTTCCGCACCCTCAACCGGTTCAACAGCCACATGTCGGGGGGCCGCGAGACCGTACGGCGGCTCGCCGGCACCCCCGGCAGCAGCCCGCTGATCGCCGAGTGGGTCCGCGAGGTGGCCGCCGAGTCCACCGCGTCGGCGCTGCCCGACCTGCCCGAGGCGATCCGCCGGCTGACCTGGCTGCCCTCCGAGGCCCTGGCCCTGGCCCCGAAGGAGGTGGCCGAGGCCGCCGGCGCCGACCTGGACGAGGTCCTCGCCCGCACCCTGCGCGGCGGCCTGTTCGAGGAACTGGAGTGGCCGGCCTGGGAGAGCGCCGTCCGCGAGCTGACGCCCGGCCGCGGCCGCGGCCACCTGACCGTGATGGACGCCTGGCCGTACGTCATCGTCGCCAACTCCACTCAGGTACGGGTCATCGGCCCCGACTCCACCGTCCTCACCCACGACCTGCGGGCGCCCTCCGTGAACGGCCGGCAGCTCGGCTTCCACTACACCGACGGCGACCTGCTCGTCTTCTGGGCCTCCTACAACGGCCCCGTCGAGGGCTACTGGCTGAGCGCCCCCGACCGCGTCCTGACCCTGGACTCCTCGGCCACCTACTGGTCGATGCGCTCCGGGCACGTCTCCCTCCCGCTGCCCGGCGGCGGCCGCACCACCGGCGCCGGCGTGCTGCACCGCGGCGACAGCCTCGTCCCGGCCGAGCGGCCGGTCGTCTCCGACGGGACCTCGTACTGGGTGTGGGACGGAGACCGCGACACCGGCGGCCCGGGCTGGACCGAGTACGACCCGGCCACCGGGGCCACCGGACGGCGTTCGGCGCCCCGCTTCCTCGCCGAGGCCCTGGAGGGCCACCCCGGCGGCGCCACCCTGCCCGACAACATCGGCCAGAACTGGCTGCGGCCCGCGCCCGCCGTCGAGGGCTCGGTGCTGGGCGCGCCGGCGGACGGCCTGCTGGGCTGGCGCGCCGTCCGCGTACCGGGCGGGGGCTGGCACGGCTCCGACACGGCCGGCGGCCGGGTCGGCGTCCCCGAGGGCGGCGCCAGGCCGGACGCCGCGGTCCGCCTGCCCGGCGACGAGCGGCCCCGCGCCCTGACCAGCGACTGGCGGACCCTGTCCCTCCGCGACCCCGAGGGGGCCGTCACCGCACGGACCGCCACCCAGCACCACGGCGCCCCGCACGCCGCCGGCGCCGCGGAACTCCCGCCGCTCGCCTACTGGTACTGCCTGCGCCCGCGCGACCCCGAGGGCTCGGCGGCCCTGCGCGCCCTGGACGCCCCGGCGGCGGGGGCGCTGCTGAAGGCGGCCGCCGCCGCGGAACGGCGCGAGGAGCTGCCCGCGCTGGTCCGCGAGGCCCTGCCCGCGATCGGCTCGCCCGTCCTGGTCGGCGGGGTGGTCGACGTGCTGCGCTCCGCGCTGGTCCAGCGCAAGGCCCTGGCACGCGTCGCGGAGTCCCTCTCCGGCCGCCCGGAGCGGCCGAAGCCGGCCGTGCAGCGGGGGCCCGCCGACCAGCTGCTCGACGCTGCCCTGCACGGGCTGACGGGCACGCCGTACCACCGCTCCTACGGCGGGGAGGCCGACGCCTCGTTCGCACTGCTGCGGGCGCTCGGCAGGGCCGCGGCCGACACCGCCGCCGAGGCCGTGGCCGGGCGGGTGCACGTGGACGTGCCGAAGCTCGCCGGGTCCTCCTCGTTCCCCTGGGCGGGGCTGTTCCTGGAGGCGCCCGCCGCGGTCGCGTACCGCGCCGCCGTCACCGGCGCCGCCGGCACCACCGACGAGCAGCGGACCGCCCTGTGCCGGATGCTGGCCGAGGTGGACGCCCTGGGCCTGTCCTCGGCCGAGGCCTCCGCCGCCCGCTGGCGGCGTCTGACGGTGCGGATCGACACCGCTCACCTGCTGGGCGCAGACGGCCGGGAGCGGGGCCGGGGCAGCCGGCACCGGGCGGTGCTCCCGCTCGGCGGCGGGGCGCTGCTCGCGCTGAACGAGCAGACGGCGGAGTACCCGCGGGGGCGGCAGTTCGACGCGCTGCTCCACGACCCGGCGGGCGTCTTCGCGGTGCCCGCGCCCTACACCGGCGCCGGTGAGGCGGTGACGGTCGGCGACCCGGAGCGCGGGGCCGGCTGGCTTGCGGCGTTCCTGGAGCAGGCCGCCGAACGCGGCCCGGCGCCGTGGTTCCCGTCGGCGGCCGAGGAGTTCGGCCGGCTGACCGGCGTGTCGGCCGCCGCGGCCGCCCTGGTGGTCGCGGGTCTGCCGTACCTGGAGACGTACGAGCGCGGGTTCCTGCCGGCCGACGCGCGCAAGCTGCTCGGGGTCAAGGCCACCGAGGCCGCGCACGCCCGCGACGACCTGAGGGGGCTCTCTCCCGAGGTGCGGCGCGAGCTGGTCGCGGCACTGCTGCCCGCCGACCCGGCGCGGCTGTGGACCGACGGCCCGGACGCGGCGGCCGCCGCGCGGGTGTGGAACCGGCGCGCGGGCCGCCGTACGCCGGTGCCGGAGTGGCTGCTCGCCGAGGCCGGCAAGGAGGTCCGCGGGGCGTGGCCGGCGCACCGCGCGCTGCCCGCGCTGCTGGACGCGGCGGCGTCCCCGGAGCTGTCCGCCGACACGGCGTGGGCCGTCAAGGGCGACCGGGCGGAGCCGGTGGTCCCGGGCGGGCGTCCCTTCGACGCGGGCGTGCTCATCTCCGCGGTGGGCTTCGCCGCCTGGCTCGCGCACCGGCTGCCCGCCGGGCACCCCGTACGGTCCTGCCTGCCGCCGGTGCTGACGGCGATACGGCAGCGGCTGGCCTCGCCGGAACTGCTGCTGAGCGTGGGGCACTACGTGGACCTGGCGGGCTTCCGCAAGGCCGCGGGCACCCCGACCGAGACGGCGGAGGGCTACGAGCGGTACGGCGCGGTGGTCCTGGCCACGCAGGACGGCCGCCCGCTCCCGGCGCTGCGCACCGCGCTGCTGGACTCGACCGGGTCCGACCCCTACCTGCCGCTGCTGCGCGGCACCGAGCAGTTGCCCTCCGCGACGGAGACGGCGCTGCGCCTGGTCCACGACCCGGCCTTCGCCGCGCTGCTCGCCGACCCCGGGAGCCCGGTGGCGGGCGAGGCCGACGGGGAGGGCGCGTGGTGGCCGCAGGACGCGGGCCGCAGCGTGCCGGAGCTGGTCGCGGAGGTGTCCGCGGCGTACGAGCTCGGCGCGGACGCGGCCGTCCTGTACCTGGCGCTGCTCGCGATGCCCGACCCCACCGACCGCAACACGGCGCGCTGGACGGGCTGGAAGCCGGCCCGGCTGAAGGCCGCCCGTGCGGAGCTGGCCGCCACCGACCTGGTGGTGGCAGGCACCCGCAGCCGGGCCGGGCGCTCCCTGTTCCTGCCCGGCCCGTGGGCCGAGCCGCAGGCGCCCGCGCTGCCCGTCGAGCAGTGGAAGCTGCCGATGTACGCGACGGCTCCGGGCGGGCGGCCGGTGCTGGGCGCGCTGGTGCCCGCCGAGCCGGCGGCGGAGCTGTACCGCCGGGCGTGGACGCGGGTCCGCGAGGGCGACGTACCGCGCTTCGAGGAGCTCAGGGTCAAGCGCACGACGGGCCGGCGGCGCTGAGCCCCGCCGGGTGACCGGCTCCGGCGGGGGCGCGGCCTCCCGGCCCGCGCCCCCGCCCCTCCCTCCTCCCTTCCCCTTCTCCCTCCAGAACACGAGGACTTCCCGATGACCGTGACCGAACCGTCCGCTCCCGCGCGGCAGGTCGTGCCCGCCGAGGAGCGGTACGCCGCCGAACTCGCCTTCCTCGCCGCCCAGGACCCCGGCCCGCGCCCGCCGGGCTGGGCGCTGACCCCGCGCGCGGTGGTGACCTTCGTCTGCGGCAGCGAGGGCCGGGAGCTGGCCCTGCCCAAGCGGCGCGCCGGACTGCCGTCGAAGCTGGTGATCGCGCCGAAGTTCGTCGGCGAACGCGCCCTGGCGGAGCGCTGCGTGGTGACGCTGGCCGGGGAGCGCGGTCTGCTGCTCACGGGCGAGCCGGGCACCGCGAAGTCGATGCTGTCCGAGCTGCTGTCCGCCGCCGTGTGCGGCACCAGCGCGCTGACCGTGCAGGGCACGGCGGGCACCACCGAGGACGCCTTCCGGTACGGCTGGAACTACGCGCTGCTCCTCGCCCAGGGTCCGACCCGGCAGGCCCTGGTCGACTCCCCCGTGCTCGCGGCGATGCGCACGGGGCGGGTGGTGCGGGTCGAGGAGATCACCCGCTGTCTGCCCGAGGTGCAGGACGCGCTGGTGTCGATCCTGTCCGACCGGCGGGTGAGCGTGCCGGAGCTGACGGCCACCGAGGACTCGGTGGTCTCGGCGGCCCCCGGTTTCACGGTCATCGCCACCGCCAACCTGCGGGACCG
Organism: Streptomyces racemochromogenes; assembly: GCF_044129415.1. Taxonomy (GTDB): domain Bacteria; phylum Actinomycetota; class Actinomycetes; order Streptomycetales; family Streptomycetaceae; genus Streptomyces; species Streptomyces racemochromogenes_A. The sequence continues at coordinate 14,253 of NZ_JBBDHD010000099.1, forward strand.
GGGCGTCTCGGAGATGTCGGCGGCGCTCAAGCGGCGCTTCAACTTCGAGACGGTCGGGCCGATCTCGGACCCGGACGCGGAGGCCGCGCTGATCCGCCGGCAGGCGGTGGCCGCCGTGGAGCGGGCCGGGGCGGCGTTCGGGGTGGACGACAGCGTGCTCGACGCGCTCGTCACCGTCTTCCGCGACCTGCGCTCGGGGCGCAGCGCGGAGGGCTGGGACGTGGAACGGCCCGGGACGGTCATGTCCACGGCCGAGGCGGTGCAGGTGGCGGCCTCCCTGGGGGTCGCGGCCGCCTACCTGCCGGGCGGTGACGTGCTGGACCTGCTGCCGGGCCATCTCCTGGGTGTGGTGCGCAAGGACGACCCGGCCGACCACGGGCGGCTGCTGGGCTACTGGGACGGCCCGGTGCGCCGCCGCGCCGAGGACGGCTCGGCGATGTGGCGCCGGCTCTGGGACCTGCGCGGGAGCCTGCGTTGACGTCCACCGCTGATCCACGGGAGGCCGTGGAGGCCCTGGCCGCCTCGCGCGCGCCGTACCTGCTGGGGGTACGGCACCACAGCCCCGCGCTGGCCGCGGTGGTGCCGGCGCTGCTGGACGCCGCGGACCCGGAGGTGGTCTGCGTGGAGCTGCCGGCCGACTTCCAGCCGTGGCTGGCGCACCTGGCCGACCCGGAGACGGTCGCCCCGGTGGCCCTGGCGGGCCTGGGGCACGAGGGCCGGCTGGCCTTCTACCCGTTCGCGGACTTCTCCCCGGAGCTGGCGGCGGTCCGCTGGGCCCGGGCCCGGGGCGTGGAGGTGCGCTGCTGCGACCTGCCCCTGTCCGACCCGGCCTGGTCCGCCCACCCGTCCGTCCCGGCTCCGCCGGCCGCCGGCCCGACCGGCCTCCCCGCCGGCCCGGACGCGGCCGCGCCGGGTCCCGGGGCGGGCGACGCCGTCGCACCGGGCGCCACGAGGGGCGTCCCCGGTCCGCGCGCCGACGCGTCGGGGCCCGTGGCCGCAGGGCGCCGGGCCTACGCGGACGCGCTCGCCGCGTCCGGGACGGGGCGCGACGGGGACGACATGTGGGACCGCGCCGTCGAGGTCCTGGCGCCGGGCTGCTCCCCGGAGGCCGTGCGCCGCGCCGCACTCGGCGTCGGCTGGGCCCTGCGCGCGGACGCGGGCTCCGTCCCCGGGACGGACCTGGCCCGGGAGGCCCACATGCGCCGGGTCCTCACGGACGCCGCCGAGGGCGGCCGCCGGGTGGCGGCGGTCATCGGCTCCTTCCACGCCCCGGCCCTCCTCCCGGCCGCCCCGGTGCCGGCACCGCGCGGCGACGGGGCCCCGGCCGGGGCCGGGGATGCCGCCGGGCCGGAGGCCCGGACGAAGGCCACCGCCGGAGCCGGCCGGGCGGCGGGCGCCGGCAGCGCCGTAGGCGTCGGGGCGCAGGCCCCGGCCGAGACCGGAACCGGGACCACAGCCGACGGCAACGGCGGGCGGCGCGCCGCCGCGCGGCCGGAGGCCGGGACTCCGGACCCGTCCGGCACCGGCGGCGGGCTCCAGCCCCGCACCCGGCCGAAGGCCGAAACCACCGCGTCCCCGTCCGGCAGCGGCGGCCGGGCGGAGGCCGAGGCCACGGCCGGGCCGGAGGCCTCGGCCACGGACGGGACCGGAGCCGACGGCGGCGGGCAGCACACCGGAGCGCGGCCGGAGGCCGGGGCCGCGGACCCGGCCGGGGTGGTCACCTCGTTCGTGGCGTACTCCTACGATCTGCTCGACTCCCGCTCCGGGTACCCCGCCGGGATCCGGGACCCGCTGTGGCAGCGGGCCGTCTTCGAGGCGGGCGGGGATCCGGTGCGGCTGCGGGAGGCCGCCTCGGCGGCCGTCACCGGGCTGTGCCGGGAGCTGCGCCGGGCCGGGCACACCGCCGGGACCGGCGAGGCCGCCGAGACCCTGCGGCTCGCCTGCGACCTGGCGGTGCTGCGCGGGCTGCCCGCCCCGGGCCGGGGTGAGCTCCTGGAGGCCGTCACCACCGTGCTCGGGCAGGGCGAACCGCTGGGCCGGGGGCGGGCACTCGCCCGTGCCCTGGAGGCCGTGTTCGTCGGCACGGGCCGCGGCCGGACCACCCCGCACGCCCCGCGCTCCGGACTCGGACCCTCCGTGGAGGCGGAGCTGGCGAGCCTGCGGCTGCCGTCCCCCGAGGACCCGGCGCCGCGCGAGGTGCGCCTCGACCCGCTGCGCTCCGAACTGGACGGACGCCGCGAGGTGCTGCTCCAGCGCCTGCAGGTGTGCGGGGCCTCGTACGGCGAGCCCGTGGGGGTGGCCGCCACCGGCGACGGCACCGCACTGGGCAGCAAGTGGCGGCTGTCCTGGACCCCTTCGGTCCCGGCCCGCCTGGACCTGGCGGGGGTCCGCGGCGTCACCGCCGCCCAGGCGGCCGCGGGTACGCTGCGCGACATCGCGCGCCGCGAGGCCGCCGAGGGCGGCCCTACGGCCGCGCAGGTGCTGGCCGGGCTGGCCGCCGCCGCGCGCTGCGACCTGCCCGAGCTGGTCGACGTACGGCTGGAGGAGGCGGCCGCCGTCCTGCCGGAAACGGCCGGGGTCGCGGAACTCCTGGAGGCCGTCGACCTGTTGGAGGGGCTGCGGCGCGGCCACCTGCCCGGCGCCTCCGCCGCGGCGCGGGCCGCCGCCGAGGTGCTGGGCGGCGATCTGCTGGACACGGCCGTACGGTCGCTGCCCGGCCTCGCGGGCAGCGACGACCCCGCCGACGCGGCCGCCCTGGTGGCCCTCGCCGACCGGGCTTCGGTCCGTCGGCTGGGGCTGCGGATGGACGCCGCCCTGGCGGAACTGGCGGAGGCCGGGAGCCCGTTGATGCGGGGGGCGGCGCAGGCCGTACGGGTGCTGCTGGACCTGGATCCGGCTGCCGGGCTGGGTGCCCGTGCCGCTGCCTGGGTGGACGCGGCCGCCACGGCGGACGGCCGGCGCGCGCTGGCCCGGCGCCTGGCCGGTCTGCTCACCGCCGCCGGGCCGCTGCTGGAGACCTCTCCCGCCGCGCTGACGCCGCTGCTGGACCGGGTGGACGGCCTGGCCGACGAGGCGTTCCTGGAGCGGCTGCCCGCGCTGCGAGCCGGGTTCGACGTGCTGGCGCCGGTCGCACGGGACCGGCTGCTGGACACGGTGACCGAGCGGCTCGGCGACCGTCTCGACCTCTCCCTCGACGCACCGCCGGCCCTGCTCGCGCTCTGGGCCGCCGCCGACGCGGCCGGCCTGGGCGCGCTGAAGGGACTGCCGCTGCCGACGCGTCCGCCCGAGGCGGCGCTGCCGCCGGGACCGGGCGCGTGCGCCGGTGCGGATGCGGGGCGCGCCCCGGGAACGCCGGCCGAAGGGTCGGCCGGGACGGCCGACGCGTCAGCGGCGCCCGCGACGGGGATGGCCGGCGGCGACGCGGCTGCGGCGCGGCCGGGGGAGGCCGGTGGCGGCCGGCGGCTGGCGGCCGCCGACCGGTGGCGGCTGCTGCTGGGACGGCAGCGCGACCGGCTTCCGGCCGGGGCGCACCGCTACGCCCGCGCCCTCGACGAGCTGTACGGCGCGGGGAGCGGCGAGGGCTCCGAGGACATGGGCCGGACCGGTACCGGAGGCGGGGACGGGCCGTCCTTCCCGACGGCCCGGGAGTGGTCGCAGGAGCTGGAAGCGCTGTTCGGCGCCGACGTGCGCGAGGAGGTGCTCGCCGACGCGGCGGGCGCCGGCCGCACCGACGTACTGGCCCAGCTCGACCCGGCGTCCGTACGGCCGTCCGTGGAACTGCTGACCTCCGTGCTCTCGCTGGCCGGCGGCATGCCCGAGCAGCAGCTCGCCCGGCTGCGGCCGCTGGTGAAGCGGCTGGTCGACGAGCTGGCGGCGCAACTGGCCACCCGGATGCGCCCGGCCCTGTCGGGGCTGTCCACCCCGCGCCCGACCCGGCGCCCGGGCGGCCGGCTCGACCTGGCCCGCACCCTGCGGGCCAACCTGGCGCACACCCGGCGCTTCGACGACGGCCGCGTCGTCGTGGTCCCGGAGCGCCCGGTGTTCGCCACCCGCGCGTCCCGCGAGGCGGACTGGCGGCTGATCCTGGTGGTGGACGTCTCCGGCTCGATGGAGGCGTCGGTGGTCTGGTCGGCGCTGACGGCCGCCGTACTGGGCGGGGTCCCGACCCTGTCCACGCACTTCCTCGCCTTCTCCACCCAGGTCGTGGACCTGACCGGCCGGGTCGCCGACCCGCTCTCCCTGCTGCTGGAGGTCCGGGTCGGCGGCGGCACGCACATCGCGGCGGGCCTCGCGCACGCCCGGACCCTGATCACCGTGCCGAGCCGCACGCTGGTCGTCGTGGTCAGCGACTTCGAGGAGGGCGCCCCGGTCGGGGGCCTGCTCTCGGCGGTCCGCGCGCTGGCCGCGTCCGGTGCCCACCTGCTGGGCTGTGCCGCCCTCGACGACTCCGGTACGCCCCGGTACTCGGTGCCGGTGGCGCGTCAGCTCGTCGCGGCCGGGATGCCGGTGGCCGCTCTCAGCCCTCTCGCCCTCGCCCGCTGGGTGGGCGACCGACTCCGTGGGGAGCCCTGATGACCAGCCCGCTGTTGCCGCCCGTCGCCGCCGAGGTGACGGCGCAGGCCGTGGAGGACCTGAGCGCCCGGCTGCGCAAGAAGCTCGACGCGGCCGTGGAGGGCTGCGGGGAGGGGGCGGTGGCCGGGCCGGACGGGGGCGTCACCCTCCGGTTCGGTGAGGACGCGGTGGTCACCCTGCGGCCGGGGCCCTCGGGGGTGGTGGCGGAGGCCGCGCAGGCGGCGTGCAGCTGCCTCCTGGCCCCGCGCTGCCTGCACCGCGCGGCGGCCCTGACGGCGGCCCCGGTGGCGGACGCGTCCCCCTGGCCGGACGGAGGGCCGGACGACGCACCGGGCCCGGGGGCCGGCGCCTCCGGCGGCCCGGTCCCCGCCGGAGGGGCCGCACCGGAAGCCGGGCCCGGTGCCGGCGCTGCCGCACGCACACGGGGCCCGGGAGGGCCGGGATCCCCGGAGGGGCCGGAGGCCGCTGACGGTGCCGACGGCACCGGTGCCGCGGGAGCGGATGCCGCGGACGCTGCCCGCACCGGACGGAACGGAACCGCCGGAAGGACCGGGGCCGGGGCGGGCCCGGCGGCGCCCGGGGAAGGGGGTGCCCCCGCGCCCACGGCCGTTCAGGTGCGGGCCGGTGCCGCGCTGTGGGCCGTCGGGGCCGAGGCCCTGGCCGCCGGGGTGGCGGCCGGGGGCGCCGTGGTGCAGGCGGAGTTGCTGCGGGCCGCGCACACCGCCCGCGTCGCCGGGCTGCCCGCCGCCGAGGCCGCCGCCCTGCGGGTGGTGCGGGGGTTGCGGGCGGCGCGCGAGCGCGGTGCGGGCCGGCGGCCGGCCGACCTGGCCGCAGCCTTCGAGGTGCTGCTGCGCACCGCCGCGCTGCTCGCGGCCGGTACGGGCGGTCCCGGCCTGACCGGGAGCGGCCGCCGCGCCTACGCCTCCGGCGGCAGCCTGCGCGTCCACGGCGTGTGCCGGGAGCCCGTGCTGACCGCGACCGGCTACGGGGGCGTGGTCACCCACCTGCTCGACGCGGACGGGGTCCCCTACTCGCTGTCGGACGTACGCCCCGGCGGGCTCGCCCGCGCCCGGGGCGCGGGGGCCGCCTCCGTGGCCCTCGGCGGGGGCGCCCTCGACCATGCCGGGCTCGCCCGCGGGGGCCTGCGCATCACCGGCGCGACGGTCTCCGCCGACGGGCGGCTCGGCGCCGGGCGCGGGGTGCGGGCCACGCCCGTACCGGGTGTCTCCTGGGACCGGGAGCCGCTCGCCGCGCTGTTCGCCCGCCCGGCGGCCGAGGCCGTCGCCGAGCTGCTGGCACAGGACGCCGAGCCGGGCCTGCTGGGCTGCGCGGTCCGGGTCGAGGGCGGGGCCGGCGACCACGTCCTCGTACGGGAGCTGTCGCCCGACGGCACGGTACGGACGGGTGCACCGCTGCTGCGGCTGCGCGCGGCGCACCCGCACCCGGAGCTGGCGCACACCGCCAACCTGCGCCGCCTGGCGGGCTGGCCGGGGCTGACGGTGCGGGTCGTGGGCCGCCCCGACCCCGACCGGGCGGCCACGCTGATGCCGCTCGCCGTGGGGCCGGTGCCGGGGGCCGCGTACACGCTGCGGCTGCCGCCCGAGTGGCGGGACCGGGCCGACCTCGGCTACGACCGCCTCCAGGGCGGCCACGTCACCGACGCGGCCCCGGCCCCGGCGGGCCCCGTCGAGCCGGGTCCGGACCCGCTGGCCGACTCGCCCCTGTGGCGGGTGCGCCGGCTGCTGGACGCGGGGGTCGCGGGCGGCCGCCGGGCGGTGGCGGAGTCGGCGCGGTCGCCCGAGGCGGAGGCCGGGTACGGGCCGTTGCGCCGGGCCGGCTTCCCGGTGGCGGCCGGCCTGGCCGCCGCCCTGGCCGCGGAGGCGGACCGCCGGCCCCGGGACGCCTTCGGCCGGCTCACCGACCCGTCGGCCGACGGATACGCCTGGGCGTGGCTGGCGGCCTCGGCACACCTGACGGCGGCGCGGCGGTCCCTGGTGGCCGCGTCCTGGACCTAGACGGGCCTGAGGGGAACGGCGGCTCGTGGGCCGTTCGGCTTGCGGATTCCACGGGGCCGGAGCGCACAATGGGCGCTAACGGTGTGAAACTCGGATGAAATTGCATAGAACGTGCACACCATCCGGTTTTCACCTTCCTACGCCCGTCCGGTGGGAGGGGAATGTGAGTTCCGAACCGCTGTCAGAGCGTCCCACCGGCCCGCCCTCCGGCCCCCTCTCGGGGCGCCCGTCCGGTGACCAGGCGGGGCCCCCGCCTCCCCCGCCTACGGGCGGAGGCGGTCCTCCGTCCGGTCCCGGCGGACCCGGCCCCGGCGGCCCGAGGCCGTCGTCCGGCGGGGATGGCCACCGCCCCTGGTGGCGGTCGGTGCCCCGGATCGCGGCGATCACCGCCGCCGTCGTCGTCGCCGTGGTCCTGGCCGTCATCATCGGCCGCCCGGGCGGCCAGACGGCGTCGGCGGGCGAGGTCATCCTCCAGCCCACGGACGACACGGGGCTGGATCCCTACACCCCGTCGACGGCGACCACGACCTCCGCCCTGCCGGCGGCCGCGCCCGCAACCGCTCCCGTGAAGAGGGACACCATCTCCAGCGTGGCCGGCTCGGAGCCGGGCCTCTACGGCGGCAGCCGCAACACCGCCAGCTGCGACGTGGAGAAGCAGATCCGCTACCTGGCGGCCGACCAGTCCAGGAACCGCGCCTTCGCCTCGGTGGTGGGCGTCCAGGAGTCCGCCGTACCGGGCTACCTGCGCTCGCTCACGCCCGTCCAGCTGCGTTCGGACACCCGCGTCACCAACCACGGCTACCGCAACGGTGTCTCCACCAGCTACCAGTCCGTGCTCCAGGCGGGCACGGCCGTGCTGGTGGACAAGTACGGGGAGCCGAAGGTGCGCTGCGCCTGCGGCAACCCGCTGAGCCGGGTGGTTCCCCAGCAGGGCGGCACCCCGCGGCAGGCGGGGCGCAGCTGGCCGGGGTACCAGCCGCAGAACGTCGTGGTCGTCAACCGCGCGGTCACGGTGATCAACGTGTTCGTCATCTACGACACGAGGGACAAGCAGTGGGTCCACCGGTACACCGGTTACCAGGTCCACCACGACCGGCCGGCCCCGCCGCCGCCCCGGCACTGGCCGACGGCCCCGCCGACGACGCGACCCCCGTGGACGTACACGCCGGGTACGCAGACGCCCGGCACGCAGAGCCCGTGGACCAGGCCTCCGTCGACGTCGACGGAGTCTCCCGGCACCAAGTCGCCCGGCACCACGCCCTCGTCCACCCAGTCCCCCGCGACACAGACCCCGGGCGGGAAGACGCCCACGCAGACCCCCACCGGCACGCCGACCGGGCCCACGCCGACGCCGGCGACCGAGCCCCCGGCCACGCCCACACCCACACCCACGGCCCCCGCGTCGGCGACCGAGACCGCGAAGCCGACCGAAACTCCGAAGCGGACCGAGCCCCCGAAGCCGACGGAGACTCCGAAGCCGACCGAGCCCCCGTCCACCCAGCCGGCGCCCACCCCGCCGCCCGCCACGGAGAAGCCCGCGACGCCTCCCGCTCCGCTCCCGACCCAGGCGCCGGTCACCCCGCCGCCCGTCACCGAACGCCCGCCGACCCAGGCGCCCGCTCCCACGACCGAGGCACCGCGTCCGACCCAGCCGCCGGTCGAACCGCCCGCCCCCGACCAGAACCAGAACCAGAACAACGACAACCAGCAGAACAACCAGCAGAACCAGAACCAGAACCAGGAGCCCGGGTACTAGCCCGGCCGTCAGACCTCCCGTCGGAGCCCCGGTCCCGGCGGGAGGTCTCTCACGTACACGAGCCCGTCGCTCGCCGCCAGGTGCGCCGGGTCGAGCGGGGCGTAGCCGAACCAGGAGGAGGCGCGCGGGGCGGGCGGCGTACCGTCGAGGGCGGCGGCCAGCCGCCGGGCGTCGACGAGACAGCGGTCGCGCCCCAGCGCGTGGAGGAGCCCCTCGACGCTGTCCGGGGGCGGGGCGTCCACCCCGCGGTGCCGGATGGTGCCGAGGGCGGTGGGCACGAAGGCGTACTCCGCGCCGATACGGGCGCTCACCAGGGCCCCCGCGCTCCACCACTCCAGCCGTGCCCCGCCCATGCGCATCGAGCTCTTCTCCCGCTGGAGGTGCGCGTTGTGCGCGAAGACCAGGACCGGGCCCCGCTCGGCGAGGGCGAGGAGGTTGTCGGCCATCATCCGGTCGCGTACCCCCGACAGCCGGGCCCAGCGGGAGGGCGAGCCGTCCGCCGTCCAGTGGTGGTAGTGCAGCAGGCCGGTGGCGGTGCGCCCGTACAGCCGCGTCCGGTCCCAGTCCTCCCTCGACGTGCCGGAGATCAGCTGCGGGGAGTGCTCGTCGAGCAGTTCCACGAGGTCGGCGGCGAGCAGCCGCAGCTCCCGGGCCTCGGCGGAGCGCCCGACGGACAGCGCCGGGTCCCACATCACGCCCTCGTCGGTCCACGGTCCGTCGGGACCGAGCAGGCGGTCGAGTGTGTCGGCGTCACAGGGCAGCAGCGCCGGGTCGACTGACGCGGCGAGCCGGTCGTGGAGGGCGGTGAGGGCCTGCCGGGGGCTTTCGGCCGCGGTGATCTCCAGCGGGCCGTCGAGGCCGGCGAAGCGGAGCCGGTCGGCGGCGGGCCGGCCGGTGTTGTACGCCCGCATCCAGCGCACGAGTGCGCGGTTGGCGGCGGAGGCGCCGAGCCCGTGGCTGAAGCCCCGCTCCATGACCGCGTCGAGGGTGCCCTCGCCGGTGGCGAGGTACTCGTCCACGACCAGGCCCCGCAGGCAGTCGCTCTCGATCGCGACCGTCCGGTAGCCCTCCTCCTCGACGAGCCGGCGGAAGAGCGCGTTGCGCAGTTCGAGGAGGGTGTCCTCGCCGTGGGTGGGCTCGCCCAGGGCGAGCACGCGGGGCCGGGTGCCGAGCAGTTCCATGAGGGGAGCGGCCTCGACCGCGTGGACGGAGTCCTTGATGTCGGTTGCCATGGCTTCAACGCTATCGTTGAACCTTCGGTGGAAACCTGGGCCGGCAGTCGACCTGATAGGGTGGGGCTGGTGGGAGAAAACCTTCAAACGGGTGGCAAGCTCAGGCCGGTCGACCTGGCGCGGGCGCACGGTCTGTCCACGCAGGCGGTCCGGAACTACGAGGAGGCCGGCGTCCTCCCGGCCGCCGCACGGGGTGCCCACGGTTACCGCGTCTACACCCCGGGGCACGCCCTCGCCCTGGCCGCGTTCCTGGCGCTGGTGCCGGGGCACGGCCACGCGACCGCGACGGCCGTGATGCGGGCGGTGAACCGGGGCGCCGACGACGAGGCCTTCCGGCTCATCGACCAGAGCCACGCGCAGCTGCTGGAGGACCGGCGGACCCTCGAAGCCGTGGAGCGGGCCCTGCGCGACCTGGCCCCCGTACCGGGTGCGCCGGCGGTGGAGGGCACGGGGCCGGGAGGACCGGGAGGTCGGGGAGGGTCCGCGGGGTCCGGCGGGCGGTTCATCGGACCGCTGGCCCGTGAGCTCGGGGTCCGGCCCGCGACCCTGCGCAAGTGGGAGGCCGCCGGGCTGCTGCGCCCGCGCCGCGACCCGTTGACCGGGTACCGCGTGTACGACGCGGCCGCCGTGCGGGACGCCCGGCTGGCGCACCAGCTGCGCCGGGGCGGCTACCCGCTGGAGCGGATCGCGCCGCTGGTCGAGCAGGTCCGGACGGCGGGCGGGGTGGAGCCGCTGGAGGCGGCGCTGGCCGACTGGCGGGCCCGGCTGTCGGCCCGCGGGCGGGCCCTGCTGGCGGGGGCCGCGGAGCTGGAGGCGTACCTCCGGGAGCCTGTCAAGTAACGAACTGCCGGGGCTACGGCTCCGTCCCTCCCCCGGGCACGGTGGAAGCCCAACGCTGCGGCGCCCCTGGGTGCCGGGGCACCCGTCCGGACCGGAGGCGTCATGTTCCGTCGTGCGGGGGACCGCGTGACCCGCCGTCCCCGACCCGCTCTCCCCGCCGCGCCGGTCTTCCCCGTCCGGTCCGCCGGCCTCCCCGCTGCGGCCCGGCCGCACGGCCGGACGCCGTCCCCCGCGGAGCGGGCGGACCACCCCCCGAGGCTGCCGCGGGCGGCCCGGGCGGCGGCCACGAGCGCGGGCCCCGGGCTGCTGTCAGTGGCACCGCGGGCGGCCCGGGCGGCGGGACCCGCAGGCGCTTCCCGGCAACTCCGGCCGGAACCGGCCCCCCCGGGACGGCGGCCACGAGCGCGGGCACCCGGCTGCTCTCGGTGGCGGCGCCGGCCGGCCGGTCGAGCGCCGCCCACCGCCCCGGCGGGCGCGTCCGTCCTGGAGGGCGGGCGGGGCGCGGTCCCGGTCGACGCCGAGACCACGGTGGGGGCGCGGCCGCCTCCGGCACGGCAACTGACCGCCCTCCCCGTCTGCGCCCTGCCGCTCGCCTCCACACGGCGCCCGCTTCCGCCGCTGAAGGCGCTCGCGCCCCACGCCCTGGGCCTCGCGGCCCTCCGGGGCGCGGCCGCCGCCCCGTTCCGGCCCCGCACCCGTTGACCCGACTCCGTCACCACGAGGCGGAAGACCGAAGGAAGACCGTCATGACCGACAGCGCCATCATCCGACCCGGCTGCCGCTTCCCCGGTGCCCGCGACACCCGCGCCTTCTGGAAGCTCCTGATGAGCGGCGAACGCCGGGCCTCCTCCGTTCCGGCGGAGCGCCGGGACCGCGGGCCCTTCCACGAGCCCGGCGACCGCTCGGCCTGCCATCCCGCCTACCTCGACCAGGTCGCCTTCCTCGACGGTGTGGACCGCTTCGACGCCCTCCGCTGCGGGGTGCCCCCCGCCCTGGCCCGGGGCGTGGGCCCGCGGTGCCGGCCGGTGCCCGACGACGCGGAGACGGGGTGCGCCGGCTTCGGCCTCGACGGCCTCCGCTTCGCCGTCGACGCAGCCCGCCCGGGCTCCCAGGCCGCCTTCGGCCAGGCGGTCGCCCGGACGGCGCGGGGCACCTGCCGGATCGCCGTCGTCGGCGGGGTGCCCCTCGACCTCGCGCCCGGCTGCCCGGTCGGCTGCCCCCGGCTGCGCGGGCTCTCCGCGGCGGGGACGTGCCGCCCGTTCGGCGAGGGGGCCGACGGCTTCGTCCTCGTCGAGGGCGCCGGCACGGTCGTCCTGCGGCCCCTCGCCGACGCGCTCGCCGCCGGAGACCGGATCCACGCCGTGGTGCGGGGCATCGGCTCCGCCGGCGACGGCGCCTCCCCCGGCCCGTCGCGTGCCGTGCGCCGGGCCGACGGGATCGAGGCGCTGTGGCGGCCGCGCACCGAGTGGCCGGGCGACGACCCCGCGCTGTGCCACCGCGTCGCGGGGAAGCCCCTGATCGGGCGGCCCCGGTCGGCGGCGGGCACCGCTGCGCACCCGGAGCCCGGGGGCGCCGCGGCCGGTCCGCGCCAGGCCGCCGCCGGCTCGTCCGGCTCCGGCGGGACCGGCGTCCACGCGGCGCCGGGGCGGCGGCCCGTAC
>NZ_JBBDHD010000334.1:0-462 GCF_044129415.1 Streptomyces racemochromogenes
TGGCGTGGATCCGGCCCTCGCGGATGCCGATGGAGACCTTCTTGATGCCGAGCACCGCGTCGATGACCAGGACGTTGCTGATGACCACGTCGCAGGTCGCGCGGACGGCGGCGCCCTTGAGGTGCAGGCCGTCGCGGGCGGTCTTGCCGAAGCCCGCCAGGAACTCGTCGCCCGGCTTCTGGGCGTCGTGCTCGACCCGGACGGTCAGCCCGGAGTCGCCGAGCCGGACCCGGTCTCCGGCCCGGGGGCCGAAGACGGACGCGTACTCGTGCGGGTCGATGTGCCGGCTGCCGGGGGCGCAGTGGGCGCTGTGGTCGGTGTGGGGGGTCTGACGGCTCACGCCTGGTCTCCTCGCGGGGCGTCTGCGGTGGGGGCGGCCGCGCCCAGGTAGCCGCAGGCGGCGGCGCGGGCCAGGGCCTCGGCCTTGGCGCCGGGGGCGTCGAGCGGGCCGTCGACCAGGCC